>NZ_CP125854.1:1200543-1800815 GCF_030169785.1 Bdellovibrio sp. 22V
AAGTCAGAGTCGATCATTTCATCAGCGTGCATGTTAGTGCCTGGATTGATCAAAGCGAGCCTCCCCAAAATGTGCTTCAATAGGTATGTGATTCAAAGTGGGCCCAGTTATATCGCAAATTTTAAAATGACACAATATGTTAATTGCATGAAAAAAGGTGAAAATAAGAAAAACGGCCGGGAAAAATGGAAACGTTTTTTACTTTCCATAGTTCTTTTTCATGGTCAAATTTTAGGCACTGTTATCTCACAGCAACGATATCCACGCGAAAACTTCCGGGCTTTTTCCAAAAGTAAATCGGCGATGCTTTAATCGAAATGCGATAGACTGGTCGTCCGCCGAGATAAACTTCTCTCGCGCGGCCCGAACGCAAATCTCCCTCTAATGAGCGCTCTGAAATCTCACCACCATAATCGGCGTACCAAATGCGAACTTCCTTAATCTGAATGTTCTCTCGGCCACCGACAATTCGCAATTTGAGAACCTGATTCAGGTCCGCCCGCGGGTAAAAATCGTGAGACTTCCCAGTAAACCGCCCTGTTTCTCCGCCACCTAATGTGTACGGAACCTCCACTCGCGGCGGAGGCTCTTGTTCTGGTGGAATTTGCGGGTAGGGATCATCAGGCAGAGGTCGCGGCAGACCTTGGGCTCCGGCAATTCCGTGAGATAATGAAAGAACTGTAAACACTAACAAGATCCATTTCAACATGCAGGCCTCCTCGCAAAAAGCTAGTCGACCTGCCCGTCTTATGGAAAGTGGTGGCGCATTTCTTTGTACGAAATCAATCCCAACGCAAGTGCTTCACAGACTCACCAGAGTCGCGAAGTTCACGAAGGGCATCAATGCCGATAGAGAGATGTTTCTCTACAAATGACGAAGTGACTTTTTTATCACTTTCTTCCGTCTTCACGCCTTCCGGAATCATCGGGTTGTCAGACACGAGCAATAAAGCACCACGAGGAATCTCGTTCACAAAGCCCGTGAGGAAGATCGTCGCCGTTTCCATGTCGACAGCCATAGCACGTGTTTTCGTCAAATAATCTTTGAAAGCTTCATCATGCTCCCACACACGACGGTTCGTTGTATAAACTGTCCCCGTCCAGTAGTCGCATTTGTGTTTTGCAATTGTCGCAGAGACCGCTTTTTGCAAACGGAACGAAGGAAGAGCCGGAACCTCTGCAGGAAGATATTCGTTACTTGTTCCTTCACCACGAATCGCCGCGATAGGCAGAACAAAGTCGCCGAGTTGGTTTTTCTTTTTAAGACCGCCGCATTTTCCCAAAAACAAAGCGGCCTTGGGATTCACTGCAGAAAGCAGATCCATGCACGTCGCTGCCAGCGCACTTCCCATACCGAAGTTGATAATTGTGATGTTTTCAGCCGTGGCAGACTGCATAGGTTTATCCAGACCATTCACTGGAACGTCGAACTGCTGCGCGAACATTTTGACGTAATTGCCAAAGTTTGTGAGCAAAATATACTGACCAAATTCATTAAGCGGTACGCCTGTGTAGCGAGGCAACCAGTTCTCAACAATTTCTTTTTTTGTTTTCATGCTACTCCTAATATTTTTCTTCAATAGATAAATTGGTTTAAGATAACATGAGTGATGACAATTTAAAAGAGGCCTTATTATGAGTTCTACACAAAATAGTATTCTTATGGAGATTGCACCGCGCCTTATCTCATTAGGTGGTGCTCAGGTTCATCGTCTGATTCCTTACGCGAAGAAACGCATGGTGGGGCCTTTTATTTTCTTCGATTATTTCCCTGCGACAGACTTTGTAGCAGGAGACGGCATGGATGTTCGTCCTCATCCTCACATTGGTCTTTCAACCTTGAGTTATCTCCTTGAGGGCAAAGTCTTGCATCACGATAGCCTCGGCAACAAACAAGTGTTAGCTCCCGGCGACGTGAATTGGATGACTGCGGGAAAAGGGATTTCGCACTCTGAGCGCATGCCGCCGGAGATTATCGGAAAAGCACATCGCCTGAACCTGTTACAATTTTGGGTGGCGCTTCCCTTAGATCAGGAAGACTGCGAGCCTGCGTTTGATCATCATCCCGAAGAAAGCATTCCACGCTTCCGTGTCGGTGATGCCGAAGTGGCTTTGGTGGCCGGATCCGCATTTGGTAAACGCTCTCCTGTGGACGTTCGTTCACCGCTCTTTTTCATGGATGTACGTTTGCAAAAAGGCCAACAGTTTGCCTTTGATCCTGAAGATCAAGAACTGGCGTTTTTCATTCTTAAAGGAAGCTTGAGCTTAGATAGCGATAAAGAAATTCTGCTCGATGATTTTGTCGTGCTTGAGCAAGGTTCAACGCTGAAAGCAACCGCGAATCAAGAAACCCACTTTGTGGTTCTTGGTGGAAAACCTTTCCCTGAACCGCGTCACATTTATTGGAACTTCGTTTCTTCTTCGAAAGAAAAAATCGAACAGGCCAAACAAGCGTGGCGTGACGGAAGCTTTCCACAAGTGCCAGGGGAAACGGATATTATTCCGCTGCCCCTTGATACGCGCTAGTTTCTTCGATCAAGGAGCGGAACAACGCATCGACCGTTTTGTGTTTAAGAAGTGGGTAAGACTGACTTGCCCACAACGACATCATGTCAGAGCGTCCCTGATCAATCGCCGCTTTCTTAAATTGCCCCGTGAACCATGACTGAATTGGATACGGAGGCAAATCATCTTTGATCGTATCAAGATCTTGCACAAGACGATTCTCAATTCCGCGAGCCAAACGCCCCGTGAAGATGCGCGTAAGCACGGTTCTTCCCGCCGCGCCTTTGGAAAGTAATTTTTCGCGATGAAATTTCGCAGCGGCAGATTCTTCGCACGCTAAAAAGGCTGTGCCGATTTGCACGCCTTGAGCTCCTAAAGTCAACGCGGCAGCGATGCCTTTTCCGTTGGCGACTCCGCCTGCAGCAGCGAAAGGTATTTTAAGATTCTCGGCCATCTGCGGGACTAACGAGAAAGTTCCCGTCAAAGATTTTTCTGCGGATTGCACGAATGAACCGCGGTGTCCTCCGGCTTCAAAACCTGAAGCGACAACAACGTCGATCCCCGCTTTTTCCAAAAGCAAACCTTCTTCGACCGTTGTCGCTGTACCGATTGTTTTGATTCCTTGTTTACGACACTCTTGCAAGATTGCCGAGTCAGGAACACCATAAACGAAACTGATCACCGGAGGTTTTTCTTTGATCAAAACATCAATTTGATCTACGAACTTTTGCCCATAGCTGGACGGCATCTCGGGAACCGGCACGGAAAGTTCTTTATAAAACGGCAGCATGCGCTTGAGATGCGCCTCGAATTTTTCTTTCGTGAATTTATCAACTCCTTCATCGTGATCGGAAACCCACAAGTTGATCGCGTAAGGATTTTTTGTCGTGCTGCGAACTTCTCTACACAACTCTTGAATCTGCTCGGCCGTCATGTAGTGAGCGCCATAGCTGCCAAGTCCGCCAAGATTTGAAACTTTCGCAAGAAGAGAAACGGAAGAGAGACCTCCGCCAAAAGGTCCCTGAATGATGGGATAGCGAAGTCCGAGGGTTTTAGTGAGAGATGTTTGATTCCAAGCCATTTTTTACTCCTTCACTTGAAATCAGCCTAACACTTCTATTAACATCAAGGAAGTTAGTTTCCTTTGGTAACCAATAATGTCGTTACCAAACGGTAACTCGAAGGTGACATATGGTTCCAAGACGTAAAAGCAAAGTGCAACCTCCCCGGCCCGCTTGTCCTCTTACAACATGCATGAGTTTTATTGGCGGAGCTTGGACGCCCAATATTATTTGGTACTTGCGTGAAGGTCCGCGCCGTTTTTCAGAGTTGAAGAATGATATTGGCAAAGTCTCTGCCAAAGTTTTGACGACTCGACTAAAGAAAATGGAGGCCGACGGCGTTTTGCTTCGTAACGAAGTTCCGACAAGTCCACCTACCGTCGAGTACAGCCTGACGCCTTTGGGCGCGCGCTTGATTTCCGCCATCGAATCCATCGTCGAAGTGGGTCACGAACTCAAATCCCGCCGCAAATAACTAAGAAAGAATCGTCACGATCAAAGCGATTGTTGCTGGAAGACCTTGGATGTAAAGGATCTTTCTGCCGACGGAATATCCGCCGTAGATTGCCGCCACAATCACACATGTCAGAAAAAACACGGCTACCTGGTAAGAGAACTCGGGGTTCGGGTGAAATATCGACCAGAGAAGTCCCGCCGCCAAAAATCCATTATAGAGACCTTGATTCGCCGCGAGCACCGCCGTGCTTTGCGCCTGCTGCGCGTTCATGCGAAACGCCTTCATGCCTTGAGGCTTCGTCCAGAGGAACATCTCAAGATAGAGAAAATAAAAATGCATGAGTGCAACGATGAGGACAAAGCCGTTTTTTAGAGTGAAATATTCCATAAACGCAGCATATCCACGAATGCGCTTTGCAAGCAACCTCGGTGACTGCACGCGAAAGCGCTTCCCAACGACCAAATCCTTGCATTTTTATGCGGCACCTTCTAATCTGAGGGCCTCTATGCAGTCGTAGTTCAATGGATAGAGCACTTGGCTTCGAACCAAGGGGTTGCAGGTTCGAGTCCTGCCGACTGCACCACTTCTTTCTTACTTCTTCTGTTGGAAATTCCGTCTTTGATCTTTGTCGTTTGCTACGTCAGGACGCGGAAAAGCGCGCATTGAGCGCACTTTTCCTAAGCGCTCGACATTTGCCGCCTTCGCGGCAAGAGCCTCGCGCATGCTCCGCACTAAAAAACGCCACCGGCGTTTTTTTACCGCGGGCACAACTGCCGACTGCACCACTCTTTTTTTCTAGTCTTTTACGATTAGATGATTTTTTAGTTCGTTGTGGCCGGGAACGCCGATGGGGAAATGGGTTTTGAGGTGGTCGCCGCAGCTTTCGATGGCTTCGACAAAACCTTGCGTCCATTCGCCTTTGTGAAGTTTTGTGCCGAGGTTCTGCAAAACCTTGTCCCAGGTTTCTTTTGGAAGTTTGGATGAGATACCCTCATCCGCCAACACGACGGCTTTTTTCTCCATCACAGAAACGAAGATCAAAACGCCGGTGCCCGCGTGCGTGCGGTGTATTCTGTTGAGATAAAATTCCAAATGCGCACGCTGATGAACTTGCGCGACTTCATCTTTTTCCGGCACGAAAACTTTTTGAATCCAGTGAAAACGCGAAAGTAACTGGGAGAAATAATAAATCACCACAAGCAGCGGAAGCCACAACCACACCCACGGCGTCACCCACAACCAATCACTGAACGGCAATTCTACAATCACCAAAAGAAGCGTGATCAACAAAGTCAGCGTCAAAGGAACATGCCCCACTGTCGAAGATTTTTTGACGATGACAGGAACAATCTCACCAGAAGTAGATTCCTCCACGCGAGAAATAGTCTCTTCAATTTTTTTAAGGTCAGAATCACTCAAGTATTTATTAATCCAAGCCACATTTCGCTCCTGATACAAAGAAACAAAGGCTGTTCAAAAAGGTCCAGATGCAAGGCGGAGGGCCTTCCCGCAGCGCAGGCGTGCTAAAAGCACGTCGGAGCCAGGACAAGGCCCGACAACGAAGTCAGATGGGCCTTTTTCAACACCACCACCTCCTCCTCCACCTCCGCCTGCGGAGACTGAAGTACAAATGGGTAAATGGAGTCTCGCCGCCGTGCTAGGACCGTGTACGGGCGCACCAACTCCTAACACAAGTTGTTCCCCCGTAGGAACGACAGTTTCCGTCTGTGGATCAACCTTTAGATGCGAGCCGTGATGGGAATAGTATGACATTCTCATCACAAAAGGGTTTCAGCTTAGTTCAAACAGTTATTGTCCTTGCCCTTTCGACGATTGTGGGTGTTGGCATGGCTTCTGTTATTAAAGACAGCTATTACAATTCCAAGCGAGCGGCAGTGCAGTCGATGCGGTTGATGGCCATCAATAATATTCGCTTCAGTTCAGGTAATTTTATAGCGATGAATAAAAGCGCGTTGGAGAATAGGAAAAAAGGAACGAATAGTCAGCTCGTTTCCTGCGTGTGTGGCAAATCGAACTGTGCCACCAATGTGAAATACGACGTTGGGATTTATGACGTCAGCGGTGTTCCACTCGCAGGAACCTTGGCGGCACCTCGTTACTACAACACTCAGGGCGACAGATGTGATCAGGATCAAGAAGGATGTATTCTGCAGGCGACAGCCCAATTTACATGTATTGGGACAAACTGTGGCGATGCCAGTGCCATGACTGACAGTGATCCTGTTTTGAGAATCAGCTACTCTCTAAAACCTATCGCCAATAAAGACATTTCGGGACTAGGGCCGATGCCCGAAGTAAAAGGTCCCGACATAGACATAACGGCAAAGTCCATACGCAATTATGCTTTGGAAAACAGTCTTTGCGTCCAGATCAGCAGTTTTTCACCCAACGTCGGTTTTGTAACCGGTGGCGAAGAAATTGTTTTTCAGGGAGGCGGTCTGATGGATGTCAATCAGGTATATATTGGCGGTCAGGTCTGTCCGATTATAGCCCAAGCCAATTTGTCGTTATCCTGTCGGGCTCCGGCTGCAAGTGAGGGACTGTACGATGTTCTCGTTGCTTACGGAAACACAGAAAATCCCGAAACGATTTTGTTGCCTCAATCTTACGCTTATAATCCCGTCCCCGCGGGTGGAGGCAACACCAATACGTGTCTTTGGCAACCCAAAGAGGCGTGCTCAATTAATTGCGACAAAGAACTGCCGTTTTTTCCTCCATGCTTTCAGGGAAATAGAGGAGAAAGAATCAACGTAAAGGAATACATCTATGAGTGTTCTTGTTAGGACTTCGTCGGGATTCACCTTGGTGGAAGTTCTTATAAGCTTATCCATCGTCTCGGCTTTGGCATTAGGGGTGTCTTCTTTTTTACTGCAGTCATCGCAAGAACAGGTGAGGCTCAATGCTGATTCCACACGGATGGCTCTGATTAACAGTTTAAGATTCAGTGCCGCGAACGCTGTAGCTCTGAAGAGAACGGCTGCAAGTATGACTTATCTCAAAAACTGCTTTTGCGGAGTGAATACGTGTTTGGAAAATAGAGTCGTGGAATTCTCTTTACGGGATATTACCGGAGCGGCTCTTTCGGGAATGACTTCGTCCCCGCAACGATACGATATTTTAGGAAACCCCTGCAACAGTCCTTCCGCCGCCTGTGTTTTTGAGGTCACGACGACCTTTGAATGCAAAGGCTATCAATGTGGACGAGGAGTATATTTAGAAGGAGATCCAACGGGGCGGGTGACGTACAGGATCGCCTTAAGTGCCGCCGCCAGAACACGTAAGGAACTGAGTTACCTGCGTGACGTCGTTGGTGTTCCTGTTGATTTTTCGATTAAATCATTGCGAGTCTATTCTGCCGAGATATGTAATTAGAGTCGCAAATAAAAAGGGACCCGCGTTCTATAATTTCCAGAACAATAAAAGAATATCGAATATCCAGATCTGTCTTTGTAAAACCGAATAATATTTATGAGTGAACTTCAAAGCATTGGCTCTTACGATTTGTTAAAACTGCTTGCGACTGGCGGGATGGCGGAGATTTATCTAGCGAGGTCAAAAACTTTAAAGGGCAAGATTGTTGCGCTTAAAAGGACCATTCCAGATCTTATCGACAGTCCTGAGATGAGCATAATGTTCACTGACGAAATGAAAGTGGCGGCTTGTTTAAATCACCAGAATATCGTTCAGACTTTTGATTTCGGATTTGTGGAGTCCCGCGCCTATTTAGTGATGGAATACATTCACGGGGTTTCACTGCGCGATCTCCTTCGCGTACTGCGAGGCAAAACTGAATTTCTAAAGATCCCGGTTATTCTCTATATCGTTAAGAAGGTGGCCGAAGGGTTGGCCTATCTCGCAAGAGTTCCAGATCCCGTAACGGGTGCACCTTTGAGTCTTATTCATCGGGATCTCAGCCCGCATAATATTATGCTCACGTATGAGGGCGAAGTGAAGATCATCGATTTTGGCATCGCCAAGGGAGTTTCAACAACACAAACCCAGCATGGCGTTATCAAGGGAAAATTCGCCTATATGAGTCCCGAACAAATGCGGGGCGAGGACATAGACCAACGAAGTGACCTGTTTTCTTTAGGAGTCATTTTTTGGGAAATGCTGAGCAACAGCCGCTTTTTTTCGGGAAACTCAGTCAATGATCTCTATCATGTGGTTAGTAATTATCGATTGGAAAATATTGACTGTTCGATGTGGGGACCTCTTGAGCCGGTTTTGCGAAGACTGCTGCATCATGATGCCAAACAAAGATACATATATGCATCTGATTTAGCTAGGGACTTGCAACGGCTTTTAAATCAACTTGCTCCGCAATTTTCGTCGGAAGAAATATCTTATCTTTTGAAAGTTAAGTACTTTCGCAGAGACTATGAACTTTCCTTGAGCGAAATACGAAGACTGCAGACGCCAGAGCCTGTAAATATTCCTGTTTTCGTTTCGACTCTGCCGGAAGAAACAAGTGGGGAAACTGTCACAAGGGCCGCAGCGGCGAACGATTTCGCGAGCACTTTTGCATTCAGATTTAAAGAATATATTTCGATAGGTTTGCTAATCTGTCTCTTTGCCATTTACAAATATACCAACAAGAGCGGCTATCCTGCGCCGAGCACGATTGAAAGAAATGCATCGGCCATCTCTGAAGTTTATTTTCCTATCGCATTTTATACCGTGCCATCTCAGGCGAAAATTGAGGTGGACGGTAAAGTTATAGGTTCGGCAGGCATTGCCTTTGTGAAGATGAAAGAGAAAACATCTTATTTAGTCAAAGCCTCCAAACCCGGATATGCGACACGGGTTTTCACATTCTCTCCGACGAAGCCGGCCCGATATGAAATTCACTTATCCAAAAAAATCGCAAAGGGGGACAGATGAAACCAGTTCATGCCGCCGTTATTTCGGCTCTTGTAGGACTATTGGGATTGGCTATGGCAGGGAAGCTATCAAAGAAATCCGAAGAGGCTTTAATTATTCAGTCGTCGAAGCTTCCAGCACCAGTATCGGAAGGGGCGGAGGCAGAAAACGCATCGGACTCCGCTTTTAAAAAGATGCTGGTCAATAAGCTTACGCGCAAACTGGATGCATTGAATTCCCAGTTGGATGTGTGCGACAAAGATTTGGCGGCGGCAACGGATTCTGCCTATGTATCCCGTGCGCAACCGCCTTCCGATGACGTCAAGACTCTTGGAATGCTCATAGAGTCTTCCGAAAAAGATCTCGCGCAATGCCAGAAGGAACTCGCTCGCTCTGAAAAAAACGGCAACAAAACAAATGCGCGAGAAACATTAGCGCGCTTACAAGAAGAAATTTATAATATTAACAATAAAATTTATAAGTGTAATATGAGCCTGGGGCGTGAAAATCGTTGGGCATACATTGATGAGCTCCTGCCGTCAGAGGACGCCACGCTGGAAGTTCTCCAAGCGCAAATCGCACGGGCGGAATCTATCAAAGCTTCACGAAACACAGAACTTATTCATTGTGCTATGCGCGCGGGTTCGCAAAACAGGGGAGGAGACGACGGCGATGGCACCTCCAGCGAATCCAATGTCGGCGTTAAATAGCAAACATTTTACTTGAGTTCACAATTTCCGATATTGAAAAGGACGATATCATGTTTGTCTAAGACACCTTTTTGAAAGGCGGCGGCAACGGCACGATCAATCATCAAAGAATCGCCGCCCCTGTATCCTGGGTATTGCAATCCTGCCGCGTGCATTTTTCGTACGAACTGCGGTGTGAAGTCACATTCAGAATAGATCGAGATAAGGTCTTCGGCATCATTTTTCGACGTGGCTAATATCTCGCGAGCTGTTGCGATTCTGCCTTCGCTATCAGACATAGAAACTTGAACTTTGTAAATACCAAGCGCCTCTGTTTCTTCGGCAGCACATAGGGAAAGCGTCATATTCTTGACTGTCGTGGTAGCACATTTACTTGTATCTGTGACGGGCGCAGCTGCGAGGACGAATTCATCATCCATAGGAACTAAGCCAATATGCGAAGCTGTCACCATTTGTACGCCACATTGCATGGTTCTGGCGTTTGCAGAAGAGTAAGCTCCTAAACTCAAAGACATAAGTGCAACCGGAATAGTGCTTCTAAGACTCAACATGTTTTTCCAATTCTGAAGACAGCTCTTTCTTCGTCAGCGGGACAAAGGATACGTTCAACAAATAAACTTCTTTTTTAGGAGCATTCGCTCGGCCCAAATATTCGGCGCATTCGTTCACGAAACTGATGGATTTAGAGTGAATGTAATCTCGGTCTTCTTGGGAGGTCGCAACAAGCATATAGCCCGAAGAGACATCATCCAAAGGTAATTTCCGAACAGAACCTTTTATTATTTCCAAGAGTTCGTCATGAGTTTTAATAATAGCTTCGCGACTGTCATCGTCGGCAAATTTAATATTATTGTTATGAGCGGGAGTGAGTTTATTAAACTGGCTGCGTCTGATCGCCTCAATCTTGAGTAAATCTGCAAGGGCCTTTTCGACGCTTTCGACCTGAATACCCAATCTCTTGGCGATCCAAGCAGGGTCTTCGTTAAAGTCTTCCGTTTGCATGAGTTCAAGAATAGCGAGATAAAACCAATTTGACGCCGTTTCAGTCATCGCTTTCGATTCAATGTGAAATGTTGAAAAGACAGCAGAGGTTTGATCATCCAAAATTTGGAGCAACTCTTCGTTTTCAGAGAAAGCGGCCTTTAGTTTTGCGATCGTTTTAGGCGAGATCTTTCTTTTACCTTTAAGAATTTCGTTGAGAGTTGTACTTGTTAAACCAATCTGCTGCGCAAACGCCCTTTGCGAGAAGCGCGGATTTTTTTTCTTCTTCTGCTCGATTATTTGCGAAAGATATTCTTTGATATCGTGTTTTAGAAGTTTCTTCCAGCCGCTACTCATGATTCCCCCGCAATAGCCAGAAAAATTCTTACAATCTTTCCGTGCTATTTGCCAGTGAGGGAGGTCAGGAACCGTTCTCTATTTTTTTATTTTTGCAGAACAACCTCTGGGTTTTGTCCTAAAAGACTTTTTTTAATTTGCTCATACTTCTGACGGGTTAAAACAGCTTTCGCAAGAACGTGAGAAGAGAAGTATCGCACTTTTTCCGAAGAGGAAATATGGGGATTAATTTTAAGTGCGGCTTTGTAGACAACCTCGTGCATTAATAGTGCGACTTTATCTGCAACACGCAAACGCAGCCACAAAGGCTTCGAGATAAAATATGTATAATCCTCTTCAAACTCTTTAACGTGTTGAATTGCCAGTTGCTGTAATTCGCATCCGGCAGGAACAAAGCTCAACCCGACATCGTCAGTGGAAGAAAGGGTGCCATTAACAAAGAGGGCATCTAGCGCGAATCTTCCCAGAAGACGAGACAGCTCTGCCGCGAATATAGGATCGTAGGCTTTGATTTTATCGAGACTTTTTTCCGCAAGCTCAAGGCTTGGAGTCAGGCATGGAGTCAATATCTCCCAACCTCGAGTCTCAGGAACGTCGCATACAGAGTCGGTAACGTCCTCAAGCTCGGGGGTAAGATTGTAACGCTGTTTGGATTCGTAAGTATCGTAAAAGAACACCTGGTGGGTCTCTTTACAGACGATTCCTTTTCCACCATTGCCAAATTCCGTGGATCTTGCGTTGGCGAAAGAGACAGACAGAAAAAGAGTAAAGAAGATCAGGTTCTTCATGAAGAGGTTCCTCTTTGTGTTAAAGGATAGATCTGAACGCATACGCTATAAACTTCCGTTTTCTCACCTTGCTCTAAAAGTTCATTTGCTTGCTTGCGAAACTCTCGCGCCAGCATTTTTACTTTGTAGATGTTTTCGGGGTTGCTAGGAATAATAATGGAAGTTATGTCGCGAATATCGACTGGATCCCGTATTAAAGAATCTAAGCCTTTGTTGATAAGCTGATTGTGAAAGTATTTTAACGCGGATGAGGGAATGTCACTGGTGGAAGTAAGATTTTTATAGGTTGGAGCATATCCCTTTGGCGTGTTCTTAATAAGACCGCTTTTAAGAAGTTTATTCAGGGAATCTTGGACAGTTTCGGGTGCTAAGGCCAGACGTTGTGCGATAACCTCGACGTCACTTTGGAAAGAAGTCGTCTCCATCAGATTGAGAATGGCATAGTGATACCACTCGGGCAAAAAGGCGTAATCTTTTTCGGTGAGCTGGTGGGCGTTTCGAGAATCCTTAGCGCGATGACGTGTTTTTTCGATTAAGTAGTTTAGATACTCGACTTCGGATTTATTAAGGTGAAGTGATGTGGCCAGGCGCCGACGAACAATTTTTCCGGGAAGAGCTTTGCCAGTGACGATATTGGAAACGCGGCTCGGGGAGACCTTGAGGTCCCGAGCAAAGGCGCGCAGTGAGTAGTGAGGATTTCTAAGGCGCCTTTTTTCTAAAACTTTATTTATGAGTTCCGCGACTTCCCCGTACTTCATGCGGGCGAACCTACGTAAAGCCACGCTTTTAAGCAATATCTGCCTATGATACAACGCGAAAAACTGTTCTGAAAAAACCAGAACACCCCTGTTCGGCAGGTTCAGGTGAGATTTAGAACTTTGGCTTCGTATAAGGAAGTCTTATTCAGCGCATAGCTTTGCTTATAGACGGCACCCAAGTTAAATTCATAACATCAAGTATGAAATCAGTTTTGGCATGTTTGATACTGGTGAACATCTCCTGGGTGCGCAATCAATCAAAGAATTGAGGATCGTCGGTGAAAGTAAATTTTGTTGCAGATGCAGATGAACCAGAAGCAGGCCAAATTTTTGCGCACTTGATCTTTGATGGGCATTCTGAAAAATGCTTTTGGGATACCGGAGCTACGTCGACAAAAGTTGTTTCGAACTATTTTTTCGCAAAATATCCTATAGTTAAAGAGGGTGAGTTAGCGGGCCTTGCGGGAAAAGGGGTGTCGGCGGCTCGAATCCAAATTCGTAACATTTCTTGGGGAAACTATTCGCTAGGGCAACATGAAGTCATGCTACTCTCTGAAAAACTAGGTATTTCTCCCACTGCGGGCATTGATCTATTCAAAGAGAACCGATTCGGCTTAGATTCAAAAACCCAAGAAGTAAGCTTCGAAAAACAGGATGCCAGTCTGACTTTCGAGCTCGGAACCTTCGGACACATTTTGGTGTCACCAGTTTTCAATGGGCTTCGTTTGCATTTAATTTGGGATACGGGTGCTGGTCTTACAACGATTGATCAAAAAGTTATTGATGAGAATCCAAGTATTTTTAGCTTTATTAAAAGCCTAGATGTCGGTGATACGGTTCACGCAAAAGCAATGCAGCTTAAGTTATATGAAGCGACAAACTTTGCTATCGGCTCTGTATCTCTTAAGAAAGTACAGGTTTTGGGAGCAGATTTCAGTTCAATCAAATCAAAGCTGGGCGCCCAATCAATTCAAGGTGCACTAGGATACAACGTGATTACTCACTTTAGTTGGTACTTCGATCTACAAGCAAAGAAGTATTCGGTCAGATAACACTTGTTTTTTGAGTCCAACTCCATTCGCAAAGCGCTGAATTCTTATCAGTGCTTTTTTATTTTTAAATTGTTCTAAATAAAACAGAATGAGCCAATCCCTTATATCGAAACTCACTGGCAGGCTGAGGCTAACTAGCTAGCATTCTCATAGCGATTGTGTTGAAGGAGATTTTAGTTTCTGACAAAACTTTAGAGTAACAAAAACGGTTGGTGTAACGACGTGAAAGAGAAGAAGTGGACTCTGGTCACCGAAGATGTTGGAAAAAACTGTGTATGTAAACAGTTGGGAGACAGTGACGACTAAAAATAAAGCTATTCCCCAATTTTGACGTCGCCATAGGCCCACAGAAGCAAGTAAATCAAAAATCGTAAGATAGATTATCCAAGTTTTCCAAATGTTGTCCATTTCGCTAAACTTTAAACGCAAGTCGAACAGATCCGCTATGTGCAGCAAGCCACCAAAGAAATACAAAAGCGCGAGAATTCGAAGATAGAGTTTCATAAATTAGAGAATGCCATTCACTGGAAACCCGGTCAAAGGCGGCTGATGGACTCACACTAAAGTGTCAACTATCGACAGGGGACTCCCATATCGCAAAGGACAGCGGCATCAAGATTTGAAACGCGAATTCTCAAACCTTGATCTGCGCGGAAAAGCCATGCTCCGCCCATCAGTCCTTGAAGGCTTTTCGCTGACTCATTGCTGGCAGTATAACGACCGTAATGAGTTAGGTTCTGAGAGGGATGTAAGGTGGCGATGTAATTCACACCTGCAATCGAATAGGTGTTAGTGCGGGAGTCTGGAAATGTAAAGAATGTCACTGGAAGTTTGCTTCCGTAGGCCGTGAGTGTTTTAGCGCCAGTAAAGACGGGGGAACCGCTCAGGTTTGTTTCATACATCAGAGAATCAAAGACAGAGATTCCATTGTGCGCGGGAACGGCTCCCGTCGAACGCTCAAGAAAGCCGTTAAAGCCCAACCCATGCCCTAACTCGTGCGCGAAGACTGTGACCAGATCGACTTTTCCTACAGGGACGGGAAGAGTTCGCGTCTCTGGTTGAGGATCAATCCAATAAGCCTGCCGCATGAAATTCACATTGATATCAAGATAAATGTCAGGAAGCCGAGGCTCGGGGTCTTTGCCTGTTCTCAGTTTGTAAGGAGCAATGTCTTCAAAGACATTGTGTCCATTCGCCGTTTTTAGAAAAACAGAAGTTCGCGAAGCTCCCGAGAAGCGGGCTTGATCATTGTTGATACGAACTAAAATTCTTATCGGCGCTTTGCCATAAATGTAGCGGCCCCAGTCCTGACAAGCGGCCTAAAGGTTCTTTAGAATGAGATCTCGGTCTGCGCCTAAACTATTTTGGGGGTCATCAACGGTGACCGTATAGTTAAATTCGGTTGTTGTGGTTACAGGTGTCGGACGGAGCTTGAACGCCGTTGTATCTTCTGGAGAAGAGGTTGCTTCTAATGGCGAGACTGATTTGCCAACGGGAGCGCAATTTTGAAATGAAACTAACAGCGCCGCAAGAATAAGGACTTTGGTGAAACTTCTTTTTAAAGTCACAGAAACCCCCTGAAAAAACGATAGCAAATTTATATTTTCAAATGAATGGATATGATCCTTGAAAGGGATTCCTTTATCAGATTGTGTTCTAAAAAAAAGGGAACGTTATTAATTGAGGCGCTCAGTGAATGTCTCTTCGGGAAGACTCGATTGTAAACTTCACAACAGGACTTCTCATTTTGGAGGAGGCAGGGTAGAAACACTATGCAAAATCAATGGAGGTTCTTGTGAAGTCGGTCATGTTCGTATTCCTATCTTTATTTCTGTCTCTTTCCTGTTTTGCTGAGCAGCTCGAATTGCCATTGGAACCAAAACAGTGCATCGAAATCAACCAGGCTAAAGCTGTTTTGAACAATTATCTTGCGCCTCTCGTGGGCCAGTCTTTGAATGATGAATTTTATTGGATCATCGACGGCGAATATACTCTAACGACAGACGACGTGAAACGCGCTTTGAAATCTTTAACTTGGAATGCCAAGTCCTTCAAATACCAAACGTCTGCGATCATTGACGGTTACTGTGCGGCGGGCGCTTCATGCTGGGGTTGGTACACAGTGGACTGCGCTGGAAAAATTGATGCCCTCGTTGACGGCGAAGACTAGGTCCTCATCACACTTCTAAAAAGAACAGAACGACATCGGTTCAACACAATCCACAAAGGCTTGTGAGAATGCCCAAGATTGAGTTTCTAATAATAACTGTACACGACAGTATTATGACTGCTTGAAGGGGAGACAGAGATGGGCATTCTTTCTGGTTGGAAAAACAAAGGTGGGACCGCAAACCGTTCTTGTGCAAAGTGCGGCTCATGGCGAGATCATTGGCAAAAGAAAGCCTTGGTGGTTTGGCCCATTTACTGTGCGGTTCAAGGTTGTACGTCAAGAGCGATGCTCGGCGCTCACGTCCATAACAAGGAAATCTCGGGAGAGCGCATTATTCCGATGTGCCATGAATGCAATACTAAAGATGAAAACGTGATATTTTCAATTAAGCCAGGAACTCAGTACCCAAGCGCCAATCAATGCACTTAAGATTTCTCCAAAGCGAAATTATTCACGGAAGAATGTGGGTTGTTGCCGAAATAAATGGAGCGAGTTCCTTCGCTGTAAGCCAGACATTCCCTTTATCGCAGCGATCCGCAGGAAAGCGGCTGGAAGGGCACCATGATGTGCCCCAGGTGTTGCGAAGTTTAAATTCGCATGTTTTTGTCTTGGTATTCCATCTTCGACCGACAATAGAGCTTGCATGGGTAGGCATGCTAGGGCGGACACGAGCGTCATCTCCGAAAATTTTCTGCGCATCATAGGATATAATTGTCGGAATATTTTTACTTAGATTTTTGTTCACCTGAGCCATGTTCGCGCTTGGAGAACCCCATGTTGAAGATGGAAGAAGGGGTTTTGTTAAGGGCATTCTGTTAGAGCAGGAAGCTTCGATTTTACCGAGAACTTTGTTTTTGTTCCCTTTGTTTATAATATCCGTGATGACGCCAGTTAAGTTTGTTAATTCTGAGTCAGAAAAAAAAGGTGGGCATTCAAAGGGTTTCGTTGTGTTTTGCGCTCGAACGTACTCTAAAGCCAGAGACTCATAAATATAGTTTTCTCTTTCTTTGCGAGCTAGAGGCAGCTCGGAAGGCAAATTCCGTTCGGTGCATACTCCCGATTTATTATTATAGGAGAGCAAAGAGAGATCGGACCATCCTCCTTGCATTTGCATGACATTAGACGGGCGATCTTTAAGGGAACTCCATATCATGGCGCTATGATCGTCGTAGAGCTTTCTATTCTCCGACGTAGAGGGAAGTGCTTTCCGAGTCCAGACGTCGTTCAGGATTCTAATAAAATCTTCTCGCTCGTTCTTGTAATACTGTAAGGCGACGTCAAAGGCAGAAACACGATTTGTTGGATCTAGTTTCAAATACTCAGTCATGACGTCGGCACTGGCGAAGGCAAAACACCATCCGATAGAACCTTGGTCTCGTACGGGGCCCATGTGAGTAGAGGCATCAACAGCAGAACAGTCTTTCTTGGAAATTTCTTGGGTGAAGGCGGGGACAGCCATAAGCAATTGAAGCATGGTCAAAAGGCCCAAAATCATTTTCCACTCCCCCTTTTATTGATTCTCGGAAGGATAATGAGAAAACTCAAGGCCCTTTTTAGAGAGTCTGTTCCCAAAAACGCGCGCGCAAGTTTATTGCGTGCGCCTTCGTTTACTTTCTAATTCGCCGCTACTTGGCACGAAGGAATTCCAGTTCTCAAAAGGTCCTTTATATCTGAATTCCTGCCCATGTCATTCTGACGAATTTCTTCAAGAAGAAAAAGTTTAATGAAGTTGCCGAGTTCATCGTTGGCCCTAGGGTCATTTTTGGCGATGAGTAATAGATCGTTGTCCTTTGTTCCTTTTTTTAAAATCTTTCGTGCCACTTCCGCGAAGCTAAATAGCGGGGATCGGTAAACGACGTTTTCGATAAGCGGAGTCAGTTTTAAAACGATCCAATATTGTTCCACTCTATTTACTGCGGCGGTATCGGTTGAAACAACGATTTCGAAACGAATTTTTTGCGTATTGTCCTTCGGAAACTGCGGAATATCCATAGAGAACACTGGAGAGTCGAACGACTCCACGTTTAACTTCAGCAATTCACCTTGCTCATTGTAGAAGCGATAGTTGACTTTGGGGGAAACATGCAAAGCTTGAACACGCGCTAAAGTTTCGTTTTTAGCAACGGCTTCGCGATTCGTATTGGGAGTGTTGCGGGATATGAGATCCGTCACCCCACTCATTTTGAAATTATGGGAATGGCCTTTATAGTCGATAATCTCGAAGCTTGCGCGGTGATATCCTTTTTGCGTGAGTTCTGCTTCCGTTAAAAGATTTGTGACGATGGCGCAGCTTTGGTGCTGAACAGTGGAGGCTGACGGGGCTGCAACAGCGGACGCCGCGCACAGGAAGGCTGTTAAGAACGTAAGACTTTTCATAAAGAACTCCTCTTGGTTAAGTTTCCAATCGAAGGTTCATGTTCCAAGGATTATGCCACTGGAAACTCGCGCTTATTGCACAACCTACATGTTCTAAAAAACGCAGAATATTGAGTTCGGTCGATGAGTAGTGATTAAGGAATATACCTGTGTGACGAGAAATGTGTCTCGTCGAGAGAATAACGAGCATTCTGGAAAATTCAGAACATCTCATTTCATTTTATCTCTCTCGAGCATGTTCTAAATGAACCAGAACATTATCAAAGTTCTAGGTATTTAGTCTGGCCGTTGAGAGGCCGATTTAAATACATGGTTCAAAGGGGGAATGAATGAAACCATTGTTATATACTGCGAGAGCAGTTGCGGTCCTTTTTTTAGGAAGTATGACGGTACTTTCTTTTCAAAACTGTTCACCGCAACAGTTTGCGCCATCTGATGTGGCGTCATTGAAATCTCAAGGCGCTTCAGGTCGTTTTGGGACATCAAACGATGACCCGTCTATGGGCGGTCCTGCGATGCAACTCACGGATAATTCAATCAGTAACGGTTCTATGGTGCTAAGAATTACGCAGACACTTATGAATGCTGAAACGGGAGTGAGAGCCTGCACAGTTCTCGCGACCCAAGCAATGCGCTACTGTACAAGTGATTCTGAATTTCGTGTCATAGGTGGATCCGGCGATTCGTGGCGATACAATAATGTCACACACTCTTATAGCGCGGACTTTAGCGTCGAGGGAGCGGGATGGCCTCACGCTGAATACATCACCCGTTACATCGCGAGTAATGGTGAGAGATATGAGTTCCGTTTTACGCCCAGAATCGTTCAGTCGAATCAACCGGCACCAGCTCCAGCACCGTCGGCGCCTGCTCCAGCACCCGCACCTGCGCCAGCTCCCTCGACGGGTTCTGGTTCAGGATCAACGGATATTTCTGGTGGAGGAGACTGGCCATTGCACTTCTATGATTACTCAACGAGCGATGGCACGAAAGTGCTTCGTGTGACTCAACGTTTTGTCGGAGCCAAAAAATACGCGGGCAGTCCTGTTCTGCGCGGTTGTACGGTGACCGCGGCTCAATCGGGAACTTACTGCATAAATGATTCTGAGTTCCGTGTCATTGGTGGCGCTGGTGATACATGGAAATACGACGCAGCGACAGATACATATTCAGTGGATATGGATGTCTCAGCATATAACTGGCCGCAAACGGTTTACTTCACTCGCTATATTTTTGCGAATGGAAGTCGCGGCGAGTTTTCATGGGCGCCAAGAAAAAGATAGAACTCTAAGTTAAGGTTTATTTTAAAAGGTCCCTGCAGAATTGTGGGGACCTTTTCCTATTTTTATCAACGCATTCGTCATCAGAAAACATTCTGAATAAAACAGAACAATATCAAAGACGAAAGGGTCAAGAAGTGGTGAAGCTCAGTCGATAAAGTATATGAGTTTTCTTTTGGGAGCGGATCGTGAGGGACGATGAAGAAAAGTCATTTTAAAATTATCATTTGCTCTTCTTTACTGTGGTTGTCAGCGTGTTCTTTCGAAGCCAGTATTTCGGGGCTTGAAAGTGAAATAAATCCTTCTTTGGATTCCTTGCAGCGTAAACAGCCTGATTTTGTTTCCGGTGAAGTTGTGACGACTTCAAGTGGTGTCGTTATCACGGGGACTTTTGGGGAGATTTCCGAAACTAAAAAAGTATCCTCTGAGATTACGATCCAAGGGGCCTTTTATGAATAAGATCTTTGTTGTTTTCTTGACCATCAGTTTGTTCACTACCGGAGTTTCCGCACAAACTCATAAAGGAATTAATTTTCAAGGGGTAATAAAAGTCGGGACTGAGTATCCCACACGATCGGGTATTACAATCAACGCACGCATCCTTTCATCAACGGGTTGTATTTTGCGTGAAGAAAGTTTTAGCGGCGTTAACATTTCGAACGGATATATCAATATACCCATCGGCAAGGGGAGTGTTGGAGGTTACGATCCTGGATTGACTCTGGCGCAGGTCATGGACAATTCAAAGATTATCGCAAATGGTCCCTCTCGTCCTGCGGGATTGGTGTGTTTGGATTCTGACGGAGTTGTGGATGGAAGTGTCACCTCGTTTGATCCGTCTCTTTCTGACGGGGTTAGAAAATTTCGCTTAAGTCTGGTGTTGGACAGTATTCCGGTAGTTGCTGATTTCAATATGAGATCTGTGGCTTACGCCGTGAATTCCGAAACAGTCAACGGCAAAAAAGACACCGACTTTGTAAACATCAATTCAGCGCAAGGTGTTTCGCAAGCGAATGTTGAGAGTATTTTCAGTCGTTTTACTCAACTGGATTCGATTTTAAATAATTTCAATCTTGCCGGTACGACGGCGGGAATTAATATCACAGGGAATGCGGCAACAGCGACGACGGCAACAACGGCGACCACAGCAACAAACGTGAGTGGTGTGGTCGCGCTTGCTAATGGTGGTACCGGAGCAAGCACGGCGGCGGCGGCCAGAACGAATTTAGGCTTGGGTGCTTTAGCGACCTTGAATCCCACAGGAACGGCCGACAATACGACATTCTTACGTGGAGATGGAACTTGGACGGCTGTGAATGGCGGAGATATCGCTGGTTTGGGAATGGCGGCGACAAAGGATGCCGGAACCAATGCTGGCAATGTCTTACTGTTGGCAAATTCCAATCAGCTTCCGGCATTGGACGGCAGTTTATTAACGAACGTCGTGGGAACAGATAATACAAAGCTGCCTTTGTCAGGTGGAACAATGAGCGGAGCCATTAATATGGGTGGCAGTGACATTCTTAATATCGGGCACTTGACGATGGCTGCGCAGAAAACTTTGCGTTTGGGAACTTATACAAACGGGCAGCAGGCTTCGCTCGTAGCTACTTTGGATTCGTCCTATAAAGGAACGACTTGGTACAACAGCGAAACAAATAAGATGATGTATTGGGATGGGGCCTCTGCGCTTGCTCTGGGAAATGGAACAGGGAATGTGTCTTCGGTAACGGGAAATGCACCAATAGTTGTCGATAATACTTTGCCTGCGATGCCTGTCATCAGTTTAGGAAATGTGGATGCCAGTAAAATCGCAACAGGAACATTGGCCCCCGCCCGCTTAGGAAACGGCACGGCGGATAGTACAAAATATTTAGCGGGAGATGGAAATTGGACGGCGTTTCCAAGCACCTTGTCTCCTTCAAGTGTTTTTGCGGGTGATGTGAGCGGTACTTCCGCAACGATGAGTGTCGATAAGATTAAAGGTAAAACCGTATCACCTGTGGCGTACTCGGCGGGACAAGTTCTGCGTTATGATGGTACGAATTGGGTGAATGCCGCAATTAATGCAGCGACGGATCTTACGGGAGCTCTTGCTGTTGGTAATGGCGGTACAGGGGCGACGACCGCTGCCGGAGCAAGAACAAATTTGGGATTAGGATCTGCGGCGACAGTCGATGCAGGATCGGCGGCGGGGAATGTTCCTCTTTTAGGTATTGGTGGTTTAGTCGCAAATAAAATTTGTACTTCTGACGGTACAGCGAGTGGAATTATTTGTAGCACGACGATGCCGGCAAGTTCGCAGTGGAGCACCTCAGGAGCAAATATTTACTACAATAGTGGCAACGTGGGTATTGGCACCAGTGCGCCGGAAAACATCCTTGATGTTCGCGGAGCACTCTCCATCGGTACGCTGAACAAGAACGTGACAAATACGAATGCCCAGATTCATTTAAAATCTTCCAGCAACCCGCACCTTCTCCTCGAGAAAGTCGGTTTGACCGTCGCGGGTTTTTCAATCGACGATAGCAAAAACATGCTTATTGCCTCTGAAAGTGGAGGCATAACTTTCCGTACAGGCGTTGTCAACTCAAGCAATTTTACTACGACAGGAACCGAACGCATGCGCATCGACTTGTCGGGTAACGTCGGTATTGGAACCGCGACGCCGTCGTATCCGCTGGATGTGAGAAGTTCTACGGTGACCGCCAATTTTGTTTCCTCTAGTACGAGCAACCCGGCGTCTCTTCGAGTGGGTAACGGACTAAGTCCGGCGGTGCTGGGCATTGAAAATGCTGCTGGCGCCTCTTTGTTTGCAGATACAGCCCCCTTGGCAACGGTCGTCGGCTCCAACAACGCGAGCGCTTTACAGCTGGTCACGAGTGGTCTTGCGCGAGTGAGCGTATTGGGAACTGGGGCGGTCGGTATCGCAACAAGTACTCCTCGTTCAGCTTTGGATGTCAGCGGGACCATCTTGACGAAACCTGCGGCCGACACCGGTGTCGCGAGCACGATAGATTTTTCCTCCGGAAATTTAAAATACACAACACGAGATTGTGGTTCGTATCAGTTTAATAATTTGCAAGATGGCGGTCAGTATTCGTTCGCTGTTCAAGGAACGAACTCGGCCTTGTGTGACTTCACGGCTTTTAGTGACAATGGAATAACTCCCTTGACGGTGCATCTGCCGCCGAATCATACAACAACGACATCAGGCAAACATACGCTATATTCGTTGATGGTGATGGGAACGCATGTATATGTGGCTTGGGTCTCAGGGTACTAATATGATTTACAACCGCACACGACGCCTTCGCATTCTAATCTTATGCTTTCTTTTTAGCTGCGTGAGTTTTAGTCCGGAAGTCCAAGCGCAGTTTTTCAATGCAGCTATATTTCAACAGCTCAACAGTTTGAGGTTGTTGGCGGGTCCCGCCGGGGGACGAGGCTTCAGAGATGGGACTGGGTCTAATGCCAGATTTAATTGGCCTATCGGAATAGCCGTTGATAGCGGCGGAAATATTTATGTGGCAGATCGAGCTAATCACGTCATCCGTAAGATCACACCGGGCGGAGTTGTAACGACGCTGGCAGGAAAGGCGGGCGTCTCAGGCAGCGCGGATGGCGCTGGCTCCGCAGCAAGGTTTAATGCACCACGGGGAATTGCCATTGACAGTGGTGGAACTCTTTATGTGTCGGATTGGTCTAACCACACGATTCGTAAAATAACATCTGCCGGAGTTGTGACGACTTTTGCGGGCTTAGCTGGAAACGCTGGCAGTACGGATGGCACAGGTTCTACTGCAAGGTTCAATGGGCCCCAGGGGATCGCTTTAGATTCTAGCGGGAATGTATATGTGTCTGCATCCAACGCGATTCGAAAAATAACATCCGGCGGAGCTGTAACGACCTTAGCGGGTTCATCGGGGATTTCGGGGTTTGCGGATGGAACGGGTTCTGCGGCGAGGTTTAATTTCCTTGATGGAATCGCCGTTGATAGTGGCGGCAATCTGTATGTGGCTGATAAATGGAATCATGTCATACGAAAGGTGACTCCCGGAGGCGTTGTAACAACGTTTGCAGGTTCCGCGGGAGTTTCAGGCAGTTTGGATGGTACGGGCTCAGCCGCAAGATTTTACAATCCACAAGGAATTTCTGTCGATGGCAGTGGGAATCTATTTGTAACGGATAGTAGTAACAGCACGATTCGCAAAATAACCTCCGCTGGAGTTGTCACGACGATGGCAGGTCTGGCTGGAAGTGCAGATAGTACGGACGGTACAGGTTTCGCAGCAAGGTTTTCTGCGGCAAATGGAATTGCCGTGGATGGCAGTGGAAATATATTTGTGGCTGACGAGGGCAACCACACGATTCGTAAAATCACTTCGGGCGGTGTCGTGACGACCCTCGCCGGATTAGCGGGAGGAGCTGGCAGTGCTGACGATACAGGTTCGGCAGCAAGGTTTAATGCACCCGTGGGAATGGCTATGGACAGTGGTGGAAATATTTATGTGGCTGATAGAGGAAATCATGTAATAAGAAAAATAACATCGGCCGGAGAAGTCACAACGCTCGCCGGATTATCCGGGACTTGGGGAACCACGAACGGGACGGGGTCCGGCGCCAGATTTAGTTCCCCCTATGGCGTGGCCGTTGATAGCAGTGGAAATCTTTTTGTAACGGACAGCAGTAACCACACAATTCGTAAAATAACTTCCGCTGGTGTTGTGACGACGATTGCAGGTCTGGCTGGGAGTATAGGCTATGCGGACGGAGCGGGCTCGAGTGCGAGATTTTTTTATCCCGATGGCGTTGCTGTAGATAATAGCGGGAACATTTATGTGGCAGATACTTATTCTCACACAATACGCAAAATAACCTCAGATGGAGTCGTGACGACCCTTGCAGGTTTGGGGGGAAACCCTGGCAGTACGGATGGAACAGGTGCCGCGGCAAGGTTTAATTATCCTACCGGAGTTGCAGTAGATAACGCGGGAAATGTGTACGTAGCGGATAGAGACAATCATGTGATTCGCAAAATAACCTCAGGTGGAGTGGTCACTACTATAGCAGGTTTGGCGGGAAGCTCTGGCGCTGCTGATGGAACTGGGCCTGCGGCACGGTTTAATAGTCCTTCTGGAATTGCAATCGATAGCGGTGGAAATATTTTTGTGGCGGATACATACAACTACATGGTCCGAAAAATCACTCCCGCCGGACTTGTTACAACAGTCGTCGGGAAAGCGGGGGACTTTGGAAACTATACTGATTTTTTGCCTGCGAGTTTAGGTTCTTGTAGAGGACTGGTAATTCGAGAAGGTCGAATTTTTATTTCATCCGAAAATGCCATTTTCTATTCCACGGGCCCATAAGGGGCCCCGCGAGGAATCTTACGGGCGAGGGAAGTACCGGGCCCACGATCTCTTTTGATTATTCAGTTTATTGACTAAAATCACATCTAAGCCGCGGGCTCGGTAGACGGCGAGGGCGGCCATCGGGATTTTGAAGCTCACGGCTTTTGTGCCATCCTCGCGAGATCTCACTAAGAGTAAATCTTGCGCGGTGATGCGGGGAGCGTAGGCATAATTTTGCGGGTCTCTGACGTACACTTCGTAGTCTGCTGTAAGTGCCGTTACAATCACCCAAAGGCAAAGATTATCGCTGCAACCGGTGCCTTGGCTAATAATCTGCGGATCCGGTGGAGGCGCTGAGGAAGAGTTTGAGGAAGAATCACCATTGGTGATCAGCTGCCAATGGTTCGGCTGGTTGAGCGTTGCCTGCGTTGTCGTTAAACCGTTGCACAGATTCGTAAAATGATCTGCCGTGAAATCTAAAGCCCAAGGACCGTTACATCTTTTCGTCAGTGCGACTGTTCCATTGGGATAATAAATCGTCACCGCTTGTCCTCCTGTGCGAGAAAGACAAAGCTCTCCGATTCTGCACGAGATGTTTCCGGTTCTATTCGTAAAATTGACAAATCGACTTGAGTTGGCGGTTTGTGAAAGAGAGGCGTTGATCGCATTAAACCAACGCTTTGCCATTTCTTTTTGTCCCGCATAGGAGAAGTGCACGCAAGCGCCGACTTCGCCCGGATAACGATATCCTTCTTTCAAATCATCAGACTCGGGTCCCTGATAAATGTTGTTCATTCCCCATAAAGCCTGCTGACTTGCTCTTAAAAGTTGCGAATTGAAAGGTTTTGTTTGCGTAATGCCGATGCAGTTAGGTGTTTCTACTTCGCGACTGAATGTCGTGCGCGCCACAACCCATTTTAGATTCATTCCTAAATCCGTATCCAAAGAGTTTTTCAGTTGCATGAAGCGCGCTGTATAAAGAACCGGAGCGCAAGTGCCCAGGGAGCTCGGCTCGCACTCATTTTCGTAAAGATCGGCTTCGCCTTGATGCCAAAGAATCATCTTGAAGCCGCCGCTTTTTTCGAGAAGGTATTTCGCCGCAAAAAGCAAGCGCGTGTACGGATAATAGTCTTTGTAGACCCAATCAATGCTGGCGCCTGAGTTGAAGGGGGCCGCTCCCGGTTGCCATTGAGAAACTGAGGTTCCACCAATCGCTGTATTTAAAAAGGCCACGGGGACGCCTTGGCTTTGCACCAGATAGTCACCGAGCTCAGGCCAGTTAGAGCCCTGACCTTTCCCATTTAACATTCTTGTTGGAGTTACCGTGGCATAAGGGAGTGGATCCGCGGCCTGTGCCCATGTGTGGGTCTCTGGGTCCGTCATGACGACAAGAGAGCTTTTCGCTGCCGTTTTAACTTCGGCGTGTTGAGCGGCATTGGATTGACCAGCGATGAGATAAATATCACCGACACCAAAAGCCGAAACTCTTGATTTATACATCGTTCTTTGGGAGTCATCGACTTGTGTCAGCTCTAACAAATACCATCCTCCAGCCCGAAGAGCGAAAGGCAGCTGAAGTTCACTTGCAGAATCCGTCGTCGAGTAAGTTCTGTCTATAAGTGTCGCGGAAGGAGACTTTACGACGACGGTAACCCAGCGAATATTTGCGGAAGCTTTTTTAAACTTCAAAGGAACAATGACGGCGTTGTCATAAACGGAACCGTTTAAATTGACGGAACTCTGTCTTTGGAAAACCTGTTTGTTGCGAACATTTAGAATCAGATCATCTGCATAGCGGTACTCATAAGAGGCCGCCTGATAAGGTGTGGTGGTGTCTGCGGCTTCATTGCGAAGTCCTTGAAGGCCTTCATTAGGAAGTGAAGAAAAACTGCTCGCGTTGAGGGATTCTCGGAGTTGGAATCCTCCGCCACAGTTTTGGAAAATCGGCAGAATAGTGATTGATAGAATGAACAATAGAAAAAATCGATTGCAGCTCTGGAAATTCACAAAGATCCCCTTCCCCAAAAAGGATTCTCTATTGTTCGGTACGATGATCCGAAAAGTTGACGTGAAGGACGTATCGTTTTTGGTCAATCGAAAGGATTAATGTTCTAAAAAATTTAGAACATTTTTGACTCATTTGTGGGCTATTTTAAGTATAACGAGACGTCGTGTTCTGTTTTTTGTTCCGGATTTCTAAGGTTCAAAATGGCGTGGATTTTTGAATTTCAGCGCACGCGAAAGACAGCTAAAATAAAGAGACAGGAAAGTAAGAACGAAATGACGCAACTGGGACAATTTCGCATTGTAAGGTCTTTAGCTTCAGGTGGAATGGCAGACATCTTTTTGGTTAAAAAGGTGGGTGGCGATCCATCGCAAACTTTTGTACTCAAGAAGGTTGCGGGTAACGTCAACGACAAATGGTACTATTCTAAGCTCTTCCTGCGCGAGGCAAAACTTTCACTCTCGTTAACGCATAAAAATCTTGTTCGCACTTTTGAGATGGGTGCGCACGGCGATGATTTGTACTTGATTCAGGAATATATCAATGGCGTGAATCTCCGCGATGTGACCAGAGTGAGTGAAGCTATCTCTGTGAAGATTCCACTCGAAATGACCTATTATCTTATGACAGAGATCGCATTGGGGCTTTCCTACATGCACGGCGAGGTGCCGGGTCCACAAAATCAGGTGTTCGTGCATCGCGATTTAAGCCCGCATAATATTATGCTAAGCCGGGACGGCGAAGTGAAAATTATCGACTTCGGTATTTCGAAATCCTATACCAGCGAGTCATTGACTCAAGTTGGGGCCGTGCGAGGAAAGTATTCCTATATGAGTCCCGAGCAAATTCAGGGAGCTTCATTGACAGCGGCGTCAGATATTTTTGGTTTAGGCATTATTTTTTACGAGTTGCTTACGGGAAAGCGTTTTTTCGGAACTGTAAACGAAGTTGAGATCGTGCGAATACTGGATGCTTGGTCCGATGCAAATGTCGAAGAAAAGCTCATGGATGTTAGCGGTGAAGACCAGGAGATTCTGCGCCGGATGATAGCACCGGACTTCAAGGATCGCGCGTCTTCATCGCAATTAACAAAACTATTTGCGGGTCGCTTGAAGGCTTTGAACGATAAATATGATAAGGCGTCTTTTGCTCTGTCGTTGCGGGAACTGGTCGGAGACGCGCCGGATCTGGAGTCGGATGCCAGTGTCCCTGTGGCGACTCACGAAGCCATCTCATTAAATCAAATCACTTTATATGATGTGTTGACTCGGCAAGAAAAGAAGACGAGCGCCATTCCATTATTCATGATTCTCATTGGGATGGCCGTCGCAGGGCTGCATTATTGGAAATACAAACAGGAGGAGTTTGCGGAGCAGAAGAGGTCTCTGGCGGCAGTGGCTCCTCCGCAAAAAAAATCCATGCTGATGAACTTTCGCAACTTCAGCAATGAATTCGTTAAAATTTTTGTAAATAACGAAGTCATAGAAGGTTCAAAAGTGAAAACGGGTTTCAAGGTCTACGACGGGGATACTCTTGTTATTAAGTACTATTCACATGAAAAGAATAAGTGGCTGAGCCAACAAGTCGTTGTAGACACCTCAAAACCTCTCAATCTCGTATTAGATTTATAAGTACTTATAAATTGATGTTCTGGAAAATTCAGAACACTTCAATTCATGAAGTTTCGCTATTCTGTTTTTATTAGAACATTATCTTTCTTGACGGGATCTTAATCATATTTAGCGCACTGAAAAGAACTCCGAAATAGATTCATAACTTAGGAGCTCGCCGATGTGCGCACGTTTTCTGACATTCTTTCTCCTATATTTTTTTATTGCGTCAGTACAGGCTGCAGGGCCGGTCGCATCTTCGGGGTCTCTGACTTACCAAGGTCGTATTTTAAAGTCTGACGGAACGTCCTTTGAAAACTCCAACGTCTCTTTTGTATTTCAGATTTTGGATCCTTCCGGTCAGTGTGTTGTTTACCAAGAGCAAGTTAACGGTATTAATATGAGTCAGTCCCGTGGTGTCTTTGACGTTCCTATTGGGATGGGCTCCATTCAATACATCACGGGGACGGGCGCCTCTTCAGTCGTAGATGTTTTCAATAATGATGCAAGTATTGGTTACTATTGCGGGGCTTGTTCGAGTTCAGGAAATTCTTATAACTGTTCGGCAACGACCACTCCATATAATCCTATCGCCGCTGATGGACGACTCTTGCGGGTTGCTTTTTATGATGGAACGGGTTGGCAGACGATCACGCCCGATAATGTGATTCGCTCCGTCCCCTATGCCGGATTTTCTTTATCGGCACAAAAATTGGGAAAAAATTCCGTCGCGGACTTCGTATTAAAGAATGATGTGAATAACTCGGGAGCGGGAAGTGTTTCTTGTGACGGCGGGAAGTTTTTAACTTGGGATGCGGCAACGAAAAAGTTTGGATGCGCGGCCGTTGGCGGAGCCAATGGTGGCACTGTGACAAGCATCACTGCCGGAGTGGGGCTTAACGGTGGCACCATTACTAGCAGTGGAACTATTGATTTGGCAACGACGAGTGTGACAAGTGGAACATATGGATCCGCAACGCAAGTGCCCGTGATCCAAGTGGACTCTTATGGCCGTATTACATCGGCTGTAAGTACGACCATCGCTGGGGTTTCTCCAGGCGGAGCCGCCGGAGGCGACCTTTCAGGAAATTACCCTAATCCCACAGTCGGAGCGCTGAGCGGAAAACCTCTGACGATCACGTCGGCCTCGAGTGGGCAATTTCTGAAATATGATGGAGCGAATTGGGTCAATGCCGCTATTCAACAATCCGATGTTGCAAATCTTGCGACGACGTTGGGTGGTTACGTTTCTTATTCAAGCATTCCAACCTGCAACTCTGCAAACACGACTCTGACCTTTGTATCGGCGACGGACACTTTTTCTTGCACGGCCATTGCAATCGCAGGTTCGAAAGTTTCTGGCGATATCGCAGGCAATGCCAGTGGATTTACGGGTGCTCTTGCTGGTGATGTGACGGGGACACAGGGGGCCACTGTGGTTGGCGCAATTCAGGGAAAAGCCGTTGCGACGACAGTGCCGACGACAAATCAAGTTTTACAATTTGATGGTTCGCAATGGACTCCTGCGACGATCTCGACGGCGCCAAGCGGAGCTGCTGGTGGAGATTTAACTGGAACCTATCCAAATCCTACTTTGAGTCCGATTGTTGTCGCAGGAACAGGAACAAAAATTACTTACGATACCAAAGGTCGTGTGACTGCTTCAGCCTCATTAGTGGCGGGTGATATTCCGTCTCTTGACTGGAGTAAAATCGCAACGGGTAAACCCACAACACTTACGGGTTATGGAATTGGTGACGCTATTAAGAACGGCGGTGGTATCGGAGCTATTACTTCGGGAACTGATGCAAGCAAGTCTTCGCTGACGCCTGCTTCGGGAGATCTTTTTGTCGCAACAGATACGCAAAAAATTTATCGCTATAATGGTTCTGCTTGGGATTTAATGAGTTCCGCGTCCGGGTCTGGTGGAACGATTACGGGTGTTACGGCGGGTGCAGGACTTTCCGGAGGCGGAACTTCCGGCAATGTGACTTTGAATGTAAACGTGGGAACGAATGCAAATGAGATCGTTCAACTAGATACCTCTTCAAGGCTTCCGGCTGTGGATGCGAGTCTCTTAACGAATTTGCAGGCGGCACAAATTCCGAACTTAGACGTTTCAAAAATCACTACCGGAGTTTTGCCAGTCATTCGCGGCGGTACGGGGCAATCTACTTATACTGACGGTCAGTTGTTAATTGGTAATACAGCGACGAACGGTCTCTCGAAGGCGACCTTAAGCGCGGGCGCTGGAGTGTCCATTACGAACGGAAATGGTTCTATCACAATTAGCGCGACAGGTTCCGGCGGGACTGTCACTTCGGTTTCAGGCTCATCTCCGATCAATGTGGCGACGGGAACATCAACGCCGATGATTTCTTTGGCGAATGGTTCAGCAGTAGGACAGGTGTATCGTTGGGATGGAGCAAGCGCATGGGTCGCAACGAAACTTTTTTATACAGACCTTATCAATGTTGCGAGTGGAAGTCCTTGGCCTGCGTCTTCTTGTACAGCGGGACAAGCAGTGACGTGGAGTTCTGCGACGGATAGTTTTTCTTGCACAACATTATCTATTGCAGCAACTCAACTCACGGGAACATTGGTTGCCGCACAGATGCCTGCATTGAGCGGAGATGTGACATCTGCTGCGGGCTCAACGACTTTAACTCTTGCAACATCCGGCGTGACAGCAGGAACTTATAAGTCTGTGACAGTCGATGCGAAGGGCAGAGTTACTGCTGGAACAAATCCTACGACTCTTTCCGGTTACGGCATCACGGATGCTGTTAAAAATGCGGGAAGTGGGGCTGGCAATGTGGTCACAAGTATACAATCGGGAAATACGGCGGGAAGACCCGCAGCAGGTACCGATGGAAGACTCTATTTAGATACACAAGCTGGAATAATCTACCGCGATAACGGAGCAAGTTGGACGACAGTCGCTTCAAGCGCAGGAACAGGTATTTCAGCATTGACTGGCGACGTAACGGCATCAGGAACAGGTTCCGTTGCTGCAACAGTTGGTAAAGTGAATGGTGTAACGTATCCTTCAGGACCCTCCACAAATACAGTTCCTGTTGTCACTGGTGCAAACACAGTGACCTATCAAACAGTGCCATTGGCAGCAGGTGGTACAGGCGCGACGACAGCTGCAGGCGCAAGAACGAATTTAGGACTTGGTTCAGCAGCAACTGTGAATACGGGATCAGCGGCGGGGAATATTCCTGTCTTGGGAGTTGGCGGATTAGTCGCAAATAAAATTTGTACTTCCGACGGAACGGCGAGCGGAATCATTTGTAGCACGACGATGCCGGTGAGTTCGCAATGGATCGCCTCTGGATCTGATATTTACTATAGTGCCGGAAAAGTGGGCGTGGGTGTTACAGCTCCCAGTGCACCTCTTCACGTGAATGGAAATGCGACCGATGGTAATTTTGATCCTAGCAAGGGTCTATTAATCAGCGGCGGTTCTTGGCCTAATTTAAACAGCTCTCTCACTCTTGCATACGGGGGAAAATATTCTACGGGTTCTTCTTTAGGGGCTCAGTTTGCTTTAATCGGCGTTAATACTAAGTACGACAGCGCGGCCGACACTTTGAAGCGTCAGGGAGTGGATTCTTCGCGTGAAAGCTCTATGGCTATCACGATGAATCCATATTCGAATCAAACGGGCGGATACAGAATGGGATTTTGGCTTGGTGCTGGCGGCGATCCTTCCGAACGCATGGTTATCACCGGTTCCGGAAACGTGGGAATTGGAACGACGTCTCCGGCGTTCAAACTCGAAATCTCCGGCGCTTCGCCTGCTGATCAGAAAATCGGAATTGATGGACGACAAACCGTATACTTGCCGTCTCAAGGAGCATTTGCTGGCTCTCTTTTTCTAGGAGATGGAGGCGAAAATCTTCTTAACACTGACGGTAGTGAAGGATTAGCGAATACGGGGCTTGGCGTTAGTGCACTGTATTCAATTACGAAAGGTAGTTACAATCTGGCCGGTGGTTACCAAGCACTTTACTCGAATACAACCGGTTCTTATAACGTAGCTTTAGGTCCTTTGGCTCTATTATCTAATTCGACGGGCGGTATCAATACGGCCACCGGGGGCTATTCGCTTATGCTCAATACAACCGGTAATCTCAATGTTGCGAATGGGTTTTCTTCACTCAACAATAATACGACCGGTAGCGGAAATGCCGGGATCGGAACTTACTCGCTTTATCGTAATACAGAAGGTGTAAACAATGTCGCGGTGGGAACGCAGACGCTTTACAACAATACGATAGGCAATGGAAACACGGCCATTGGAAATGGCAGTCTGGTAAACGTAACATCGGGTTCAAGTAACATAGGCTTGGGGCGTGGCTCTGGTTCGGCAATTTCAACGGGAAACGCCAACGTCATCATAGGATCTGATGATGGAACTTCCATTGCGACGCTTTCAAATTATGTTTTGATAGCAGACGGTGTTGGCAACCGCAGAATCACTATTGATAACACCGGTAAGGTCGGTGTAGGGATCACAAGTCCCGGACAGGCACTTGACGTGTCAGGAAATATTAAAACCAGTGGTTGCTTGTATTACGCAAGTTCCTCGTTGGGAACCTGTGCTTCAGACGTAAGAATCAAAAAAGACGTTCACGCGTTCGATTTAGGTTTGGAAAGTTTATTAGGGATTCGTCCAGTGTCGTTTAAATATAATGGCCTGGCTGGTTATCCGGATAATGGTCAGAGTCAGTTAGGTGTGATTGCCCAAGATGTTGAAAAAGTGGCGCCGACCTTAGTGAAAAAACAAATGGTGCAGTTGCGTGCTGGTGACAAGAAGAAAACAGAAATTAAAGTGGTGGACTATGGAGCTTTCACCTACGTCATTATCAATGCGGTGAAAGACATGTACCAACGTTTCACAGAGCGATTTGACTCTCAGGACCGGTCCATCGCTTCGATAAAATCAGAAAACGAAGAAATTAAAATTCAAAACATGCAGTTGAAAAACGAGAATTCAGCGATTAGGGACTACCTTTGCAAGAAGGACCCTGCGGCTCCGTTCTGCAAATGAAACCTATAAAGCGAAACGACCAGAGGGCCTGGTCGTATTCAGTTTTCAAAGAGCGAAAAATTTCATCGCAAATTTTGCTTCGTTGCCGAAGCGCGAGGAACCAATCTTAATGATTTTTTTGTCCCCGTCAATGTTCTTTCTTTATTTTTTTTCAGTTCCGACGAACGTCATGAAATAAAGAAAATTGGTGGAGGCAACAGGGATCGAACCTGCGACCTTCTGAATGCAAATCAGATGCTCTCCCAGCTGAGCTATGCCCCCGAACAAAGTGGAGCTGTTTTCTCGTAACGGCCCAAAAAGGTCAATAGCTTTTTTTCGAAAATTTAATAACTCACCGGAAGTTGCACAATAAATAAACCGAGGACTGGGCCTCGGTCTAGATTGAACTCGACTTAAGTCTTTGGATTTATTGAAGCTTAAGCGCTAGCCTTCAATTTTGACGCAAGAAGTCTGTTGAGCCACTTTCTTTCAAAAGAAAGATCAAACCCCACCTTCTCACCACCAGAAATAATAGCCATATATACTTTTTTAAGGATCTCTACCTCTGTATCTAGGCCGTTATCTGCCCCTAGAGACTCCTCAATAGCCTCAAATACACTCACTAAATCCGGTGTCGTTACTACTTTAGGAATACGACCCATATCTAGACCCAATGTCTCTTGCGGCTTGAAACCAACCAGAGTTTCCGTGAGAAGAACTTTTGTTCCGTTTTTAAAATTCACCTGAATAAAAGGTTTTCCCTCAGAGTCTGCGCGATGAAGAACTTCACTCACGTCTTGCGTGTTAAAGGAGAATACTTTTCCGTCGAGATCTTGACGAATTTGCACTCGGCCTGACTCATTGATCTTCGCTCGAAGACCCTTGGAGGCATCGACAAAATTCAAGATGTGATCTAATTCCGCATGTGTCGACTTCGCTTTAGAACTGCTCAAAATACCCTCCCCTACTTAAAGGGATTTTCTTTACACTAGAGGTATCGACAATCCATAAAAGGACTTAACGAGAAAACAAAAAAAGATGAGAATCCAGCCTCTTAGCCTGTCGCAATTTGAAAAATAATTGCGATAATGTTTCAAGGCGAGATTCCGTCGGCGGCGTGACTTGTATTGGCTGTGCCGATTTGAGATAAAGATTTTGAAAGAGGCAGCACTATGATCATCACACGTTGGCAAGCACCGATTGTTCCCAGCAAAGAACAAGTTCACATGATTCTTGAGTCTGAAGGCTTAGAGCCTTTTGATGAAGTGTATGATCCGCAAATGAAAGTGTCTGATCATCGCCATCCCTTTGCCGAAGTGCGCGTGATTGTTGCGGGAGAAATGATCTTTAATATTTCGGGAAATCAGTTTGTTCTTCGTCCCGGCGATCGCGTGGAAATTCCTGCCAATACCAAGCACTCCCATGTGGCTCAGGGAGCTGCACAGTGCGTTTGCGTGTGCGCACAAAGAGCGATCTAAGTTTTTCCCGAACCCTTCATCCAGTTCAAATATTCACGAATGTTTTTTTCGAATCCGCGCGTGGTCGGCTCATAAAGCTGTGCATCGGCCACTTCCTCGGGAAGATAAGACTGCTCGGTCCATCCTGTTGGGAAATTGTGCGGATATTTATAGTCTCGACCGTAACCCATATCTTTTGCCATCGCTGTCTTTGCGGAACGTAAATGCAACGGCACCGGCAGAGTGCGTGTTTTATCCACCAATTCGCGAGCTTTGTTGAGGGCCATGTAAGAGGCGTTCGATTTTGGACATGAAGCTAAATAAGTCGTCACTTGAGAAAGCGTGATCGCTCCTTCAGGCAAACCAATAGCTTCGACCGCCTGCAAGCCAGAAACAGCGACCGAAATCGCGCGCGGATCCGCGTTGCCTATGTCTTCGGAGGCCAAGATGATCAAACGACGCGCGATAAAAATAGGATCTTCCCCACCATCAAGCATGCGCGCCAGATAATAAACGGCGGCGTCGGGGTCGCTCCCGCGAACACTTTTGATGAAAGCCGAGATAAGATCGTAGTGCATCTCGGAGCTTTTGTCGTAACCGATGGGATTCTGCTGAAGAAGCTCTCGCATATCATTGACGTCGAGAAGCGCGCCGTCTTTTTCGTCTTTCGTGAAAGTATACAGAATTTCGAGACTGTTGATCAGGCGGCGAGCGTCTCCGTCGGAATATTCGATCAAATTTGTGATGGCCTCAGCTGTAAGAATCTTATTAAGCGGTTTACTGTAGTGCACTTCCGCTCTATGGATGATTTTACGCAGATCTTGATCGGAAAGTCGTTCGAACACGACGACACGACACCGGCTTAAAAGAGCGCGATTAAGTTCATAGCTTGGATTTTCGGTCGTTGCGCCGACAAGAACGATATCCCCTTTTTCTACAAATGGAAGCAAGACATCCTGCTGAGCTTTGTTGAAACGATGGATTTCATCCACGAAAAGAACCGTTTTCTGCTGATACTGCAGACGACGATCTTTTCCCGACTCACCGACTTCGCGCAAAGCCTTTGCCCCCGTATCGACAGCGTTCAAGTTCACGAAATGGGCATTAAAGTGCTGTGATAAAGCCAAGGCGAAAGTCGTTTTACCTGTTCCCGGAGGCCCCCAAATAATGAGACTCGGCAAATAGCCTTTTCGCAACATTTGGCCCAACTTTGCCTGCGGGCCTAAAGTTTTTTCCTGTCCAAAAATCTCGTCCAAGTTTTTCGGACGAAGAACTTCAGACAAAGGCGACGAACTTAAGGCTGCAGAAGAGGAGGAAAACAAATCCATAAAGGCTTTTATAGAGGAGGACTTGGCGCAGGTCATGTAGATTTCAATGCGCACGATTTGAATCCGCGCAGGAGGCTGTAATTATACAGTATTTGCCTGTTTGCCAATGCGCTTCAGAGGTTTTAGTTCTGAAACAGGAGGCCTTATGAAAAAGCTCAGTTTGGCAGGCATGGGTTTGCTGACCATTATCACGGGAATTGCCATTGCGATGGAGCCTTCTAAAAATGAACTCGCTCCTTTTGTCACGGGAGCCTTTAGCGATGGTACGACGGTGGAAACCCTTTCAGTGGCTCTAGAAAATCGGGCCACATCTGTTATCTATCAAATTAAACAAACGAATGGAGTTGTTTGTTACGCCCTGGCAGGAATAGGAAATGCGACCATCAACAATCCTTCTGTTTTTTGCGTAAAATGATAACGGCTTTAAATAAAAAAGGACCGAGACAACCCGGTCCTTTTTTCAAATTATAAACGTCGCGAATTAGAAGTTCTGAATAGTAATAACTGTGGAGGTCTTAACAGGGACTTCGTTCTGAGCGGCGTCTCTTTCAAGACCAAAGATTTCCATTGTTCCTGACGCTGTAAAAGGAGTAGTTGCCGCAATACCGCCGCAGTAAAGAGCGCAGTCTGTCTGAAAGGTCGCTGTTCCTGCAGGAATAAGCGCTTCTCTTGTTGTACTGTCGTACCAAGATCCTCGAAGCGCTGAAAGATTGTCGCCCCCGACTTCACAAGAAAGAGGTGTTGAGCTGCCGGGAATCGGGATTGAAATTCGAATGAATGAAATCACAAGAGTTTTCGTCGTATCTTGTCGATTAAATGTGATGACGGGAATACGGAAGTAACTCGGAGAAATATCTGGAGTGGGCACGTCGTTTCCAGCATTTTCCTTCGCAAGACAGCTCACTGCTGATGCGGGGATAAGTGGATAGGCAGAAGAGCTGATAGAAACCTCAACATTGCCTTCTTCGCCGGAACAACCGGAGAGCAGCATGGGGGCCATTAAGAGCGTAATCAAAATACGTTTCATAGTCGCTCCTTAGAAGTCTTGTGTCGTAGGTGTCGAATTGTTTTGATCAACCTGGCCCATAATTCTTGGCGTGAGGAAGATCAAAAGTTCCGATTTTTCCTTACTGATGTTCTTAGTCTTGAACAAATAACTAATAAAAGGAAGTTCACGGAACCAAGGAACACCAGCTTCACCGTCCGTCGCGTCGCTTTGGTAAATACCACCGATAACAGCCGTTTGCCCGTTTTTCACAAGGACACGAGTGTTCGCTTCACGGCTGTTAACCGCAAAAGCACCCTGACCGGCACTACTCACGTCGGCGCCCCGGAACTGTCTGTTCACAAGCACTTTCATTATAACAGATCCATCGGCTGTTACCTGAGGGGTCACCTCAAGTTTCAAAGTCAATGGCTTGAACTGGAACGTCTCTTGTGTCGCTGTTCCATTTTGAGTCACTTGACGAACCGGAACCTCGGTCGTCTGATTGATGTCGGCTTTCTCGTTTGTCATAGTCATGATTCGCGGAGCAGAGATGATTTTGACTTGCTCTTCGCTTTCAGACAAAGCCAATGCCGCTGTCAAAGTTCCGAAGATATCCAAGGTACCCAACGTCAAATTCAGGTTGAAGTTACCGTTGTTACCCGCACCAGGATTCACGTTAAAGCTTGGATTCATATTCACTGGGCCACGAGCTGTATTACCCAATTTGATTGGAGCTCCTGTGGCACCCCAATTGATACCAATATTTCTTGTGAAGCTTTCTTTGGCTTCGACGATTTTGCCTTCGATGAGGACTTGGGCTGGTTGGGTGTCGAGGCTGGCGATGAGTTTTGCGGCGCGCTCGAGGTTTTCTTCAATGTCTGTGACGACAAGAGCGTTTGTGCGGACGTCACCGACCACGCGGCCACGGTCACCCAAGAAATCTTTGATTTTCTTTTCCAGCTCGTCGACACGCGCGTAGCTTACTGGGAACATGCGAACTTTCAATGGTTCGACGTTCTTACGAGCTTGCGCAAGTTTCGTCGCATCGTCTTCCTCGGCCTTCAGGTCTTGAAGAGGAGCAATACGAAGAACGTTCCCTTGACGAGTATAACCCAGCTTTTTAGCTTTCATGATAACAACCAAAGCTTGGTCCCAAGGCACCTGGCGAAGTTTCAAACTGACCGCGCCTTTAACGTCTTCAGAAATCACCATGTTGACGCCGCTCTCTTCAGTAATGAAGTTCAAAGCGTCGCGAATATCCATATTGTTAGTTTCGATCGAAATTTTCTTTCCGTAGAACTTCGTGTTCCCCGCCAAGAACTCTGTCAGATTTTGGCTTGGCAGGATATTTCCATCGTTCATGTCGACGTTTGGAGAATCCGCTTGCGCCACTTGCGAAGCCGCCGCAGCCGAACCGTTGGCCACGATCAAAAGGCTGTTGCCTTCGGCCTGAACCGTCGGTTCACCCACGCCTTCGCGCAATTGGATCACGAAACGCGCTGTTGTAGAACCAGGATTTTGATAGGCGTCGATCGCACCCACACTGCCTTTAATATCGCGTGTATTCAAAGATCTTTTCAAACGATCAGGCAAGTTCGCATTATCAACTTCAACGATAAACTGGCGAAGATCTGGATTTGAACGAGTCGTGAACGTCACAGGCTTGTCCGCTTGCACGACAACGGTACCGCCCGTCTCATTTGCTTTAAACTGCAGATCCGTGATATTCGCAGGAACACCCACCGGCTGTGTTGCGACAGGTGTTGTTTCGACAGGAACTGGTGTTGTTTCTGTGATTGTCGGCTCCGGAGTCGTCTCTGGAATTGTTGTTTCAGGTGCAGGTGCCGGAGCGTCCGCAACTGTCGTGTCGGCAAAGGGGTCCTCCGTCGGAGAGGTCTCTACAGGAGCTGGCTCTGCAGGCGGAACCTCTTGAGCAGCTTGCTGGTCACCACCCGCTTGATTCACTTCATCTTCAATCGCAAGATCTTGATCGGCTTGAGTTGGAGCCGGTTCTTGCGCTTGTTGCTGGTCAACATCGGTTTCTTCGAAGTCAGCGAAATCGTCTTGAGGACCGGATTCAGCAGGAGCCGACTCCGTGGAAGATTCCATACCATCCAATGCCAAATCATCCTCGACAGGCTGACTTGCACAAGAGGTCAACGATGCAATCATTGCAGTAAGGATAAAAAATCTAATGAATCCGTTCATTAGCTCCTCCAATTAAAAAAGTACTACTTCTTGAGCTCCAAGACGCGAGATTCTTTGAACGACTTACCGTCATCGTAACGAGTTTCTACGACAACGACTTCTCCCTCGCGAATGACCGCGACATATCCTTCTGCGCGACCAATCTTGGCATTTTTTGTAACCGTAAACACAGCCCCATCTGGATCTCTGATCATCGCACGCGGCGTGCGTACGTCCCAAAGAATTCCAACAACCTGCAAACGATCAAGTTCCCAACGTTGCAATGGTTCTACTTTTTCCATTGGCTTCGCCGGGTCGATTGCCACAGGTCTGACAGTTCGGAAAGGTTTGAACGGGTCTCTCTTTCCTGTCGGGTCATAAATATATCCATCTTGCTGAACAATGCCTGGAACCGGTGCTGGAGGAGGCGCTGTCATCGCATCACCAATCGGAGCATCCATCGGCGGCGGAGGTACTTGTTGTTGTGTACCTTGAGCCGCAGGAGGAACTCCTTCCATAGGTGGAGCTGTCGGCGGCGGCGGCGTAGTTCCCTGTGCAGGCGGAGGTGTTGTTCCTGCCGGCGGCACTTGCGTTTGTTCAACCTCTTTCATGAAATCAGGAGGCAAATCACCGTTCGCCGGAGTCTCTTGCGAATACGCCGGCGCCATGAACTTCATGCTGACTGCAAAAGCCAGCCAAAGTCCCAATGAAGCTACTACAATGTAAGATACCATCCATCTTACAGATTTCACTGCGGCGTCTCCGTGCCCTCAGGCTTTTTCTTTTCTTCAGGAGCTAATTTGTAACCAACTACTTGGCCTTCAAATTTCAGTTTCTTAGATCCTGGTTCACTTTCCGTAATAATCACGTTCTTAACACGAGCCATTCTTTCAGCTGTTGATACGAGGTAAGTGAATTGTGCGAGCTCTGCATAATTCCCCTCAAGGCCCACTTCAACGGGCACTTCTTCAACGACTTCTTTTTTAATATTCTCGCCCGGTTTTTTCGACTTCACGCTGACACCCGCATTACGGGCGAAATCATCAATCGCTTTATTGATATCGATGGAGAATAAAACCGAAGGAAGACGACGGGAAATCTCTTGATACTTCTGACTGAGTTGACCGACTTTTTCCTGCATTTCCTGCACTTGTTTCAAAGTCGCATCCGTGTCTTTCTTCTTGTTTTCTTCCACTTGCAATTCTTGGCTGATCGACGCAATTTGCGCATCAATTGCCGAGCCGTCATTGTAAAGCGCATACCAATAGAAGGCCGTCAGTCCCAGACCGATAATGAGGATCTTTCCTACTTGTTGTGCTGCGAGAGTTTCAAAAAACTTATTCATTTGGTCTCTCCAACAAACAACTGATCTCGAATTTTTTCAGTGTCGACCCTTCTTGCGTCACTTCACTGGAACTCACAAGGTTGACGTCCATTAAGAAAACACTCTTCGTCAAAGCTTCCAAGAACGAAGACACTTCAAAGTCACTCAATGCAAGACCTTGAATGTTCACACGCTCCGGATTGATTTGAATACGTGTGACCCAAGCTTTTTCGGGAATCACGGACTGGAGCAAATCCAACACGCGGATTTCCCTTTGACGGTCTTTGGAGATTTTTTCCAAAGCGGCGATACGCGCCTCCATCAAAGCTTCGTCTTCTTTAAACTTTTTAATTTCCGCAACGGAAGCCGCCGCACGCGCGTTGTAGTTTTGCAACTCTGTCAGCACTTGCTGTTTTGAATTCAAATCAGCCTGTTTCTGCGGAATATTTTGATTTTCGTAAATATAAAGAGCCAGCGGCCCCACCAAAAGAAGGACCAAACGCTTCAGGGCCTCTTTACGAACTTCATCAGGAGCCAAGAAAGTCTCAGATGAAATTCCTAGAGAAGAACTTAAAGCGGCGGAACTGCCAATGGATGCTGAAGACGCAAGATTGATTTTAATCATGTCGCATCCCCCACCGCACGCAATGCCAAACCTGTCACAACACCGGCAAAAGAACTGATCTGATCAAGATATTCCGGAGAGAATTTTTTCGGATTTGCTTTCACGCGCAAGAACGGATTGAACGGCTCCATGAGGATGCCTGTCACACGTGAAACCGTTTCAGTCAGTCCCGACGTCGCGGAACTTCCACCCGTATAAAAACATCTGTTCAGAACCAGACCGTTTGTTGTAGCGCTGAGGAAGTCCAAGCTGCTGCGAATCTCTTCAGTAACGGCTTCATTCGTTGCACTGATGATACTGTGAACTTCATCAGGAACTTCGCGGCGAGAGATCGCACTCAGTTTTAAAGCTTCCGCCTCTGCCACGGTCACGCCCATCGCTTTATGGATTTCGTTCGTGTAGTTCGCGCCGCCAACCGGGATATCGCGGCAGAAAATAACTTCGCCGTTTTGTACGACCACGAAGTTCGTGATGGAAGCGCCGAAGTTCAAGATACCGACGACTTCGCCTGGGACTTTTCCGTAATTGAGTTCAAAAGCATTGGCGAGAGCGAAACCGCTCACATCAAGAACGCCGCAAGACAAACCGCTGACTTCAATCACTTGCGTGTACTGAGTGACAAGCTCGTTTTGCGCCGCAATCAACAAAATATCCATCGTGTCTGGAGAACTACTGCCCGCCAGAATGTGATGGGCCAGACTGATATTGTTGATATCAAAAGGAATGTATTGTTCAGCCTCAAAACGGATTTGATCTTTGATGAGCTTTCGATCCATTTTCGGAATCGTGATCTTCTTCACGATGACGGCCGTTCCCCACATCGCCGTGGCGATACTCTTACGTTTTGATTTTACTTCATTAATCAGAGATTGAATCGCGAGGCCGACAGAGGGGATATCAACAATCTCACCACCAGAAACAGCGTTTGGCGGCGTCGGCGCAAAACCAAAAGAAAGCAGCTGGGCTCCTTTGCCATTGAAGTCCATCTCAGCCAATTTAATAGAACTCGTTCCGATATCGAGTCCAATCACTTTCTTCGATTTAAAAAACACTTCGTCGATTCCCCAGTTGCATCCGCTCGCGATGACTTTTGCAAAGACCAACGTCTTTAGACACAGGTCCTAAATAATAAAATTATTTCTGCTTGCTCTGTGAATGTCAAATAAGGGTCTAGCTTATTCCAAGCTACATAAAGGGTCTGGCCTGTGCCCAACCATAGTCCTGCAAGTTTCAAGGTATTTACAGGACCTTTGACTAGCAATTTCTGAATTAACTCAGACCCGGAAGGAACAGGTCCAGATACCAAAGCGCAATCGTCTCACCACCAAAAAGATACAAGACAGCGCCCAAAGCAAGGTAAGGACCGAAGGGGATCATCGTTTTCAAACCTTCTTTTTGCTTGCGAGCCGCGATCAAACCAACCACGGATCCGATCACTGCTGAGGACATGATGACAAATGGAATCGCCTTCCATCCCAAAACGGCGCCGATCCAGGCAAGGAGTTTGATATCTCCACCGCCCATTCCTTCGTTCTTCGTGAGAAGGTAGTAAACGTAAGCCATCCCCCAAAGAAACCCGCCCCCCATCAAAACTCCAAAGAGAGAATCCAAGAATTCTCTTTGCGGATTGAGGGCGGCTCCGATCAAACCAATCACGATTCCCGAAAGCGTGAACTCATCCGGCAAGATCATGTGATCGAGATCGATAAAGGTGCAAACAACCAAACCGAAAACGAAAAGCAAGTATTCCAGAAGTGTCCAAGAGATCCCGGCATAGTGGTAGCTCAAAGCAAAAAGGACTCCCGTTAGAATTTCAACCAACGGATAGCGAAAAGAAAATTTCGCGCCACAGTTGCGGCATTTCCCACGTAAAATGAACCAGCTAAAAATAGGAATATTGTCGTACCATTTGATTGGCGTCTTACAGCTGTAACAATAGCTGCGCGGTTTTACGACGCTCTCTTCACGAGGCAATCTATATATAATAACGTTCCCGAAGCTTCCGAAAATGGCGCCAAGAGCGAAGAAAAGGCCGTAAAAGAAAGTATCCAAATCAAACAATGTCTTTTCTCCTAAAGAAAAACTGGGTCAAAAGGATCAAAAGCAATCCCCAACCTACCATGTGAGCCAACATCCAACCGATATTTTCCGCCGGAATTCCATTTTCCAAGAAATAAGCCGACTTCCAATTCATGCGATAGAAATTCGGAGTGACCCAGTGAAAGATCTCAACAGCCTTGATAAAAACAGCTTCTTTGCTTTTCTCTGCAAAGAAAGCGAGGTCGCCCAGCCAATGTCCCAAAAGAAATACCATAAAGCCTGCGCCCAGAGCCAAAACAGGTCTCACGATCAAACTAAAGCAGATCACCCAACAAAGGATGATGGCGCTCTCAAACCACAAACTGAGGCAAATCTCGAAAAAAGAGAGCCAGAGCTGAGATTCTTTCCAAAGCCCCAGTAAAACCCATAATAAAATCGCCAAAGACGCGAGCAATAAAGTGTTCAAAGCCAGTACACCGAAAATCTTTCCGAGGATAAATTGCTCTCGGCTCACGGGACGGGAAAGAATCAAAAGGCACGTTTGTTTTTCAATTTCCTTCGCAAGAAGGTAGGCCCCGGAGAATAAGGAAACACCGAGGACCGCCACTTGAATCGCCAAGAAACCAAAATCAGTTAGAATTTTTCTTTGTTCAGCGAAAGACAAGGCTCCCAAAAGAAAACTTAGGCCCAAAAGAGCGATCGCGATCATTACGACCACAAGAAACATACGTTCACGCAACATCTCTCGCAATGTTGTTCGCGCCAAAGCCCACACCTTAGCCATGCGATTCCTCCCGTCCTTTAAGAACTGAGAAGGCCCGCTCTAAACTTTGGAATTCCGCCATAAACGAGCTCAAAACACCGTCATAAAGAATTTGCCCACGGTTGATTACGACGAGATGCGAACAAAGCTCTTCCATATCTTGCAAAAGATGGGAGCTAAAGAAGAGGCTCACGCCCCGTTTTTGTTCTTCACGCAGAATATCTTTCACCAAAGCGCGCCCATCGGGATCTAACCCCGACATCGGCTCATCAAGAATCAAAAGATCAGGACGCGTCAGAATTGCTTGCGCAATACCCACTCTTTGCAACATACCTTTGGAATAAGTTCTTAAGCGGCGGTCCTTGGCTTCCAGCAAATCCACTTTGCGAAGAGCCTCTTGGGCTCGCTCATAAAAGTCTTTCAAAGACGAACCGTAGCAAAGATTCCAATGCAGGCGTAAAAACTCCATGCCCGTTAAAAATTCATAGAGGTAAGGACGCTCAGGAAGATAGCCAATCCGTGTTTTACTTTCGCTGTCTAAAGGTTTTCCAAAGAAATGAATCCGCCCGCTATCAGGACGAATGAAATCGAAAATACACTTAATAGTCGTTGTTTTTCCCGCGCCGTTACTTCCGACAAATCCTGTCGTTTCGCCCTCGGGTAGCGCAAAGGTCACATCACGCAACACATGGCGGTCTTTTTCAAAAAGACCCCCTTTAAAGGTTTTGTTGAGTTTTTCGACTGTTAATACGGCCATGAAACCTAAGGCTTCAGCTCCAAATTCAGAGCCTTCACCATCTCCCTCACAGGATCATACTGTTTAGAAGTGGCAGGCATCAAGTCGCGAGAGCCTAAAATTTCAGAGTAAGTGTTCTTATTTTGTTCCTGCTCAAGAATATCAATCAAAGCAAACATCAAAGTATGCGTTGTCTTCGGATAAAGATCGTAGAAATCCTGACGAACACAGAAAGGGTCGTTGGGAATAGGCGCACTCATCCAAAGAATGCGGTATTTCATTTTTTTGTCCGTCGCGAATTTAATCCAGGCACCCTGCTCGCCTTTTTCGTCGTCACTAAATACCGCCGCTGCGTCCACCTTTTTTGCTTCTAAAAATTGAATCGACGCCTGGTGGTTTCCGGTAAAAGCCACTTCTTTAAAAGCTTTGTCAGAAAGACCTAGTTTTTGCAAAGCCACTTGCGGATAAAGATAGCCCGAAGAGGATTTATCATCGACAAACGCAATTCGTTTTCCCTTTAAATCTTTGAGTTTTTTAATGCCTGAATTTTTAGGCGTGATGATTGCTGAATAATAGTAAGGTTCGTGCCATACTTTTTTCAACAAGACCTTCGCGTTTGCCTGTTGTTCCGCAAACACATAAGTCAAAGAAGAGAAGAAAGCGAAATCCACCTTCTTTGTTTTCATCGCCTCAATCAGACCAGCATAGTTTTTTGAAATATAAATATTGACGGGAATGTTGAGTTTGCTTTGCAGTTCTTTTGCTAAAGCGAGACCTTGCTCTCGCAAGTTCTCGGGATTACCCCCAGGAATGACCCCGATTGTAATGGTCGGAGGAGTCGCCTCCGTACCATTTGAATCAGCAGCTTGTGTCGTTGAAAAAACAAGAAGAGTGATCAGTCCTAGAATGAGTTTTTTCAAAATTCCTCCATGGCCCCCAGAGCCTCGACTGATGATGACTCATTTCTTTGGTTTTTCAAAGCAAGAATAAAGGCTTCGGCCGCGTCACTTTCGGTGATGCATGGAATATTGTAGTCCGTGCAAGCTCGACGAATGTCGAAGCTCGCTTCGATGGCGCGTCGACCTGATGTCGTGTTGATGACAAAAGCCACTTCACCCGAACGAATTTTATCCACACAGTGCGGACGTCCTTCATCGACTTTTCTTAGCGACAGACAGTTCACACCACGCTCATTAAAGAACGACGCCGTCCCGGTTGTCGCCGACACTCCGTATCCCATTCTTTGCAACTCGCGCGCGAGTGGTAACATCGTTTCTTTGTCTTTATCGCGCAAAGAGAAGAAAACTTGCCCGATCTTTGGAAGTCTTATGTTACTTGCAAGAAAAGCTTTCGACAGAGCTTCGGAATAATCTTTTCCTCGGCCCATGCTTTCGCCGGTTGATTTCATCTCGGGCCCCAAGATTGAATCGGACTCTGAGAATTTTTTAAATGGGAACACAACACCTTTAACGGAAACGGACTTTGTGTTTCTCCATTGAAGGTTATCAAGCTTCAGATCTTTTTTCTTTTTGCCCAACATCGCAGCCACACCCAAATCGATGAGCGGAATGTTCGTGGCTTTGGCGACAAAAGGTACAGAGCGTGAGCTGCGCGGGTTGGCTTCCAGCATGTAAACGACGTCGTTTTTGACAGCCAACTGCAAGTTTAAGTGACCGATGACACCGATACGGTCCGCAAGACGTTGCGACAGTTCTTCGATGCGTACGCAGGTTTCAGGCTTCAAACGATGCGGAGGCAAAACCCCCATGGAATCCCCGGAATGAACACCGGCAGCCTCAATATGCTCAACCACGCCGCCGATCACTGTCCAGTCTTCGCCCCGAACGAGGTCCACATCGACCTCGAGAGCTCCGGCAAGAAATTGATCCATCAAACAAGGTTTGTCAGGGGCAATATAGTCCGCGTGTCTTTGGAAGTAGGAAAGCAACTCGTCGCGATTTTCGATCACTTCCATACGGCGACCGCCAAGAACATAGCTTGGACGGCAGATCATCGGATAACCGACTTGTGCTTCGTACTGAAGAGCCTCCATCAATGAACCGGCCATCGCTGAGTTCGGAATCGCAAAATTCAATTCGCGGCAGATTTTCGAGAAGAGGCCGCGGTCTTCCGCGAGGTCGATAGTTTCAAGCGAAGAGCCGAGAAGTTTGAAGCCCGCCTTCACCAAGTCCGGCGCCACGTTGATCGGAGTTTGCCCACCCAACTGTGCCACGAAACCCTGCGGCTTCATAAAACGCATAATTTCTATCAAACTTTCCGAAGTCAAAGGCTCAAAGAAAAGAACATCGGAGGTGTCATAGTCCGTCGAAACCGTTTCAGGATTCGAGTTCACCATAATCACTTTGCTACCGCTTTTTTGGAAAGCTTTCACTCCGCGCACACAGCTGTAATCGAATTCGATACCTTGTCCAATACGGTTCGGTCCGCTTCCGATGATGACTACTGCATTAGGAGCATTGACCGTCGCTGATTGTGTCGGCCAATAAGACGAGTAGAAATAAGGTGTGGAAGACTCGAACTCTCCGGCACAGGTATCGACTTGTTGATAGCGCGGGAAAACCTGAAGCTTTTCGCGCAAACCACAAATCTCTTTTTCTGTTTTGCCGACAAGAGCCGCAAGGCGCGCATCCGTAAATCCCTTGCGTTTTGCTGCCAACAAAAGTTCGGCATTATTTTCAGAGAATTCTTTCTTAAATTTTGTTTCAAATTTAATGAGCGCTTCAATGTGTTCAAGGAAATAAGGATTGATACGCGTGAGCTCCTCGATTTCCGCCACGGTTTTTCCGTCTCGGAAAGCCTGGAAGAGATGATAAATACGCTGACTGTTCGGATAAGAAATTTTTCCGGTCTCAAGTTCCACTTCCGAAATAGCCTGTGGATCTTTTTCCAAACTCGCCAAAGCCTTCATCAAAGACTCTTGCAAAGTCCGGCCAATTCCCATGACTTCGCCGACACTCTTCATTTGCGTCGTCAAAGAGTCTTTGGAACCCGGGAATTTTTCGAAGGCAAAACGCGGGATCTTCGTCACAACATAATCAAGTGCCGGCTCGTAACAAGACGGAGTGACTTTTGTGATGTCGTTTTGAAGTTCATCAAGACTATAGCCGATTGCCAACAACGCGGCGATCTTCGCAATGGGGAATCCCGTAGCTTTACTTGCCAATGCAGACGAACGGCTCACCCGCGGATTCATTTCGATGACAACACGCTCACGTGTCGTTGGATGAACGGCAAATTGAATGTTCGCACCGCCCGTTTGAATTCCGACTTCATTGATGATCTTGCAGGCCTCGTCGCGCATGAATTGATATTCACGATCACTCAAAGTTTGCTGAGGCGCCACTGTGATACTGTCCCCCGTGTGAACGCCGCAAGGATCCAGATTTTCGATCGAGCACACAACCACAAAAGTGCCTTTGTGATCGCGCATGACCTCAAGCTCGAACTCTTTCCAGCCAAGGATACTTTCTTCCACAAGAACTTCCGATGTCGGACTTTCGTGTAAAGCCCCCACAAGCATCTTCTTGTACTCTTCAGGAGAGTACGCAATGCCTCCTCCACCGCCGCCCAAGGTGTAATTTGGACGAAGGATCAACGGATAACCGAGTTCATCAGCCACTTGCAGACCGTGTTCATAAGTACGAACCAAATGACTTTTCGGATAGCGCGCACCGATTTTATCGAGGATGCCACGGAAGATTTCGCGATCTTCCCCCGCTTTGATAACGGTCGGCGTTGCGCCCAGCAATTGCACCTTATGTTTTTGCAAAATGCCTTTCGCATGAAGATCGAGCGCTAAGTTCAGCGCGGTCTGTCCCCCCAGAGTCGGGATCACAGCATCGGGCTTTTCTTTTTCAATGATTTTTTCAAGATAGTCGACCTTGAGAGGCTCCACGTACACGCGAGTGGCGATTTCAGGATCGGTCATGATCGTCGCCGGATTGGAGTTGACGAGAATAACTTCCAATCCCTCTTTCATTAGAGCTTTACAGGCTTGAGTGCCGGAGTAATCAAACTCACATGCTTGCCCGATTACGATAGGTCCAGATCCAATAATTAATACCCGTTTAATACTGGACGTTCGCGGCACTCTTTCCTCCTAATTTTAGATACCTAGCTTGCCCTCATTTGAATAAATCATTTCGGGCTTTACATGTTTATACTGCTCAAACTTGTAACGCATTTTAATCAAACGAAGCATCAAAAGATCCGGATCCAAATCCGGGTCTTTACGATGGCGTTTCACTTCGCTCAAAATAAACTTTTTCGCGCTTTCGGGATGGAAACAGAAACCCCGCGTGAAGACATAAGAGTCCCCGTGCGGAATCAAGCGCACTTCAAAAAGTTCATCGGGATCAAAACCAAAAACATAAGACGATTGCTTCACGATCAGTTTTTTGTTCGCAAGAAGGTCTTTAATATAAACGTCGCCGTTTTTAATTTTAATGAATTCAAAAATGGAATGGCGGTGCTGCTTTAAAACTTCGAGAGTTTTCAATTCTTCGTCAGAGAAACGCAATTCGCGCACCAAAAGACATGCATCCAAAGGCGTTTGTCCAAAACCCTTCAACTCACGCGTGAAAAAATACCAGTCATAAAACTGCGCCATGCGGGATTCATAATGCTCGGAGTTTTCATCCAAGGTCCCGGCATTTTCAAAGAACTCTTTTTTGGCCATGACCAATTCGTCTTTGAACGCGTCACTGACAAAGTGATTAAGAATTTTTTCTATGAGTTTTTCGTATTCGTTCATATCATCCGCTCAATAAAATAACTAAACAGCCCTTGCGCTTCATGCGGGCCTGGGCAACTTTCCGGATGATATTGTATTCCTAAATACTTCCTCTTTTCACTATAAAAACCTGCCACAGTGCCATCATTTAAATTTGTGTGCGTTACCGTCGCGTCGGCAGGCAAACTGCCCGCTTCCACAGCATATCCATGGTTTTGGCTACTTACGTAAATCTGATTAAGCAGGGTGTCGCGAATTGGGTGGTTACTGCCACGGTGGCCAAACTTTAATTTGTATGTCTTCGCACCTAATGCGAGCCCGAGGATTTGGTGCCCCATACAAATTCCAAAGATGGGTTTTACGCCCAAAAGCTCACGGACGGTTCCGGTGGCGACTTTGACGTCGGCAGGATCGCCGGGACCGTTCGTCAACATGATCCCGTCGGGATTGTACTCAAGAATGTCTTGAACACTGGAACGGCTGTTAAAAATTTTAATTTCTGAACAACGTTTTTCGAGCTCACGCAGAATGTTTTCTTTACAGCCAAAATCAAGAACTGCGATACGAGGACCAACCATGTTTTCACCACGGCGGACTTCTCCTTCTTTGCGCGAAGTCAGGTAAACCCAATCCATTTCCAGATTGTTTTTTTGAGATAACAAAGCTGCCGCCTTCTTGCGGGCCTCGGCTTCATCCGCCGCATTCACAAGAGCTCCCCACGGAGTCCCTTTACGCAAGCGCAATACTAAAGAGCGTGTATCGATTTCAGTTACAAGCGGAATTTTGTTTTCTGTAAGACGCTTTTTCCAAGCTTGATCGCGTTCCGTATCCTGAATTTCAAGACAGATGAAACCTTCAATCCATAGACGGCGGGATTCCCACACGGCGTCTTCGATGCCGTAATTTCCCTGCATCGGCGCAGTCATCACGACAATCTGTTTAAAATAAGACGGGTCGGTCGCGATCTCTTCGTAGCCAGAGTGCGAAGTATTGAAGACCACTTCACCAATGCGATCTTCACCGCCTTGCCAAAGGCCCGCATACACTTCACCTGTCTCTAGCACAAGAAAACCCTTCATGACTTCCCCTCTGTGACCGTCGTATAAATCAAACTTTGACGGATAAGCACTCCATTAGAAACTTGATCCAAAACTTGGCAGCGCGGATCCTGCAAAATCTCCGCATCCAGTTCCGTGCCTTGATTGATAGGCCCGGGATGCAGAATCAAAGATTGCGGTGCTAACGCCGCTAAGTTCTTTTTCGTAAATCCATATTTGTCGCGATAGTCCGCCAATGAAACTTGATGCTCATGGCGCTCGAGCTGTACACGCAAAGCCATCGCGACCGTTGCCCAAGATAATCCCTCTTGCAAAGAAGAGAAAATTTTCATGTCGGCTGTCTCTGGCAAAAATCCTCGCGGTCCACACAGAGCCACTTCGTAGCCCAGTTTTTTCGCCAACTCAAAGTGCGAAGCGGCCACGCGACTGTGACGAATATCTCCAACGATAAGCACTCGCTGCCCCTCGCACTTTCCCAAATGTTTGCGGATCGTGTAGGCATCTAAAAGAGCTTGTGTCGGATGACCCCGCTTCCCCCAGCCGGCATTCAGAATCGGCATTTTTACTTGTGCAGACAACGACGCCAAATCCAGACCGTCGCCACAGCGAATGACCAAAAATTCCGGATTCATCGCGGCCACGTTCAGAACAGTGTCTTCAAGTGTTTCGCCCTTTTCAAGGCTTGTTCCGGTTTTTCCCTCTATGAGAAGTGAGTAAATTCCCAAACGTGCACAGGCTGTTTCAAAGCTGAGGCGAGTTCTTGTACTAGCCTCAAAAAACAAAAGGGCTCCGGTTTTTCCGAAGCCCTCATAGTCCAACGACTTTTTAGCAGCGATATCGTCTGCCACAGAGAATAGAAAGTCGATTTTGTTTTTTTCAATGGAACTAAGATTAAGAAGAGATTTGTTTTGCCTAGATAACATCTAGAACCCAAGCCTATGGCTCGAGAGGCATGATGTCAATACACCGGAGAAAAAACTCGGTTCCAACGCACTGAAGGATACTGACCTCCGCCCCATTTCTTTTGCCAGTCGAGCGAAAGCCAAATTAAAACGACCCGGCCTACCACTTGAGCCATCGGAACCGTTCCCCAATAGCGCGAGTCGTCACTTGCGTCACGATTGTCCCCAAGAAGAAACACCTCCCCAGGAGGAACCACTAACGGACCGAAATCTTTATCTTCAGGATTTTTTTGGAAGATCACGCGCCATTTCGATTCCGGCGTAGACTCTTCAAAAATGTCGAAAAGCTCCGGATTCGGGTTGTCGCTGTTGTTGGCCATTTTCTCGTACTGCAAAGGCTCTTCGTTTAAAAACAAACGACCTTTGATAATTTGCACGCGATCGCCGGGCAAACCCACGACTCTTTTTACGTAAATGACAGAAGGCTGATTGGGATAACTGAAAACAACAACGTCACCTCTTTCAGGCATCGAAGCCGCTGCTTTTTTTTGTGAAAATGGCAGAGGAAAACCATAGGAAATACGCGAGGAAAAGATGAAGTCGCCAGGTTTCAACGTTGGCTGCATGGAGCCTGTCGGAACTTTATAAGCGGTGACAAGAAAATTTCGCACAAACAGAGCAAAAAGCACTGCCAAAACAAGAGTTGTGAAATATTCCCGCCAACGATTCATATACTAAGTTTAGGATGAAGTTTGCAAAGAAGGAAAGATAAATTCGACAGAGAATATTATTGCAACGATTGAAACAAACGATTGAAGCGGATCTGTGAAGGGTCGCAGACAAACGTCATCGTCGGCAAAGTGCTGTTACACGAAAGCCAGATGATCCATGCTCTTCCGACAAGGTAATCATTTTTTACGAAACCCCAATAACGCGAGTCACTCGATTGATCGCGGTTGTCACCCATGAAGAAGTACTGACCTTCAGGAACTTTGAAAGCTTCGACTTCACCGCTGTTTTCGTCAGAAAGAAAGCGCACGACATAAGAACGTTGTCCGTTATTTTCCGTGAAGTAGTTAAAACCTTTTTCATTCGCGGGATTTTCAAAGGATTGTAATTCCCACTTTTTTCCATTGACCGTCACACGGCCCGCTTTCACTTCCACTGTGTCACCGGGAAGCCCGATCAATCTCTTGATGTAATAGACGTCGGGATTTTCCGGATACTTAAAAACGACGACTTCGCCTCTTTCCGGCGTTTGCCATTGCAAAAGCCACTTGTTGCCAAAGGGAACATGCAAACCGTACGAGAATTTTTTTACGATAACGTGATCATGAATAAGAAGATTGGGAATCATACTTCCCGAGGGAATAACAAAGGGTTCAAACAGAGCCCAACGTACGCCCATCACCAGCAGAATGGGAAAAAGGAACGTTAGAATCGCCTGATTCCACGTTCCTTTTAAGCTGCGAGTTTCCTGATTTTCATTCATTAATTAACTGAATGGAAGAAACGTCCCCAACGGATCGTTAATGGATTGCACAGGAATGGCAATGCAGGAACAGTTTCTTCACAGCTCAACCACACAAACATCGCACGGCCCAAGATGTTTTGTTTTGGCAAGAATCCCCAAACACGGCCGTCGGAAGAATTCATACGGTTGTCACCCATCACGAAAAGATGATCGTCAGGAACAACCACCGGTCCGTAGGTTTCGTAGATGTCGCCTTTACGCAGAAGAATGGCGTGATTTTTTCCGCCAGGAAGCTCTTCTGTGAATTCAACATAGTTTTCTTTGTTGTCGTTGATGTTGCCGTCCCTTTGAAAATCCGCATCGCGCAACCACGCGAAATCATCCATGTTGGCAGGAACTTTCTTATCAACAGCTTTGTCGTTGATGTAAAGAGTTCCGTTTTCATAGTAAATCTTGTCGCCGGACTCACCCACGATACGCTTAATGAAGAACGTGCTCATGTCTTTAGGATATTTGAAAACGATCACTTCGCCGCGCTTAGGTTCATTGAATTTCACCAACCAGTTTTCGCTGAATGGAACGCGCAAACCGTAGGTTAATTTGTTCACAAAAATGTGATCATGAATCAACAAAGAAGGAAGCATCGATCCGGAAGGAATCACGTAAGCTTCGATAAAACCCCAGCGGATGAAAAGAGCGATGAACACCGCCAAAAACAGGGAACCCCATCCTTCGGTCCAAAAGTGCTTCGTTCTCCAGTTCCAGCCATTCTTTTTGTCGTTACTCATGCTGCGTCCTCCACATGGAAAAAGGTACCTGGTGCCTTTTTCCTAATCTTCCACTTTCAGGATTGCTAAAAAGGCTTCCTGAGGCACTTCGACATGGCCGATCGCCTTCATGCGCTTTTTACCCTCTTTTTGCTTCTCTAAAAGCTTACGCTTACGAGAAATATCACCACCATAACACTTCGCGGTCACGTCTTTTCTTATCGCACCCAATGTCTCACGCGCGATAATCTTAGCACCGATCGCGGCCTGAATTGCCACTTGGTATTGTTGGCGAGGGATAAGCTCTTTCATCTTTTCTGCCAACGCACGTCCGCGATTTTGCGCTTTCGATCTATGGACGATCAAAGAAAGGGCATCAATCGGCTCGCCGTTGATCAAAATATCCAGTTTTACAAGATCCGATTCTTCGAAACCGATGAATTCATATTCCAAAGAGGCATAGCCCTTAGAGATCGACTTCAAGCGGTCATAGAAATCCATGACCATTTCATTCATTGGCAACTTGTACTCAATGATGACTTTTTTGTCGGTCACGTATTCCATTTTCAGCTGAATACCACGCTTGTCTTCACAAAGCTTAAGGATGCCGCCGATATAATCGGTCGGAGTATGCAAAGTCACCTTCACGTAAGGCTCTTCAAACTTTGTAATTTGCGTTTCTGCCGGCATGCCCGAAGGATTTTCGAGCATGATCTCAGTGCCGTCTGTTTTCGTGATTCTATAAACAACCGTTGGCGCTGTTGTGATCAAGTCGAGATTGAATTCACGCTCCAAACGCTCTTGCACGATCTCCATGTGCAGAAGGCCCAAGAAACCGCAACGATAACCAAAGCCCAAGGCCGCTGACTTCTCGATTTCAAAAGTCAAAGAAGAGTCGTTCAGACAAAGCTTGTCCAAAGCGTCTTTCAGATTCTCGTATTCAGACGCAACCACCGGGAAGATCCCCGCGAAAACCATCGGCTTGATTCTTTGGAAACCTGCTAGAGGCTCCACGGCAGGATGTTTCGCCGACGTCACAGTGTCACCCACTTGCACGTCGCGAATGTCTTTAATACCGCAAATGATGAAACCCACTTCACCGGCCTCAAGAGTCTCTTGCATCGCCGGGAATGGTTTGTATTTACCCATGCGCAAAACTTCATAGTCACGGTCTGTTGCCATGAACTTGATTTTGTCGCCTTTTTTAATCACACCATCCATCACGCGCACAAGAACCACAACGCCTTGATAAGCGTCAAACCAAGAGTCAAAAATAAGCGCACGCGGAGTCAGACTGCGGTCTGCCTTTGGCGGCGGAACTTTTTCAACAATGGCCTCAAGAATATCCGTGATGCCGATTTTTTCTTTTGCCGACGCGTGAATGATACCTGTGCAGTCCAAACCCACTGTGTCTTCGATTTGTTTCGCGACACCTTCTGGATCTGCAGAAGGAAGATCGATTTTGTTCAAAACAGGAATGATCTCAAGATTGTTTTCAATCGCAAGATAGACGTTGGCCAAAGTTTGCGCCTCAACCCCTTGAGCCGCATCGACAACAAGAATCGCGCCTTCACACGCCGCCAAAGAACGAGAAACTTCGTAAGAAAAATCCACGTGCCCCGGGGTATCGATCAAGTTGATTTGGTACATGTTGCCGTCTTTGGATTTAAAATCCAAGCACACCGTCTGCGCCTTGATCGTGATTCCACGTTCACGCTCCAGCTCCATGTTATCAAGGAACTGATCTTTCTTTTCACGATCTGAAAGAGCCCCGGTTGCGGAAAGCAGTCCGTCCGCCAAAGTCGATTTACCGTGGTCGATATGAGCAATAATTGAGAAGTTTCTAATAAACTTTGGATCCATAGGCCTCTTTTTCCGTGCCGCCCATTATATAAAAGAAGCGCCGAGTTGCTAGAGACAACTCGGCGCAATGCTTAAGGTTTTGCCTAAATTTATGCCAAAGTCTTAACAGCGTCTTTAAGCTGGTCGACTTTGTTGAGTTTTTCCCAAGAGAAAGACTCTTCGTTACGGCCAAAGTGACCGTAAGCAGCCGTCGGGCTGTAAATCGGGCGCAAAAGATCGAGGTCTTTCGTAATACGCGCCGGACGCAAGTCGAAGACCTGACGAACTGCTTTTTCAAGAACTTCAGGACCTACTTTGCTTGTGCCGTAGTCATTCACCGTGATGCTCACAGGTTCTGCCACGCCAATCGCATAAGCCACTTGCACCAAACATCTTTCAGCCAAGCCGGCTCCCACGATGTTCTTAGCAATATGACGGGATGCGTAAGCCGCAGAGCGATCCACTTTCGAAGGATCTTTACCAGAGAAAGCGCCACCACCGTGAGCTCCGTGACCGCCGTAAGTATCAACGATGATCTTACGACCCGTCAAACCGGCGTCGCCCATAGGGCCGCCCGTGACGAAGCGACCTGTTGGGTTGATGAAGAACTTTGTTTTCGCATCAATCCAGTTTCCTGGGATGGATTTTTTGATCAGCTCTTCCGTAATGAATTCTTTAATCGTCGCATTCGATACGCTGTCAGAGTGCTGAGTGGAAATAACAACCGCATCAATACGTTTTGCAATGCCGTTTTCGTATTGCACAGTCACTTGTGATTTTGCATCGGGACGGAGCCAGTCTACTTTGTTGGCTTTACGAAGAGTCGCAAGATCTTTCACAAGCTTGTGCGACATCGCGATACTTAAAGGCATCAACTCTGGGGTTTCATTGACCGCGTAACCGAACATCAAACCTTGGTCGCCGGCGCCCTGGTCATCAGAAAGAGTTTCTTTCACGCCCACCGCGATATCAGGTGATTGCTGACCGACTGCGATCATAACGCCGCAAGTTTTGTAGTCGAAACCTTTGTCAGAGTGGTCATAACCAATACGCTTTACAACATCACGAGCGACTTCAGAGAAGTTTACTTTTGCAGAAGTTGTGATCTCACCAGCAACAACAACAAGACCTGTCGTCAGCATCGTCTCACAGGCAACGCGACCCTTTGGATCTTGCGCCAAGATAGCATCCAAAATGCCATCAGAGATTTGGTCCGCCATTTTGTCGGGATGACCTTCAGATACAGATTCGCTCGTAAAAAGGTAGTTTTTCACTGCTTTCGTTCCTCATTAGGAAAGGTGTTAATGAGCTCGGCCCAAGGTCTTCGATTATACCTTAAGCCATCCTAAATGCCCTTCGCATTTAGCGAGCGGCCAACCTATCAAATGAGCAATAGAGGGTCAAGAATCCTTGGGTTTGTGGTGGTAAAAATAAGCCAGCTCAAGGAAAAAGACTGTAAAACCTCCTATGAGGCTGATCAGTCCCAGGCCAATCATAAATTGAGTCAGATTTCTGCCCAAATCCGAGAGCGTGGACTCGGGAATTACGCCTGCATTCTGAAGGAAAAACATGAGCACATAGCCGGAAACGGAAATGAAAGTCCAAGCAATGGCATGCGTTCTATTCGTCAACAGCCCCACGATCATCGGAAGAACCGCAAACCAAATGAGTGTCGGCGAGTAAAAGCCGCCCGTATAAAATGCAAAAGAGAACTGAAAGATCATTCCCGCAACAACCATATTGTATGCGGCCGCTTTCATGGAACGCGTGAGTTTGTAAACCACGGGCGAAAGCGCATGAACGATCGAACATGTAAAACCAATCGTCGCCAACGTTCCGCCGGTCACAAAAAACAGCGAAACAAAACTGTACGTCCACATCAGCAGTCCCGTAATGACTGTAATGAGAATGAGCAGCCGGTATTTGTAAAGACGAGTGAGATCGTCCTCTTTAATAGAAGATGAAAAAAGAAAACTTGCCCAATGGAGATGTTCTTCGTGGTTCCGCATACGTTCCAAAATTAAGCACAATAAAAAAGGCGGTTTGCCTAAACAAACCACCTTCTGTGTATCTTATATATCGACTATTCCTATCCAGAGATCAAGCAGCTTTTCGCCAGCGCATTGCTTGATCCAATTTTCCTTCTTTTGTGAGTTCAGGTCTTTTATGGTTCTTGTACTGCTTGCTGATCTTGAGAAATTGTTTTTCCAATTTTTCAGCAACGGCATCCACCGCGCCGTAAACATCCGGCGAAAAAGCGGTCGCTTTAAAATATTTCTCTCGAGTATTCACGGAGACCTCAACACAGAACTCATTTTTCTGTTTGCTGAAATAGACGCTGCCGTACCCATCTCTAAGCAGGAACTTCGAAATCTCCGAGATCTTTTCTTCCGTATAAGTAACAAGTGAATCGGAGTGATCGAGGTGCTTAAAGGTATAGTTGAGTTTCATTTTTTCTCCTTTGGCTGCTGATTCAGCCCTTAATTCCTTATCGGTGGAGCTCGACCAAAGATGAGCTCTATTTTGAGACTCATTTGGATTTATTTTTGGTTAATTGGCAGGCCTTAAATATTTCGAGGTCTTCTCGATTTTTAAGGTACTTGCTGACGGGCGCCATGGATTCGTACGCCCGGCGACAATCCCCTTTTTCCGCTTCAATAGTTGCGTCGAAATAAGAATCGCGAAGGGCCGCGGGCAAACGGTCGACCGGGGTCGGTGTTAATGAACCTTCTTGAATTTGCTTTTTGTACTTTTTAATCTCGGCTTCCGCCTGCTTTTGTAATTCACGAAGATCGGCATAATGAGGCGGCAAATTCTTGGGTGCTTTTCTTGCAAGATCCGCAGCACCCTCAAAGTTTCCCGCATGAAAATAAAGTTTTGTCTTTTGATATATTCTTTCAAGCTCTTGGGTGTCCACTTTCTTTCCGGAACCAAATGGATGCGCCCAAAAACCTAAAGCCAAACCCACGCCTGCTGTGAAAACTGTCGCAAAATGATATGCCTTTTTCATAAATTTCTTATCGGAAATTTCCCGACGAAAGATGAGGCGGCCTCTGTGCCATTACAGAACAATAAGCTCATTTTTCTGCGATAAATTCCGATAAAGATTCTGTGAAAAGAAACACAACGGAACGTCTCATGCTTACGGTCTTCTTTTTATTGCTGGCAGTATCGGCGGAAGCTATTAATACGGCTTCCGAAGGGTTCAAACTTCTGCACGGCACCTCGATGAGTATTCCCGTCCATAGCAGCTGTAAGCTTCTTACCAACACTCATGCAACGAAAGACTACTTTGTTCCGACTCTGAATTTAACGGGATGGACGACATTTCTTTCTAATAAACCGGCTGCCGTGCAAACAAAAGATTGCCGCTCGTGCAAAGAGATCAAAGACAATGGCGGAGCTTGGACCGGCAGCGGCATGTACTATATAGATCCCGATGGCGCCGGTGCCAACGTTCCCTACGTCACTTACTGTGACATGACGACGGACGGTGGTGGGTGGACGCTGGTGTGGAGTAATACTCGCGGCGGTACAAATAAGCCTTTCACTAATATGAGTTTTTACGATGTGACGACGGCGTCTCTGCCTCGTTGTTCCGTCGCAAACGGAAGCACTTCGGCCAGTGGCGCGAACTGCACATCAGTCACTAGTAATAAAGAGCAGTTCAACTATTTCGTTAGTTTGAACCAATGGAATAACATCGCCAATCAACGCAAGTATATGGACTTCCTGTATGAGTGGCGAACGGATTATGGGAAAGCCGTAGCGCAAGCCGCGAAGCTCGCGTTGGAAAAGTTCGATCCGTTCCGGCAGTACACGATCAATCTTTCGAATCTCTCCCATATTACGGGCACGGTGGCGCCGGGAGTTTATGCTTATCATAACAACAGAGCTATGACCTCCGTTGATACAAATGTCACTATCGCCGGCACGATTTGCGGAACGAGCTATAGCAATAGCCCTTTCTGGTATCTTTCTTGTTGGACAGGCTCTTTCTTTGGTGGCGGAGAAACCTCTGCAGGCGGTTACGTTAACGGTGCTTACTGGACGGGCACGACGAAAGCGTTTGCAACAGATGCGGATGCCTCTGCGGGAGCGGCCGGAGGTAATGGTTGGTACTTCGTGCGTGAGTACGACACGTATGCGAATTGTTACGAACATAAAAAACTTGCGGGTGCGACAACGGATGGACTCTATACGATTGATCCCGACGGACCCGGCGGCAATGCCCCTTTTCAAGCTTACTGCGACATGACGACCGATGGTGGCGGTTGGACTCGGGTCTTCAGACACAATATTTCGGGAGGATATTTTGCCGACTTTGCAGCGGCTCTGTCCTCGAATCTCGCCGATCCAACGAATGCCAAGTATTCGATTCTGAATAAGTTAGAAAATTTCCGCACGCATGGAAAATTCTTTTTCCGTCTGACGTGGCCGGGATACACACAAAGAAATATCTGGTATCAAGCGACGAACCCAACGACGGACGTGGATGTCGGCGGTTATTATCCGCACACGATTGATCTGAACACGAACTTTTGGGGTGGACTTGAATACGGTAACGGCACGCATGGTCCGGTTAATAATAACAACTCCCTGCTGGACGGTTCCGTTGAATCAGGCAACTGGTGGTTTGCCGTGGGATCTTTGGTTGCCTACGGCACTCCGGCGGGAATTCCTTCATCAGGAACACTCTCTTCTGGGGGCGTTTCCGAGGTGAATCTTTGGGTAAAAGAAATTGATCCTCCGCAAGTGTATGCTTCATGTAAGGCGATTTTGGATGCAGGTTACGCTTATGGAGATGGCATTTACTATATCGATACGGATGGCTCTGGAAATAACAATCCTCCTTTTCCCGTCTACTGTGACATGAGTTCTGATGGCGGAGGCTGGACGCGAATCTTCGCTCACGATATTGCAGGAGGATACTTTGCAAATGGCACCGAGGCTCGTTCGGTGAATCCGTACTATCCGACAGCATCGAAGTATTCGATTTTAAATAAGCTTGAAAGCTTCCGTCGCTCTGGAAAATTTGAATTGCGTATCAACTGGCCGGGCTACACGCCGAAAAACATCTGGACTCAAACAAGCAACTTCACTTCACAAGCTGTTGCAGGGTACACGGCCGTTTCTATCGGTTGTTCTTCGAACTATTGGGGTGGACTCGAATTTAATAGTGACACTACGTCCGTTCTATCTGACGGTTCCGTGAATCACTCGAATTGGTTCTTTGCTATCGGGTCCTACGTTGCATGGGGAACGCCAGCAGGATTGCCTGCGTGTGAAGACATGGCTGGCGCCAACGTGGGCGTTCCCAAAGTGGAATTGTGGGTTAAGTAGTCACCATCTTCTTATAATATTCAAGAAGTCGATGCGCGCCTTTAAGAAGATTGGCTTCCCAATCGTTATGCGCGTTGTGATCCGCGCCGTCCGTGATGTACTTTAGTGAAATCAACTGCACACCCATTTTACGACACACTTTCGCAAGAGCATAACCTTCCATATCGACAAGGTCGCAGGGAATTTTTGTTTTACCCGTTTCGAAACTATCGCCCGTTCCGCAAATTCCTTTTGAAAGTTCAGGGAAATAGGGAATCAGTTCAATTGCTCCCGGAAGAGGATCATAGGGAGTCTCGCCGATCTTAAACCCCAGAGGAGAAATATCCATGTCTCTTTGCACGAAGCTTGCGACCTCAACAAGATCATGAGTTTGGAATTTCGAACTTCCCGCAGTGCCCAGATTAATAAGCACTTTGCATTTCGTTCTGTGAATTGTGTCCATCGCCGAAAGCGCGGCATTCACTTTTCCGATTCCGGAATAAACGACGGGAATATTTTCTTTTTCAAAAAGGCCTTGCGACTCTCCTGGAAGAGCCATCATCAGCGCGACATCATTAATATTGAACAAGGGAAAATACCTCTTCGTTATTAAATTTCATCTGATTTAAAAAAGTGAGATTCACAAGAACCGCCACCGAAGCGACGTTGTAACCTGCGGATTGGCTCAAATCAATAGCGGCCTGCAATGTACCGCCCGTCGCCAAAACGTCATCGACGATCATAATGTTGCCTTTTCCCAACGGCAGTTCGATTTCCGCCGTGCCGTACTCGAGCGCATAAGAAATTTTTTTCGTCGGAGGCGGCAGCTTCCCTGCCTTGCGAATCGGAAGAAAACCTTTTTTATGAGTGGCAGCCATGTGCGAAGCAAGAATGAATCCGCGGGATTCAATGCCCGCAAAATAATCGATTTGATTCAAGTTCACTTTTTTCACAAGGTTCTGAGATACGAAATTCATCGCTTCGGGATTCTGCAGAAGCGGAGACATATCACGAAACAAAATACCTTCTTTAGGAAAATTAGGAACGTCGCGAATCAAACTTTTCAAATTCATGCAAAACTCCTCGCTCCCCCATCTTATTGGGAAAATCCAGAGTCAGTAAAGCAACTCCGGCCCCGCGATGAATAGGCGAAGTCTTACTCAGGACGTTTATCCCAGAACTGGACTTTTCACTGGCAACATTACTGGGGCGTCAGGGCAATTACCAATCAAGCCTGGGTAGAATTTTCGGATCTCTAAACGACACATTATATATGAGAGAAAATTACTAATTATTGTTAAAACCTGATGAAAATCACGCCGATAAGTTACTTATGAAACTTACCGGAACGTTGCTTCTCATTTTAATACTTCCTCTGCTGTCTTTCGCCGGCCCGAATTCTTTGACCTATCAGGGACGTATTTTAAAAGTCGATGGAACTCCCCTCGAGTACAATAACGTCAGTTTCAGTTTTGAAGTCACAAGTCCCGATGGTCTTTGCGTTCTCTATCGCGAACAAGTGAATGGCATTAACATGACCAACTCCGGAGGCGTTTTCGATGTCGCTATCGGCAGCGGCTCTAAGAGTTATCCTGCCGCCGCGGGATTCAAACTGCTCGATTCGTTTGTGAATGCAGGAACGCTCAACTGTGATGGCGGTTCGACTTTTACTCCCGGCTTTGATGATATTCGCAAGCTGCGCGTGCAGTTTCATGATGGTTCCGGCTGGAAAGTGATTTCTCCCGATTCAGAAATTCGTTCAGTGCCTTACGCTGGTTATTCTTACTCGGCAACAAAACTGGGAACGAACAGCGCTTCGGACTTTTTGCTGAAAGCGGGAATTCCCACTTGTGGCGCCGGGACATTTCTTTCCTGGAATGGCTCGGCGTTAAGCTGTGCTGCCGTAGCGGGAGCCAGTGGCGGTACAGTTACGGATGTGACCTCTGCAAATTCTTACCTGACGATTATTAATGGCACGTCAACTCCGCAACTGACTTTGAATGTCGGTTCAACCGCGAACACTGTTGCTGCGGGTGATGATCCCCGTCTTTCAGATGCGAGAACTCCAACGGGAACTGCGGGTGGTGATCTTAGCAACACGTACCCAAATCCGAAGGTCGCGAAAATTCAAGGTGTCACCGTTTCGACAACGGCTCCGAATAGTGGCGAGTATTTTAAATACAACGGTTCGCAATGGATTCCCACGGTTATCACGACGTCTGACGTTTCGGGACTAGCGGCGGCTTTAAGCGGTTATGTTACGCAGTCTTATTTCAGTAATGCCGTTGCAAGTGCGAACTGTGCCCAACATCAAACGATGTATTGGGAAGCAGCGACGAATAGCTTTAAGTGTATGGCCATTAATGTCAGTGTCGCTGGAGACGTTAGCGGGACGATTGGTGCCGTGAGTGTCGATAAAATCAAAGGCGTGGCTCTTGATTTTTCAACGGCTCCGACAAGTGGGCAGACATTGAAATTTAACGGCACGAGTTGGGCCCCCGCGAACGACAACAATGCGGGCGGAACCATCACCGCTTTGACGGGAGACGTTTCCGCAAGCGGATCAGGTTCTGTGGCGGCGACAGTGAATTCTGTCGGCGGATCTTCGGCAGCAAATATTCATAATGCCGAGCTTGCCGCGAATGCCGCAACCGATGCGAATACAGTTTCGACAATTGTTAAAAGAGATGCTTCCGGAAACTTCGCCGCAGGCACTGCGACGTTAAGCAAAGTTATTTTGAAAGACTCCGGTTCGAATACGGTCACTTTGCAAGCTCCTAGTACCGTCACAACAAATTACGTTTTGAAATTTCCGGCGGCTCAAGGCGGCGCGAATCAAATGCTTCTGAACGACGGCGCAGGAAATCTTTCTTGGACAAGCTTGTCTTCCGTGGGCGTGACCAGTGTGGCCGTGACATCTCCGATTACGAATTCGGGAACAGCGTCTGCACCTAATATCGGAATTCAACAAGCCAACGGTTCACAGGCAGGTTATCTATCCAGTGCGGATTGGACCTCTTTCAACAATAAACTGGGCACGAGTTTGAACTCGGGAAATATCTGGATCGGTAACGGCTCGAATGTCGCAACGGCAGTTGTTCCGGCGGGTGACGTGACGGTTTCAAACACAGGCGCGACACTTGTTGGAAAAATTCAAGGTACCGGCGTTGTCAGCACGACTCCGACGGCAACAAATAATCTTTTTAAATACAATGGGACAAATTGGGCGCCTGGATTCATTGGTGTTGCGGATATTCGTTCGACGGCAGCAGGCAATGCGCAGTTTTTCCCGACAACGTGTACGGCGGCGCAAACCCTGAATTGGGAATCGGCGACGGATAAATATATTTGCACGAATATCGCGATTGGTGATTCACAAATCACTTATGCGGCGAAAGCGGCGAAAACATTTTTGGCGGCCCCCACAGCGGGAGGCGTTCCCACATTTAGAACAATTGCCTCTTCAGACCTTCCGACAACAGGAGCAGACGGCGCTTACATCAATGGTGGCAACTCTTTCGGTGCGAATGCCAGTATTGGCCTGAATGATTCTTACGGATTGGATCTTGAGACTGCGGGAACCCCGCGGGTTTCTATTTCAAACGCCGGTAAAGTCGGCGTGAACGCAACAAGTCCCTCTTCTCAATTTCAAGTACATGGCCCTGCCAGCGTGCAAACCGATTTTGCAATTGCGACGTTTCAAGATTCTTCTAACAACGGGATGAGTTTTGGTGTCGACACCACGAATGGTTGGAGCTGGATGTACTCGCGCACAGCGGGTGTCTCCCCTCGCCCGATTGCTTTCTTTGCACATAACTCGAATCAAATTCCTGACTTGATCATCGAATCTAACGGTCAAGTGGGTATCGGTACAAAAACGCCGCTGGCGCCATTGAATGTGGTGGGCAATGCCAATGGCGGAATCGCGATTCAAAAAAGTTCTGATGATAATGGCGGCGCCACCATCGCTTTTGCAAAAGCGCGCGGCACAAATGCAGCACGCACGGCCGTGCAAACTGGCGACAGATTGATGGGCCTTTATGGCGCTGGCGCTTACGATGCCACTAATTACTCGACGAATTCCGGCGCGATTCAAATTCTTGCCGCCGAAAACTTTACGGCGACTGCGAACGGAACCGCGATTGATTTCGGAACAACGCCCCTGGGATCGACGGCTCGGCAAACGAGAATGACGATCACGGCCGACGGATATATGGGTGTGGGTACCGCGCTTCCCGATGCCCGACTGCACGTCGCTGGAACAAATTGGGCCAGCAGTTCCATCTATGCGACTCGTTTCGAAAATGCGAATCAATCCGCAGGACACTGGTCTTTGAAAAGTCGTGGCGCCACCGTCGGTTCTTATGCACCTGTTCTTGATAACGATGCTCTGGCGACCTTCGGCGGAAGCGGCTACTACGGAACGACATCGACAGACTATGCAACGGCCGGGTATTTATCAATCAATGCGGAAAGTGATTGGAGCACCGGCAACACTCCGGGCTTTGCGCAATTTTTTCTTAACAAAGGCAACGGTTCTTATGCCGTGCCTCTTACTATGACAAGCACTTCGCGCATCGGTATCGGCACGACCTCTCCTTTAACAAATCTCCATGTCTCAGGTGCCGCCGACGGAGATGTTGGTAGTTATCTCATAAATGCCGATGATGGCGATCCAAACTCAAGAGCTATTTTCTTACTTGGAACAGCAACGACGGGCACAAGATATGGTTACATGTCACATCAAGGTGCCGGTTACACAGCCACCGGTGCACTTAAACCGCGCACAACTGTTGTTTCCGGAACTGATACCGGCGGTCTGAATTTGATGGCGAACAATCAAATCGGTCTTTGGATTGGCAATAATGAAAAAATGCGCGTGGCTGCGAATGGATATATCGGGATTGGTACGGACACCCCTCGACAACCTCTTGAGATTAATAAAGGCCACATCTTCCATACCGGAGGAGATTTGGTTTATTATTTCAACTCTTACCACAACGGCACTCAGAGGTACGGCGGATACGGCGGTGGCTCTGCATATGCTGGCGGCATGGGTTTTACTCCTTCAACAGGAAGTTTGTATTTCGTGACTTCTTCGGTCGCGGGAGCCACAGATGCGGCGGTTTCTGGCTCTAGCACTAGAATGATAATTGATAGAAACGGAAATGTCGGTATCGGCACGGGAACGCCTTCTTACAACTTGCACGTTATCGGCAACGCGGGCTTGAGTACGGGAACGGCATGGACAAATGCTTCAGATATTCGACTGAAGGATATTCACGGCGATTACGAATATGGATTGAACGAAATTCTGCAGCTGCACACCGTTCGCTATAACTATAAAAAAGGAAATGCTTTAGGCTTACCGTCCGATCACAACATGACAGGTTTCATCGCCCAAGAAGTGCAAAAAGTAATTCCTGACGCCGTCAAAGTTAGAAAAGACGGCTACCTAGAATTGAACGTCGACCCTATCCACTGGGCCACAGTCAACGCCGTCAAAGAACTCCATGGCTTATGCAAACAAAGCGAAGCTCAAATGAAGTCGATTGACGAAAGACTCAACTCCCACGACAGAGAAATCGCATCCCTCAAAGAAGAAAACCGCCAACTCAAAGAACAGTTAGAAAAACAAAACAAAGACCTAGAAGCCATCAAAAAGAAATTGGGTCTCTAAAAAAGACCCAAATAACAATCCAACATCAAAATCCAAAGATTCTCCTCTGAACAAAAAAACTCTATTTCCTAGAAAAACCGCGAACGAGTTTGCTTGGGTGACCTAAGGCAATTAGAAGTACTTCTTCCGCTGAGAAGAGGGAAGAATCTTCAACATGTCGCGATACTTAGCCACAGTACGACGAGCAATCTGAATCCCCTCAACCTTGAGCAAATCCACAATCTTCTGATCGGAAAGTGGATTCTTAGGATCTTCTTTCGCCACAAGGTCTTTGATTTTGATCTTCACGGATTCACTCGCCAACGAGTCCCCGTCAGAAGAACTGATCCCTGAGTTAAAGAAGTATTTGAGTTCGTAAATACCTTGCGGAGTGTGCACGTATTTCGCTGTCGTCACACGGCTGACAGTCGATTCGTGCATACCGATGTCGTTTGCGATATCGCGCAGGACCATCGGTTTTAGATACTCAGAACCTTTTTCGAAGAAATCGCGCTGGTGTTTCACGATCGACTCAGTCACTTTGTAGATCGTACGCTGTCTTTGGTGGATGGATTTAATCAACCACACCGCCGAACGCAGTTTTTCCTGGATATAGTCTTGAGTTTTATCGCCAGTGGATTTTCCGCCCTTCAACATATTCTTATAGAAGTTGGAAATCTTAAGACGAGGTAAACCATCTTCATTCAATGAAACGACGTAATCATCGCCGACTTTGTAAACGTAAACATCGGGCGTCACGTAGTGAGTGTCATTGCTGACAAACGCACGACCTGGTTTCGGATCCATCGCATAGATGATTTTGCACATCTCCACGACGTCTTCCACATCGCGACCCAAAGCTTTGGCAATAGCTTCGTAATTCTTTTTCTCAAGATCCTTCAAATGATTTTTAATCAAATTCACAAGATCATGAGTGTCTTCTTCCAGATGTTTTGCTTGAATCAAAAGACATTCTTTCAAGTCACGCGCACCCACGCCTGGCGGGTCAAACTCGTGAATCAAGGTCAAAGTGTCTTCCAAAAGACCGAGATCGACTTTTTCTTCTTCGGCAATTTGCTCGAGAGGAACTTTGATATAACCGTCATCATCGATGGCGCCGATCAAAGCGTCTGCGGCTCTTTCTTCTTCTTCAGAAAAGCCGTTCATTTTTACTTGCCAATAAAGGTGATCATGCAAAGTTTGAGATGCCGTAATGACATTCTCATAGTTCATGATCTCTTCAGAGCCCGCCATTCCTGATTGAGGAGGTTTTTGGTTGGCTTCGATATAGGATTCCCACTCAAACTCATCTTGTTTTTGCGGGTCTTGAACGTTGTGATCAGGAGCTTCCGCGTGATCGACTTCACTTGCGGCTTCTTTAGTGCGTTGTAGATCTTCTTCTTTCAGCGTTTCCGCTTCCTCAAGAATCGGGTTTTCTTCCAGCTCCGAGCGAACAGCCGATTCCAACTCCATGCGAGACATCTGCAAAAGCTTGATTGCTTGTTGCAGCTGCGGAGTGATCACCAGAGACTGGCTCAGGTTCATCGTCTGTCGAAGAGCCATTAAATGTTCCCTTTCCCGGCCCTCAGGCCTTTAAGACTACAATCTAAAATTTTCACCAAGATAGAACTTACGAGCGAGTTCAGAATTCGCGATTTCATTAGAACTTCCGCTAACCTGAATCTTCCCATCCTTCAATATATAAGCATAGTCGCAAATACCTAAAGTCTCACGCACGTTATGATCCGTGATAAGAACTCCTATACCTTTGGCCTTAAGATCGCGGATGATATTCTGAATGTCAGCGACCGCAATCGGGTCGATCCCTGCAAATGGTTCGTCGAGAAGCAAAAACTTCGGTTCCCCGGCTAAGGCGCGTGCAATCTCCACACGACGACGCTCACCGCCTGACAAAGCGTAACCGTAACTGTCGCGGATATGGTCGACGTGGAAGTCAGCAATCAATTGTTCTAATTTCTCTGCACGCTGGGCACCGGAATAGCCGTGCGCCTCTAAGGCCACGGTGATATTTTCCGCCACCGTGAGCTTACGAAAAATGCTGGGTTCTTGCGCCAGATAACTTAAACCCACACGAGCTCTGCGGTACATTGGCTCTTTGGAGATATCCGTATCATCAATTTTAATCACGCCGCTGTCTGATTGAACCAAGCCCACAACCATATAAAACGAAGTGGTCTTACCAGCCCCGTTCGGACCTAATAAACCGACAACCTGACCTGATTCTACGGAAAAAGTAGCGCCATCAACGACTTTGCGTTTTTTGAAAGATTTAGAAATGTCTTTGATGGTGAGCATGCTCATTATTCTTTTTTCTCCACTTTCGCACGTACTCTTTCTACCTTAACCTTTTTTCCGCCGTCGAGAAAGATGATTTCCTCACCAGAGAGTTCGTCATTATTCTGAATCACTTTAGGACGACCTTTGAACGTATATTTGTTTGCTAAAAGGTCTAGGTTGACACTTTCCGAAGTTGCAAACTTGTCCACGTCACTCACTCGCACCCCACCCTTCACCGCGACCGAACTCAAAACATTCGCGCCCGCTTTGTAGAGGAACGAGGCTTCGGGACCTTCGAGCTTCATATTGTCATATTCCATGCGAACGGCGCCGAGAAATTTCGCTTCGTTGTGTTTGCCGCTAAACTCCGCCCCATCGGCGGCGACTGTCAGCTTCTTGCCATCTTCAAGCGGCTTTTGTGCACTCACCTTTTGCTGAATCAGCATTTTCGACTGATCCACCAAAACCCTCATGCGATTGCCTTTAAGAAAAAGGCCCTGCCCCGAAGAGTCCTTAGGCCCCTGCATTAAGACTTGTTCGGGACTTTCAATCTGACGGGTTTTGGAAGAATAAAAAATAGACGGCGTTTTAAATGAATAGCCATTCTCGGAACGTGTAAGCACGTTTCCAATAACACTCAAATCTTTGGATTTGGAATCAATCGTGCCTTTGTCGCCGGTAACCGTGAATTCCACTTTTTCATTATTATAAAAAAGAACTTTAACATTTTTGAGTTCCCAAGTTCCCGCACCTTGACTTCCTTCGGCAGAAACCGCGAACAACTCCCAATCACGATTGCCTTGCTGACTTTCAACAAGGTGGACGCCTTGCATCTTTTGCTCAGCAAGGCTGGAGGGCTCTTCCTCTTCCACTTTCTCGCCGCGTTTGATGCGTTCTTCTTTGTCTTTTTGTTTTTTGCGTTCGGCATCAACGCGAGCCTGCACTTGTTTGTCATCCTCGTGCTCAAGACGAGAAGGAAACACAATGAGAACCTCAACAAACAAAATCACCAAGAGGGACGCAAAGATGAGGTTCTTAAATTTGGCCATAGTTTATCTGCGAAACGCGCAGTCCATTTCGATTCATGTCCTGCGCATCATAAAGGAAAATTAATTGGAAGTCGATTCTTGAGGCAGTTTAGTCACCGCGAAATTAATTTCGCCCGCCCCAGCTTCCGTTACTGTGTACAAAACTTTTTTGACGGTTAAAAAGTCCACGCCTTTATCGGCTTGAATAGTGACCTTGCTCCAAGCATTCGGGTCTTCTTCAGCTTCGCCGCGCGTGCTCTCAACGACGTCACGAATTTTATTCTGTAGTTTGCTTTCCTGTTCGGCTTTTGACTTCGCCAAAGCTTCCTGCAATTTGTCTTTCAAATTTTGGATCGCCCAGTCTTCTGAAGCTTTCACTTCTTCAAACGTTGCGACAGCGTCTTTATCGAGAAGAATTTCTTTGCTTGAAATCGTCACAACGTGCGCTGGTTTCAACTCACGCACCGAAGTCGCTTTCGGCAGAACCACTTCTTTAGGAATATAAAGAATTTCGCCTGTTGCATTGTAGTTTTGCAAAAGAAAGATCACAAGAACCGTGAACATATCCACCATCGCCGTCAAAGACAGCAGTGCGGTCACATCACGTTTTCCTTTACGCTTGCTCAAAATATTATGATAGCGATGTCTTTCGCCCGGTCTGAAGATGGCCATTAGTTAGGCCCTCCTGTCGCCACTGAAATCGCTGAAAAGCCAGCGCTTAAGCAGTTGTCCATAGCTTTGATAAGCTGTTCATAAGGAATTGCATCCGCCACGCTCACAACTGCATCCACTTTTTCAGGATACAGTTGTTTTACACGTTGCAATTGCGCCACAAGGCCCGCTTCGTCAAATTGTTCGTTCACCATGGGAAGACTGATGACTTGTTTCCCAACAGTTAAAACATAACCAATCTCTTTCACGTCAACTTTGAGCACCACATCCGCATTCGGAGGAGGAGTCGGCGTTGGTTGCGTGTCCGATTTTTTCCCATAGAGGGAACTCCCAATCTGAATCATAGACACTTGGGTCCAAACGGCCGTGATCAGCAAGAACGTGATAAGAACGCTCATCAAGTCAATAAAGGGAACGAGATTTAACTCGATATTCCTTTTTCTACCGCTGGATTCGCCACTATCTATGTGAGCCATAGAAAACCTCTACTACTAATCTTTAATCTTTTCTCTATTTGCAACTACAAGATTCAAGAGACTCATGCTTGTCTCAACAACTTCATTCTCAGTTTTTTGAATGCGATGCTGGAACAAACCGTAAGCAACGATAGAAATAATCGCCACCAAAAGACCGAACGCCGTACAGTTCAAGGCGTGCGAGATACCTTTGGAAAGCTCAAGAGCCTTTGTTGCAGGATCGGCTGCCGCTACCGCACGGAATGAACCGATCATACCAATGATCGTTCCAAGAAGACCCGCAAGTACGGCCACGTTACCGAATACCGCCAAGAAAGAAACCCAACCTTCTACTTTTGGCATTTCTCTCATAACCGCCGCATCCATCGCTACTTGCACTTCTTCGTCAGGGCGTTTGTTCATTGCTTGAACAAGACCTGCTTTCACAGTGTTAGTCAGCGGAGCTGGACGAGCATCGCAATAGCTGATCGCCTGGCGCAAATCACCGGCTACAACCATTCTGAAAATTTGATCTGTGAATTCTTTCTTATCTACAGAAAGATTTTTGAGCTTCATCAAGCGTTCCACGATCACGAATACCGCCAAGATAGCGATAACCGCGATCACGTACATGACGAAACCACCTTCAGCGAAAGCACGCTGGATGAAATTCATGTTGTCTGCTGCTACTGTTGGGTTCACGGGAACTCCTCCTTAAAATTCTTCTCCGTTATCCACGGAGTTTAAAAACTAATTCGCTTGATTTAACAAAAAGGGATACGCCTGTACTTCGGCCACAAGGCCTGGTGGAGGCTCAGGGAAAGTCCAACTTGCCAAACGATCTCTGATGCAGTTTTCAACTTGAGCATTACCCAATGTTGAACTCTTCACCTTCACGTTACGCGCTTGTCCTCTTTCAATGATTTCCCATCCTAAAACAACTTTACCTTCGAGCTTGCGCCCTTTTTCCATCGTGTTCAAAACACGCTCATAGCAGCTCTTCACTTCGTGAAGCTTGGCGCGAATCACGCGGCGAATGGCTTCTTTGTCAATCGTGCCGTCGAAAGATTCACCCATACCGCCGCCTTCGATGGCGACAGTTGTTTTGCTTCCAAAGCCTTCGCTGGCTCCATAAGCGGCTTGTCCCGACCCACGACCTTTAGTTCCGATTCCTGCGATACCTTGAGTCGCCGTACCTTTACCACCGGCACCCGCATCTTTGAATTTAGATCCCAAGTCTTCACCCGCACGGTCTTCGTTAAAACCGGAAGATCCCGTCGCCTTGTCGGCCATACCCAGAACTTCGCCCGCGCCGGAATAAGCTTTATCGATATTGGCGCGACTTCCACCGCCACCGAAGGCGCTGAAAAGACCCACTTTAGAAAGATCTTTGTTCGAGCTCTGCGCATTTGCTCCCGCAGTTTGACCTGTTTTAATCGCGCCACCTTGACGAGTGGACGTGAATTTTTTCGTACGGTCTTTCGCGTTCGGCTTCGGAGCCACTTCACTTGCACGCGCTGCCACTTGGTTACGTGCCGCTTTCGGCGCAGCAGGTCCCTTCTTTTGAGCTTCCTTCGTTTCGTCAGCAACAACCACTTTTTGCGGCGTTGGTGTCGGAGTCGGCTGCACTGCCGGAGGAGGCGGCGGTGGCGTCGGAGGTGTTGGCGTTGGTGAAGGCGTCGGTTTCGGAGGCGGATTATTAAATACCACCTGCGCGATACGCTGTACTTCCTCTTGTTTGTTTTCCTGCCAATCTTTGGGAATGGTCGCGGAAATATAAAGAGCCAACAAAGCCACCATCACAATCGACATCACCACGCCCGTCATTTCTGAGCCTGATAACATCAATGGTGGAAGCATAGGAACCACCGGAGCCTGCGGCACAAAGCGGATGTACAAATGAATGTTACCGCCCGGAAGATCCACACAGAGCATTTCATTTTGTTCAACACGCACCGAGTGACCTTGTCCACCGCGCGTCGCTTTACCGTTACGTGCAAGATCTTCAACAGGCTGTGTACCTGCGGAAGAAACCAACTGCACGTTCATTTCCGAAGTCGTGTTTACTTTCAGTCCACCGGCCATCTCTATAAGAGGATAACCGCGTGGCACAAGGCCGTCAGGCAAAGCGACTTGATTGTCGCCACCGGCATTCACACGAATCGTTTTGTTTCCTTTGAAGTGATACGTCGTCAAAACGCGTTCTTTCCACGCAACGATCACTTCAACGGTTGTTCCCTTACCGGGCTTCAAATGTGTTTTTAAATCAGCAATCTCACTTGGAGGCGCGAATGTTTTCGTTTTCTTCGCCTTCTTGTAAGAAACTTTGTCTTTACGAATTTCAGGACGAACCGGTGCCGTCGTGATAACAGGTTTGTCTTCCACCTTAGGTGGTTCCACCGGAATCACTGGTGTCACTTTGATTTCTTCCGTTTTCACCACCGCCGCTGGAGGCATTGGCGCTGAAGCGGGTTTCACTTCAGGAATCGAAGGCATCACAGCTTGTGTAGACACCGTTGCGCCCGGCGCCACTTTAGGCTTCGGCACACCGACGAAGAAAGCAATTTTAAACGGACCGATTTCAATTTCGTCACCTGATGCGACAGCTTCATCCAGAACAGCTTGGCCATTCTTGAATGTGCCCGTCGACGAACCGAGGTCGCAGACGTAATATCCGTTATCGCGTAATTCAATCAAACAATGAATCGGCGACACCTGATCGGAGTCTAAATCAAGATGCACTTCGGCGTTATGCCCGATCACGATTTGATCTTGATCGAACTGTTTAACACCAACGAGCTGATTGTTTTTGAAAATTCTAAATATTAAAGGCGCTCTCAATTCCCACCCCGAACCCGCTGAATATCTTCTGCTGTACGTCTCATCTCGGGTAAAAAGTTCTCTCTCAATTTAATCAATCTCTTATAATTGAAATTCTTCTTCTGAAAGAGATAGAAAAGCTCCGGCTTTTGCGTGGAGCCTTCGACTAATTCGTCTTCGAAACTCAACGTCGCTTTTCTCTCTTTACGAGTCGTTGTCGTTGTTGTCGACGATTGCGCAAAGCTCACTTCGAAGGCAGAGATCATCGCCAACAAAATTGTAATGTGTTTTACGAATCGCAACATAGACGCCACCTGACCCTTCATCCTATTTTAAACCAGCTTTCGCCTTATTTTCCAAAGCAATAATTCTATTGCGAGTATCTGCAGGCCCACCTACAAACTTTAGTCTGTTAATGACCTCGAGACCTTCTTGGTACTTGCCCATATTTTCCACTAACAATGAAGCATAATTAAATAAAGCTTCTTTGTTATTCGCGTTGTCTTTCAGGACCGCTTCGTACAAATCTTGAGCTTTTTCGTATTTACGGTTGGCCGTCAGAGCAATAGCGTAGTTATTCAAAACACGCGCATCACGAACGCCGCGCTTGTAAGCGGTTTCGAGCACGATCTGCGCTTTACCGTAGTCTTTTTCCTGAACGTAAATCGCGCCAAGATTTGCGGCGGCCACCGCTTCATCGCTGTTGATGTCCAATGCTTTACGGAAAGACTTAATCGCTTCACGACGCTCACCTTGCGCAAGCTGAACTATACCAAGGTTTGAGTACAGTTCCGCCATTTTGGGATTGGAGGCAATCGCCTTACCCAAGAAGTAGCGGCACAAATCAAAACGCCCGCGTTTATAGTGATACATCGCCAAAGCATTCAATGCTTTGGCGTCATTCGGAGATTGAGTCAGAATATGCGTCGCCGCTTGATAAATACGCTCATCGCTTTGCGCTTTAATCGCTTCATTTAAAGCAGAGTATTGCGACGGAGTCGCCACGACGGCAGGACGCACAGGCTCTTCCGCTACGGCGACCTTCGGCTCTTCTTTCACAGCCACAGGAGCTTCCGTCACCGTGTTCTCGCGGCCTTCGGTTTTCGTTTCTTTCACTGAAGACGAAGAACACGCTGACAATGCCAAGAGAGTGATAAGCAAACTGATCTTTTTCATTATTGACCTATCCAATTCACCAAGCGGATATCAGAACCGATCTCGCCGCCGTTGTAATACGTTTTTGGATCCAATTTGTTCATGTACTCGTAAGCTGTTTTGAAACCGTCATTATAAACTTCAAGTTCCCAACCACGCTCGACTGCGAGCTTGAAGCTTTCTTTCGCTTTCGTATTGAACGGCTCAGCGAACTTCTCTACTCCCGCTTTGTACTGCTTCGTTTCTTCCGCATTCAATCCCGGAGGAAGTGGCGCATTCAAGATAGCGTGAGCCATATTCTGGTTGGCTTCACCGAGAATACTCAGAGAGCTTACGATTTCTTCGGCACTGTCGTACTTAATAACTTCCGCCAACTCACCCGTCAGTTTCGTCAGCAAAGAAACTTTTTTGTCTGCTGCGGCCTTTTGTTTATTAGGATCCGCCGGGAAGTTGATGGCACGCATTTCCTTAAATGTATCTCGCGCCTCATCTAATTTAATTTTAGCGGCATAAGAGGCACCGACACCTTTTTTATTAGGGGCAAAACGTCTTTGGATCGCCAAAGTTTTTTGTTTCCATTCGTTGGATTTAGACGTGGCCCTTTGACGCCCATAAAGTTCGCTGACCCAGTAAGCGCTTTCAACCACTTTTTCCTGGTCGCGACCGCCGTTTTCAACGTATTCGGTGTAACGAGCGATCGCCGCTCCGTTTTGGCCCGCTTTACGGTGGATCTGCGCCATGCTGTAAACGGCTTCAATATTATCCGCGTGCTTTTTGTTCATTTTTGTAAATTCGGAGTAAGCACGGATAGCTTCATCCGATTTACCCAAAGCTTCATAAAGAACAGCCGCATTGAAGACCAAGTTCGCGGAAAGTGGATCATTAGGATTTTCCTGCGCAGCCTGCTTGTAAAGCTTTGCAGCTTCCTCAAACTGGGCCGAGTCCTGATACTGTTTCGCCAACAGACGGCGCGCTTTCGGCTTCAATTTTTCGGCTTGAGCATCTCTCGAACTCAAAACACCTTGGTATGCCGAAATTGCCTGCGTATTTAAACCCGCTCTTTCATAGTTTACGCCGGCGTTGAACAAAGCCGTCGAAGCCAAACTGGATTTCGGGTTTTGTTTTGCGAAGGCTTCGTAAACTTGCGCACTCTCGGAGTATTTTTTCGATACTTCCAAATCTTGACCGCGCTTGAACGACGCTTTTTCAAGAACGTCGCGGATGTCAGATCCTGCTTTAGAAGACGCAATGGAAGGAACCGCAAGCAGCTCGGCCCCGGTTTTTTCAAGACCGACGTAGTCTTTTCTTAGATTGTAAATATCCAAAAGAAGATTCGCAGAGTATTCCGCATATTTTGTATTGGGATGCTGCTGCACAATCTCACGGAAATATTTTGTCGCTTCGTCAAAGTGATTGCTTTGATAGTACAAGCGTCCCATTCGGAATTTGATTTCCACAGCTTTTTCCGAATTCGGGAACTTTTCCACATACCATTGACCGGCTTTGATAAAGCGGTCCACCTTTGGTTCCAACGGAACCGGATCCAAAGAAGTTCCTACACGTTTCTGCATCTCTTGATCGGAAGGAACGCTTCGTTCCACCGACAAGATCAAGTTTTGCGCGGACTTGTTGTAGAACTTGCTTTGCGGAGAGTTATCGACCACCCACTTATACTGCATGGCTGCTTCATCGTATTTCGCCATATCGTATAGCAACTCACCATAATAGAAGTGCATATCGCCGGCAGAAGCAGAATCCGGGAACTCACGCAGATACAATTGGTATCCTTCGTTAGCCTGCGCTTGCGAATAAGGTGCACGGGAGTTCTGCGCTGTTTGATGCTGTTGTAATACGTAGTTGCGCAAAGTCGTTTCGCGCAACTTGTATGAGTTTTCGATCAAATCCTTATTATTTTTATTTGCGGCATACCAAGCGCCGCTTTGATCGTAGTCTTTCACCCAGCCGTAAAGCTCGGTTTTAAAGCGCGAAGTGTTCTTCGCATAGAAATAGTTTTGCACGATCTGATATTGGTATTCGAATGCTTTTGGCGCCGTCGGATTCTGCGAGATCAAGAGTTTGAAAACTTCTCTTGAAGCGTCTTTATTCCCACGGTCGCTGTATTGGTAAGCCAGTCTTTCAAGGTAAGGATTGTAGTCGTTGCCCACGAGATTTTTAAAATAAGAAGCTGCTTTCGTCGGGTCGCCGCCTTCCGCATAGAAGACCACGATATCGCGAAGAGCTTCGTTTTCAAGACGATTACGGTTGACCGTTTTACGTCCCGCCAATTGTTCGCCCGTTTCGGCTTTGCCCGTTTTGATGATGAACTCAAGGTAATTCATCGCTTGTTGAACCTTACCAAGACGGAACAAACACCATGCGCCTTTATAAAGCGCAAACGTATGCAAACGATGCTTCTTTTCTTTGATCAAGAATGAATATTCTTTGTAGGCTTGCGACCATTTTTCGTTCTCGAAATAGTACTCTGCCAAAGCGAAATGCGCTTCGCCGACAAAAGGAGAACTTGGATATCCTCTTGTCAATTGCTCATAGTACTGAGCGCCTTTTTTAACGTCACCCAACTCAAAATAGTTATAGCCAAGGAAGAAAAGGGCCTGGCTCATTTTTTCGTCGCGCGGGAAATCTCTTTGGAACCATTCATAAAGCTGGACGGCTTTTTTGTTGTATTCGCGAGCTTCCGCCGTGTCGAGTTTCGGCTTCACTTTTGTTTTACCTGCCTGGAAAGCGCGAAGTTTCGCGTCGTACTCGTCCTGACGGCGAGAATCGATCAAACTTGCTTTCTCGACGTAAAGTTCCGCCAAACGCAACCACAGCTCCCCGCGGTTCGGGCTTGTTTTAAACTTTTGTGTCAGCTTGTACAATTCGCGGATTTGCTGATCCAAAACGCGTTCATACTCCGCACGCTCGCCACCCGCTGAAGATTCCCGCTGCATAATTTCAGAAGAACGCGGAGGCTTCACAGACTCCAGATTGTAATTGCGCACTTCACTTTTGAAACCCATGTTTGCTGAAGGCAATGACGTGTCCGTCTTTGACATCTGCAGACGGCCGCCACGGCTGTTTTCGCTTGCTTGCGACAACAACTCTCCCACTGTCTTTTTCTTAACCGTCTTTGTGACTTTAGTTCTGCTCTGAGCATGCGTAGTCAGTGAGCTGGCTAAGAGCAGCGTGGAAAGACCTGAAACTAGAAGTGGGCGCTTGTTGAATTTCATATTTTATTACTCGCAGCTTTGTTTTCCGAGGTAGTGGTAGTTTCCAACTTCATCGAGCCAGTACTCGCCTTGGAACGGATAGTACTCGTAACCGTTTTGGATATAGAACTTACGGTCAATATCCTCGTCGATCTGCTCGCCAATATCTTTGCCGGCAATTTTCTTTTTAATGCTTTCTTTACGTCCCGTAATCATTTCGTAGCGGATGAACCCTGCTTGTTCGTAAAGATCACGCAACTCGACGCGCATATTAAGCAAGTGTGCTTTCACCATGTCACCCACAGCGAACTTCGTATTACGACTGCGGTTTGCTAAGATCTTCAAAGCGTATTGCCCCAACGGAGAAGCTCTGAAAGAAGAGTTTGCTTCCACACGGGCCTTTTCTTGGTTCAATTTATCCAGATAGTGCATAGAACGCTTCACGTCGCCTTGATCGAGGACGTTACGAAGAACGATGTATGGCAAACGCAAATTTGCCGACTTGTCCGTCGTTTTCATGACGTGTGCTTTTTCAACTTCGGCATAGAATGAACTCGCTTCGTTCGTCGACTTCAAGAAGTCACCGATCTTCGAACGAACCGGCCCGTAAGTTTTTTCAAACAGGCTGAGAACCTTCTCCATCTCATCATACTTACAGATGTAGAGGTAAACGATGGCGCGAAGAAGTAAACTCTCCGGCATATAAAAGTCTTCGTAATATGCCGAATGGAGAGTTTGGAAGTTACTAAGAGCGGAACGGAAACGAGCGGAGCGCAACATCGCCCAGCTTTGTTCAAAAACCGCATCATGCCACATCAATGTATCGCGCGGCACTTGTGAGTAAGCTTCAACGGAAGCTTCCCAATCCTGCTTTTGATAAAGAGCGCGGGCAAGACCCATCTGAGCCGCCACACGGTTTGTATCTGTCACCGGGGCTTTACGACGGCCATCCAACATTTTTTGGAACGTGCCAATCGCTAAAGACGGCTGATTCGCTTCAAGCTCCGCCAAGCCTTTATTGTAAAGAGCTTGATAATAGTAGCTGCTGCCATAACCGACTTTGCTGAAAAGTTCGGACGCTTTCGCGAATTCGCGGTTACGCAGTTTGATTTCTCCCAAGCGGAAATGAATCATATCGCGCAAATTACTTGGGAAATCGTTCAAGTCCACACGGGAAATCGCGTAGTTCAGAATCGTGTCGTCACCCAAAGTATCCGCTACGATAGAAAGCTTTTCGATCGCCAGTTTTGAGTACTTGGGATGTTTCATACGAATCACATCAACGAACTGAAATGCCGCTGTTTGATAAAGTTTTAGCTCGATCAACATCGTACCTAAAATGTATTTAATCTGAGGACGCTCTTCAGCAAGTTCGGAACGACGGCTCAAAGAGAACAACGCATTTGCCGCCGCCTCATACTGCCCGCCCTGAGCCATGCGCAAAGCATTGCTCAATTGATTGCGCAATGTCGCTTCGCGCGTCGTTGATGGAGGTGCACGGCGCGACGTCGCGGCTTTCGTCTTCGGTTTCAAGGTTCTGCGTTGTGCCTCGCTGGCTGCAGGCAAAACGAAACTTGTCGCTATGAGGAGAAGTAAAAGTTTCTTCATCGGTAGCTAGCCTCCGGAAAGAACCAACTGATGCCTACAGTGAGGAACAAGTTGTTGAATGAATTCGTCGAGCCATCAATGCCTTTGGCATTAAAGAAGTTCCAACTGAAATCCCAGCGCAAAGCATAGGCCTTGCTCAAAGCGAAGATTTGTCCCGTTGCCAAGTGAATCGTTCCCGCCGCTTCATCCGCTTGAGTCATGGTTGAACCGTAACCCGCAGAGAAATAAAGATCGAAAGGAATGATTTTTTCGTTAAACCAAGTCATCTTCCCGTAGATCGGAATGTACATAAGATCCACACCGACGTAGGACTTCGGATAAACCAGGTTTTCCGTGCTCACGCCCTGAATGTCGCGCAACTCTTCCGTCGTTTGACGTTCCGATGTCGTCAGACCGAAATAGTTCAGCTCAATCCCCCACGTTTCAGAGAGGAAATAGCTGGCCTTTGCCACACCCCCGATCGTATTAAAGAACGGATTGTTGGTAAGAACCGTGGCTCCCCCAAACAACTGGAAGCGGCCCGTTTTCGGCAAGAATCTTTTTTGAATAATGGAAATCTCTTTAAACGGAGCCAAAGTTCCCAAGCCCGAAAAATCCGTCAACGTGTTATCACGAGGGGAAGTCTCTTGATAGCTTGGCGCGGAGTCCGAAATAGGCTGCTTCGCGGGAGTGCCCTTATCGATTTCCAATTCGATAATATCAAGCTCGTCCGTCTCCGCTTGCGCCATCGCCCCCATCGGAGCCAAGAGCAGGAGTGCTAGAAAGATGTATGCGTGTTTCTTTAAGTACATGCTCTAAACTCCTTAAAATAGATACGACAAGCCGACGTCGAGGTTTGTAGTAAACATCACGCGCTCTTCGAATTCGCTGAAATCCGGAGCTGGCGTACCCACTTGCATTTTATTTCCACCCAAGAAAGGAACAGGTCCTTGATTGATGAAAAGACGAAGATCAAATCTCAACGCCCAATTTTTATTGAAGTAAAATTTCTGACCTAAACCACCCGCAATCGCCGGATAAGTTTTATGGTCGTATTGAATCGCGCCCAATGAAGCGGAACCGTAAAGAATCGTATTGAACACCAAAGACTTCGAGAGACTCATCTTACCGTAAAATGCCTTGATGTTGTAATCGGCCATCAAAGTACTTTTTGGCATCGGCGCTTTGGTGAAATCCAGTTTCGTCGCCGGAGTTTGTTCGATCTGCTTTGCATAGTCAGACAAACCCGCCAAGTTATAAGAATACATTAAACCCAAAGCGTGCGATTCGTCGAAATTGTAGTAAAGGCCCAAGCCGAACTTGCTAACGTTCGCGATCGGCTCTGTCATCGCATATCCGTAAAATACGTCCACGTCCCAGCGTTTTGCCGTCACGATGTTGCGGTTTTTAACGCTCACTGCTTTATCGAAAACAGGAAGAACAGACTCTTGCGCCAGTTCTTCAGGTGGAAGCTCGACAACTTCAGCCGCAAAAGCTGCCTTGTGCAACAACAAGGCAAGAACGATGATCATCACGGCTTTGAAACCATTTTTTAGCATGAATTACCTACCTGAGGAAAATGCCCCATGTTTATAGATGTAATCACAAACTTCACGTACCGCCCCACAACCACCAGGTCGACGGGACACATAATCCGCCACTTCTAAAACTTCATCGACAGCTTCCGGCACCGTGGCTCCGAAAGAGACAGCTTCTAACAATGGAATGTCAAAAATGTCGTCGCCGATATAGGCCATCTCCTCTGGAGAAAAGCCGGATTCTTTTTGTAATTGTAAGAAAGAAGGTTCTTTGTCGAGCGCGCCTTCATAGAGGAAATGAATTCCCAGAGATTTCACTCGTGCACGAATGTCTTCGGCTTTACTGCCTGTAATGACTGCGATTTTATATCCCGACTCAATCAGACGTTTTATGCCAACACCGTCGCGAACGGAATAAAAGCGACGCCATTCTTTTCCGTCAAACCACATTCGTGTATCTGTCAGTACTCCGTCGACATCGAGGACCAACATCTTGATATTTTTCAATTTTGAAATTTCTATTCCCACTGAATCATTGTGGGAAAGAATAGACAAGGGAGCAAGTGCCCTACCTTGATACAGGACTTAGGGTTGAGTGACAATCACGACGAACGTCCAGCGCTCACAACCCTAAAGACTTCGAATGGTTCACGTCGGCAGAAATCCAAGATTCAAGATGTTCTGGAAAAGACGGCGCACTCAGTTGTAAGTTTAAAGCCTTCAATAAATCTTGCGGCGCCACGAGCCCGCCCTTTTTACTTAAAAAACGGGCGCGAATCATTCCCAACGCGATGACTTCACCTTTGCTGACAAACTTATGCTCCAGATAAAGATACTTTTCATCCCAGCTTAACAAGCGTGTGCAGAGCTCGAAAGACTGAAAAAGTTTGAGCGACCGGCGAAACCGAATCGTTTCCGAAGCGACCACGGGATACCAGCCGTTCTTTTCGATAACTTCGGCAGCTCCGGCGCGGATCATATAATCAACGCGCGCTAAATCCTGCAATGAAAGATAAACGCCGTTGTTCATATGTCTTAATACGTCGAGATCCGTGGGCCATACCCGAAACGGCGTCGCACACTCCTGCAAGACATCCACTTTACTGCGAAATTTTGAAAACAATAAAATGTGCAAAAGGCGAAAAAATAAATTCATAAGAACCTACTTACGTTCTGATTCCAGTTCTGAAACTCGTTGTTGCAAACGGTACACTTGTTTTTCTAACTGCTGAAGGCGTTCTTGAAGTTCTTTATTCTCTTCAGAGGCTCCACCGGCGACCGCATTCCCCTGCAGGATGCCCGCGCCGATTTCTGCCCGACGAAGATTCATCTCCTGCAAAGCCTCAAGATCCGCATCTTCGACTAAACCGTCTTGTGCGTACTGTTTCTTTAAGACTTTCTGCTGCTCGTGGATCTGTCGGCTGAGTTGCGCCATCTGCTGCAAGTTATGATAGGTATTCTTAAGACGGCTGAAGCGCGGAGGAAACTCTCCTGTGATGACAGAGAACACGACAACGAACATCACGATAGAAATGAAAAGGCTGCGCAAAATGGAGCCGGCAATTTTTCCTAAAGCCTCACGCATGAATACTCCCGAAATGACATTTGACTCAACGGATGCAAAATGGTCAAGTGAGCTAGGACGGTCTAGGCGAGGTGAAATATGAAACGTTGGGCTCTTCTTCTTTGTCTTTTTGCTTTGGGTTGTACAAAAAAATCGGACTCGGTAAAAAGCGAGGCGACGATGCAATCCAAACCGGCTGCTTTAGTCGTTGGTACGGACGCGGCCTATGCCCCTTTTGAAATCGAGAATGCAGACAAAACCATCTCTGGTTTTGACATCGACATTATTAAAGCTGTCGCCGAGAAAGCGAAATTGGACATTGAAATCGTGAATACGCCTTGGGAAGGTCTTTTCACTCAATTGGAGTCAGGTGATCGCGACATTCTAATTTCCGCCATCACTATCAATGACGACCGCAAAAAGGTGATGGAATTTTCCGAACCTTACTTCGAAGCCGTGCAACTGATCGCCGTTCCGAATACGTCAAAAGTGGCAAAATACAATGATCTGAAAAAACTGAAAGTGGGCGTGCAGACAGGAACAACGGGGGACGAAGTGGCCAGCCGTCTTCTTGGCAAGACCAATCCGAACGTGAAAAGGTTCGAATCGACGCCGTTAGCTCTGCAAGAACTTCTGAATGGAGGAGTGGATGCCGTGATCGCCGATAACGGTGTTGTGAATAACTTCCTGAAAAACAATGCGCAAGGTTTCAAGACTATTTCGGATACGAGCTTTTCAAAAGAGTACTACGGAATCGCCGTCCAGAAAGGCAACTTGGATCTTCTGAAGAAAATCAATGAAGGACTTGCCGCGATTAAAGCCGACGGAACCTATGATCGCATTTACAAATCTTACTTCGGCGAGAAGAAATAAGAATGTTCGCTTGGTTTCGCACTGACATCATTGCTGAATATTTTCCTCTCTTTCTTCAAGGTCTTTGGACCACGCTTGAGCTGACTGCTGTCGGTATTTTATTCGGAACTCTCTTGGGACTTCTTCTGGGGCTTGGTAAGATCGCCATGGTGGAACGAGGCCCTTGGAAATGGCCGGTGCGGTTTTTTATCAAACTGCCTTCGCAGATATACATCGGTTTCTTTCGCGGCACTCCTCTTTTTGTACAAATCCTTCTGATCCATTTTGCACTCGTCCCATTGTTAATTCATCCCGAAGACGGTCTGCTTATTTCGGGAGATACAGCACTTTATCTTAAGCGCGAATATGGCGCTTTCATTTCCGGAGCTTTGGCATTAAGTCTTAATTCCGCCGCGTACATCGCGGAGATCTTTCGTGCAGGAATTCAATCTATCGACCGCGGTCAGTTCGAAGCAGCCCGCTCGTTAGGTCTTAATTATTTCCATACGATGAAGTCCATAATCATTCCGCAGGCTTTTCGCAGAATGCTTCCGCCATTAGGAAATGAAGCAATCACTCTTCTTAAGGACTCGTCTTTGGTTTCTGCAATTGGTTTGGCTGAACTCGCTTACGCCGCAAGAACTGCCGCTGGAGCTTATGCCCGTTACTGGGAGCCTTATCTTTTTATCTCGCTGATTTACTTGGTGATCACTCTCTGCATGTCCTATGTCGTGCATGTCTTGGAAAGAAAGTATAAAAACGCATGATTGAAGTAAAAGGCCTGCAAAAGTTTTTCGGAACGAAACAAGTTCTTAAGAATATCGACTGCGAAATCAAGGACAACGAAGTCGTTTGCGTGATTGGCCCTTCGGGATCAGGCAAGAGCACCTTTTTACGCTGCCTCAATGCTTTGGAAACCGCCCAAGAGGGTTTTATCAAGGTAAACGATTTCACAGTCACCGATCCGAAAACGGATCTGAACGATCTCAGAACTCATGTCGGCATGGTCTTTCAAAGATTCAATTTGTTCCCACACATGACCGCCCTTGAAAACATCTGTCTTGCGCCGATGACTATTAAAAAAATCTCGGCGGATGAAGCCAAAGCCCAAGCGCGCGAACTTCTAAAAAGAGTCGGTCTTTCTGAAAAGGAAGAGGCTTATCCGCAAGAACTTTCCGGAGGTCAACAACAACGTGTAGCCATTGCGCGAGCTTTGGCCATGGGTCCACAAGTTCTGCTTTTTGACGAGCCGACTTCCGCATTGGATCCAGAAATGGTCGGCGAAGTCTTGGACGTTATTAAATCCCTGGCTCATGGCGGGAAAACGATGATTGTCGTCACTCATGAAATGGGTTTTGCAAAACAAGTCAGCGACCGTATCTTTTTCATGGATGCGGGACAGATCGTGGAACAGGGTTCGCCTCAGCAGATTTTCAATTCACCGCAAAGCGAACGGACAAAGGCTTTTCTGAGCAAAGTTCTTTAATACTTTTTCTGTACGTATTTGCGAAAAAGAAAAAGTAAGCTGACGACCGCGAAAACAAATCCTCCCAGCAGATACACTTCTTTCGTGAAGAAGAAGAGAAGCGCTATCGAGACCGCCGCAGCAAGACCCGTAATGACTGGAAACTTCCCGATAGACAGAGGCACTTTAAAAGGACGTTCCTTATCAGGCTCGACGAAACGCAAGTGAATCAACGCTAAATTGATGACGGAAAATGCCAGCATTGTTGCAAAAGAAGAAGCGCTTGCAATCACTTCAATGCCACCCACCGGCAGCAGCGACAACGCCAAACCAAAAACCACAATGGACGCCACCCACGGCGTGGCTCTTTTGGGCGATACTTTGGTAAAAACTCCGGGCAGATCTTTTTCTCGGGCCATACTAAAAATCACACGACTGGTCGAGAGCATCGAGATTAAAACCGTGTTCGCCGTCGAAAACATGGCTATCCCTCCCAAAGCGCTCGCCACCAACGGGTTCGTTTTTCTCGTCACGTCACTTAATGGAGCGTCGCTGGCTCCGAGCTCTTGCGGTGTTCCCAAAGCCAACGCGGCTAAACTGACAAGCACATACAAAACAGTTGAAAGCGCCACACTGATAAAGATCGCTTTAGGCAGCTGCTCTTCCGGCTCTTTGGTTTCTTCAATCAAATTCACGATATTTTCGAAACCGAAGTAAGCAAAAATCACCAGCGCCGCCCCTGAAATCATCGCGCCATCGAAGCGAACTTCTGACAAGGCGGCTCCGAACTTTTCCGATTGCGTGCCGACGATGATAAATAAAATCAACCCCGAAAGTTCTATAAGAGTAAAAACAATATTCACCCAGCTTGATTCCTTAATGCCTGCAATATTTACGAGCGTGAAGACTCCTAAAAGTCCCGCGGAAGTGGCCCACATCGGAACGGCGGCGAATTGTTGCAAATAACCCGCGAAAGCGATAGCCACCGTGGTCGCGGTGCTGATTCCCGCAAACACCATCATGGAGCCGCAAACCAAAGCAAAGTAAGGCAAGGAAGGAAAAATACTTTTAAGATAAATATACTCGCCTCCCGTGCGGGGAAACATTGTCGCAAGTTCGGCATAGGACAAAGCCGTTAACGATGCACAAAGCGCCGCTAATAAAAAACTCAACCAGAGTCCTTCTTGTGCAACGCCAGCCGCTTTGCCAATAACGGAGTAAATTCCCGCCCCCAGGATCATCCCGATTCCGTAAAAAATAAGATGCGGCAGATTCAGCGCTTTTTTCATAGGCATGCTCCAAGAATCTTCGCTCTACGCCCGACTGAACAGATGTATATTTAGAATCTGCACAACAACAGAAGCGCGCACGCCGTCAAAATGACTTTTGTTAAGCCTTGACCTCGCAAGAGCTTCGGCCAAAATTGGTAAACGTGGTAAAGATGATAAACCCGGTAGGCCTAGTTACCGAGTTAAAAACGTAAAATGCGAACCCAAGAGAGCTGCAAATGTCTTTAAAATCCGATGCATTAATAGAAAAATCCAAAAACTGGCTGACAGACGACGTCTTCCCTTTGTGGGCGACCCAAGGTATCGATCGCGAGCGCGGTGGATTTATCGAAAGCCTTTCATTCCATGGCGAGCCTCTGGACGTTCCACGCAGAGCCATGGTCCAAGCTCGGCAGATGTACTCTTTTTTAACGGCAGCGAAACTGGGCTGTTATCCAAAAGCTTCTGCTTATCCATTGGTGGAAATGGGCGGACGTTATCTTATCAATAACTATTCCCTCCCATCGGGAGCATTCATCCACTCGATCAACATTGATGGATCAGCAAAAAGCTCCACGCCGGATCTTTATACCGAAGCTTTCGTTCTATTCGCCTTGGCACAAACATACATTGTTGAGCCCAAAGCTGAAATCAAACATCGCGCAAAAGAACTTGTGAAATATCTGTACCGCGAGCGCAAAGTGGCGGGTGGCGGTTTCACCGAAGTCGACGACAAAGGCAACAAGTCTTACAAGTCCAACCCGCACATGCACATGTTTGAATCCGCGATCGCGTGGATGCAAATCGACGGTGATCAAGAGTGGAAAGATTTAGGTCACGACATTATCACTTTGTGCTTGAATAAATTCATCGACAAAAAATCCGGAGTCTTGGGCGAATACTTCGATGAAAACTGGAATCCCATTTTAGTCGATGGAAAGTTTATTTACGAGCCTGGCCATCAATATGAGTGGGCGTGGCTGATGTCTTTATATCAGGATCTGACGGGACAGGACTTAAAATCTATACGTCACCAGCTTTTCCAACTTGCAGAGAAATACGGAGTATCACCTACACGTCATGTGGTCTTTGACGAAATGTGGAGTGATTATACACCGAAACTTCAATCTTCCCGCTTCTGGCCTCAGTGTGAACGCATTAAAGCGGCCGTACGTTTGGGACGAGAGGTAGAGCATGACCATCAAGGCCTTTACATCACAGCCGCGGAAGATGCGATGGTCACTTTGTTTAAATTCTTTGAAACGCCAAAAAAAGGTATGTGGTACGATATGCTTTCAGAAAATGATGAGTTTAATGCAAACTCATCGAAGGCAAGCTCTCTTTATCACATTATCAATGCGATGGAAGAGTTTATCAATTTGCGCCCGCAACTGCGCCCTTAAAAAGCCCGGCGATAAAGGCCTAAAGCCTTTATCGCACCTTCGCTTTCAATAAATCCTGGACATGCAAAATCCCCACAGGCTTACGTGGAGTCGCTGACTCTTTATCCAAGACAAAAAGCATATTGATTTGGAATTGTTCCATCACAAATAAGGCTTTCTCTGCCAGTTCATTGACGTCAATCGTGCGCGGATTTGTTGTCATAAGATCTTTTGCGACACCGGTGAGCGGATCATCACTTTTTTCCAGGCGGCGACGAATTTGGCCGTCCGTAACGACTCCCACCAGATCGCCTTTGTCGTCAACAATACCCGCCGCCCCACGCACATCTTTGTGAGTCATTGCTGAAAACACCTGACGAATAGGCGCTTCAAGGCCGACGGTCGGCAAAGCCTCTCCCGTATGCATCACATCTTTTACGCGCGTTAAGAGACGATACCCCAAACTGCCGCCGGGATGAAACTCCGCGAAGTCTTCAGGACCAAAACCTTTTTCAGCCATCACGGCCATTGCGACCGCGTCTCCCATAGCTAAAGTCGCAGTGCTACTCGCCGTAGGAGCAAGTCCTAAAGGACAGGCCTCTTCAGAAACATACACATCCAAAGTGATCTGTGCTGCCTTGGCCAATGACGAAGTGGTTTTTCCCGTGATCGCAATTAGAGGAATTCCCTTACGGGCGACAAAACGCAGGATCCCTGCAAACTCCGGGGATTCCCCGCCATAAGAAATAGCAATAACGACATCGTCGTTACCGACAATTCCCAAATCACCGTGAGAACTTTCCGCCGGATGCAAAAACACCGCGGGAGTTCCCGTTGAAGAAAAAGTGCTGGCAAGCTTTCTTGCGATCTGACCGGACTTACCCATGCCAGTCAAAATCAACTTTCCTTTGCACTCTTTGATTGTTTTAACAACTTGTTCAAACTCTGCACCCAAGCGATCGCGCAAACCAACGATGGCTTGCGCTTCGACTTCCAGTACTCTGAGACCTTGTTGCACAATTCTAGACATGGGGAACCCTTCCAATACCTATTTCTTCTTCAAGCCTGCTTTTACAAAATGCACGAAGAGAGGATGAGGCGCTAGAGGTTTAGATTTAAATTCAGGATGATATTGTACTCCGACAAACCATGGATGATCGGGAAGTTCCACGATCTCAACGAGATCACGCTCTTTACAGATTCCCGATGCCACCATGCCGTTTTTCTCGAACAACGCTTTGTACTTGTTGTTGAATTCAAAACGGTGACGATGACGTTCCATGATGTTGGAGGCTTTGTAAACTTGCTGCGCGCGGCTCCCCGTCATTAGATGACAAGGGAACGCTCCTAAGCGCATTGTTCCGCCTTTGTTGACGATGCCTCTTTGCTCAACCATTGTATCAATAACAAAATTACCGCTGCGTTTTGTTTCCGCATGGAACTCGCGGCTGGTCGCATCTTTAATTCCGCATACGTTGCGCGCGAATTCAATCGCTGACAACTGCATACCGAAGCAGATTCCAAAAAACGGAACCCGTTTTTCACGAGCGTACTTGATCGCCGTGATTTTGCCTTCCACTCCGCGCGTACCAAAACCGCCTGGAACAAGAATGCCATCCACTTTTCCTAAAAGCTGATGAACGGTTTTATCTGTCACTTTCTCAGAGTCGACGTAAATAATTTCCACACGCGCGTTGTTGGCGATACCGCCATGAACCAATGCCTCATGCAAAGACTTATAGGATTCTTTAAGATCCACATACTTTCCAACAACACCGATTTTGACCGTGTGAGTTGGGTTGCTCAAAACTTTTACAAGGTTTTGCCAGCCCTTCAAATCAGGTTTGCCCGAAGACAATCCTAAACGCGCTACAATCAGTTCATCCAATTTCTCTCGATGTAATGCCAACGGCACTTCATAGATAAAACGGCTGTCTTGCGCGGCAATTACGTTTTCCGCTTTCACTGAACAGAACAAACCGATTTTGCCTTTAAGATTTTCATCAATAACTTTTTCCGAGCGGCATACCAAGAAATCCGGTTGTAAACCGATCTCACGCAACTCTTTCACGGAGTGTTGCGTAGGTTTTGATTTCAGCTCCCCGGCTGCGGCAATGTAAGGAACGTAAGTGACATGCACAAGCACTGAGTTTTCTTGCCCCACATCCAAACGCATCTGACGAATGGCCTCTAAGAAAGGCTGACCTTCGATATCCCCGACGGTCCCGCCGATTTCGACAAGAATGATTTCGCTGCCTTGAGCGGCTTCGTAAATGCGCGCTTTGATTTCTTCAGTGATATGAGGAATAACCTGGACTGTTCCACCCAAATAGTCGCCACGTCTTTCGCGTGACAAAACAGTGTCATAAATCTGACCTGTCGATACCGAATTCGCACGATTCATAACAGCGGATGTGAATCTTTCATAGTGACCCAAATCCAAGTCAGTTTCCGCACCGTCTTCGGTCACATACACTTCACCATGTTGAAACGGCGACATTGTTCCGGGATCGACGTTCAAATAAGGATCGAACTTCATGATGGTCACACGGTGACCGCGAGCTTCCAACAACGAACCTAAGCTCGCTGCCGTGAGTCCTTTGCCAATCGAAGAAACAACGCCTCCGGTGACAAATATAAATTTTTGTTTCAAAGCCTTCTTGGTCGACTTCGCTGTCGACACTTTCGTGGTCTTTCTCTTTGCCATTACATCCCCTGACTTAAGAGTTTTTCGAGTCGTACCAAATCTTCGGGAGTATCCACACCGAGACTTGCTTCCTTGACTCTAATTACTTTGATTCTTGCACCTAAATACAAAGCTCTGAGTTGCTCCAGGCTCTCTGCTTTCTCGATGAGAGCCGGCGGAGCTTCACAGAACCGCTTTAAAAAACTTTTTGAATAAGCATACATGCCAATATGCTTCAGGCACCCTTCATAAGTACCCATGTCGCCGGCTTTTACGCGCGAATAAGGAATGGAGTAACGACTGAAATAAAGAGCTTCGTCGTTATAATTCAAAACAACCTTCACTGAATTCACTGATTGCAATTCTTCTTCGCTGATTGGATGCGCTAGTGTCGCCATATCCATTTTCGGGTCATTGACAAAAACTTGCGCCAAACGATCTACGAGGTCTCCGGTCACTAAAGGCTCATCGCCTTGGATATTGACGACGACATCACAATCCACATTTTGAATCGCCGCATGGATACGATCGCTACCCGTTGGCAGTTCACTGGCTGTCATTGCGACTTTGGCTCCCACAGCTTCCGCTGCCGCTTTGATTCTTTCATCGTCCGTCGCGACAATAAGATCGCTGAGAAGTTTTGATTTCTTAGCTCCTTCAATGGTCCACTGAATCAGAGGGCGACCCTGCAAGTTCACCAAGGGTTTTCCGGGAAAACGTGTGGAACCATAGCGCGCAGGAATCACTCCGATAATCTTCATGCCTTCACCCAGTTTTCATAGATATATTCTTCGACAGCCTCTTGGCCTTCTTTTTTCAAAGCGGAAACCGGGAAGACGGCACTCAAGCCGGAAGTCTTTTTAATTTTCGCCACGGCTTGCAACATTTGACTGCGCGAAAGCTTATCCACTTTCGTAAGAACGACCGCGATAGGGAATCCTTTTTCGTCGGAAAACTTTTTTAGAAGCTCTTCATCGTCAGTCCAAGAACGGCGAATATCCATCACCAGAAGCAAGCCGCAAAGATTCTCGCGAGTCATTAAATACGTCTCGATCATCTTGTGCCACTCCACCATTTCATCACCGGAACGAGCCGCGAATCCATAACCTGGCATATCGACTAACACGTAAGAATTTTCCATATCGAAGAAATTCAACAAACGAGTTTTACCCGGTGTCGAACTCACTTTCGCGACTTTATTTTTTGCGAGGGTATTAATGAAAGAAGATTTGCCGGCATTAGAGCGCCCTGCGATGGCGACTTCAGCTTTACTATGCAAAGGGTAATCTTTTTCGAGGACGGCGCTTTTAATGAACTGAATTGTCTTTGGCATAACCAAGGCTACCAAAGCTCGCCGCTTTTCTCAATTCTCAGAAACAAGACCCACCGAGGATAATCTGCCGAGTCGAAAACCGCCAGCCCCCATTTAATTCGATTTTACCGCGGCAGGACCCTTGAACAGGGGACTTGCTCTATCAGGAGGCACTTATGCAACAACCCTTTCTTAAAATCTTAAGCGAAAACACGAAAACTCTTCCCGTTAGTGAGTTTATGACGCTGGGAAAAGACCCACAATGTCAGATTCAACTCTCGGGCTCACAGATCTCCGACCGCCATGCGCGAATTGAAAGAAAAGATCATGATTTTGTGATCCGCGACCTTCGTTCACTGACAGGCACCTACGTTAACAACGCCCGCGTGATGGAGGCCTTTTTACGTGAAGGCGACATCATTCGCATCGGCGAACAGGAATTCATCTTTATGGAGAAAAACGAAGAGCAAGCGTCCTTCCCGCTGAAGAGCCGCAACGAGGTTTGGAACTCTGAACTGCAAACCTTATCCAACGTGGCGAAAACAGATTTTCCGGTTCTTATCTTGGGCCCTTCGGGAACCGGTAAAGACGTTATCGCGCAAGCGTTGCACGAAAACAGTTTGCGCGAACTAGGTCCTTTTCTCAGCGTGAACTGCAGCGCCCTCAGCGAAACTTTGATTGAGAGTGAACTTTTCGGTCACGTCAAAGGTTCTTTCACCGGCGCCATTTCCGACCGTAAAGGTGCCTTTGAAGCCGCTCGCGGAGGAACCCTTTTCCTCGACGAAATCGGTGATCTTTCTTACAGCTTGCAGGCAAAACTTTTGCGTGCTCTGGAAAACAACGAGATTCGCCCCGTGGGCGCGGATCGCAACGTAAAAACGGATGTGCGCATCATCGCGGCGACTCACCAAAATCTGAGTGAAAAAATCAAGGAAGGCACTTTCCGTGCCGATCTTTATTTCCGCTTGAACGTGGTGACCGTGGCCCCTCCCGCCTTGGAATATCGCATGGAGGACTTCGAAGATCTTCTTTACGGTTTTGCCCGCAACATGCGTGTCCGGTTTTCTTTCGGAGCCATTGCACGAATGAAACAGCATTCCTGGCCGGGAAACATTCGTGAACTTAAAAATCTTGTCAGCAGAGCTGCCGCCCTCTATCCGAAATTACAAATCACCGAAGAGCATATCGAAAAACTGATTGACCGCACGCTGCTTGAAAGACCGGATGAAAATGTCACCAACAACATTCCCGTCATTAAAGAGATTGAAAAACAGATGATTATTAAACGTCTGAGCGCGAATCGCGGGAATCAACGTCGAACTGCGCAGGATTTGGGAATGCCGAAAAGCACGCTGCATGACCGGCTCAAATACTACAATATCGATATTTCCAACTTTAAGCTCTGAGAAAAGAAAAGCCGAAAGTGATCTTTCGGCTTTTTTTATGGCTTCACGATCGCCGTCTTGATAAAAACCCTGCGCACGTAACCTTTAGTCAAAATCTTATTCACTTCTTTGCGCAAGCGTTCACACAAAAGCTGCTTGCCTTCGCCTGAAGCGACTTGATCAAAAGTCATGTCCTCAATGGTTCTTAAGAAAAGGTCTTCCACTTCAGGTTCGCGGTCTTTGATTTCCACAACAACCTCTGAAGCCGCACCTTCAACATAAAACTCGAAAGCGCCCATGGGATTTGGACCTGACTCGGAAGAGCGGCGCAAATTCACCACCATCTTTTTCAGTACTAAAATATTTTGCGAAGCCCGCGTCGACTCGTAAAAAGATTCCACTTCCGTCTTGGGATCATAGGTGTATTTTTGCTGAGCCCAATCCGCCATGGAGCTGATGAAAAGATCCTCTTGGTGCGGCAGAAGGCCTTTCGTGCTGACCCGGTAAAGGACAAACACGGAGGCCGCCGTTACCAGAATCAGTCCAAAAAACGCCAGCTTTTTTACAAGTGTAAAAGACTTAAAAGTCTCAAGACTTGCTCCGAGGCCCGCTTTAAGGCTTTGCAGTTTCTTTTTAAACCACGCACCTAAAAGAGGACCCGCATGACGAATGTTGTAGCGTGCTTGTTCTTTCCATTTAAGCCAACTCAAACGCAGAACCGTACGACGCATTTTAATTTTGTAGGAAATCTTCGGTAAGAATGGAAAAAAAGTCGCGGCTTTCGCTCGTACTCCCGGTGTCGCCTTCCACAGCTTCACTTCGTCAGCGAGTGTGTACTCTAGCTCGGAACCTTCCGCGTAAATTTCGACGTTCGCGGGATCGTCGGGACCGATTTCATTTAAGGAATTGGCAAAGTCAGGGTCTTCCGAGGCGATGGCCTCATCCAACGACTCTAACGAAAGAAGATCTTCGGACGCCTCTTCAGGGGCACCGTCTTTCTTTTCTTCCTCTACTTTGGTCGTATCCTCATTCTCTGCCAAGCTTGTTCTCCCAAGACGATTGTAAGAAAAGAACTTAAGGGGTCGCAAGAACAATTTATAATCTTCTCTGCATCAGCTAGCATAAGGGACTAGGAGTATTAAGAATGAAAGTCTTTGTTCTTTCAGTTGTTAGCGTTTTAGCGATTTCCGGCTGTGCCCAATTTCAAAGATCTTCAGGCAGCGGCTACCGCAGCGAAGTTCAATATCAAGATCAAAATCAGCGTTCCAGCGGTTATGATCGCACGACTCGTCAGACAGCTTACGAGTTGGGAAAAGACCCCAATTCTTTGACTTCCGACGATCTTGACGAAATCAAAACTCGCCAAAAAGTCCGCGAGTTGGAACGCACTCTCAGTTCGAAAAAAGAGCGCGAACAATACTCTAAAGTGTTGCCTTGGCTTAGCAGTGACGAAGAAAAAATCCAGTTTCTTTCTATTCCTTCGATCGAAGGCCGTCAGCAATGGATTAACAAACAAAATATCTGGAGTCGATCTCAAGCGCCGCAAGAAGAGATGAAGGATCTTATCGAGAATCAAGATATCGCTGTCGGGATGCCGCAAGAGTACGTCAAAAGGTCTTGGGGTGAACCGACAAGTGTCGAAGTCTCTGGAAATCCCATTTATAAAAATGAGCGCTGGAAGTACCAGCGCCAAATTTCCACATCCCAAGGGTATCGCAAAGAAACCCGCTATGTTTATTTTGAAGGCGGGCGCGTTGTGGGCTGGGAAACCGAATAGAGGCTCTTAGTGAGCCTCGTCCCAATTATTTCCCATAGAGTAATTTACTTTTAAAGGAACTCGCAGCTGCGCCACATTTTCCATAATGGAAACCAACTGCGGCGTGTACTTAATCAAGTTCTCTTCCGTTTCTTCAAAGATCAATTCGTCGTGCACTTGCAAGACCATGCGCACGGGAACCTTTTCGAAAACTTCGATCATCGCTTTTTTTACTAAGTCACTCGCCGTTCCCTGAATAGGCGCATTGATGGCGGCTCTTTCTCCGAACTTTTTCAAAGCCATGTTCTTAGATTGCAATTCTTCGATATAACGGCGACGTCCAAACAGAGTCTCGACATAACCTTGTTCATGCGCTTTTTTAACCGTGCCCTCGATGTACTCACGCACGTTCTTAAAGCGATTGAAATAACGATCAATGATGTCTTTCGCTTCTCCGCGCGAGATTCCAAGATTCTCGGCAAGACCGAAAGCACCTTGACCGTAGGCGATACCAAAGTTGACAGCCTTCGCCAGGCGACGATGGTTCGAAGTCACATCTTGCAAAGACACGTTAAATATTTCCGCCGCCGTCGCCGCATGAATATCCAAATCATCCGCGAACGCGCGGCAAAGATTCGGGTCTTCAGAAATATGCGCGAGAATACGCAATTCAATTTGCGAATAGTCGACCGACAAAAGTTTCATGCGAGGTGCTGCCACAAAAGCTTTGCGCACTTGCTGGCCGCGCTCCGTTTTGATCGGAATATTTTGCAGGTTCGGCTGCGTGCTCGAAAGACGTCCCGTTGTCGTCAAAGCTTGGTTGAAGCTTGTATGTACGCGGTCATCTTTAGGACTGATCATGCCCGGCAATGCATCCACGTAAGTGGACTTCAATTTAGAGAGTTCACGCCATTGCAACACAAGTTTTGCGATCGGATGATCAAGCCCCAAAAGAACGTCTTCATCCGTTGAGTACCCGGTTTTTGTCTTTTTTCCCGCAGGTAATTGCAATTTTTCAAAAAGGATCACGCCCAGCTGCTTCGGACTTCCGACGTTGAAAGACTCACCGGCTGCCTCATGGATTTGTTTTTCCAAAGACGCCAACTCTTTTGCGAGTTCTTCACTTTGTTTGCCCAAAAGATCTTTATCAATGCGAATGCCCCACTTCTCCATCGCCAGAAGAACCTTGACCAGCGGCAATTCCAATTCTTGATAAACTTTTTCGACGTGCGCGGATTTCATCTGACCTTGCAACGTTGCCGCGAAATTTCTGTGGGCATTGTAAAGCATTGTTGGTGTGGCAAGCTCCGGCAAAGTATCCAACATGTACTTCGTATAAACTTTGTTGAAGTTCGTTGTGTCCCCGGCTTTTAAGGCGTACGCCGCCAACTGCGAATCCCACGCGGCTACTGGAGTGCGCGCTCCGATTTTATGCCACAAAGCCTTCAAATCAAAACCGTACCAACGGACTTGAAAAGTGTCCGTCAGTTTGCCCAGATATTCATAATCAGTAACTTCCAAAATTTCCGTTTCAGTGCCGACAAAAACACCGCGATTGTCGCTGAAGCCCCACAGGTTTTGTTTTTCTTCAAGGAATTCCGCCAGCACACGAGTCGTGATCGAACGCTCTGTATAGGTCTTGTCATCTTTCGCGATCACGATCGTCGCCTGGACTTCTCCTTCTGGAGTCATGGTATCGACAGCGACAACGGATGCAGAAGCTGCAGCGGCCGCTTCGCCGTTACCGTTGATTCCCAAAAGACTCTTTTCAAATGTTTTGAAGTTCAATTCGTGGAATAAAGTTCTTAACTCATCCATTTGCATAGGTTGCAAGCGGTAGGCTTCATAAAGTTCCGGAACTTTGACATCCGTCGAAATTGTCACAAGCTTCTTCGACAAAAGAGCATTGTCTTTAGAAGCAATAAGTTTTTCGCGAACACTTTTGCTCTCGACCTTATCAATGTTTTCGTAAATATCTTCGAGAGTTTTAAATTGCTCCAAAAGTTTGATCGCGCCCTTTTCGCCGATACCTTTCACACCCGGAACGTTATCCGAGGCATCGCCAACGATGGAAAGATAGTCGATGAATTGATCCGGACGAACGCCCCATTTATCGAAAACACCTTTCGCGTCGTATTTGACGTCCTTCATGGTGTCATAAAGCCAAACGTGATCCTGGATCAACTGGCCAAAATCCTTATCGCCGCTCACAATGAAAACTTCCATATCGTGATGACGCCCCCATTTTGTTAAAGAGCCGATGATATCATCCGCTTCATAACCGGGAATTTCAAAAGACGGAACCCCCATAAGCTCCGCTAATTTTTTGATGTAAGGAATCTGTTTTGCCAGATCATCCGGCATCTCGGTGCGGTGAGCTTTATAATCTTCGTAAAGATCTTTTCTAAATGAAGCTTCTTTGCGGTCGTAACAGAAAACCAGATACTCCGGCTTTTCCTCTTTGAAGAGTTTAATCATCATCGAAAGAAAACCGTAAATGGCGTTAACAGGAAGACCCGAGGGAGCCGTCAGAGGTCGAATCGCGTAATAAGCGCGAAAGAACATGGCACTGACGTCAATGAGGTATAGCTTTTTCATAATTTCTCCCAATGCAAGACTCTCTCTTCTAACATTGGGAGATCGAACTGTCGATAGCCCTTATTCCAGTTCTGCTCTCACTCGAGAAAAATCGATTTGCTCGAGAGCTTTTTTATCGCATTCATTCTCAGCAACCGGAGTGAATTTCACTTCATCACAACATGCTTCTGCTTGGCGCAGAATCAACTCCAACTGACCTCTGAGAGACGTGTCGATTTGGCGAGTTCCGTCTTCCATCAACTCCACTTGCTCCGACGAACAGTGCAGGTGACGAGCAAGATCTGATCTGCTCCAGCCAAGGCGAAGTCGCAAAGAGCGAAGTGCTTCTTTATCCCAACTCAATGAATGATTATCGATCATATAAACCCCTAGATTGACTCTAAAAACTAGCAGTTACTAGAGTCGGAATACTAGTTGTATTATAGGCATTTCGCACCTGATAATGCGACGGGCTAAAGGCTATTGTTCAGGAAATACGAATACGAGGTCATGCTCCCCGGCAAGATCCAATTTATCGCGGGCCTGGCGCTCAATAAATGCGGGATCTTTGGCCTGCTTAAGCTGGCCCGAAAGGGACGCAATGTTGCTGCGAGTCTGCTGAATATCGGCGGTGATTCTATCGAAATCTCTATGTAATCCCCAAAGTCGAAACAAGTTTCCGTTGAGCACAATAGAAACTGATAAAACGACAAGGCAGCATACAGCTACTTTGGTAGGGTGATTTAAAAAACGACGAAGGCCGACCGCAAACTGTGTGTAAGACATGAGCTTATTTTAGCTCTCAGTCGCAATAAATGGCTACAGGACTGAGGACCAGTTCGAGAGGACTCTTTTCGCGCCATAGATAATATCGATGACTGATATCTATTATATCGATTCGATTTATAGCCCAAAATGACCGATCTTCTTTACATACGCAGGAGGTTCTTCGGTGAGAACATGGGCAGATTACAAACAAACCGCAGTACGTGAGGAAGAAATATTCGACTTTGCTCGTAACGGCGATATCAAAAGCACCTTAAGATACTTAGCAACGAACGGCGACCCCAATGTCGTCAATCATAAAGGCCACTCCCCACTTATGCTGGCGGCCTACAACGGACATTCCATATTGGTAGACCTGCTCTTAGAGTATGGCGCCGATGCGAATTCGCGCGACAACTCGGGCAGCACTATTCTTATGGGTGTTTCTTTTAAAGGACACGTCGAGATCGCACGCCGCTTGATTGCCAACGGCGCCGAAATCCACGCGATAAATAATAACGGACAAACCGCTTTGATGTATGCGGAAGCTTTCGGCCGCGAAGAAATCGTTCGACTCTTCACCGAAATGTCTCCCGATAAAAGCTCTCGTGGGCCGAAAGCTTTTCGCAGACTCAGAGCCTTTTCAAAAATGATTTCCAATTACTTCACATCCCATTCCAATCAAGGAGCAGCGACTTATGAATAACAAAAGATTAACGACTTCAGCAGGGATTCCCGTTTCTGAAAATCAACACTCCATCACGGCAGGGCCCCGCGGTCCGGTGGCTTTGCAAGACTTTCACTTGATCGAAAAACTTGCGCACTTTAATCGCGAGCGTATCCCCGAGCGCGTCGTGCACGCGAAAGGTTCGGGCGCTTACGGCACATTCACCGTCACTCACGACATCACCCGCTTCACAAAGGCGGCGGTGTTTTCAAAGATCGGCAAAAAAACGGATGTCTTTTTAAGATTCTCCACTGTCGCGGGTGAAAAAGGCTCGGCAGATACGGAACGCGATCCGCGTGGATTTGCTTTGAAGTTTTATACGGAAGAGGGCAATTGGGATCTTGTCGGCAATAACACTCCCGTCTTTTTTGAAAGAGATCCGCTTAAATTCCCTGACTTTATTCATTCGCAAAAACGCGATCCGCAAACAGGATATAAAAATCCATTTCGCATGTGGGACCATTGGTCGAAAGCACCGGAAGCTCTTCACCAAATCACGATTCTTTTCAGCGATCGCGGTCTTCCCGATGGCTATCGTTTTATGAACGGATACGGCAGCCATACATTCAGTCTTATCAATGCGGCGAACGAACGCGTTTGGGTGAAGTTCCACTTCAAGTCCATGCAGGGGATTAAAAATCTCAGCGTTGAAAAAGCCACGGAGTTAGCGGGAAGTGATCCCGACTATGCAGGCCGCGATCTTTTCGAAGCGATTGAAAGAAAAGAATTCCCGCGCTGGGCCTTGAAAGTGCAAATTATGACGGAACGCCAAGCTGAACAAACTTCTTTCGATCCGTTCGATTTAACAAAGGTGTGGCCGCACAAGGAATTCCCGTTGATCGACGTCGGAGTGCTTGAATTGAACCGCAATCCAGAAAACTATTTTGCGGAAGTGGAGCAAGCGGCGTTTTCTCCAAGCAACGTACCGCCGGGAATTGGTTTTTCTCCTGATAAAATGTTGCAGGGAAGATTGTTCGCTTATCCCGACGCTCACCGCTATCGCCTGGGCGTGAATTACCAACACTTGCCGGTCAATCGCCCGCAAGCGCCCGTGAATGCTTATCATCGCGATGGCTGCATGCGCTTTGATGGTAACGGTGGACGACAAGACAACTATGAACCGAACGGCTTTGGCGGTCCGAAACAAGATGAAAGCGTGCGCGAGCCCGCCCTTCCTCTTTCAGGCGCATTAGATCGTTACGATTCGCACAAAGACAACGATGACTTTACGCAAGCGGGCAATTTGTATCGACTGCTTTCCGTGGAGGAAAGAAAGCGTCTGACAAGCAACATTGCAGGAACGATGCGCGGCCTGCCTGAAGAGCTGCAAAGAAAAAATATCGCCCACTTTGCGAAATGTGATCCCCAATATGGCGCGCAGATCGCAGCTTATTTGGGATTGAAAGAAGTGGAAACGGTCTTAACAAAACCCTAACACGAAACAAACTTGAACTCCCAACGCCAAGAGTTCATAACGACTCCCAATTACGAGGAGAAATTATGAGACTCTTGGCTTTCTTTTTGGTGTTTATGGCTTCGTTCGCGTCTTTCGGTGCGGATCTTAAAGCAGAAGCGACTTTGGATTTTACAAACGCCTATGGCGGCTTCAATGCTGGCCACTACGTTGTGACAGCAGAGTTTAACGCTGTTCAACAGCCGGCAACAGCTCAGCTGACTCGTCGTCAACACCGCGATGACCATGATCTTTACTGCGTTTCCACTCTTACTTACGACGTGGGCGCTATGACTTTAACGTTGAAAAATTCTTTGAACGGCGAAGTGATCTCGCGCACGCTTCCTCTTCAGGCAACAATCTCTAAGCAAGACGAAAGCGAAGAGTGCACCTTGACGGAAAACGATTTCGCGGGCGACCAAGTTCTTTATGTTTCTACAACGGGCCGTCCGTATGACTTAAACGTCGCTCCACCAAAAGGCTGGAACAAAGTTCAAGTATGGTTGTCTCCATTCAACACTCTGACTGTAAAAGCAAAATTAACAAAGACAGAAAAAGGTTTGGAAATCCAACCCCAAACTCTTTTCAACGACTCTCTTTTCGCAACAGACTCCCGCAACACACTATCCATGTTCTACTACCTAACAGCAGTAGAAAGCTCCGGTACTCTTTCGTTAGCTGTTGGCACAACCCCGATGCACCTAACAAAATAAAAAAAGTACCAGGTACCTTTTCCAAAAAACAAAAAAGCCCTGCAAGACAAAACCAGCAGGGCTTTTTTTTTCTAAATTCAAAAACTCCCCTCTCAACACGACAAACCAAGGTCGCTCAAAAGGGTTTGAATGCGAGGCGGAGGGTAACCCTCGCAGCGCAGGCGTGCTAAAAGCACGTCGGAGCGAGAAGGTTGCCCGCCAACGAAGTCAGGCAAGCCCTTTTCAGCGACCGACTAGCGGAAAGCGGCTTTGTCCCAGTATTGCCCCATCCCCCCCAAATCCTCTTCAATACGAAGAAGCTGGTTGTACTTCGCAGTACGCTCGCCACGGCACAAGCTGCCGGTTTTGATTTGGTGACAGTTCAATGCAACTGACAGATCCGCGATCGTCACATCTTCTGTTTCACCCGAACGGTGAGACATGATTGTGCGATACTTATTTCTTTGCGCCAAGTTTACGGCTTCGAAAGTTTCTGTCAAAGTTCCGATTTGATTTACTTTTACTAGCAACGCGTTTCCGGCTTTTTTCTCAAGACCCATGCGCAAGCGTTTTGGATTTGTTACGAAAAGATCGTCACCGATCAATTGCATCGTTGAACCCATCTCTGCCGTTGCTTTCACCCATGCATCCCAGTCGTCTTCGGCGAAACCGTCTTCGATGGAAACGAGAGGATATTTTTCAGCCCAGGATTTGTAGATGCCAAGAAGTTCTGCTGGAGAAATATGGCCACCTTGCCATTCGTATTTTCCGTCTTTGAACATTTCCGTGGAAGCCACATCCAACGCCAAGAATACGTTTTGGCCCGGATCATAACCAGCGTCTACGATCGCGTTCATCAACAAGTCCAAAGCTTCCTGATTGGAACCCAATTTCGGAGCGAAACCACCTTCGTCACCCACGGCTGTTGAAAGACCTTTTTTGCCCAAGATTTTTTTCAGAGTGTGGAAGATCTCAGCACCCGCACGAAGCGATTCCGCATAAGAGTTGTTTACTGTCGGAACGATCATGAACTCTTGAATGTCCAAACCGTTGTTCGCGTGCGCGCCGCCGTTCAAAACGTTCATCAAAGGCACTGGCAAACGGCAAGCTTGAGAGCCGCCTACATAACGATAAAGAGGCAAGTTACTATCCGCCGCCGCCGCTTTTGCTACCGCCAAAGAAACGCCAAGAATCGCGTTCGCACCCAGGTTTGATTTGTTTTCAGTTCCATCGATTTCACGAAGGATCTTGTCGATGTAAACTTGTTCAGTAACCTGAAGGCCCAAAATTTCCGGAGCGATTTTTTCCCGAACGTTGTCGACGGCTTTATAAACGCCTTTACCCAAATAGCGATTTTTATCGCCATCTCTCAATTCGCAAGCTTCGTGCGCGCCTGTAGAAGCTCCAGAGGGAACTGCGGCACGACCGATATTGCCTTCTGCTGTTGTCACTTCGACTTCAACAGTCGGGTTTCCACGGCTATCCAAGATTTCACGAGATACGACGCTGACGATTTCAGACATGATGATTTCCTTCTTTGTCGGTGTTTTTATTTGTTACTTTTTTTACTAATTCCATGCTTTCAAAGACAGTGCGCGGGTACTGTGTTTTCACATGTTCCCAATCCACACGTCTCATCGCCTCTTTAACCGGCGACGTCATTTTGCCTTGCGCGACCAGCATAGTGATAAGCTGTTGCGCTCGGACCATGTAGTCGTGCATACGCGCAAGATTTTGGTTGAGCACGTAAGCAGGTGACTCGCTATCAAAACTCAAATGCGACAAAGAGCCTTCATGCGGGAGAAGCGATTCTCTTTTTTGCTCTTCCACGTCGACAGCGACTTCGGTCACTAATTTGATTTTTTGTTTCTCGAGATCACGCACTTTCTCTTCAAGATCACTGACGTACTTTTGCAAGTCCTCGCGCTCACGCTGCGTGCGTTGCAAATCATCGATCAAACTTTGGAAAAGAGCGGGACTGACTTGATGGCCGACACTCTCACTGAAGATCGAATTTTGTTGTGTCGACCAGTTGAGTTTGATTGTGATCCCCGTCCACTCGCAAATCGCCGGCGGTTGACCGACATAAACTGGCAAAGATTCAAACGCCGCTTTCAGGTATGTCGTCACCAGTGGGTATTGCTCCGCTGGCAGAGGAAGGTCGAACGAGATACTGACTTCGTCACGACGAAGATTTTCAATCGGCGGCTTTGGCGAAATAAAGTAAGAAAGAAACTGCTCGGGCTGATTAAAAATTTCTTGTGGACGCGGCATCATGCGCAGAACGCTGTCGAGCACGCCCCACGCGCGCAGACTCGGCCCTTCATGGCCCGCACGCTGCAAAATATTTCCGTCACGCTTCAGGGGCAGACGAAGAGTGAGTTCCAAAAACGCTTCCATATCCGGAGCGCTGATCCAATACGACGAATCCCGGAGCAACTCCACCGGCAGGTGAGTCTGCTCATAAAGAGGCGTCAGGTCTTCACCCTGTTCCTCTAAAATATTCAAGACTGCGTTTGAAATCTTACAACTAAAGTGCACGGGGAAGTCTTAGCGTAATTCCCAGGGCATTTAAATAACTATATTATGCCGAAAATCGGATGACGCACTATTGCCAGAAAAAAGAAGCAGGCACCTTTTAGGCGGCTTTTGTGAATTTGGATTTTGGGAATGGGAGGTTGTTGTCGATGATTTCGTCCATGAACGTCGGTATATTGCCTGTGGCAACGAGTTTACCTTCCAGAGTGCCGTCGGGACGACGAGTCATTCGGGACATTTCAAAGATTGGAACGACGTTGTACGAACCATCCGCATTGAATCCGCGCACTTCCGAGATTGCTGCGATACGGCGAGATCCATCGGAAAAACGCGAGACCTGGATGATAATTTCGATGGCTGAGATCACTTGCGAGCGCAAAGCCTTCTCACTGATCTTCGCATCCCCGCCTTGAGCCAAAGCTTCCAGACGCACAATCGCATCTTCCGGTGTATTCGCATGCACCGTTCCCATACAACCTTTGTGACCTGTGTTCATGGCGTTCAGAAGCTCCATCGCTTCACTCGAACGAACCTCCCCCACGATGATACGGTCAGGACGCAAACGAAGCGCACTTTTCAAAAGATCTTTGATCGTGACTTCGCCTTTCCCCATTTGGTCACCTTGGCGCGTTTCAAACATCACCACGTGCTCATAGTCGACTTGCAATTCGGAAGAGTCCTCGATCACCATCACACGCTGCCCTTTGGGAATGCGCGTGCACAACAACGACAAAAGTGTCGTCTTACCGGAACCGGTACCACCGCTCACGATGATGTTTTTGCCAAGGAACATGCAGATATCCAAAAAACGCGCGCCGTCTTCAGTGATCGCGCCGAACTTAATGTAATCCGCAAAAGTGATTTTATTATTCGTGAATTTACGAATCGAAAGAGTCGTCCCCTTACGCGACATCGGCGGAATCACCGCCGCGATACGCGAACCATCCGGCAAACGCGCATCCAAACGCGGGGACTCATCGTCGATACGACGACCCACGCTTTGCGCGATACTGTTTACGGCCGCGCGAAGATCGTCTTCCGAAGGAAAACTTTCAGGAACTCGCTCGAGCTTCCCTTTTCTTTCGACGAAAATTTCTTTGTGACCGTTGACAAGAATTTCGGAAACGCCCTTGTCATCGAGGTACTTCAAAACAGGACCTAGATTCTGCTGAATGGTCTGTTTGAAAACGTTCGACTGATCAGACATGAGGGCGCATCTCCAAAATTAGTTAGAAGCAGGTTTTCTGTCCGCTCCGGATTCAGAAAAGATAATGAACTTTCCTTGCACCGCCGTTTCCGGGCATTGGTAAGAGAAAATTCCATCCGTTTTCGGAGTGACATAAAAAGTTTTTTGTTCGCCGAACACCGTATTGTGATGTTCAGAGAAAGCATCAAGAACGAAACTGACGTTCTTTTCTTTGCCGTTCACATTCACCACATGAATGCGGTAGTTATTCCCTTTTCGCAAACGAACCGTGTCAGGCACGAAGCCTTTATCCGTGTTCATGATCACGATGTCTTGCGTCGGCTCAACCGAATCAAAAACTTTATTAAGGATATTCACCGATTGATCTTCCTGAATGCTTGCAGGTAAACGATCTTCGTTTTTAACTCTGTTGAAATCAACCTGGCGACGAGAGAAGTCCACTTCAAAGGCGAACGCCGACTGAGTCACACAAAGAGCGAAGAAAACCTTAGTGCAATTCAGTGCGATCTTGGAACTCACAAAACTCACGCGCCACCTCCATAGCAATATAATTCACGGATCTTTGATCCATCATGTGAAGCTTCTGGATGAGGAGATCTTTGTTTCCTTTACACGCGTTGATGTTTTGAAACGCATCGCTCAAGAGTTGTGGATTTGCCATCATCTCTTTTGTGACTTCATTCCAATCCAACTTTAAAACAGGATCAATTGCGCCCACTGTGTAGAGTGCATCGAACACTATTTGTAAATCGCCTTGTAGAAACATCGAATCCTCCTAATTGCTCTTTCGGGCATCCAGCCACTACATGTTGTTTCTATCGGTAGGAGTTCGTGAGAACTTGAGTCAATTTGAGGCGATTTTTCGAGACTTGAGGAGATCTATCGTTTGACGCTGGCCCACGGTCGAATGTGTCCGGAGCCAGTCTAGTCGAGGGAAATTACTGCGCGGATTCGGCATTTTTTGCCGAAGTTTCAGACGTTTTTTCTTCTGTATCTGTGACCACAGGAGCCGGCTCGTTGCTTTGAGACAAAATCTTTTCGGCGATTTCCGATGGCGATGTCGTCGGTTTCATCGTGCGAAGTTTGCGTTCATTGACCGCTTCTTTTGAAACCTCAATCTTGGCATCACGCACTCTGACAGCGATCTGCTTTTCAAAGCCGTCATTCTTTACATACGGTTTGATCTCAGCCAAAAGATTTTCAAGGAAAATGACGTACGTTGTTTGCACTACCGGTTTAAAAGCCCGAGGATTTTTCAAAGCATTGATGGCTTCGTCAGTTAATTGACTGACCGTTTTTTCCCAGGACTCCAACTCATCTAAATTGGAACGCAAAGGTGCAATAATTTTATCAATCATGTCATCTTCGTTCGGCCGAGAATAAACTGCCTGCAATGCTTCCTTAAGCGGCACCGCTTTGCCGCTTGCCGACTTTCGCGATTCTTTCACTTTGTCACTGACCAATTTATTCATTTGGTCCAAGTCTTTCAGTGCCAATTGTGAGTAGTTAAATAACAAACCTGCTTGGGCTTGTGTGCAAAATACAAAGGTGAACATTGTTAGAATGAATATTGCTTTTTTCATAAACATAAGTTTAAAGACGTCCGGTACTGAGACAAGGCCAGAATCATCCCGACCTAGGACCGGGATTTTTTCCTTCCCTCTAAACTAAAAATATTGTCAAATGGAAGGGCTCAAAACTTTAATCATCCATCTCGGAGGAAACATTGAAAGCACTTAAGTTTTTAGGTATCGGCGCGTTGGCACTTTCTCTTGTAAATTGTGCTCCTTCAGCGAAACAACTCAAAGAAGCAGTAGAAAAAGATCCAAGCATCGTTTTCGTTGCTATTGAAAAAGATCCAGAACAATTCATCGAAGTTGTAAACAAGGCGGCTCAGAACGCTCAACGTAAAGCTCAAGAAAAAGCTGTTGCTGAAGAAGGCAAAAAGCGTGACGAAGAGTTTGCGAATCCATTGAAACCGGCAATCGAAGAAGGCCGCGTTATCTTTGGCCCTAAAGACGCAAAAATCACTATCATCGAATACTCTGACTTTGAGTGCCCATACTGTGCAAAAGGTCACGCGACAGTTGACGAAGTGATGAAAGCATATCCTAAAGACGTGCGCGTTGTGTACAAGCACCTTCCTTTGGATTTCCATCCAATGGCAATGCCTGCAGCTAGATACTTCGAAGCGATTGCAATGCAAGACCATGCAAAAGCTGAAAAGTTCTACAACCTCGTGTTCGAAAACCAAGGCGATCTTCGCACTAAAAAAGAAGGCGCTTTGAAAGACGCTGCTAAAAAAGCGGGCGCTGACATGAAGAAACTTGAAAAAGACTTGAACAGCGAAGCAATCACTAAGCGTATCGACGCTGACATGGAAGAAGCTCGTAAGTTCGGATTCTCTGGAACTCCAGGTTTCTTGATCAACGGTGTTTCTCTTCGTGGTGCGTACCCATTCTCTGAATTCAAAGACATCATTGATCGTCACCTTAAAGCAGCTCAGTAATCTGAAAAGCTAAGACGAACAAAGAAGCCACGGGCCCAAACCGTGGCTTTTTTTTTGCCTTAGAGCTCATGATTTTCATTGGCTCCTCGTCTTTTGTCCGGTTAAATAAATGTAGAACCACCACAAAGGAGTCCATCATGAGCGCTCACGCAAAATCTCTTATTCTTAAGGCTCAGGACGATCTCGACTTAGCAAAAAAGAATCTTCACGATGAAAAACAGCACGATCTCGTCGGTTATAATTTGGCGCAAGCGTGCGAGAAATACTTAAAAGCTCTTTGCGAAATGCGCGGCCTTGAATATCCCCATGACGAAGAAGGGCACGATCTTGATGCTCTTATGCAAGTTTTGGAAGAAAACAATTTTGCGGCGATCTCTTCTCATGCGGATGTGATTGAATTGACTCCCTACAACTTTCCCAAAGCTCACGTGAAAGAAGACGAGCGCTTGGACATGGAAGAGTATGTAGGTTATGTCGAGAACCTTAAAAAACTTGTGGGTGAACAGCTCAAGTACCTTTAGTACTTGTTCACTGCATAGATCAGGCTTCCGCCTTTGATCATATTGATGACTTTATCCCGGTTGCTTTGCGAAACCGCAGGGCAACCCCAGCTTCTTCCCTGAATCACGCTTGAATCCTGAACATAGTTCGCACCATGCACAACGATCGCTCGAGATCGCGCGTTGGAATTTGTCGTAGAAAGGCCGTCCAAGCGCAAAGAGTATCCATTGCTTCCGGTATAGGTCTCGGCTGTTTTGTAAAAGCCTAACGAAGACGCGTTCGAGCCCGAGGTATTACTGAATTTTTCAGCATAGCCATCATGATTGCTGTCCGATCCTTTTCCATGGGACACATGCACGTTCCATACGGACCCTGTTTGCATGTTAATAAAATACCAGCGCTTCTGCGTCGACTTCTGACTGAAATCCAAAACCGAAATCACCGAAGTGTTTTTAAATTTGGATTTATTTTTGTGAAAATAAATCACCGCCTCTTCCAACGGCTTGGTCGGAACAATCTGATTCGGATCCAAATAGTCGTACATTTTTAAAATCTGCTCGCGCTCTGTCAGCACAGGTTCTTCGGGATTGGGAGGCGATGTGGGAGTCGTTGGCTCCGCAACGTCGGGTGGAGTTTCCGAAGGCAACTCCCCTTGCCCTTCATTGTTACCATCGCCGGGAAATGTCGCTGCGGGTTCGTTATGAGGGTCATCCGGCAAAACCGGAATTTGCGGTCCGCAGGCAGAAAGCGTAAGCATCATTGCTAAGGTCGTAAGAACTTTCGTGGGAGATAATGACATCATGCCGATCCTCCGTAGTGGTCTACGGAAGTGATCGGCAGGTCATTTTTAGAACTTAAAACTTTTTATTTGTGACTGATCTCTGAACAGCATTCAGAGGGAAAACGTGTGAATTCTTGACACTTTCCCTCGAAAAAAGCCTAGTTCAAAGAGGCAATATCAATCACAAAACGATAGCGAACATCGCCCTTCAACATGCGTTCGTAAGCCTCGTTAATCTTGGCAATTGGAATCAATTCGATGTCGGACGTGATGCCTTTAGCGGCGCAGAAGTCCAACATCTCTTGCGTTTCTTTGATTCCACCGATCAAGGAGCCCGCAAGACTGCGACGGCCCATGATAAGGGGAAACGGATGAATCGCTTCCGGTTTTTCTGGAACACCCAAAAGTACCATGGCGCCATCACGCTTAAGCAAAACCAGATACTGATTCAAATCAATCGGCGCAGACACTGTGTTAATGATCAAATCAAAACTGCGATACAGCTTTTTCATCGCTTCCGCATCCGCAGCCACGACATAATTTTTCGCGCCCAAGCGGTGCGCATCTTCTTTTTTCTTCGGAGACGAACTTAGGACCGTGACTTCCGCCCCCATCGCCGCCGCTAATTTGACGGCCATGTGTCCCAAGCCGCCAAGTCCCATCACACCGACTTTACTGCCAGGTCCCACTTTCCAATGACGAAGAGGAGAATAAGTAGTGATGCCGGCGCACAAGAGAGGTGCCGCTTTATCCAAAGGCAGCTTTGGCGAAATTCTTAAAACAAAATCTTCCGTCACAACAATCTTTTGGGAATAACCGCCTTGCGTTGGCGTCGTCCCGTCTTTTTCTACAGAGTTATAAGTGCCTACGAAACTTTTTTCGCAATATTGCTCGAGGCCTTCTTCGCATGATGGACATGTACGGCAGGACTCCACCATACAGCCGACCCCGACGGTGTCGCCGACTTTGAATTTACTGACCGAGCCGCCGACTTGCGAAACTTTACCGACAATTTCATGACCGGGAACCATCGGAAATTGAGAGCCGCCCCACTCGTCACGCACTTGATGCAAATCAGAATGGCAAACACCGCAGTAATGAATGTCGATGACGACATCGTAAGGCCCCGGTTCGCGGCGATCAAAACGGTAGGGCTTTAAATCTTCTTTGGCATTGTAAGCAGCATAAGCGTTTACAGTTGGCATTTCACAACTCCGTTCAGGTTTAGAAGTCTCATACTAAACACGAGATCATTCTCGCGCAAATGATCTCTGGTAAAACACATGTCCTGTGCGCCTCTTGGTATCATCTATAATTTGCAAAATATGGGATTGGAAATTTTGTACTCCCAAGAATACACCTTCACGCGCTTCTTGTTGCAAAGAGGAATCGCGTTTCTTTACCTCATGGGATTTTTAATTGCTGCAAATCAGGGCCGCGGTCTTCTGGGACAGCACGGACTGCTTCCAATTCATCTTTTCACGGCGCGCACACGCTTCTGGGACAATCCCAGTATTTTTTATTGGAAGAACAGCGATGGATTTATAAGTGGTATCGCGTGGCTCGGCGTTTTCATTTCCACACTCGCACTTTTGGGTCTTTCTGATGCTTTTGGATATTTGTTTTCTTTTGTTATCTGGTTCTCGCTGTGGGTTCTTTACTCTTCTTTCGTAAATGTCGGTCAAGACTTCTATGGCTTTGGCTGGGAAATATTATTACTTGAAACGGGTTTTCTTGCGCTATTCCTGGGGCCCACGTCGGCTCCCGTCGCGCTCCCCATTATTTGGCTTTACCGCTGGCTTTTATTCCGGGTAATTTTTGGCGCGGGCCTCATCAAAATCCGCGGCGACGAATGCTGGCGCGATCTTACTTGTATGTACTACTTCTATGAAACGCAGCCATTGCCGAATTCGCTGTCGTGGTACTTTCATCACTTGCCAAAATGGTTTCATCGCTTTTCGGTGTTTTACAATCACGTTGTCGAATTGATTGCGCCCTTCGGTTATTTCGGGCCTGCTGTCGTCCGTTACACGACGGCCTTGCTCACGATCATTTTTCAGATCGTGATCGCCATCAGCGGTAATTTCAGCTGGTTGAATCTGATCACGATCGTTCTTTGTATTCCGTGTTTTGACGACGGATTTTTCGCTTACTTTGCCACACTGCCAAGCTTCGCAATGAGGGCAGAGGCCTTTTCGCCCCTCCATGCGGTTTTCGTTATCGCCGTTTCTGGTTTGCTTCTTTATCTCAGTTACAAACCACTGATGAACATGATTTCAAAACGCCAGGCGATGAATCGCAGTTTTGATCGTTGGCATTTGATGAACACCTACGGCGCATTCGGCAGCATCACGAAAGAGCGCTATGAGATTATTCTGGAAGGCACCACCGAGCAACATCCCGATCCTGCCACGCAGTGGACTCCTTACGAGTTCAAAGGCAAACCGGGAGATCCGCGCCGACGTCCCCCGCAAGTCAGCCCTTACCACTACAAACTGGATTGGCAGATGTGGTTTGCAGCGATGTCGGACTTTCGCTTTCATCCATGGATCATCAATCTTGTCGCGAAACTTTTAGAGGGAAATAAAGAAGTTTTGGGATTGCTCAAAGAAGATCCCTTTAAAGGCGAAAAGCCCCGCTACATCCGGGCCCATCTTTATCTCTATCGATTCACAAAAAATCCCAAAGAGGGCTGGTGGAAACGCGCTCGCGTCAGTCTGTACATGCCGGCGATGTCTTTAGATGATCAGGGATTTAGAAATTACTTACGCGAAGAAGGCTGGCTTGATGGTGAAGAGGAGCAAAAATCATGATGCAACTTTCTTTACCCTTCTGGGAGATTATCTTAAGAGCCGTCATCGTTTATTTTTTTCTTTTCCTTGCATTGCGGCTCACAGGAAAACGGCAGATTGGGGAATCCTCCCCGTTTGATTTTGTTTTGTTACTCATCATTGCCGATGGCGTGCAGAACTCCATGAGCGGCGGTGACGAATCCCTTCCCGGAGGTTTGATCACGGCGTTGACTCTTTTTACTATGGATCATCTTGTGGGCATCATCGGTTTTAAATTCAAACGCGTGGGCACTCTGCTTGAAGGTCGGCCCGAGGTTCTCATCTACAAAGGGCAGCTCAATGAAGATCTTGTGAGACGAGAAAGACTCACACGTCACGAGATTGAAGCGGCCATGCGCCAAGAGGGCTGCACGACTTACGAAGAAGTCGAACTCGCCGTGCTTGAAAACAACGGCTCTATCACCATTAAAAAGAAAGAGAAAAAGTGAGCCGCCCAAGGTCCCGTTTCAGACGACACATGACAGATTATTTAAAGTCCTCCAGAGCAAATCCGACTTATCATTGGGGAAAAGAACAACAGATGATGGAGGGTCCTTTTATGCAAGTCCGCGAAATCATGCATCCAGATGCCAAAGTTCTTAATTTTAAACACTCTGTCGCTGAAGCCGCGCAACTGATGGAATCAGAAGACTGCGGCTCCATTCCGGTTGAAAAAGACGATAAAATGATTGGTATGGTGACGGACCGGGACATCGCCATTCGCGTTGTCGCTCACGGCAAAGATCCGCGCAGCACAAAAGTGGAAGACATCATGAGTCCGGGTATTAGTTATTGTTTTGATGACGAAGATGTCAGCGAAGTCAGTCGCAAAATGTCGTCGAAACAGATCCGACGTTTACCGGTCGTAGACCGCAACAAACGCTTGGTCGGCATGGTCAGCATCGGTGACATCGCAACCAAAGCTGGCAGCGCAAGAATCAGTCACGACACACTTCAAAGCGTTTCAGAACATTAGATAAAACAAAGTCGCGAGTGAAAAACTCGCGACTTTTTCTTTAAAGGCGCAAAGGCAGCGTCGTCTCTGACAACTCCGCCGACTCGTGGCTGAGGTCGACCACCAAAGGCGAGACTTTCAAACCTTTATGAAAAGCCTCACGCAAAAGTTTTCCATACTCGGGATCGATATCATCCGCAGGCGCAAACGATCCGCAGTCATTTCGCTGAATCGTAAAAATAATTTCGGCACTGTGGCCTTGCTCCATTAAGAGCATGAGCTCACGCAGGTGTTTTTGTGCGCGCTCGGAGACAGCGTCCGGAAATTTTGCGACACCCTCTTCTGCGAGTGTCACATTTTTCACTTCGATAAAGTGCATTTTGTCTGAATTTTTTCTTTTTAAAACAAAATCCAACCGCGTTTCCGCGTTGATCTTGTGCTCGCCCTTACACTCGTCAAAACGAGACCAGTCGGCGAAAGTGCCAAGAATGCCCTTTTGCCCGACAACACGAAGCAAGGTCTCTTTAACGATCGTATTGGGAGTCGCGGTGTTCACGCCCACCCAGGCCCCCGTTGGAGCTTTAATCATCTCCAATGTAAACTTGAGCTTTCTTTCGGGATTATCACTTTCCGAAAACAGACAGTGCTGACCCGGGTTGTTCACGCTTTTAAGACTTCCCGTGTTAGGAACGTGGGCTATAATTGTTTCACCCTTCCATTCGATATCCGCGAAGAAGCGTTTATAGCGCTTCAACAAAATACCTTCCTGCAACTTCCGAGAAAACTTCATGGCAACCCCTTGTAAGCCTGCGATTTCACCATCAACTTAGACTTTTTAATAGGCCGTTGTCGATGCCTTTTGCTAGGCCTCCGCAGCGTCTGTTTTTTATTCCGTTTATGCATGGCGTAATTAAGTGCAAATGCTCTAGGGTGAGAATAGAAGGGAGTGTTCAAAAAGGACGGATTATGTCTGAAAAAAAGCCAGTAAGTCCGAAGCCTTCGTGGCTGAAGGTGCGCGCTCCTGTCGGAGAAAATTACACGCGCATCAAGGAAATGCTTGGTGAGTTGAAACTGGCGACGGTCTGTCAAGAAGCGCGTTGTCCCAACATCGGTGAATGTTGGTCCGGCGGCACAGCCACTTTTATGATTATGGGTGACGTGTGCACTCGGGGCTGTCGCTTCTGCAACGTGAAGACAGGAAATCCGAAAGGAGTCCTCGATCCTTTTGAGCCTGAGAAAATTGCTTACTCGATTTCTCAGATGGGTTTGGAATACGTCGTGATCACAACCGTCGATCGCGATGATCTTCCCGATCAAGGTGCCGAACATTTCTCGCGCACCGTGAAGACGATTAAGAAGCTCGCACCGAACTTGATTGTCGAAATACTTGCAGGAGACTTCCGTGGTGAGCGGGATCTTGTGTATCAACTCACCGATGCGAAACCGGATGTGTATGCACACAACATCGAAACGGTGGAGCGTCTGACTCCGAAGGTGCGGGACCCACGTGCGGGTTATCGTCAAACTCTGCGCGTGCTTGAGATGGTGAAAGAGCGAGACCCTTCCCGTTACACGAAGTCTTCAATCATGTTGGGACTTGGTGAAAAGGACGAAGAAGTTTTGCAGACACTGAAAGATTTGCGAAGCGTAGGCTGTGACGTTGTGACCTTTGGTCAATACCTGCAACCTGCGAAGAGACATCTGAAAGTGGAAGAGTATGTCACTCCCGAGAAATTCAAAGAGTGGCAGACGACAGCGGAAGGCATGGGTTACTTGTACGTAGCATCAGGCCCGCTGGTAAGAAGCTCTTATCGTGCCGGCGAATTCTTCATGAAAGGAATCGTCGAGAAACAAAGAGCGATGGAATTGGAACAAGTTAATTTTTAATACGGATATGCAACAAGGAAAGGAACTTTCTCAACATGGCAACTGATGTAAAACTGCCCGAACTTGGTGAAGGTGTTACTGAAGGTGAATTGGTAAAATGGTTGGTAAAACCAGGCGACTCTGTCAAAGCCGATCAACCTATCGCGGAAGTATTGACTGACAAAGCAACTGTAGAGGTTCCATCTCCTGTTGCAGGTGTTGTTAAAGACTTAAAATTCAAATCTGGCGACGTCGTAAAAGTCGGCGCAACAATGATCACACTTGACGGCGCGGGCGCAACGGCGGCACCTGCGGCTCCGGCTGCAAAACCAGCAGCTCCGGCGGCTCCGGCTCCGCAAGCGGCAGCTCCAGCTGCGGGTGGCGGTAAAGTTCAAGACATCAAACTTCCAGAATTGGGAGAAGGTGTTACTGAAGGTGAACTTGTAAAATGGTTGGTAAAACCAGGCGACTCTGTGAAAGCAGACCAAGCGATTGCAGAAGTTTTAACGGACAAAGCGACCGTTGAAGTTCCAACTCCAGTCGCAGGGGTTGTCAAAGATTTGAAATTCAAATCTGGTGACGTCGTAAAAGTCGGCTCGACAATGATTACTCTTACAGCGGGAGCCGGTGCGGCTCCAGCTCCACAAGCTCCTGCGGGCGCACAACGTGAAGTTCCTGCTTCAGCGCATGCGAATTTCGCGGCGGCATCTGCAATGCCAGCACAAGCTTCTTCAGCAGCGGCTGTCGCGACGGGCGGAATTTTCCCTCCAGTGGCGGATTCTAAAGTTCTTGCGACTCCGGCGACTCGTCGTTTGGCGCGCGAGATGGGTGTGGACATCAACACTCTTGGCGGAACAGGTCTTGCGGGTCGCGTGACTCGTGAAGATGTTCTTTCTGCAAAAGGCGGCGCAGCTCCGGCAGCGGCAAAAGCTCCTTCGGCTCCAGGCATGTCTATTCCGAAACCTTCTTATCAAGGACCTGCAGGCGCGGCGGAAGAGCGTGTACCTCTTGTTGGTATCCGTAAGAAGATCGCTGAAAACATGCAACGCTCTAAACACGTCATCCCTCACTTCACAATTATGGATGAAGCGAAAGTGGATGCGATGGTCGCGATGCGCGAATCTTTGAAAGAGCATGCAGAGAAACACGGAACGAAGATCACATATCTTCCAATCGTGATGAAGGCCTTGATTGCGACAATCCGCGAATTCCCAATGTTCAACGCTTCTATCGACGATGCGGCTGGTGAAATCGTTTACAAAAAATACTTCAACCTTGGTTTTGCGGCAGACACTCCAAACGGACTTGTTGTTCCTGTGATCAAGAATGCAGACCAAAAATCCATCTTGGAAATTTCTAAAGAGATCTTGGATCTTTCTAAGCGTGCTCGTGATGGTAAGTTGAAACCAGATGAAATGAAGGGTGCGACTATCACTGTGACGAACATCGGTTCTATCGGTGGCACTTACGCAACTCCAGTGATCAACCATCCTGAAGTGGCGATTCTTGGTATGTACAAAATCGATGAAAAACCGGTTATCAAAGATGGCCAGTTGAAAGCGATCAAAGTGATGAACTACACAATGACAGCGGACCACCGTTTGATCGACGGCGCAGTGGCGGCTCGTTTCTTGGCGGCATTCATCGCTCGTATTGAAAACCCTGGTAAACTTTTGGTGGAGCTAATCTAGCCAAAGGCTAGCTAGGAGATAAAGCATGGCACAAAATTTTGACGTAGTAGTAATTGGTGCGGGTCCTGGCGGTTACGTCGCGGCGATCCGCTCCGCGCAACTTGGATTTAAAACAGCTGTCGTTGAAAGAGAATTCTTGGGTGGCGTGTGCTTGAACGTGGGTTGTATCCCGTCTAAAGCGATGATCACGGCGACTCATCTTCTTCACAAAGCTCAACATAACTTCTCTGAAATGGGTTTGAATATCAAAGGCGGTATCGACGTTGATATGAAACAACTCGTGAAGTGGAAACAATCCGTTTGTGACAAAATGTCTGGCGGCGTGAATCAGCTTCTTAAAGGTTATGGCGTTACAATTCTTAAAGGTGATGCGGAATTCAAAACTTCAAAAGAAATCACTGTGAAGTCCTCTGCGGGAACAGAGTCTGTTCAGGCGAAATACTTCATCGTAGCGACGGGTTCTCGTCCTATCGAAATTCCGGGCTTTAAGTTCGATGAAAAAGACATCTGTTCTTCAACGGGTGCTTTGGCTTTCGATTCTATTCCTAAGCGCGTAGCTGTTATCGGTGGCGGTTATATCGGCCTGGAGATCTCTTCTTACTTGAGAAAATTGGGTACGGAAGTAACTGTGATTGAAGCCCAATCCGCTCTTCTTGCAGGCGTTGTCGATCCAGACTGCGCTCAAGTCGTGACTCGTAAGTTGCAAAAATCCGGCGTGAACATCATGTACGGCGCAAAAGCCAAAGGTCAGAAAAAAGTCAAAGACGGCTACGAAGTGACTGTTGAAATCAACGGTAAAGACGAAGTCGTTAAATGTGACAAAATCTTGGTGACTGTAGGCCGTCGTCCTAACGGCGACCAAGCGAACTTGAAAGCGGCGGGTATCGCTGTTGATGAACGCGGCTTTATTAAAGTCGACGCTCAACGCAGAACAAATGTTCCGCACATTTTTGCAATCGGTGATATTGCGGGTCAGCCAATGCTTGCGCACAAGGCGTCTCATGAAGGCGTTCTTGTTGCTGAAGTGATCTCTGGCGCGAACCGCGTTTACGATGCGAAAACAGTTCCTGCTGTTGTCTTCACAGATCCAGAAATCGCTTCTGCGGGTATGACAGAGGCCGAGGCTAAAGCGAAAGGCTACAACGATCTATTGATCGGTAAGTTCCCATTCGGAGCTAATGGCCGCGCAGTCAGCATGATGGAAACGGAAGGTTTCGTGAAAATGATCGCCGATAAAAAGACGCATGTTCTTTTGGGCGTTCACATCGTGGGACCTGAGGCATCTAACTTGATCTCGGAAGCTGTCTTGGCTATCGAGATGGGCGCACGCATCGAAGACTTGGCACTTTCCATCCACCCTCACCCTACCTTGGGTGAAACAATGATGGAAGCGGCTGAAGCGACTTTGGGTCACGCGATCCACATCATTCAAAAACCTTTGAAACACTAACCTGTTTTCAATTAGCTTTCTCTCAGTTTTGCGGGTTCGATTCTTGTTGAAACGATCCCGCAAAAATGAAATGAGAACGCTATGAAAACATTGGTTTTACTTGCGAGTATCCTGGTCAGCTTCACTGCTGAAGCGCGCTGGGAACTGAACGACGTTTCTTATCTTTTACCATTGCCTGCGAAAATCGGCTCGGATCCTCTTTTAGGAATTGATGCTCCTGGAAAAGGGGGCGCCCTTATTCCACGGCAATTTCTTGGCACTATTCCTCCTTTGACACCTGTGATGACCGAAGGACAAGTCGCTGAAAGCCTGCGCGCGATCGCGGTTCGTGTCGATCCGTGCTTCCCGCTCCCCACGCCGCAAGCGTGCCAAAAACAAATCCGCATTGTGTGGCAACCTCTGGAAATCGGCTTTCGCAATCGCGTGAATGCCGTGGACGCGGCTCTTCACAGTTTCTATGTTTTGGACGACACGGAATTTAAAAAAGTTCTGAAGGATCTTGCCGCTTGGAAAAAACGTTTCAATGTCGATACAGACGGCCTTCCTTTGCAAATTCATCCCGCGTGGGCTCAGCAGGGCGTGGATAGCCCGGCGTTGCTTGAATTCCAAAAAATCATTTTGAAGTATGCAGGCCAGCAGAATCTTTCGCGCGTAACCGTGATGGTGGTTCGCGGCGCCGGCGATATGTGGTCTTTCGCGGGTTTCGAGGTTCGCGATGGCAAAATGCAATTGATTAAAATCCCCCGCATTTCACGCGGAGCCCAAGCTTTTGTGAACTTTGCAGTTCCATCGGATCATTTCGAGCGCGGCTTTATTTCACCGGAAGCCACAGGTGAAGACTCTTTCAGCAAAGTCATCATTGATTCCGATAAAATGAAAGTCGGCAATGAAGAGCTCTTACATAAGGAACTTCGTGCTATCTATCGTATTGAAAATCCGCATGACTTCAATCCTGAAAACATGGACTGCGCAAGCTGCCACGTTGCACAGATCGCACGCGTTTGGCTGGAAAGAAATCGTGCCGATTTGAAAATCGAAAACCTTTGGTCGCAGCATGCGTATAAAAATGCGGCGCACTCTTTGGAAAACGTCAGCCCCGCATTAAAGAACACGCAAATCATTCGCGCGTTTGGATATTTCGGCGAAGAGGCGGCGATCAGCCAACGTGTTATCAATGAGTCCGCAGAAGTTGCCGATGCGGTGACTCGCTACTTGTCTTCGAAATAAATCACTGCAGCAAAGCAAACAATGTCGAAGTGACACCGTTTTCTTCGACATTTTTTGCGCACAGAAATTGCAGCATTTTTCTCTAAAATAGAAAGTAATGTCATAGTGACACTATTCTTGGGGGAAAAATGAAAAATCTCTTCATCGCACTTCTTGTTGTGATCGGTTTGGCACCATTGGCACAAGCCGACATCAATGACAGCATGAACCACTCTGAAATCATGGACGTTCGACCACGTCCTCGTCCTGAACCGTATCCAGGCAATCCGGGCCGCCCAGATCCATATCCTGGAAATCCCCGTCCAGAGCCGCGCCCCGATCCACGACCTTATCCACCGCCACACTATCGCTCCGAGTTTATAACATGTGGATCTTATAACTATCGCTACAACGAATGTTATATCAATCCTTACTACCTTTACCAAATCCGCGTGTACCAAGTTCACTCGTATGAGCCTTGCTATTGGGGTCAAACGACAGGTGCTTACAACGATCGGATTTGGGTGGACCGCGGATGCCGCGCCACTTTCGAGATCATTCGTTATTACTAAACATGTGAATGATTTTCCGCAAAGGCCTGTGGATTCACAGGCCTTTTTTTGTTTTTTCTAAAGCTCCATTGAAAGCCGCTCCTAAGTTCTCGAAAATTTTTAGTAACTCTAAAAGGAGAACATATGGCTTTACAAACATCACAACCTTCTGAAAAAAGACGCGTTCCTATGTCGAGCGAGGAGTCGGAAATTCGCGACGTCCTTGAGCGTTTTTCCGAAGCTTTGACAGCAAAAGACCTCGATAAAATCATGTCATTTTACTCAGAAGACGTTGTCGCTTTTGATGTGATGCCTCCGCTACAAATGGTCGGCAAAGAGGAATATCGCAAAGCATGGAATCATTATGTAACAGGAATGCAAGGCTCTTCGACTTATAAAATAAGAGACCTGCATGTTATCGCCGGCAACGATGTCGGTTACAGTCATTGCTTGAGTCACATGACAGGCACGACGAATGACGGTCAAAAAATAGATTGCTGGATGAGACAAACCAACTGTTTTAAGAGAATCAACGGGCAGTGGCTGATCACACACGAACAATATTCTGTGCCGATCGATCCTAAAACGGACAAAGCTCTTTGGAACCTCACACCGGAAAGCACTTCGGCTTCCCATTAAAAAAGGGGCTTTGCGGCCCCTTTCCTTTACAAACTCTTTTTCATTTCTTCAAGTGCCTGCGCCACCGATTTATATTTTTCGTTCTTGGCTTCCGGTAAAGCCAAAGCCTGTTCAATAGACTTTCTCGCAGCCTCTTTTTGATTTAATTCTTTTTGAATCTCAGCAAGAGTCTTCAAATAAAAGAAACGCAAATCCGCTCCGAGCTCGACCGCTTTTTCCGCCTCTGGCAGAGCTTTCGCATAGTCTTTTTGGCGTTTGTAATAGGAAGCCAGTCGCGCATGATATACGTAAGTATCCGGGTATTTTTCGACGAGTTTCAAAAGCCAATCGCCTTCTTCTTTCGTCAGCTCGGCTTTGCGAAAGTACGCCGCCGCTGTCATGATCTCACCGGGACGTTGCACCGTGAACGGATGTTTTTTCAGAAGAGCTTGCAATTTTCCCTGAATCTCCTTGGCTTCTGTATCTTTCTTCAGATATTTCGCGGAAGAAAACCATTGCGATAACAAGTCCACTTGTTCGAAAGGCGCATAGCTTGAAACACCCCAGTCCTTAAACAGAGCCACTGATTTCTCATTCGAAACAGCGACCTCAGACAGAATTTGAATATTTTTAGCAAGTTCGTTTTTCACGGATTCAGGAAAGGATTTTTCGTCCTTATAGATTTCCGCCCAGTCGTTGCGCGCAGAAATCGCCGTATAAGAGTTCGGATATTGCGCGATCCATTTCTGCAAAGTCGCAATGTATTTTTCTTTGTTCTTTGGATCTTCCTCGAACTTTTGCGCCCACAACATAATCTCAGCATTCGCGTATTCTTCGCTTGCTTCGCCCCGTTTCGCATACCACTTCACGGCCTCTTCGTACTGAAGGCTATTTGAAGCGTGCTCTGCCAATAACGAGATTGCGCTTTTATCCCCTTGCTCCGCTTTTTTCTGAAGATCGGCCATCGCGGTTTTTTGCAGCAAAGCTTGTTTCAATTCTTTCACCAAAAGATCCGCCGGTTTGAAATCCAGCATGCGGTACAATTCTTCGCCTTGCGCATTGAGGATCAATATCGTCGGGAGCGCTTTGATTTTGTATTTGTCGCCAAAGTCTTTGTTCTGCGCCAGATCGGCATTCAAAGCGAGCTTCACCAAAGATTTTGCGGCATTTTTAAAAGTCTTCGTATTAAACGTTTCTGTTTCATAGCGCACACACGCAGGACACCATGGAGCCCCGTAGTCGACGAAGACCAGCTTGTTTTCTTTTTTCGCCTTGGCCAATGCGGCGGCAAGGTCATTTTCAATAAAGCCATGTGCATTAAGATGTTCTTTCACCGACTTATTCTGTGTTGATGGTGTTAAGGAAGCTTTCGTCGCAGCGGCCTCGGTTTTAGCCGCCACTAATTTTCCGTTTTTAAGAACGTGATCGTATTTATGCTCTTCACAGACGGTTTTTTTATCGTCGCAAACATAAAAGCTGACCGAGAAGGTTTTGCCCCCAATCCCGTTAAGGTCGAAAGACATTTCCTTTTCTTCTTTTTTGAGAGGAGCGGACTCTTTATCCATGACTGTGAGGTGCGCGGGAGCCTCTTTATTAAAATGAAAACCGGGTGCGACCGAAGCCACAAGAATCTTCTTTTGTATGTTCAAGTTGACTTTCCCGTCGGAAAGACGAGCCAATGCCGAAACCGACGCAAAGAAAAGAGCCAAACTGACGACGATTTTCATAGAAGCCTCCAATGGGTAAGAACTTTATCAACATGCTCTTGCAACTCAACAACAACCTTGTCTTTTTTACGCGATTTTAAGGGGTTACCTGCTGAAGCGCACTCATTTTCGTTCTCAATACGTTTTCATCTTCAATCCTCTTTCATTTAGGCGCACAAAGCACGGAAAGGTTGTGTGCCCCTCTCAGATTGGGTATCTCCTGCTCTCGAAATCGAACACCCATAAAAGGAGTCTTACATGAAAATGCTTATCGCAGCTCTTCTTGTGTCTATGACTGTCGTAGCTCAAGCAGAAACTCTTACGATCTATACAGACCGTCCAACGGCTCGTCTTCAACCTATCGTTGACCAATTCAAAGCTGACAAAGGCGTTGAAGTGGTTGTTGTTGAAAAACCATACGCTGATATCGTGGCACAACTTGAAGCAGAAGGTGCAAACTCTCCTGCAGATCTTATTTTCACAAAAGACTTGGTTTTCCTTTCTGATTTGACGAACAAAGGTCTTTTGCAGCCTTTGACTTCCGCGGCTGTTAAATCTCGCGTTGCGCCTGCAATGAAAGATGCGAACGACCACTGGGTTGCTGTGACTTACAGAGCTCGTACTTTGGTTTATGACTCTTCTCGCGTGAATCCTTCTGAAATCTCTTCTTACGAAGATCTTGCAAATCCTAAATGGGCTGGCCGCGTGTGCATGAGAACTTCTAAAGGCACTTACAATGTGGCGTTGATCGCAAGTTTCGTTCACCACAAAGGTGAAACTACGGCGAAAAATATCGTAGCGGGTATCCTTGAAAACTTGGCAGTAGACGTTTACCCGAACGACACTGCAATGATGACGGCAATGGCTAACGGTATCTGTGACGTTGGTATTGCAAACACTTACTACCTTGCTGGTATGGTTCAACAAAACCCGAACTTCCCAGTCAAAGTTCTTTTCGCTAACCAAGACAGCACGGGCGCTCACGTGAACGGTTCTGGTATCGGTATCGCTAAGAACTCTCAAAATGCGGCATTGGCTCAAGACTTCATCTCTTTGATGTTGCAAGAACCTGCTCAATTGCACCTTTCTTCAAGCCACTTGGAATACCCTGCAGCTGTAGGCGTAACTCCAAACACTTTGATCAAAGATTGGGGCACATTTAAAGCAGACGCAACGAGCTGGTCTGTTATCGGTGAAAGCGTTCCTGCTGCAGTTCGCATCATCAAGGAACTTGATTACAAGTAATCATGACTAAGTTTTTCTCGACACTTATTTTAGTTTCACTCTTCGGCCTGAACTCTCAGGCCGAAGACGTTTCTGAGGTGGCAGCAAAAATGTCAGAACTCGGTCCCGTTAAGGTGATCGGCAGTTCTGAAGAAGAATTGTTGCAACCAAATTCCGCTCATTTCATCGACAAAGCCAAACTTGAACAGCAGCAACAAAGCGACGTGAACCGCGTCCTTAAACAGGTTCCCGGTGTTTACGTTCAAGAAGAAGATGGCTTTGGTTTAAGACCTAATATCGGATTGCGCGGCACTCATCCTCACCGCAGCCGTAAAGTCGTCATTCTGGAGGATGGAATTTTAATCGGTCCCGCTCCTTACTCGGCTCCTGCAGCCTACTACACTCCTTTTATGAGTAAGATTGAATCCCTTGAGGTGTTCAAAGGCGTGGCTTCTGTTCCTTACGGACCTAACTCTATCGGCGGAGCCATCAACTACATCACGCGCAGTCTTCCAAAAGAAAATCGTGCAGAAGTGGATCTTGCCGGCGGAACATTCAATACGCAAAAATATCGCGCCAATGTCGGCCGTGTGTGGGAACAAGGTGCTATCCTTATTGAAGGTACACATTTGCAAACAGACGGTTTTAAGAAGTTGGATAACGGTGCCAACACGGGCTTTAATAAAAACGATTTCCTTCTAAAGGGTGAACAGCGCTTAGGCGGTGATCGCCGTCATTCCATCGAATGGAAGATCGGCTACGGAACTGAGCTTTCTGACGAGACCTATCTTGGGTTGAGCGAAGATGATTTTTACAGTTCGCCGTACCGTCGTTACGCCGCTTCAGAGAACGATCTGATGGATTGGCAGCACGAGCAATATCAACTCACCTATAAAACTCAAGTACAAGAAAACTGGGGTTTATGGGCTACGGCTTATCACAATAAGTTTCATCGTGATTGGTCGCGCTTTAATAATTTTAGAAATACCACCATCGACGTGAATTCCGTTCTTAGAAATCCGTCGTCAGGTGCGAATCAAGGTTATTACAATATCATCACGGGGGCTGCGGATTCTTCAAGTCTGGGTACCAATGACGGTGATATCGTCATTACAAACAATGATCGTTACTTCTTCAGCCAAGGTGTGCAAACGGGTTCTTTCTCTGTGCACACAGTGGATTCTTGGACTCATCAAGTGAGTTTGGGACTTCGCCTGCATCAAGATCAGATTCGCCGTAATCATTCGGAAGATTTATTTTCGATGACTTCGGGTTCCCTTGTAAGAACAGCGGATCCTCGTAAAGCGACGAATAAAACACAGGACACTTCGCAAGTCGTTACTTTGACGGCGACGGATGAAATGTTGTGGAATGCTTGGAAATTTAATGCCTCCGGCCGTTTTGAGAGTGTGAGCTACAACTCCCAAAACGATCTTACGAACACGGAAACAAACGGAGATGAAAATCTTTTTGTTCCGGGCGCGGGAGCGCTTTACCAATTCAATGAGCGTTGGTCAGCTCTTGTGGGTGTTAATCGCGGCTTTACTGTTGTCGGTCCCGGCCAAACTCAAAGCGAAAAACCGGAAGAAAGCATCAACTACGAAACAGGTGTGCGTTACTCCAATGCCGATCACGAGTTCTTTGCCGAGGGTATCGCCTTTGTGGCGGACTATCAGAACATCAAAGGAACTTGTTCGTTCTCTTCCGGATGTACGGGCGGAAATCTCGATCAAGAGTTTGACGGCGGTAAAGCTTTGATTCGCGGTTTGGAAACAAGATTCGCGAAGGGTTTCATGTGGAAGAATATTTACATTCCAGTGAATTTCAATATGACTGTGACAAAGGCGGAATTCGCAGCCGACTCCAGCTCTTCCAACCCGGAATGGGGCCAAGGAGAGATTAAGTCTGGCGATCCTTTACCCTACGTTCCTGAAGCGCAATACAGCCTTGGGATCGGCACTCAGTACAAGAAATACAGCCAAGAAGTGATCGTTTCGTGGACTGGTAAAATGTACGACCAAACAGTGGCGCTAAATCGCCAGGAAATTCCTGCCTATGGCGTTGTCGATTGGACGATGAAATATCAGTACGACAAGGCGGGCTCCGTTTACGCTCGTGTTGATAATATCTTTGATCACGATTATCTCGTATCTTTGCGACCTTTCGGTGCTCGTCCGGGCAAAGCGCGCAGCTTGCTTGTCGGACTCAAACACTACTTCTAAATTCTAAGGGAGAAAAATTCGAGTTTTTCTCCCTCATTTTGAGGCAAATATCTTATTAAAGACCGCGATGAAGGGCGCTTTGTAGTGCTCCCAAAGCGAGGTATGAAAACGTTCGTTCAAACCGAATTTCAGTTTTTGCACGTCTTTAGAAAAAACCAACGAACCAAAAAGTCCGTCCCAGACCGCCAAACTCACACCAAAGTTTTTGTCATAGTGAACTGCATTTTTCGAATGGTGCACTTGATGTTGAATGGGACTGATCAACAGTCTCTCGAAAGGACCAAAGCTGAGCGGAATGTGGCTGTGGCGAAGGTTCGCTCCGACCAAGTTGAAAATAAAACCGAAGCCGTTAATCCCCAACAGCGTCCACAACGAAAAGCTTGAGCCAAACACGAAAATAAAAATGCCGATGGCCACACCTAAACTCAGGCTGTTACGCAAGATTGCTAAAATCGACTCCACAGGATGCGCCCGATAAAGAGTTACAGGTGTTAACACTCGCGCACTGTGATGCAGTTTATGGAATTCCCAGAGAAAAGGAATTTTATGCATCAACCAGTGGTGGAAAAAACGCAGGAAATCGTCCCACACAAAAACTCCCAACGTAAATACCAGCAAAAGAGAGTTATTAACGGGAATATCAAGCAAGTCTCCGCCGTTAAAACGCACGAGAAAGCGAATCACGGCTTGCGAAATATGAAAGCTGCCTTCGAATAAGGGGACGAACAAAAAGCTCTTAAAAAGGGCGTTGAGGAAATAAATCAGGTAATCCTGTTTCGTTGAGCGATTCCACCAGTATTTTTTGCGCAAAACCCAACGGCTGAGAAGTGTTTGAAAGGACAAGTTCTGACGTCGGCCAACGAGCCACAGAACGATGAAAACCAAGAGAAGACTTGAAATGATATTGACGTGATAAAGCCGCGACGTGGGTTCATCAAATTGGAACAGCAGTTTTTGCAGTCTTGTCCAGTTTTCCGGCTTTTCAAACATGCTAACTTGTTACCACACAAGCAGATTTTTCACACTCATCTTCCCTCTATCCTCAATGCGTTTTCAATTATACAGGGCCCTCCATGAAAACTTGTCATACCCGTCCCATTTCGGGCACAAAGAGGCCTCGGAAAGTGAGGTCCTATGCAGTCTAAATCCCTTGTTCTAAAGGCTTCTTTGGCGGTCGCAACCTGCCTTCTTACAGCCTCTTGCGCGGATTTCTTCCAAAGCGAAAAATCATCTCCGTCAGGCCCGGGAACTAACGGCACACAATCTGGCGGCGGTTCACTTCCTCCAGAATTCCAGAAACCCAACGAAGGCTCTTTTAGCGAGCAAAAGATGTTGATCAATATCGGAACGAATGTGATTGCTCGTGCTGTTGATAACTTCAATACGCAAGTTCCTGTTTTGAAAAATTCTTTGCGCCAGTATTGCGAGACTTTGGCAACAGGTGCTTCCGCTCGCCGTGAAGAGACGCAAGCCCAATTGGACTGGGAACGCGTGATGTTGGCTTTCCACGAGATCGAGGCCGCTCCATTCGGTCCGTTGATGGATAACGGCCGTTACTTGAACGACTACATGTATTCTTGGCCTTACCTCAATACTTGCGACATCGATAAAAAAGTTTTTGAACACTCGCAAACGCCTGTGACGGCCGACAGATTGCTTTTCAACGTTCGTGGTCTTTCCGCTCTTGAATATCTTTTGTTCGAGAAATCCTACAAGAGCACGTGCAACTTGCGCGCAAATCCCACGATGGCAGAGTGGAATGCCCGCAGCGAGCAACAAAAGAAACTGGATCGCTGTCAATGGGCTCAAGAACTTGTGAAAGACGTTCAGGCTAAGGCCCAAGACCTTCAATTCGCGTGGGCGATTGAATCCGGCAATTTCACAAAAACGATGATTGATGGTTCCCGCTACTCAAGCATGAAAGAATCCATCAATGCTTTGACGGACGCGTTGGCACATATCGAAAAATTGAAAGACACGAAACTAGGTAAACCGACAGCTCGTCACAAAGACTGCACGGAAGACAAATGCCCAAAAGATGTTGAGCATCTTTATTCTGGTTTGTCTTTGGCGTCCGCGGAAGCCCAGCTTAAAGGCTTTAAAGCGATCTTTACTGGAAGTTATTCCAACCAACCTGGCTTTGGCTTGGATGATTTGTTGATCCAATCAGGCCGCGCTGACGTGTCTGAAAAAGTAATCGCTGCTTTAGATCAAGCGTTGCGTTCTTTGCGAGCGGCACAAGACAACGGCACGTTGAAAGAGCAAGTGGAAGCTATGGATTCCGCTCTCTGCAAAGCGACGACAATGACGGATCGCAAAGTTGAGATTTGCGCTGTCCACGCGGATGTTCGCGAAGTCGCTTTCTTGCTGAAAACGGAAGTCCTTGCAGCCCTTGCGCTGCGAGCGCCACCGACTCACCAAGGTGATAACGACTAATTCAAAAAAGGGGCTGAAAAGCCCCTTTCTCATTTCTGCGCACTCCTGCAAATGTGAGCCTTTCTTTTCTCGATGCTAATTTTGTTGCCAGTGACGTTCTTTTAGACAGTGAGAGTTTCTCATTCGCAATAAACCGCATTTAAGGGGTTCCGAACCTAGCATCACTCTTGCTCTAACAAGAAGTGCATGAAGAGCTTGGGAATTTGGAATTTTCTTAAAAATATCGTCTCAAAAAGACACACTCGCGGCGTGGTCGTAACACTCACGACTTTGACGCTGCTTATTGGTCTTTTTAATTCGGCAAGCTTTCCCATCGTCGTTCAACAAATCAAAAAAATTCAGAGGGTGATCCTTGACGGTGTGATCTTCACTCGGGACCCTGACATCGTTTACCATCGCGAAGAAATTCTCAGTGATTATGAAGACAGAATCTCCGAACCCTTCACTATCTCGGAAGGCCTTCGTCCTCGCGTTGGTTTCTGGTTCGATATTTACACTCGCTATGATTCCAATAAAAAAGTCGTACATCATACGATGTATCCTTGGATTGTTTTTAAAGTTATTGATGTCACAAGCATCGTTAATGCAGAAATGCCAAAGGCCCGCTGGATGCGCAATCTGAAAGCGGAAGAGTTCGTGACTGACGAAGTTCAAAATATCCGCGAAGCTTTACGTGAACTTGCGCGCACTGGTGACGTAGACACAGAAAACGAATACCAGGTCGCTGTCGCCGAAGCTTTGGAAGGACTTGAAGGTTCGCTTAAAGAGAAAGCCAAAGACGCATTAAAGAACGTGCGCGTGCAGACGGGGCAAAAGAACTTCTTTGCGGAAGGTCTTGAGGTCAGTCCTCTTTATTTGAGTGGCATGGAAGAAATTTTCCGCAATCACAAACTTCCTGTGGAGCTCACTCGTTTGCCTTTTGTAGAAAGCAGCTTCAATCGCCACGCTGTCAGCAAAGTCGGCGCTTCCGGAATCTGGCAATTCATGGATTATACGGGAAAAAGCTTTATGACCGTGAATGAGCACATCGACGAACGCAATTCTCCTTTTAAGGCGACGGACGCAGCCGCTCGCTTGTTGAAAGAAAATCACATGATCCTGCACCGTTCATGGCCATTGGCGATCACGGCGTGGAATCACGGCCCTTCGGGAATCCGCCGCGCAATCAAGGCTGCCGACAGTAAAGAACTTGAAGAGATCATTGAAAACTATCAATCAAAAACTTTCGATTTTGCTTCTTCGAATTTCTATTGTGAATTCTTAGCGGCCCTTTACGCGGAGAAATATCACGACCAGATTTTTGAAGACCTTGAGTACGAAAAAACTTTGGATCTGCATACCGTGAAACTGGCGCGCGCTATCTCCGCTAAGGAACTTTTGCGTCGCAGTGGTTTGGCAAAAGAAGATTTTATTCTTTACAATCCGGATCTTAAAAAAGCCCTTGAGCGCAACACGTCGATTCCATCAGGATTTACATTGATGGTGGATACACCGGCGCGCCTGGTGCTCAAAAGCCTTCTTAAAAAAGAAGATCGCACAGCGGCTGATACGAAAGTCAGTCAAAGCGACATCTCCTTTAACTCGGATATTAGCAAAAACTAATTACTTCAAACACGAATAGAGAACTTCATAGTTTCCTGCGGGAAGCATTTGATCGAAAACCACGTTCAATCCCTGAACGGTGCGAGTTCCGTCATAGACTTGCCCGTCTTTCAAAACCAAAAGAGATCTCATTGAGTCAATCACCGGAGCACAGGACAAGGTGATCGACTTCAAGGTATTACGAACACCCTCCGCAATGCCCTGCACTTGAGCTGCATAATCCGTCGCGCACACGTCACCGATCACACCGCCTGTCAGTTTGGATATAGCCTCGTAACGGAATCCCGCTGAATAACCCTCACCACTGAGGCAGGCTTTGTCGCCAGGACGTGCGATGATCGAATGAAAGCTCATCGCCTTTTGGCCATTGAAACTGCTTTGGATAAACTTCACAAAGTTCGCGGGATCATTCTTAAGCCCATTCGCGGATTCATCTTCGTCTGAGATCAAAACGACCGCCAGTTGTGCGTCGGAACGGATAAAGTTCACGTTACCGCCGCTTGCAGCCAACGATCTTTCGACCGCTCGATAGGCTGTATAAATACCTTGCTCACTGCCGCTTCCCGTTTCAGAACGTTGTAATGTATTACCAAGGATCGTGCGCGCTTCACTGTCAGCGACAGAAGAATTTAAAATATAAGATCCTGTTCTGCCATAAAGAGGCACCAAACGACCGTCACCGAGCGTTTTGTTTTCAGGATCCGTTGTTGTCACGGCAATCTGCCAATCCAAGCCTTTCACGACATCCAAGAAATTGCGCACGCGTGAGGCCATGCTTTTTTGTTCATAGGCCATTGAGCCGGAGTTATCGATAACAAAAAGAATGTCTACTTTCTGGTACTCGTTTACTTTCACGTTTTGCGCCATCTGTTTATACAAAGAAGAAACTTTGAACGAAACGGACTTCTGAGAGGCCTGTCCCAGCTTGTCCTTTGCGGAAACGTTGAGTGTATAATCTCCACCGGCCATTTTCGGGAAGATGATTTTGTTTTGGCCTGCGGCACACGCTTTCGAAATCGGACCGAACTGACATGTGACTTCCGCCACCCCTGCGCCAGGATCCGTCACGGAAAAAACAATCTCAACATCGAGGCCTTCTTCAACGGGAGCCACAGGATATTTTGCAAAAACGATTTCAGGCCCCGTTTGATCGATGAAAATTCTTTTTACATAACATTCACTCGTGCGACCGTCATGATCACGAAACTGCACACTCACAGGGACATTCTGATTTGTTTTAGAACTCACCAAGCTGCGGCTGTCGGCATAGTTTTCCCAAACGCCGTCAGCGCAATTGTCATTCTCTGAGACCTTGGCATACGCAGAATGATAAGGAGGATAAAAATCGAGAAGGAGATTCGTTGAAGCCGTCAGCGTTTCGCCCTTATTGATTTCAAGACCATCGGGCGTTGAAGGCTGAGAAGGTGTCGATGGGTTTTCTTCATCTGGGTTGGTCGTGCCACCCCCGGATTGTCCACCATTTTCGGTCTCGGGATCTGTGACGACTTCAAAATCTTCGTTGTTCAGATTCGACGGAACTTCTTTGCCAGAGCCGCTGTCAAGACAGCCTGTCAAAGCCATCGTCGCCATCAAAATAAAGATCATCCCAAGATTTTTCATGCAGTATCCCTCTCTTGATTTCATTGTTGCCGGGTTTTCAGAGGGCTTTCAAATGAATCTCATTTTGAAATTTTTCTGTCCAAAGCGTTTACACCTTCAAAAACACTGCTGTCTAAAGTTTTGACCATAATTTCGGAACGACATTTTCGCAAAAGCGATGACATCGCGAAGGAAGAGTGGCAAAAGAAATTCATGGCGGATCTTATCTTTGAAGACTGGGGTTTGATTCCTTACGAAGAAGCCCTCGCAAAACAAACGACACTCGTTGAAAAAGTTCAGGAAGAGAACTCGCCTGGATACTTGATCTTTTGCTCCCATCCTCCCGTGGTTACGACAGGACGGGCCACTAAGCCTGGAGACATTTTTGCGTGGCAAGGCCCCGTTCTTGAGGTTTCTCGCGGAGGACGCGCCACTTATCATGGCCCGAGCCAGCTTATTGTTTATCCGATTTTAAATCTCACACATGAAAGAAAAGGACGGCAGTCGCGGGAAATCGTCGGTTATTTGAGAGCTTTTGAAGAAGCCATTGTCGACGTTCTTAAAACTTACAATGTCCAGGCGCAGGGCCGTTCGACTCACAGAAATCCGCAAACAGACAGCGAGGCAGACGAAACGGGAGTTTGGGTTGAAGATAAAAAACTCGCTTCGCTGGGAATCGCCGTACGCAAGTGGGTCACGTTTCATGGCGCCGCAATCAATCTGAAATACGACCCAGAGGCTTTTCAGGGACTTCATCCTTGCGGCTTTAGCACACAGACGATGGTGAGCTTGGAACAACTTCTTCAAGCTGATGTGAACGTTTTAAACTTTAAAGACAAGCTCCGCAGCCGATTGCTGGATGTTCTTTAAAAAATAAAAAAAAGGGGCTCTCGGCCCCTTTTTTTTTACATATTGTTTTTCTTTGTAAGTAAGTGATCCACCGACCACCTGCCCGCCCCGTGTAGGACAAAGAACAAAGCCGCGAAGAAGTACAACAAAGCCATTTCTTTTTTTGCAAAAGGATCCGCTGCGTGAACCGCAAAAGCGGCTACACCCATCGTAAAGACAACGAACGCGGCTGCGGGTCTCGTCAAGAAACCAATTGCCAGCAAAAGACCGCCAACGAATTCAGCCAAGCCAGCACTCCACGCAAACATCTCTGGCATCGGGAATCCTAAACTGGAAACACCCTGAACAAGCATTTCTGGAGGAGGAATTTTGCCAAGTCCGTGAGAGAACGCCATTGTCGCGCCGATAAAAACGCGCAACATCGCCAAAGCAAGATCATCTTGTTTCGTATTGTAGTTCTTTGCAGAAAGAAGTTTTTTAAACCAGTCCATGAATACTCCCCGGGCTTGTTGTGATTTTTATTTAAGATCGGGCGCGGAAGCGCGAAACTTTTCCAGCATAGGAATGATGTTGTTTTTGTCGTGCTTTTCGCAGGTATTGAAAAGATCCACCAACTCTTGTGTCGAATTGCTGGAGATATCACCGTCAACGAAAGCCATCGCCCAACTGCTAAAAAGACGCTTGTCGCTGGAGGTTTCAATCAACACTTTCAAAGTGTGATTACGATCGTCCATCATAATTTTACCAAGAATCTTTTTAACGCTTCTCTCGTCGCCTTCGAGAAGTTGCAGGAAGTAGCTTTCGCGGAAAATAAGAAGTCCCGTGACGCCTTCACTTGCATTGTTCTTGCGGGAGATATCGAGAATATCGCGGATATCAGTGTAACTGATATCCTCTGCCGCATGACTCATATATACAAGGTGGAAGGTTTTAGCCATAGACCTCTTTTTAAACAGTCATCATCATGATAACTGCTTCGCCTTTAACAACGATATCACCGTTCGGTTTCGTCGCGTTGGTTTCAACAGTTGCGATACCTTTTTCCTTACGAATGCCAGTCACTTTGATTGTGATATTGATCGTGTCGTCAATAAACACAGGATTTACGAATTTAAGAGATTGGCCCAAGTAAATACCGCCACGACCGATACCATCAACAAGAGCTCTGGAAATCAGAGCTCCCACGATCATGCCGTGGGCGATACGACGTTTGAAACGACTTTTGGAAGCGTACTCATCGTCAAGATGAATAGGATTATGGTCACCAGAAAGCTCTGCAAACTGACGAACCATTTTGTCTGTCACTTGCACAGTGATTGTTGCCGTATATCCTACATCAATTTCCTGAACCATTTTCTAACTCCTAAAGAATATTTGCTGCCAATTCGGCAAGCTCCGATCTTTCACCTTTCGTGAGAGTCACGTGAGCAGCAATAGGATGCCCTTTGAATCTCTCGACCGCGTAGGTCAGACCACTGTTTGCGGAATCCACGTAAGGATTATCGATCTGGTAAACGTCACCAGTCAGAATCACTTTCGTGCCGCGGCCTGCACGCGTAACGATGGTCTTGATTTCATGCGGAGTCAAGTTTTGTGCTTCGTCAACGATAAGGTACTGCTTCGGAATGCTGCGACCGCGAATGTACGTCAGCGGTTCGATATTCAACATGCCTTGATTGATCAGTTCCTGCGCGCGACCTGCTGCTTTTTTGTCCGCACCCATCAAGAACTCTACGTTATCAAAGATTGGTTGCATCCAGGGATTTAATTTTTGTTCTATGTCACCTGGCAAATATCCGATGTCACGGCCCATTGGGAAAATAGGACGAGAAACCAACAAGCGCTGGAATTGGCCTTGATCGAGAGTTTTATGCAAACCTGCCGCAATTGCGAGCAAAGTTTTACCCGTTCCGGCTTTACCAACCAAAGATACGAATAAAATCTCATCATTCAAAAGACAGTCCATCGCAAACGCCTGTTCGACATTTCTTGCGTGAATGCCCCAGATGGAATCCGCAGCCTGCATCAAGGGAACGATCGCTTTTTCAGCAAAGCTGTAACGGCCGATCGCCGAGTGATTCGGGTTTGCAGAGTCTTTCATGATCACATACTGATTCGCGTAAAGCTTCATGTCTGTGATGAAACGTTTTTCTTTGTAGAAAGAGTCGATTTGCTCTGGAGAAACCAAAATCTCTTGATAGCCTTCGTACAAATCATCGCGGTTGATATCGTTGGTTTCGTAGTCTTTCGCAACAACGCCGTAAACGTCTGCCTTGATACGCAAGTTGATATCTTTAGAGATCAACTCCACTTTGTAGCGTGGATGTTGTTTCTGCAAAGCCAGCGCCGTATTCAAAATACGGTTGTCCGCTTTTTGATGATCCAACTCGGAAGGCATACCTGCCAACATCAAGTCAGTGTTGATATAGACCATTGTTTCGGAGTTGTCGATTTGCACTCCGCTTGCCAAAGAACCTTTCGCACGAAGCACGTCGATGAAACGGCTGAATTGACGAGCGTTACGGCCATTCTCGCCTTGGTCTCTTTTGAATTTATCCACTTCCTCGATAACAGAGATTGGGATGTGAACGTCTGCTTCTCCAAAACGCAGGATCGCCTGGGCGTCGAAAAGAATCACATTCGTATCAACAACAATTTTTCTGCGCTTAGCTTTACTCAAAGGACAACCCTCCGTAGTTATGGTCCATGCAATCTCTCTGCATCCGCTGCAGAAGATCCACAGCTAAATTGCAACAAATTGCAGGACCAAAGTCCACGGAAAAGGGTCGCGAGAATTTGAAATTATGAGATATGGGAAACGAGTACGTCGCCAGCGTCTGTTTTCAAGCTCGCACTGACGTTTTCAATGAATTTTACAAAGTGATGAAGCGCTACATCATTCATAGTTCCCTTGACGAAACTAGCGCCATGACGAATCACACCTTCATCCTCAAGAGCACGACTGTTATTTACGCGAATTGTGAATGGAAAATATGTGGAGTGGTTAAGGTAAACACGCATCGCCACCTCATCACCTTGTGAAAAGCCACCTTCCATCAATTCCAAATCAAAAGCCATCCCGTTTTCAGAGATGTCATATAGAGCCGCTTTCAAAAGACCCTTCTCTGGAAGAACCACGAAAGCGCCCACGAATTCAGTTAAGATCGTTCTTTTAATTTCACGGCGATCGCGGCTCAAGATTTCCTGACGCGCTTCCGTGATATCAAGGACCTCCGCCCCCACCTCTTTTTTACCATTTTCCAAAGAATTCTGAGCTCTTAGGCGTGGCGTAATATCGAGAACTTTCCCCATTATTTCCCCCTGTGACTCATTTCTTATCGGCAAAAAATGTTTCAACTTTAGCCGTCTTGCACCTAAGTCCAGTTTCGTCTTATATTGAGACGATGCCAGTGATTCGCGCCGTTTTATTTAGCGTTCTCGTCCATTCTCTGCTGATCGGAGCGATCCTTTGGCTTGCACCTCTATTGCAAATTCCCAGCAAAGAGACGATTGAGGTGCAGTTGTTTCCCGAGGGGCAAATCCTCGAAGCGTTAACACCGAACAAACAACAGATCGTGCGACAGGCGTTGGTGCCGGAAAAAATGAAAGCTCCCGACGATGAAACATTGGCGCGTTTTCTTTCCGAACAAAAACAGAGAGTGCGCCAAGAGCAAAGAGCTGCGCAAAGCGGAATGACTTCCAATCGAGCCAATCAACCCGGGCCCGTCCAAGAGCAAAAGACACAGCCACAGCGACAGGCACAAAAACGTGCGCAAGAAAAAGTCGAAAAGGCGGATGACGGCTGGAAGGAAATGGATATCACGCAAGATCTTGCCGAGATGAATCGCTACAGCGATGGTCTTTCCACGATCGGCGAATCCATGCCACGCGATATGAAGGTCGGTTCGTTCACGGCGCTCAATACAGATCGCTACCTTTTTTATACATTCTATGCGCGCATGGAAGAGTTGATTCGCTATCGCTGGGAAAGCCGCGTGCAATCCGCCATCAACAGCTTTGACCGACCGACATTAGCGTTAGCCGGCAATCGCAACTGGATCACACACGTGGAATTTCTGTTGGATAAAAATGGCTATTTGCGTTCAGCGTTGATTATGAAAGAGTCAGGCATTCGTGCTTTCGACGCCGCTGCGATCAATGCTTTCAAAGAAGCCAAAGTCTTTCCAAATCCTCCGCAGGAAATGGTGCAAGACGATGGCTTCATCCACATCAAATTTTCCTTCACGGTCAACTACGCCCCACCGACCCTCGTAAACCGCAATTAAAAGGTACGGCCGTACCTCTAGTACAAGAGATATTTTTTACGTTCTTTTGCCCACGACTTTTCGTCTTTGCTTAACGCGGCGTCGAGATCTTTCGGCGTGGCTTTGGCGTTTTCAATCCAGTCTTTTAATGCTGGTCCGCCGTTAATCACGTCGAAAGCCAAACGATCACGCACATACTCGTAAGCAAAGTCGCGATAGATCGGATACTCGGGATGCATTTCGCGGATCACTTTCAACATCAGCGCCACAAGACGGAACGGTTTGAACTGCTCATGTTTGTAGCTTTTGCTGTCCGTGTGGAATTGAAAGCCATGGCAGAGTTTTCCGACGTGCTTGTGGAAGGTCGGTTCAAAATAACATTCACGCAACGTCACGCCCTTATGCCATTGCGGCGCTTTTTTCTTCATGCGTTTTAAAACTTCCGCGAAGTCGATATCAGAGGCGCCGATAATTTCCAAAGCTCGTGTCGTGCCGCGCGCCTCTGACAAGGTCGTGCCTTCAATCAAAACAGTTCCTGAATACGCGCGCGCCATATTCAAGGACGCCGCATTCGGAGAAGGATTCACCCACGCCCGCTTTGTATCCCAACCATAACCAGGAGCTTTATCCGGTGAATAGCCTTTCATCTTCACAACCTGAAGATCTAAGTCCATTTTGTAGTAATCTTTGAAGTACAGAGCCAACTCTCCCACCGTAAGACCGTGGCGCATAGGAATGGGAGCCGCGCCCACAAAAGATTCCCAGCCCGGAAGCATTTTAAAACCTTCGATCGGTCGTCCCGCCGGATTCGGGCGGTCCAACACGATAACGGTTTTGCCAAGCTTCGCGCACTCTTCCATGACGTAAAGCAAAGTAGTGATGAAGGTGTAAATACGGCAGCCCAAGTCCTGCAAATCAAAAAGCAAGACATCAAAGTGCTCCATCATTTCTTTTGTCGGACGGCGCACTTCCCCGTAAAGACTGAAAATGGGAATCTTCAAAACAGGATCGACGAAGTCGGGACTTTCAATCATGTTGTCTTGCTTATCCCCACGCACCCCATGCTGAGGCCCGAAAGCGCAAGAGAGTTTTATTTTTTTAGAAAGCAGATCCAAACTGTGTTGAAGATTCTCATCGACACTCGCCGGATGACAAACGATTCCGACTCTTTTGTTTTTCAATGACTTAAGAAGTTTGGAATTCTCTAAAAAGACTTCGATACCGAGCTTCATGTTGCAACGTCCTTGTTAAAGGAAAATTGTAAACAGACCGCGAAGGCCTGTCTATGTCTTTGCGTTGCTATCTTTTTTAGGAATAAATCGCAGCGAAGCCGAGTTGATACAGTAACGTAGACCCGTCGGCGGAGGACCATCATCAAAGACATGGCCCAAGTGCGAATTGGATTGTTTTGCGCGAACTTCAATACGGGTCATGCCATGACCGTAATCGGGGATCTCGACAATCTCCTGCTGGGAAATAGGTTTTGTAAAACTCGGCCAACCGCTGCCCGATTCGAATTTATCTTCGCTGGAAAAAAGCGGAACCCCGGAAATAGCGTCGACATAAATTCCCGGCTCCTTATGGTTCCAATAGGCATTGTGGAAAGGACGCTCGGTGCCGCTTTCAACCATGATATGGTATTGCTCTGGAGTCAGAAGTTTTTTAAGCTCGTTCTCGTCTTCAGGTAATCCGCATTTTAGTGTTTTCTCAGCCATACTTTAGTTTTATAAGGTCTAGCTTCTTTAGTCCAGACATTGCCAGAATTGTGTCACTCGTCAAACAGCCTTGCTAAGATGAAAGAATGAAGAAATTCTCCGCATTTATCGTTTTGGCTCTTTTGGTGACTTCCGCTTCTCCTGCTCATGCGCTTTATACCGAATTAGGTCTATCTTACGGAAGAAAAACAACAACTTTCGACGAGAACAACTCCTTTGATTCTGAATCTGTTACGGGCTCTCTGTCTTTTTATTTCCTTGAGCGTTTGGCTTTAGAGCTGAGCTACACGGACGCAAAAGGTTTGCGCAAAGAAAAAGCCAGTCCCGCTGATGCCCAACGTACGACAAAACAGAAATCGCAAATTATCGGCGCCGACCTCATTCTGACTTTTGCCGATAGAAAGTCCTTGTTTCAACCTTACATCAAAGCCGGCGGAGCTCAAATCGCGCGCTTTCAAGAAGTAAAGATCGAAGGTCAGGACACGTACACCTTAGAACCGGAAAACGCGACCGTCCCAAGTTATGGTGCCGGTTTAAAAATTCAAATGACAGAGACTCTGGGAATTAAACTGAGTTATGACGTTTGGAAAACACCAATCGGTGACGGCATGCAAACGGATGACTCTTCGATTCGCGCCGGCATCACTTGGGTATTATAATAGGATTTCGTGAAATCAATATACCACCTGCTTATTCTTTGTCTTTGCGCTTCCCTTCTGAGCGCGTGCCAGATCAGCTATCTGGTGAAGTCTGGCTATAATCAGATGAAGCTGCTCAGTCAGCGCGTGCCAATCGAAGAAGCCTTGAAAGATCCGCAGATTTCCGAAACTGATAAAAACAAACTGCGTTTAGCGCAAGAGGCGCGCAAGTTCGCGGAAAAAGATCTTCATCTTAAGCCGACAAAAAACTATTCCTCGTTCGTGCAGCTGGACCGTCCTTACGTGACTTATGTGGTGAGTGCAGCCCCGCGCTGGGAACTGAAACATTATCAGTGGTCTTATCCGTTCGTTGGAAAAATGCCGTACAAAGGCTACTTCAACGAAAACGACGCCCGCGAAGAAGAAAAAGATCTGCAACAAAGCGAAAATCTGGACACCTACATGCGAGGTGTGTCGGCTTACAGCACGTTGGGATATTTTAATGATCCGCTTTTAAGCTCGATGCTTCGTTATGACGATTACGATCTTGTGAATACGATTATTCACGAAACGGTTCATGCGACTCTTTACATAAAACATGCGGCGGACTTTAACGAGCGTCTCGCGACTTTTCTGGGCAATAAGGGAGCCGAGCAGTTTTATCTTAAAAAAGAAGGTCCTGACTCGAAAACTCTTTTACAGCTCAGAAAAGAAAATGACGATGCCAAAGCTTTTTCGAAGTTTATTTCGACAGAGTTGGCCGCTCTTGAAAAATGGTACAAAGATCTTCCCGCAGACGACCGCTCTGAAGACAAACGGATGGAGCGCATCCGCCAAATTCAGGAAAAATTCACGACGGAACTTCAGCCGCATTTACAAACCGACAATCACAAAAAGTTTCCCGAGCTGAAACTCAACAACGCTCGTCTTCTGGTTTACAAAACCTATATGCAAGACCTCAGTGACTTTCAAACTCTTTATGAACTGTTGGGGTCCGATTACAGCCGCTTTATTGAAAACTGCAAAGCGCTCGAAAAAGCCCCAGATCCGACAGCCGCTTTGAAACAAATGATTGTCGACATCACCAAGCAAGCGCAACAAAAGTAGTTTCGATCTTTCTGTCGAACAGCCAGTCCTGTAGACTTCCGCTTTAAAAATCATTATCCTTTTTTGCGGAGGAACATCATGCTTAAGTACTTTTTTCTCATCCTGCCCTCGCTTCTTCTTACAAACTGCAGCACCATCTCTGTCGACGAAAGCAAAGTTAAAAATCTGAACAACATCGGGATAGTTTCGGTTCTCGACGACAAAGCTACGCTGAAGTATCAAGGCACGACTGTTTTTACGAACAAAGAATATACGACGAACACAGCTTCGTGGGACGTGAATAAGGTTATGACGGAGAAAGTAAACGCAGAACTTTCCCAGCTTGGCAAAAAAACCGTCGCTGTCCAATTAGACGCACGGAAAATTCAATCTGCGAAAGAAGATGCTTTGCGCCTGAAGAATCTTTACCTAGGAAATCGCTATCAGGTTTTGCAGCAATACGTTTTGTCCGAAGCGGAAAAGCAAGGTGCCGAACACATCCTTGTCATCCATCCGACTTTGAACGACAACTTTCCGGTACACAAAGCAGGATACGGTTTTCTTTGCCAATCTCCGATGGGAAAAAAAGGCGATCTTGAAGGCTACACTATGATCGGCGCCGAAATGTGGAACGTGAAACAAAGAGAACTCGAAGCCCGCGTGACTATTTCCCCTGAAGACGCCGGATTTAAAACAGGAAAGACGTGCGCGGAAGCCTCTAAACTTTCCGCGGAAAAAATGGCGGCTCAGTACAAAGAACAAATGACCGCTTTGATTCAAAAAGCGGCGACTCTGATCGTGAACAGAGCCGGCTTCACACAAACTAAGTAATTATTTTTCTTCGATAAGCTTCGGTTGCGGCAAAGCCGTCTTGGGACTCTTTGTCGCTTCGGGATTCGCCAGCATAGTTTTGATCCGATTGGTAAGATCCTGTTTGATTTGCAGATACTGCACCATGCGCTCCGGCCCCAAAAGAGTTTTTAACTTATCAAACTCTTCTTCATTCAAACGACCGTAACTTTGCAATGACTTGCGATACTGCGCGAGTTCATCCTCTTTCGCTTTTTTCGTTGTCGCTTTGTTCATCTTTTCCAAGGAACTTTGCAAAGAATGATTAATATCCGCTTTCTTCGAGTTCAGAGTTTGCACGATTTCCGCGAATTTCTTTTCCTCGATGGGATTGAGCTTCAGCTCATCACTCATCTTCCAAATAAGAAGTTCTTCAAGTTGATTGCGTTTTTCTGCAGCTTGAGAAAAGCCGCAGAAAGAAATTAGAAGTAGAATAGCAAGAATACAGCGCACGCGTTTCACCCGAAAATGGGTGACTAGCGTCCGCTCTCACCCATGATTTTATTGAATTTAGATACAGATAAATTTTCGAATGATTCGCGAGCTACGTCCATAAAAAAGTCAGATTCGCTCTGCGTGCTGATTAAAGTCTGGGACAGGTCCTCTGGGGACAAGAGAGCCTCGCTAACAATACGCTCATGACCATCGCTCAGCAATCCTGCTCTTTGCATAGACTGGTTTACTTTTGACACCTGAGTCAGGAGAAGTGAAGCGAATACAAAAACCGACATCACACCGCCTGCCGGATAAAGCCATCCTCTCCAATGAGCGCGCAAAAGATTTCGCGGTGTCATAAGCATAGGAGCTGGTGCGATTTCAGTTTGTTCGACCTCTGCCATGATCTTGTCGTGAAGACGATCAAAGAAATCGTCATTCATCGGAAGTTCAAGATCGTCAGAGGCCTTCAGACCTTGCCGCACCTTATCCATTCGATTCATTTCATTTCTCGGGTCCATGCGATCCATTGATTATCCTTCTGCTTCCGCAAATCTTTGGTTCACTTCCAAAAAGAAACCGCCTACTTCTTCCGTCCAATTCTTGAGCTCCGCTTGTTGCTCAAAGGTTTGGCGCAGTTTCATGAGAGCGTGGCGGTAATTCGCCTTCGCCGTGTCGTATGGACACTCCATGATATCAGCGATCTCGTTAAAGCTGAGGTCTTCGTAAACTCGAAGTACCAACGCTGTTTTTTGTTTAAATGGCAATTTCTCCACTTCTTTGTGAAGGATATCGGCAACCGCTGTATGCACGAGAGTGCTTTCTGCTTCTGCATCGACAGCCAACTGCACATCATCGATATCTACGGTCTCCCTTTTCCATTCCCTGATTTTATTCCTGGCAGTATTCACTGCGATTTGGAACAACCAGCTTTTGAAAGAGGCACGACCTTCAAAGGAGTTCAGCTTTTCGTAAGCTTTGATGAACGCTTCTTGCGTTACATCCTCCGCCGTATCCATGTCCTTCACAAACCTCAAACTCAGCCGTAGCACACTTCTCTGATGTCGTTTCACGAGTTCGGAAAAAGCTCTTCTGTCTCCAGACTTCACTTTTTCAACCAGTTCAAGATCCGTAACGTTTAGATCTCTCTCCATAATATGACTCGCTTCTGTCTAAATTCGGTTAACGTTCTGAATTTTTTTCCCAGAAGAGCCATTCTGCCCCCCTCAGCCCCCGGTAAATTCGCCCCCAAACCCGCGGTGCCTACATGCTTTCATTAGTGCAACGATGATGCCGGGATCTCGAGAGTCAAAATGGCTCTAAATATATGATATTTCTTAGGAATTACGCATTTTGTTATAACACGTATTAGCAAAACTTATGGGCCCGGGCGAAGGTCCAGGGGGGTATTTGTATAAAAAGATTTCCACTCCGGAGGCGGCCCATTTTGTCTATATATAGACTCTGCTAAAACCTCGGCATGACAAAAATTTTGATTCTAATTCTTGCCTCACTCTTGATGACCACCGCGACCCTCGCCCGCACCTTGCCGGCAGAGGCGCAGCTGCCCTCCTTGATGCTCGATCAGAAAGATGCGTTGTTTTACGAAGAAGGCGTGATCCCGGCGGGCTCGGAAAGTTCTTTGTGTGGGCCGACGACAGCAGTGAACTGGCTTCAGCTTGAATCTTTGCAGCAGACTTACGATAAAACGCAACTCGTCGATCTGATTAAAGAGATCGGATCTGTTTTGCGCGGCAAACACATTGAGATCAATCGCGGATTGATTGAACCCGATTTGCTTGCTTTTCTTCAGCTGCTTTATAAAAAACTGAATATCAAAAAAGAATTCGTCGTGAAGGGTCGCTACCACAAAGACGTGCCCCTTTCCGAAGAAGAGCTCTGGAATGACCGTGTGCAAATTCTGCTTTTGAATTACACCGAGATTCGCTCCATGTCAGAAGGTCCGCACGGCCGAGGGCGCCCTCCCGGAAGAAACATTCCTTTGCCTGATGATTTGATTCCGCAAGGGCCTTTGGTTCGCGGCAATCACTTCGTTTTGAAAGTTTATGCGGATCGCGAGCAAGGTGTGCTCGGTTTGATCGATCCCGAAACGCCGGGACAATATACATTACTCAAAGTCGGAACAAGCGAAGGTTCTGTAACGACTGTTCGTCCCTATTCGCGCCGGGATTTTCCAAGATTTGCTTTTGGAATTCCTTTGCGTTGGTCGATTCTCAGTATCATCGAAGAAAAATAGGCTTCTTGCGGAAGCCTATTTACTAAGTCTGAATTTTTAAACGGAAGTTACGGAGCGATTGTTACGCGATTTCTTCCGCCTTGCTTTGATTGATACAAAGCTTTGTCGGCGCGATCGTAAATCTGTGTCCACTCGGTTTCGTTCGGCAGCTTCGTCGCGACACCCACAGAAATCGTAACGGGGATTTTCTTCCCTTCAAATACGAACTCGTGCGCCTCGATTGTTTGACGAATACGTTCACCGACTTCACCCGCCGTTTTTGATGGAGAACCGGAAAGAAGCAGAACGAACTCTTCCCCACCATAACGGGCAAAGAAGTCATTCGACCGAATCAGTTTTGTGATCACGATACGGCAAAGTTCTTTAAGAACGTAGTCACCGCCCGGATGGCCGATGCTGTCGTTGATTTTTTTGAAATGGTCGATATCGAATGTCACAAGGCTCAGTGGCTCTGCCAATACTTCGGCGCGCTTCATCGCCTCCGGGCCTTTTTCGAGCAATGCACCTTTGGAGTGAGCTCCCGTCAAAGCGTCTTTTTGCGCACGCTCGTACATCGCTGCATTCGTCATCGCCTCGATACTTCCTTTTTCCAGGAATTTGAAGATGACGTTGCCGGTTTTGATTTGATCATTGTTTTTCAAAAGGCACGATGCCAATGGAGGAATTACTTGGCCGTTCACGATCGTTTTGTTCGTAGACCCTAAATCGATCACGGAGACTTCGCTTCCGTTGACGGCGAATTTCGCATGCGAACGGCTCAAACTTTTATCGTCGATGTAAACTTGGCTTTCTACAGAACGGCCGATCACGATGTCACTTGCCGTAATAGGATATTGCTTTCCGACGTAACCAGGGGGACCAATCAACACAACAATCGCCGGCGGCACTTCATCCGCTTCCTTCAAACGACCGCGAAACGTGTCGCTGGCAACAATACTGGTTTTCTCTAAGTTGTCATTGGAGTTGTCATCGTTGTGAGCCATAAGGAGAAGTATAGAACCCCTCCCCGTCGAATGACAATCATGCTTTCTTCAATTTTTCTTTCGCTAGTCTCTTGCCCAGCTCAACACCGGGTTGATCAAAAGCGTCGATTTGCAGATATTCTCCAAGTCCAGCAACAACGAGTTCGAAGAACATAAAGAGGTATCCCAAAGTATGTTCGTCTAAGACTTTAGTCTTAAGAGTCATAGTGGAAATTCCATTCTGCGTGAGAGCTTCTTGTGTGGCCAAAGCCTCTGCCCGCAAAAGCTCACCCATCGTACGACCTTCAAGATCAAGAGTTTCTTTGAACTGAGATTTTTTGATTCGCAAAGAGCCTGTCTCGGACTCTTCGACCCGCATAAACATCACGAATTTATCGCGTGTTCCTTCCATCACTTGCTGCAAAATGGAGTGTTGGTCGGAGGCACCAATCGCCCACATCGGCGTGCTCACGCGTGGCGCTTTTCCGCCGGCACGATCCACTTTTTTGCCCAGCGATTCAGCCCACAACTGCTGAAACCACAACCCCATATTTTTCAATCGTGAGTTATAGAACCACAACAGAGTGATCCACTCTTCACGCTGATAGCTTTGCACGACCTGCGCCATTGTCTGCGTTACAAGAGCCGTGTCATTCAAAGCGCGCATGGCTCCGACGCGGAACTTTTCTAAATCCAATCCTAAAAACGAAGCCGGCATCATACCCACCGGGGAAAGGACGGAAAATCTTCCACCGACATCGAGAGGAATTTCGCACGTGGGGATTTCGTTTTTTTTCGCCCACGCTGTCAGAGTGTTGTCTTTGTTCTCTGAGATAACGACGCTTTGAGACGCCAGGTGAAGATTTTCTTCTTTATAGATTTGATCCAGGAACTCGAGAGCACAAAGGGATTCAATCGTCGTTCCGCTTTTAGAAATAAAAGCCCAACCGACATTGCGAAGATCGCCCAGCTCGTCGACAAGCGTTTCGAATTCAAGTGCATCGACATTGTCGATAAAGAAAATATTTTTGGCGTTAAAAACTTCCGCAATCACGCGAGTTCCCAAAGAGCTTCCACCCAGGCCCACGATCACGATTTTTTTGAAGCGATGGTTGAATTCCTGTCCTACTTTGTGCGACTGCTGCCACAACTGCACACGCTCTACCAATTGCGGAAAACCAATATCTTTTCTTTGCAAAAAAAGTTTCAGCGACTCCTGACATTTTTGTGAAATAGAATCGTCGAGCTTGTGCGCCGCTTGAGAAATTTCCAACATACCGCCAACTTTCTAAATAATTTAAAGGCTGCCGTTTGCACCGGCCGTTAGGAAATCGCGACGTCTTCTTCGATGCGGTGATAACCCTTCCACTCTTTGAGACGTCCACGCGGGCGGCCGCCGTCTTCAGGGTATTCGATCAATACATATGTCAACTTCGTGATTTTCCCTAAAGAGACAATATCCAAAGAAGTGATCTCAGTCCACGTTCCTGTATTAAAATATTCTTTATTCTCGGACCACTGACGATACTGATAAACGTGCGTGTGTCCAAAGACCACCGTATGGACACGCTCATCACCTAATATTTTACGCGCTGACTCACTGAGATCGGGAAAGATCGCGCTTTCAGCAATGACTTGAATAATACGTTTGATCGGCCAATGGCGACGAGGATCCTTGATAAACGCACTCTTTGCAAAGTAGCCCATTGCCATAAAGAAAGCTTTGATCATCGTGCGGGTTTCATTCAAAAAAGCCCAGCGCACCATTTTCCCGAAAGGACGAATTTTATCCACGTGTGGATAGTGTTGTTTAATTTTTAACACCACTTCCAGAAAGAAGTGCGAGCCGAAAGGAAGATTTAATATGGGCTCAACAAGATCTTTCTTAAGAAAAAACTTTTTTGGGTCCATACGATTCGCGGCTTCGTGCATGTGTCCGTGCTCGATGTGCACGCCATCAAAGAAGTACACGATATTTTTAAAGCGAATCGGCGTCCCGATCACTTGATTCAAGTAGGCACGGCAGGCAGGCCACAGCATTCCCTGGTCATGATTTCCAACAATGTAGGTAATTGTATTACCGGGTTTTGCCGCAAACTCCGCCAAAGCTTTAAAGACGTTAGCGTGGCCTTTTACAATGTCCTTGAGAATATCAAGAGTCACTGACTCCGTGATAACTGAAAGAAAATGTCCTTTATAATCGCACTGCAAGAAATTTAGAAAGTCGCCGTTGATAATGAGTTCCACGTCATAATCGCGATAAGCACCCGTAGAATAGTAGTGAATAAATTCAACCAGCTTCTCGCCATAGTAGAATTCTTCCAGCGAGTTGATGCCCCCTTTTTCCAAAAGACGGCCTTTCCCCAAATGGAGATCGCTCACGATAATTTTGATTTTTTTAACGGGAGTGGGCTTCGCGGCGACAGCGGTGCTTTCGGTGTTCTCAGCAGGGGAAGCAGATTCCATGTTTACTCAGCTTTCTTTAACGGAACGAGGTTCTCCTCTTTAGCCTCTAGGTTCGTCAAAGCCAAGCGCAAAGCGCGCTCGGTGCGTTTGAACTGATCCTGGTTAGCCTCGATAGTCTTGTTAAGCTCAAGACATTTCTTACGATAATTATCGAGTTCCTGAGATAGCTGATCAATCTTTCTTTTCTGCTCTAAGATATACTCATCTTTGGACCGAACGAGCGCCGATTTTTCCGCACGAAGGAGCTCTAGACGATTTTCCAGCTCTCTTTCACGTACTCGGATCTTTTTAAAGTCGGATTTAAGTCGAGTTTCTAGCTCCTCAACTTTAACACGCGCTTTGGCAACTTCGTTCTCTTTGTACTGCAAATTACCTTTAAGAATTAAAAGTTCGCTTTGTGCGGACTCTTGGATCTCGGCTTTTTCTTTTTCCAAAGCAGAGATGCGCACCGTCAATTCATCCGTGCGAGTACGAATGATTTCACCGGCAGAGGCTAATTCTTCATTTTCGCCACGCAAGTGCTCGACTTCTTTTTCAAGCTCTAAAATTCTTTGTTGCGCCAGTTTTAAATTTTCGGCCTGCGCCAGACTTGCGTCAACGGAAGTCATGACATTCGCGGAACCGCGACTGCCACGGAAATTTCCAACGCTGACTTTAACGTCAACTTCAGGAGCTTTTCTCGCTCCCACCCGCGCATTGGCAAAACCATCGACCGCGACAGTTTTGTCGGCATCTGTGCCGCTTGCCACAGAGGACGTCACATTGAAATCTTGTTGAATAGAAACAGTTTTATCTTCGCCCGATCCCGCAAGATTGCCAGGACTGAAAACAGGACGAGTCGCCTCGTCGTCAGAGCTGGCCTCTGGAGTGGGCGCTTCATACAAATCATCAGAAGATTGGTAACCACCATCCGCCGAAGGACCGTCATAACCTTTTTCTTCATCTATCGAAGGAGCACCGACCATAAAACGCTCTGAAGGCGGCAAGTCGCCAAAACCTTCCGGCATATCGAAGTCAGCTGAATCTTCATCGCCTTCCGCTTCAGAATCCTCAACAGAATGCGACTGCGCGCCGCCCGTGAATTCTGAAGAGACAATATCTTTTTCAAGATCTTCCCAAAGACCGCCCGCAGAATTTCCTGCAGCCGTGTTTTCCACGCGATTTCCATCGTCGTCGAGCGTTGGCAGACCGGCAAAATTATCATCAGCTTCCTCTGCTCTGTAAGAGGATTCAGATTGAATCTCCTTCAAGTCATCCATTAATGACTCGATCAGATTCTCTGCTGCTGAAGATTTCTTTTTTCTTTTGCTCATGTCTATTGGAAATATCGGAATTTTTACGCTCTCTCTTAAGAAGAAAACAAACTGAAGTCCCTATCAGGCACAAGGTCCTGTAAAGATCTTAACCGTTTCTCAATATGAAACATGGGATCAAGCGGGGTCCGTTTCACTTTGCTTTCGTCCACCGATCCTAAGTCAGGAGCGGGTTTACATCAATCATAAAACTGTTTAGTGTTTAGTAAATAAGGATGAGTTACATGAACGAAAGTACTTTGAAGCTTGAGTTTACTGAAAGAATGGCGGGCCACTTCGTTGCCAAGAAATTCACTCTGAATCCATCTCGCCCTCTTTCTCATGATGTGTTTAAATCCGAAGCTGAACGCGCGGATCTTCAGCCGTTTGAATTCACTTTGACTATTTCCATTTCGGACCTTGAGCGTTTCGTTGAAGATCCGCAACTGCTGGCGCAGGCGGAAGGCCATATCACAGACTTCCGCTTTCGCCAGAATATGACAGTGGAGAAAGGCTGTTTCCAGCTCTTCACCCGCCCCGCGGCGAGTCCGCACTATGATACCGCCAAAGAAATGCACTACACGCTTTATCTGACCGACCGCGAAGGTAAAAAGTGGACGTTCTTTGGCTTCAAAGAATTGATGAAAGAAGAAACTTTGAAAATCTGGGAGCAGACGACCACCCTTTATTATTATATCTGGGAGGGGCACTCCAATTTTGAAAATTTCGGCGAGAAAGCCGTGCACGGCGTGGGCACTTTGCGCATTTCCCTTGCTGATTTTATAAAACAACTGCGCAGTTTCAAAACAAACGCGGTTTCTTTAAAAGGCGAGCAAGAAGCCCTGGGAAAATTTCTGAAAACTTTCGCCGGAAATCTTTGGGAGGCCTATGCTCCTTATGTTTTCACCACGACATCCGCGCGCTGGAATGAACATGTTATCCCGCTGCACACAACCGAAGGTGTCGCATTGGGAGAAAAAACTCTGCATCCGCTGAACACTCGCGACGGGATTAATATCACGGTGCAAAGATTTAAGTACCAAGAATGTAAAGACGTCGTACTGCTCGTTCACGGACTGACGACATCGACCGACATGTTCATCATGCCCGAGCATGAAAATCTTGTAAATCATTTGCATTCACAGGGATTCACCGACGTTTTTTCTTTGGATTGGCGAGGCAGCTCCCGTTTTACCTACAATCTTTCGCCGCATCTTTATTCCATCGACGATGTCGCGAAATACGATATTCCCCGCGCAGTGGAATTCATTCGTGAACAGTATTCTCCGCAGGTGCGGATTCACGTTGTCGCGCATTGTGTAGGTTCGATCGCTTTCATGGCCTCTTATGCCGCCGGTTACATTTCTAATATCGCGAGCCTTGTTTCCAACAGCGTTTCTTTAACTCCGAAAGTAAAATGGCAAGCTCTTATGAAAATGATGGTGGGTCCCGAAATTTTAGAGAGCGGTTTTGGCTACACCTACATCAGCCCGAAGACGGGCTACATGCCGGGAAAAGGTTTTGGCAAATGGCTTTATTGGATGGAGCGAACTTTGCGCAACGAGTGCACCGAACCCGCATGTCACCTTGTCAGCTTTATGTGGGGCTGGGGTTTTCCGGCAGTTTATAATCATCGCAATATTCATCCCGTCACTCACCGCCGTTTGGTCGATCTTTTTGGCGGCACCAGTTTTAATTACTACAAGCACATTCGCAAAATGCTGCTTGCGAAAGCTTCAGTCTCTTGGAATGGAAAGGTGAACTACCTTGAAGAGATGATGAAAAGAGACATGCCGCCGACCCTTTTTATTTCCGGCGCGGATAACAATATTTTTCCGGGCTCTAACAAAATGACTTACGAGATTTTACGCCAAGGAAAAAACGCACATAAGATTCAATATCAAGAATTTGCCCAGTATGGACACCAAGACGTTTTCATGGGGCAGTTTTCCCACTCCGAAGTTTTTCCAAAGCTGATGGAGTTTTTGAAACAAAATGCATCTGTCGCGACGACCCGAAAGTTGCGGGTCGCTTAAGGTTAGAACAATGAAGTTGGATTTTGATTATATTGTGATCGGCTCGGGCTTCGGCGGGTCTGTGATGACCTGTCGCTTGGTCGAAAAAGGCTATAAAGTTTGTCTTCTTGAACGTGGTCGCCAATGGAAAATGCACGAGTTTCCCCGTCGTCCTCAGGAAGTTCAACAAAATATGTTTTGGGATCCGCAAGACAACAAGTATGGATTGATGGAGATTCGTGATACTCCCGGAAGCGATGTAATGACTTTAACCGGAAGCGGTCTTGGCGGAGGCAGTCTTATTTTCGCAAACGTCATGTACCGTATGCCCGCGGATTTTTTCCATGGCTGGCCGAGCATTTACAGTCGGGAAAGTCTTGATCCTTATTATGACCGAGTTCTTGAAACAATGGAGGCGGAACCGTATCCTTTCGAATCGCAACCTTATTATCGAAATACACCTAAAACGGCAGCCCTCAAAAAAGCAGCGGAAGAAATGCCGTGGCCCGAAGGAGCCTTGAAAAAGCCGGAGTTTGTTTTGCCTCCGCTGGCCGTGCGTTTTAAAGGAAATTTTCCAGGTCATCAAACCCGCAACAAACACGGTGCTTTGCAATCCAAGTGCAACAAGTGCGGCGATTGCGACATCGGCTGCAACATTCACGCAAAAAATACTTTGGATTTGAATTACATTCACCGCGCCCGTCACTTGGAATCCGCAGCTCACAAAGCCGACGTGCGCACCCATGCGGAAGTCACGCGAATTGAACATTGCGGAGATTACTACAAAGTGACTTATGTCATCCCAGAGTTTCCCGCCCAAGAAAATGTCTTCACGGCGAAAAACGTGGTTGTCTCCGCAGGTTCTATTGGCAGCACCTCATTACTTTTAAAAATGAAAAAACAAGGTCATCTGCCGCGACTCAATCATTGGCTTGGCAAAAAATGGAGCGGCAACGGCGACCTGTTGGCGTGGGTCTTTAATACTAAAAACGACATCGATGCCACAAACGGGCCCGTAATCACTGGTGCTATTGAATATTCGTACAAGACTTATCCCGATGGTTATCCGCATGGTATGTACATCGAGGAAGCTGGCTATCCCATTGGGATCGCCTGGTATCTTTCCGGCCGCATCCCGCAACTGCCGGGTCTTGCGGGTTTTGTGAAACTTTTAAGCCATTCTTTAAAAAAATATATTTTTAAAAATCTAAAAATCGACGGTCACGATCAAATCAACGTCGGTGATGAAATTTCCCGTTCTGTCGATCGCGCCGACTTCACCAAAAAATGTCTTATTCTGCTGGGAATGGGCCGCGACCGCGCTGACGGAGAAATTGAACTTCGCGACGACAACCAAGCCGTCGTGCGCTGGAAAATCGACAGCAGTCAAACGCACTTTTCAAGGGTGCGCGAGCAAATGAAAGTCATTGCCGAACACGCCGGCGGCGTTTTCGTAGAAAATCCGTACAGTCACTTAAATAAAATTATTTCGGTTCATCCTTTAGGGGGCTGCCCCATGGGAGAAACCGCGGATCATGGATTCGTCAGTCCTCTCGGGGAAGTTTACGGATATCCGGGACTTTACGTTATTGACGGAAGCATTTTGCCGACTTCTTCAGGCACAAATCCTTCCCTGACTATAGCCGCTGTCGCAGAGTATATTGCTTCAAAAATTCCCTCTAAAGTCACCGTTCCAACCCACGAAACCGAAAACGCCTAACAATAAAGACTTTTCGCGGTCCGCTTTTGTAAAAAAGAGCGGATGCTATCTCATTTTTTTACGTTTTTATTTATATTGTGTACAATTTAGTTGCATACAATGTAAATCGGCATAAGAATGAACGTATGAATAAGAAGCTCAAACTTGAAAACCAAATCTGTTTCCCGATCTACGCAGCTTCGCGTTTGATCACGCAGATGTATGGAGAGCACTTTAAAAAGTTTGATCTTACTTATCCGCAATACCTGGTGTTTCTGGTTCTCTGGGAAAAGTCCCCGCGCAAAGTGACTGAGATCGCAGATCTTCTTCTTCTTGATACGGGAACGGTGACTCCGCTTATTAAACGCATGGAGCAAAGAGGCTGGCTGACTCGCAAGCGTTCAAAAACCGATGAACGCAGCGTTCAGGTTTTTCTCACCAAAGAAGGCCGAAAGATGGAAGAGCGCTTTCAAACTCTGCCAGATAAACTTCTTTGCGAGGTCGATTGCAAAAAATCCGATCTCGATATTTTGAAATCACAATTGAATAAACTTATTGGGCAAATGAAAGAAACCTTAGAAGGAGGTCATCATGAGTAAGCTCTATACAGCAGTCGCCACGGCGTCTGGAGGACGGAACGGAAAAGTAGAAAGCTCTGACGGAGTCCTGAATTTTGAAACACGGATTCCGAAAGAAATGGGCGGCTCTGGTGGCGCCTATACGAATCCGGAACAGCTTTTTGCGGCGGGATATGCAGCGTGCTTTGATAGCGCCTTGCAATTCGTCGCTCGCAATCAAAAACTTGCGCTAAAAAGCAGCGCCATCACGGCCGAAGTCGGCATCGGACCGAATGGCTCCGGCGGATTTGCTTTAGCGGTCAAACTCAAAGCCAAGATTGAAGGCCTCGAAAGACCTGAAGCGCAAAAGCTTCTTGAGGCGGCTCACCAAGTGTGCCCGTACTCGAACGCCACTCGCGGCAATATCCCGGTAGACCTTGAACTTGTGTAATCGCCTCTCCCGAAAAACAAAAAGCCCTCTGAAAAGAGGGCTTTTTGCATTTTAGAATCTGAATACACTTTAGATCGTGATTACCTTTTTGTATTCGTTCAAACGGCTTTCAAGATCGCCCAAAGTGACTTTCGCCAATGCTTTGACAGAAAAATCTTGAATCGTATGGCTCGCCATCATTGAACCCATGATACACGCTTGCTTCAAGTTGTTGATCGTTGGAGCTGTTTTTTGCGCCGCCAAGTAACCGAAGAAACCACCGGCAAAAGTATCACCCGCGCCTGTAGGGTCGATCACTGTTGGAATCGGCATTGCTGGCAAGATAAAGTAGCCTTCTTCCTTCGTATACATCGCAAAGCCGTATTCACCGCGCTTAATAACAACCGCGGAGGGGCCCATCGCCGTAATCATTGGAGCCGCTGAAATCGCGTTGGCGGCACCCGTTAACATTTTTGCTTCACCCTCGTTGATCAAAACAAGATTCACCTTTTTAAGAACTTCGATGAGCTTTTCTTTTTTGATAGAGATCCAGAAATTCATTGTATCCATGCCGACAAACTTCGGCGCTTTCACTTGCTCAAGAACTTGCAATTGCAATTCCGGTGCGATGTTTGCCAAGAACACAAATGAAGAGTCGCGGAAATGCTCTGGCAATTGCGGATTGAAGTCAGCAAAAACGTTGAGATCCGTTTGCAAGGTCTTTGCTTCATTCATATCGCCTTCATAAGAGCCCGCCCAATGGAACGTCTTACCTGGAACTTTTGAGAGGCCGCTCAAATCAACGCCGCGCGAGTTCAGCAATTCATAGTCGTGCTGTTCGTAATCTTCTCCGACAACGCCGACCACACGAACTTTAGAAAACAAAGAGGCCGCCAAAGAAAAGTAATTCGCGGAACCACCCAAAGCACGGTCCACTTTTCCAGAGGGAGTTTGGATAGAATCGTAAGCAAGACTTCCGACAACGAGAATTTCAGACATGACCGTGGTTCCTTATTGATTGTTATTCGTTTGCGCAGCTTCAGCGGCAAGCATTTCACGCTTGTACTTAGGAAGACCCGCAAGTTTAGAGTTAGAGATATCCATGGATTCAGGCTTATTTGGCACCTGGCTTGTCAACTGACCGCAAGCCGCGTAGATATCGCGACCCATAGAGCGGCGAAGAAGAACGTGAGCCCCCAAGCGCATCAATTCAGAATGGAAAGCTTCAACAGCTTCGTCAGAAGGACGCTCGTAACCAGAACCCGGGTGTTCGTTGAAAGGAATGATGTTGATCTTACAAGGAACATCTTTCACCAACTTCACCAACTGGCGCGCATGTTCGATTTGATCTGTTACGCCTTTCAACAAAACGTATTCGAAAGTGATTTTATCTTTTGTGATACGGTAATGTTCTTTACACGCATTCAAAAGCTCTGTCGTATTCCATTTCTTATTGATTGGCATGACCTGAGTGCGGATTTCATCTGTCGGGCCATTCAAGCTGACCGCCAAACGCACTTTCGCTTCAGCCACGCGCCACATCTCAGGAACGATACCTGAAGTGGAAACAGTGATCTTCTTGCGGGACAAGTTGATGCCCCAAGGGGAATGAATCACGTCGATCGTTTTGAATACCGCTTCCGGATTGTCAAGCGGCTCGCCCATTCCCATGAACACGATATTCGTGATTCTTTGACCGTCACCCAAACGGTCGTGCGCTTGCATGAATTGACCGACGATCTCTTCCGTGCGCAAACGGCGTTTCAATTTTTGTTTTCCTGTGAAACAGAACTTACAGCCGATATTGCAACCGACTTCCGAGGAAATACACAACGTCAATCGGTCTTCCGACGGAATCAAAACCGCCTCAACACTTTGACCGTTCCCCATATCAAAAAGCATTTTTTGTGTGCCATCGACGGACTTCAAATGAGTTAAAACTTTCGGAAGTTCAAAAGAAAGAATTTGCGGCAACGAAGCGCGGAACTCTTTTGAAAGATTCGTCATTTGTTCTGGGTCTGTGATTCTTTGTTCATAAACCCATTTGAAAATTTGCTGAGCGCGGAACTGCTCTTTACCCTTCCCTTTGAGGTATGCTTTCAGATCTTCTAATGTCAGAGAGTAAAAATTGACGGGTTTGTTTTCGAGAGGTTTTGCGACGTTATCGTCCGAGTAATTCACAGGTGCAGACATAGCGTTTTCAACGCTGCCGTTGTTTAATTCCATCTTCGGGCTCCTCGGGCTTATTACAGCCATGCTTGTTACAGCTGGGACCTTAAACAGTCCCTTTGGTTAAAGGATTATGTGAGGCGATTATGTAGCATAACCCCCTCAAACTTCCTAGGAATTTCGTAAACAGGGAAAAACTTCATAAGACGCCCTCATATTAAACACTCGACCCTCGCCCGCCATGCCTCCAGCGAATAATTAGTTCTCCTTGTAAAGCGGGGCGAGGGTCCCTATATTGGGGTCCATGATCTGGCCCTTTATCTTTCTTTCTTATGCGAGTCTTTTTGTCTTTGGTCTTTCTGACAATATTCGAGGGCCTCTTTTTCCAGAAATTATGAAGCAGTTTGCGATCAGTGACTCAATGGGGTCCTTGATGTTTGCCCTGTCTAACATCTCGGGCTTTGTCGCAAGTTATGGCTGCCGTTATCTTTTGCGCCGTTATGATCGCCTTTCCGTTTTGCGGGGTGGGGCGATCGGTTTGATGATCTCCATGTGGGGCATGGCCGGCTCGACTTACTTTCCGCTCTTTCTGTTCTTCTCGTTCTTCTTTGGTCTGAGCCTTGGTATTTTGGGATTGGTACCGAACATTCTTGTTCCGATGGGATCCAGCCCGCAAAGAAAACAACAGATGCTTTCCGGCTTGCACACCATGTACGGAATGGCGAGTTTGCTCGCGCCTCTTTTAGCGGCTTCCATGGAGTATCTCACAGGCAACTGGCGATGGACTTTCGTGGCGGCATCTATCGGGCCCTTAATTCTTCTCATTTACACTTTGCACGGCAGCCACAAGTCTTTGCATACCAAGGCGAGCTACTCTGCGGAAACTCACAAGGCGAATAAAAAGAAAAACTTTAAACCGCAATTGTTTCTGGCGGTCATGCTGAGCCTGGCGGTCGCGGCCGAGATCATGGTTTCTTCGCGCTTGGCTTTGTACATGCAACGCACTTGGAGTTTCGACATGGAGGCCTCCAGTCTTTATGTTACTTACTTCTTTATTTGCATGATGCTGGGTCGTTTTCTGTTCGCGATTGTTCACTTCAAAAAATCACCGCAATTCCTGCTTTCGTCATCCCTGGTGCTGACTGCGGTTTTTATTTTGGCCGGCGTCTTTATCCATCCCCTGTTTTTGGCAGGTTCCGGATTTATGATCGCACCATTTTATCCGCTTTCTATTTCGTGGATCTCTTCTGAATTCCCGGAGGATTTGGATTCCGCGGTTTCCTATATGATGGCGACGGATTCGATCATGTTGATCCTCATGCATTTGGCGGTCGGAAAACTCACAGATCTTTTCAGCATCAAACAAGCGATGCTCTGGGGTTTGGGTTTTGTTGTGTTATCGTTTGCCATGGTCAACAGCTTTGCCTTTCTTTTCCGCAGGGAAAACGCCGTCAGACTTCAAGAGTCGCCGGCAAAATAAAAGCGCACTCATATTGTATAAACATGTTTTAGCATCCTGGCCAAAAGTGAGTTCCTCTTTGCGCCCGGAAGCTTCCGTGACATACTAGCCCCCTATGACTCGAAGGGAATTCCGCAAAGATATCCGGGGTCGTGGAGCCAGTAGCAACGTCACCAATCGTTACGACTCTCTTAAATACGAAGCTACCGAAGAAGAATTCGACAATTATGCTGACGAGAAAACTCTTCTCAAAACGGAAGTTCTAAAAGACTCTTCGCGCACCATACTCTCGGAAAATAAAAGTCCTGACATCGGCTTTCGCTTTTCAGTGAACGCCTATCGCGGCTGTGAACACGGCTGCGCGTATTGCTATGCTCGACCGACTCACGAGTATTTGGGATATTCTCCGGGCCTGGATTTCGAGTCGAAAATTTTCGTCAAAGAAGAAGCCCCAAAACTTTTACGCGAAGCCTTGATGAAAAAATCCTGGGAGCCGCAAGTGATCGCCATGAGTGGCGTGACGGATTGTTATCAACCGCTCGAAAGAAAAATGCAGCTGACCCGCGGATGTTTGGAAGTGCTGTTGGAATTTAAAAATCCGGTTTCTATGATTACCAAAAACGGATTGATCTTGCGCGATCTTGATATTTTCAAAGAGATGGCCAAGTACAACGGCATTCTTATTTTTATTTCCGTGACATCCCTTGACGCTGAACTGGCTCGCACTTTAGAGCCGCGCACGTCGCCGCCGCAAACGCGTTTGCACGTCATTAAAACATTGGCCGACGCCGGAATTCCTGTTGGTGTGAACGTCGCGCCTTGCATTCCTGGTCTGACGGATCACGAAATGCCCATGATTCTTAAAGCTGCCAGTGAGGCTGGCGCGCAATACGCGGGATACGTGCCTTTGCGCTTGCCCTCTTCGGTGATGCCTATTTTCGAAGAGTGGTTGGAGGTTCACAGACCTCTGAACAAGCAAAAAGTTTTGAACTCGGTGCGTGATATTCGGGGCGGCAAACTCAATGATCCTAACTTTGGCTCGAGAATGCGGGGCGAAGGTCCCCGAGCGGACCATATGGCGCAAATGTTCGCTCTTTATGCTCGCAAATATAATTTAAATATGAAAAAGTTCTCTCTCTCGGCGGAGCATTTCCAAAGACCGGGGGACCAACTGAAATTTGCCATAGACTGACATGCGGAAAATATATCTGAACGTAAAACAGTTTGCTCTTCCTGCGCCACGTATCGGCAGCATCGAAACTCATTCGGGTTACGGGGCGACGCCGACAAGCGGGCAAGAGATTCATCAAATTGTTCAGCGTCGTCGTTCCCGCGAGATGACCGGTTATGAAGCTGAAAAGCGTATGGACTTTGTCTTCAATGAAGGTCCCTATGAATTTGTCGTCAATGGCCGGGCTGACGGTTTTGTCGAAGAGCCTGCTTTCGTCGAGGAAATCAAATCCACATTCGACATCGAAGAACTTTACTACAAACTGGCTGTCGAACCGAATCATCCCTATGTGTGGCAGCTGCGCACCTACGGATACTTTCACTATAAAAAAACCGGTGTTGTTCCCCGGCTCAGTCTGCATCTTGTTTCCGTGCGCAACTTTAAATCCAAAGACCTCGAAATTCTTTTGGACGTAGACGGTTACGAAGAGTGGCTCAAGATTCGTTTGGCTGAACTCGTTGTCGAAACAAAAGCAAAGGAAAAGCTTTTCAAAAAACGCCAATCCATTGCGGAAGATATGACTTTTCCTTTTGCGTCTCCTCGTAAGAGCCAAAAAGAACTGGTCGACACCGTGACTGAAAATTTCATGCAGCAAAATCCGCTGATGATCCAAGCGCCGACAGGCCTGGGTAAAACCGCAGGCATTTTGTATCCTTCTTTGAAAGAGTCGCTGGCACGAGGACAAAAAGTTGTCTATGTAACGCCGAAAAACTCGCAACATCAGGTTGCCGAAGAAGCCGTTGAAAAAATTCAAGAGCAAGGCTGTAAAGTGCGGTCATTGACGATCACGGCGAAAAGTAAAATGTGCTTGAAGGCGGAGCCTTTGTGCAATCCCAAGTACTGCCAATACGCCAAAGATTATTACAAAAAAGTCGCTGAGCACGATCTGATTAACAAGCTCACAAAACTGCGCAGCCTGACCAATAAAAAACTGATCGCTCTTGGTGAAGAGTACGAAGTCTGTCCTTTTGAATTGTCCGTCGAGGCCATCGAAAGAGCCGACGTCGTGATTGGCGACTACAACTATGTTTTTGCCCCGCGCGGTCTTTTAGGCCGACTGTCTGAGCCGCTTTTAGAGCAAAGTGAAAAGGCCAATCTGGTGATTGATGAAGCTCACAATCTGCCTTCGCGCGCGCAGGATTATTTTTCTCCGTCATTGTCGGTGCAGCAACTTTTCAACATCGAACGGGATTTTTACAAATTGCCTGCGACATTTTCGATTCGCGCCCAGGCTTTGACAACGCAAGCAAAGCGTTTGATTCAGTCGTACGGCTTGGAAGGCCCTTCTCGCAAGGTAACTATTGATCTGGAGCCTTTCGTGGAGCTTGAAAAAGATTTCCGCGAAATGACGATGGAATATCTGGAAGCCGATGTCGAAATTCAAACTCAAGATCCGATCTTGCGTCTTTCCAATCTCTGGACGGAGTTTGTCAGCGCCTTGACCTTGTCCGGTGAAGAGTTCTTCCAGACTTATCAGCGCAACAATTATGCTGAAATGCTTAAGGTCACTTGTTGTGATGCCTCCGAACATTTAAAACTCGCTTATAAAGAATTTAAAAACGTTGTGGCGTTTTCCGCAACGCTGAAGCCGTTCGTGTATTATCAGGAACTATTGGGGTTCTCGAAAATAGAAACCAAACAGCTGGAGTTTCCATCTCCGTTTGCAAAAGAGAATCGCAAGCTTCTTATCATCCCGCAGATTTCCACAAAGTTTTCCGATCGCACCATGAATGCAAAGAAGATTGCGGAAACTATTGAGCGTATCACTCAAGTGAAAAAGGGCAATTACATCGCTCTTTTCCCCAGCTTTGAATTTATGCGTATGGTGGAAAATCATTTAAAACTTCCTGACTTTCAGATCCTGACGCAAGAACGGGAAATGAAACAAACGCAGACGCAACAGTATTTGGAAGAATTAAAAGCCGGACTGAAAGCCACCGTGCTACTAGGAGTTCAAGGCGGTGTTTTTTCAGAAGGAGTCGATTTTCCCGGTGACATGCTTATCGGCGCTTTCGTTGTTGGCCCGGCTCTGCCGAACTTTGATTTCGAACGCGAGCAGATTCGCGCCTATTACGAAAGCCGCTATGGCAAGGAACACGCTTTCAATTATGCCTACGTTTATCCCGCGATGGCTAAGGCGATTCAATCCGCGGGCCGCGTGATCCGCTCCGAAACAGACCGCGGCGTGATCGTGATGCTGGATTCGCGTTTCCTGCAAGCAAGCTATTCTGAAACAATGCCGGAAGGATGGTTTGAAGAGTCTCCGCAAGAACTGGTGTCGCGCCAAATTCTGCAAGACGTGAAAAATTTTTGGGGGATGACACATGAGTCTTAAGAATCTCCCCGTTTTATTTTTGGATTTACAGACAACCGGAGCTAAACCCGATACGGCAAATATTTTGGAAATGGCGTGGGGTTCTAAAACCAAAAAGCTGAGCTATTTGGTACAACAACCTGAAGGCGAATCCATTCCGCGCCGTATTCAATACATTACCGGTATTTTTGAAGAAGACATGGACGAGGCACAACGTCTGTCTGACGTGCTGAAAGTTCTCAAAGACTTCATTGCCGAGCATGTGGGGCTCCATCCCGTTGCCGTGATTCACTTCGCACAATTTGAAAAGCCTTTCTTGTTGGATGCTTATGAAAAGATCCAAGAGGAAATGCCGTTTTCAATTCTCTGCACGCATGAAATCGCGAAACGACTTTTTCCTAATCTTCCCACTCGCGGCATCAAAGGTTTGGCAGGATATTTTGGTTTTCCTTCAGGGGAACTTAAGCGCGGCGACAATCATGTCCAAGCCACAGAAGTGATTTGGAACGGTCTTGCGGAAGCCCTCGAGACCAAAGGCATTACTTCCCTTGAGACTTTGCAACAATGGCTGCAGGAAACCCCTAAGGCCGCGCGTGTAAAGTATGAATATCCGCTGCCGAAAGAAAAACGCCTGAGCCTGCCTAAGCAGCCGGGCATCTATCGTATGATCAGTCGCTGGGGCGAAGTTTTGTACGTCGGGAAAGCGACCTCTTTGCATGATCGCGTGAATAGTTACTTCCGCGGGCAAAAGAATCGCGATACGCGCAAGCTTGAAATGCTGACTCAAGTGTGGGACTTGCATGTAACTCCGGTCAGCAGTCCCCTCGAAGCCGCCCTTCTGGAAACGGACGAGATCAAACGGCTTGATCCGCCTTACAATGTCAGCTTGAAGGTCGGCGCCCGTAGCATGGCCTTCTTCAATCGCGATTTCACCTCTGTCAGTCACGAGCACGACGAAGAGCATTGCATCGGACCTTTTTCCAATTCGATGGTTTTAGATTCGATGCTGAAACTCAATCATTCTCTCACTTGTGAAGAGTTTGACGAAAATATGTTCTATGAACCTATCGACGCCGAACTTTTAAAAGACGGATTTGAATTATTCTGCCAGCGTCATGAAGTCGATAAACTTTCTTTCACGTCCATGCGCTCTATTCTCGCCTTGGGTCTTTCCTGGGTCCGCGGGCTCAACGAAGAAGATGACGTGGAAGAAGATATAGAAACTGAAGAAAGTGAAGTGACGGCCACAGAAGCGTCGAGTCCTTCCGAAGGCGATGAGGATGTCGAGAGTGAAGAAGAACTCGAAGTCGAACTGACGGCGGAAGATATTGCCGACAAGTTCGAGCGTCACTTTATTCGTGCGGCTCGCGCGTATTTGCGAACAAAAAAGCTCACACGTCTGTTGAATGTCGATATTCAGTTTGAACTTAAATCCCCGGTGATCCTTAAAATCCGCCAAGGAAATATTGTTCACGAAGACAGTCCTATAACGGCTAAATCTTGGAAAAATCTGTCGATAGAAACTTACGATCGCATGACCGTCCTTTACACGGAGCTGGAAAAACTTCGTGCCCAAGACTGCAATTTAAAAATTCACAAAATCTATTTGAACTTGGAATAGTCCAACGAAACGGGCGTTCCCAACCACAACGCTGCTTGCGTGTGATCGTAAAGATCGTCCCCTGTGAGTTCATGAACAAGAACGGAAAGATCGCCGCGATTTTTCATCAACCACAAAACGACATCCGTGAAATACTCTTTGGGAAAATTGATTTCAAACATCGGAATCGGATGTGGCCCGATGGCTTCAGGGATCATTTCGCCCGTAAAAACCTTCTGCCCTGCAAATTCCTTCAACGCGTGTGAACGCAAAGCCTCGGCCATGTCACGACTTTCAGGAGAAAAATAAATATGCGCATCAAACTCCCGAGGGAATCCCTCGGGAAGCAATTGCGAATTCACTTTATACGGACGATCGGTCTTAGACATAAAAAACTTCTATGGGAAAAAGATACCAGGTACCTTTTTCTTAATGAGCTGTTTGGATGTATTCTTTGAGTTCCGGAATTTCACAGGGCACACAGCCGACTTTGCCGACGACAACACCTGCTGCATTGTTTGCGAGCATGCACGAGTGCACCAATGACAAACCGGAAACGAGTCCCAAAGAAAGAGCCGCGATAACAGTATCTCCTGCGCCTGTGACGTCGAAGACTTTACGTGCGTAAGTTGGAACTTCTGTGATCTCTTCACCAGAGAAAATCGTCATGCCGTCTTTTCCGCGAGTCAAAACCACTTCTTTTGCGCCTGTGATCTTTTGCAAAGCACGACCTACTTCAACAACTTTATTTGGATTGTCGCGAAGATCGTCGAAGCTCATGCCGGTCAAGACAACCGCTTCGTCATAATTCGGCTTGATCAAATCAACGCCTTTATAGAAGCCACCATTGTTGTCACGATGCGGATCGACCATCAATTTTTTGTTCGCCTTTTTGCAGATCGCGGAAACCTTTTCCACGACATTACGGGAAATCACGCCCTTGGCATAATCTTCGATAATCACACAGTCGGCTTCAGAAACATTTTTTTCGACAGTGGCAATCAAACGGCTTTCCGCTTCTTCAGAAAGATATTTTTTAAGCTCATAGTCCACGCGCACTAAGTGATGGTGTTTTGCCATCACGCGGGTTTTGCGTGTTGTGGGACGAGCCTTATCGACAATCATGTAATCCCAACTCACACCGTTCTTAACGCTCAACTCTTTCAGAAGATTTGCTCCGGTGTCGTCGCCGACGATTGAAACAAGCATCGGAATTCCGCCCAGGCTTGCTACGTTTTGCGCAACGTTGGCTGCCAGACCCAAACGCATATCTTCGCCTTCCACTTCCAGAACAGGCACGGGCGCTTCAGGGCTGATACGACGGACTTGACCCATCACGTACTCGTCCAAGCCTACGTCGCCGATAATGAGGATTTTTTTACCTTTAAGGAAAGGGATCTGATTTAAAAGAAGCTGCTTTTCTTGAGGACCCAGGATGGCCTGCACAGGTGATGTCATTTTTTCATCCTCCTAGGGCCCATTTGTAGCCGAACAGGGCGCCCCTGTCATCCTCTATCAGCGCGGGCTTGGCCTTCGCCCGCAAGCTGTGATAGATATTTTCGCCTTATGTTCAAAGCAAAGGGATCTTTTAAACCAAAATTCCAGCCTAAAAGCGCGGAGAAACCTCAAGGCATGGGCCGAGGACTGGTTTACAAGCAAAACTATATTTCTCCTCGAGAAAAACAGGAAATTCTGAATTACCTGAGCACCCTTTATCCCATTTGGGAGATGCGCTACTCAAAGAACAATCCGCCTCCGGCCAATCAAAAGCAACGTCCTCTTTTGCGTCCCGTTTACTGGTTGGGCAACTGGCAGTTTGCGTGCCTTAACTACTATCATCCGCCTAAAGGAATTTATAACCGCTGCGTTCAGGCCGAGCCTTACCCGCCGATCCTGGAATTCATCGTGCAAAAAATTGAAACACTGGTGCACGAGTCTTTCGAGCCTCGCGACATTCCGCGTGGCTGGCATTTGAACACCTGCCTTATCAATTATTACGGCAATCAGATTCAAGAGGACGGCAAAGCTTTGGACTGCGCCCGCGTGGGCGAGCATAAAGATTTTGAACCAGGCCCTGTGGCCTCCGTCTCTTTTGGTGAGCGCGCTCTTTTTCAATTCGTTTCGAGCCAAGGCACGGAATCTAAATCCAACGTCGTCTTACAACAGTGGCTGGAAGACAGCTCCTTGCAGATTTTTGGCGGAGACAAATTTAAAAAACATCTTTTCCACCGCGTGCAGCGTGTGGAGAAAAAAGAAGATGTTGTCTTTCCTCTGAACGAAATCACCAACTTTGAAACTCGCCGAATCAATTTCACGTTTCGTTACGTGCCGGATGAACACATCGTCCCCTTTCAACGGCTCTCGGAAACAGCAAAAGAAGACGTGCAGGGTTACATGCAGCAACTCGCGCAGCACTCCGATTTTTTTAAAGAGCAACTGTCCGCCCCCGTCTAAAAAGACCCACGTGCGAAAGCACGCACGCCGAAAAAATGCGCTCGGAAAGACTTCGAAGAGTGTTGCACTTCGATACAAAATCGACTTTTTGTTTATAGCCTTTTTCTTGATTCGAATAATCTGACTCTACTGGGGGAATAAATGAATGCGAAAGATCTTATCAGCAGAGCTGGCGACCTTTTCAATCAAGCTACTAGCTTAGGTAATAACAAAACCCTCTTAGGCGCCGGGGCCATTCTCATGGCGTTAGCCATCTTTCAGATGAAAAAGGACAAAGAACAAAAAACACCGAAGGAGAGCGAGCCAGCGGTCGTTTTTTCAGTCCCAGGAGTCGGACCGAACCCTTTTGCGCGAGAAGAGCCCGTGGTTTTGACTCAGGACCCTCAGGTGCAAATCCTCGCGGATGAAACAAATGAACTGAAAAAAGAAAATCGCATTCTAATCAACTCAATCAAAGGCCCGTCTTTCTCTGAATGTCGCAAGACGACCGCAGGGAAGGAGATCGCCGCGACACCGACAGAAAGCAATAACACGTGAGATTTCATCTGAGACGTCTTATGGATCGCGCGGGGTGCGCTGATATTGTAACTCTTCCCGCTCTTCTATTCCCAGACGAGGAACCACCTGCATGGAGTCCACTTTCGCAAAGATGGTTTGTCCTTCTTTGATCGTCTCCAGCACGAAAATATCTTTGATGGTCGTAGGATTCACTTTCAAAGGGTTCGCCGAAAGAATCGCAAAGTCCGCCATTTTCCCGGGCCGGATCGAACCCTTTACTTCTTCTTCAAAATAAAGATACGCTCCGCCCAAGGTCAGCGCTTTCAAAGACTCAAATGCGGAGATCCGCTCCCCGGGACCTAAAATTTTTCCTGTGCGTGTTGTGCGATTTACGGCAGAGTCCATGAGTCGCATAGGATTAGGCGGAATCACCGGTGCATCGGAATGATTCGCTATTGTCATTTCTCGTCGCAAAGCCGAAGCCATCGGGCTGATTTTTGAAGCCCGCTCTAAGCCCAAAGTTTCAGACACATGCCAGTCACCCCAAAAGTAGGTGTGCGCGCTAAAAAAACTGGGCGTAATTCCTAATTGTTTCATTTTATCCAGTTGATCTTCACGCACGGTTTGCGCATGAATCATCACCGGGCGAAGATCTTTTTGTCCGTATTTTTCCTGTGCCTTACGAACCGCTTCGATCATCATGTCGGCGGCGGCGTCCCCGTTACAATGAACAAAAACCTGAACGTCACTGCGATAAGCGGCATCCAACCACTGATCGAGCTGATCTTGGGTCAAAATCGGAAATCCGCGATAGTCCGCTTTCTCACCGGCGGGAACTCGCAAGTACGGTTTCGAGAGATAGGCTGTTTTTCCTTGCGGAGATCCATCCTGCGTAATTTTAATTCCGCCCACCTTTAGTCGCCGATCGTAGATGCCCACGTTTTGCCGAGCTTGACCTTCGATAACGGGACTATTGAAAACTTCTTTCTGTGAATGATAACTCCACAGCTGCGGATTGTTTTCATATCCCGGAGGAAAATAATTTACGTCCAACTTTCTGCTGCCATTCATGACGTCATTAAAATTCGTCCACTTCGGATAAGCCACAACATCCATTTTCAAACGATTTTGTTTTGCAGCTTCTCGCAATAAAGCCATGGTCCCTGGGAGCGTCTGTCCTTCTTGCGCCGTCGTGATCCCTTGACTCGCGTAATAGTTTTGCACGAAGTCCAACTTTGTTAAGTTATCCTCCATCGTGCCCGGAGGAATTTTTGCGAAGAAGTTGAAGACCGCTTGTTCCTCGACGACTCCTGTTGGCAATCCTGTTGTTTTATCGAAAAGAATTCTTCCGCCCTCGGGAGCCTTACTGCCTTTTTTAAATCCCGCCAGTTTCAACATCGCCGTATTTCCCACAGCAAGATGCCCTGAAGCATGAAGAATAAAAATAGGACGTGTCGTGGAAATACGATCCAGATCCTTGGCTGTAGGATGCCTTCTTTCCTGCAACATCGAATCGTCATAACCGACAGCAAACGCCACTTGGCCTTCAGGGATTTTGGCGTCTTGAATGTACGCTTGAACTTTTTTTACAATATCGTTGATGTTGCGAACGTCACCGACCGGCGGAGGACTTAAATCCGGCGTCCCCCATATACCGACATACGACCCAATGTGGGAGTGACCATCAACAAAACCCGGCACCATGGTTTTGCCTTTAAGATCCACCATTTTCGTGACAGGCCCGCGATACGGCTGCATTTGCTGTGTATGGCCCATGGCCATAATTCTTCCGCGCGCAACAGCGACAGCTTGCACTGTGGGGTTGTCTTTTTCCATCGTGATAATGTCGCCATTGAAGTAAATAACTTCCGCTACGGATGGCATGGAAGCTTCGGTGAAACGACCTTGAATTTTTTCTTCTTCTTTCTTTTGAGACGAAGAACAGGCGGCGAGACCCACTAGAAAAATCGCAAATATAGAAAACCGGATCAAAGACATAAAACCCCCGTTTCCTCAGCGTGACGAGAGTTTTAAAGTGCCTCAATAAAATAGAATTTCATTTGGTGAAAGTCACAGGCGACAAAATGCCAAATACCAAAAACTACAGCGCCACTGGCCACGTGGCTTTTAGGGTGTACTTTCCATTCTTTGGCTCGATCCGCAATTTCAGATTCTGATTCAACCAGCGAACAATCATCTCTTGCTCAGAGCTGGACATTTCAGGATTCAAGAAACGGAAATCAAACTGCGAAAGAGGCAGGCTTAAGTTCATCGACTTTTCATCGCCCTTGCTATTTTCAATCTCCAAAGCAATCGTTGCGAAGCCGGATTTTTTATTAGGCTCCTGCACTTCAAAACGCACGCGCGAACCTTCGTCGAAAAACCCTTTCCACTCTTCATCTGACATATCGACTTCAAGAAAGCGCTCGACCATTTTGAAATCCGGTGAATGCGAAAGAATGTAAGACTGAAACACTGTCGCTAGAACCGACCAATCATATGAAATAGGCAACGTGCAATGCATGCCTTGCGGAAGATCGACGACGCGAATATTTTTGCTGTCGATCTTCATTTCTTTGTTTTGCAGTTTCTGTGAATTGAGTTCAAAGGGCACCGCGGGATCTTGATTAGTTGCATAGATCAAAACCGGCTGCTCGACTTGCTTGTAGAACTTCCAGAAATCATTCACGGCCCAGAAATCACCACTGTCTTTCATTCCCGGAGGCAACTGGACTTTCGAAATATAAGAAAGACCCCCGTGATAGGTGCGCGTGATTTCAGAGATAACTTTTGAAAGATACGCGAAGCTGTCATAAGTCAGCAACGCCGGGATCTTTTTATTCAGCCCCTCAAGACGTTGACGTCCCCAAAAATCGACGAAAGCCGCTTTCACACCGCCCGCTTGCGTGAGGGATTGCATGGTACTTTGCAAATTCACGACCGGACACAGCGCTGTAAAACTGCGAATCAAAGGACGCGACGACGGCGAATTGAATTTATTCAAAAGCGACGAGTACAAAACCCCATGACCACCTAAGCTGATTCCGAAAATATGCACGCTGTCGACCAAGCTCGAAAGAGGCTCGTTGGAATCCGTCAGCAACTTCGCAACGAGAATATTCTGAATGCCTTCGTCATAACCGCCGAAAGAAAACTGATTGTTATTCGCCACAAAATCGGGGCTGGTCATATTCTCGAGCATCAGGACGTTGAACGGCCCTTGTTCGAAAAGCATCATCAGCCAGGCCCGTTCCGGTTTGAAGTCCTCAATGCTCGAAAAAATTCCAAGACGAACGATCACAAGAGGACGTCTTTTCATGTCCCCTTTTAATGCCAGCAATCCCTTCAGTTTGACGTTCCCAGGAAGATTCACCACCACCCGACGCAAAAAAGGATGCGCCTGCGGTTGGTACTTCATCGTCATCATACCCATCACGTTTGCGAAATAACCGTTGTCACCGGTTTCGATTTCAGAGCGGCACTCCTGAAAGTATTTCTGCATCAAAGCGCCTTGCAGCTGTGGCGAGGACGCCAGACGAGAATCCATCATGCGACCTTTCCATACGTGAGGCGCGCACTGGGCGCTCATCAATTTGGGCTCTCCGCGCGGAATCCAACTCAAGACATTTTCGAATAAGAAGTTAAGGGGGCCAGGATAACGCCCTGGGCTGTCAGACAATAGTGGAGATTCTTCATCAGGGAAGCTAATGCGAGAGCTGCTAAACTGCTCCATAAAAGCCCGCTGCGGGTTCGAAGCGAAGGCCGAAAAACTTAAAAAAATGAAGCTGATAGAGAGTGACCACGACCGAAGCATAGGCCCTTATTGTGGTGGAAAAGAACCACTGAGTCATCACCTTTTTCCAGAGTGACTTTGAGTATTTACTTCATTAGACTTCACTCGTGTATTTTTAAGGAGACACAAATCATGGAACACAAGATAGAGCCCTTGTATGACGGGCCTCTTTTCAGAAACGCTATTCAAACTCTCGAAGAAGCGGCAAAAATTATTAACTGTGACCCTAACGTACTTGAGCGTCTAAAAAGACCTCGTCGCGCGATCACGGTTTCTGTTCCCGTTCGTATGGATGACTACAGCGTTAAAGTTTTCACTGGCTACCGCGTGCAATACTCTCCAACATTGGGCCCTTACAAGGGCGGTATCCGTTATCACCAAAACGTAGACCTTTCTGAAGTTGTCGGCCTTGCAGCTTTGATGACTTTCAAAAACTCTGTTCTTGGTCTTCCTTTGGGTGGCGCGAAAGGTGGTATCACTGTGGATCCCACAAAACTTTCTCGCACTGAAAAACAAAATCTGACTCGTCGTTATGCTTCTGAAATTGCTCCTTTCGTAGGACCAACTAAAGACATTCCAGCTCCGGACGTGGGCACAGACCCGCAAACAATGGCTTGGTTCATGGACACTTACTCGCAAGAGCAAGGTGGCTACGCACAACCAGGTGTTGTGACTGGTAAGCCAGTAGAGATCGGTGGATCTTTAGGTCGTAACCACGCAACAGGTTTGGGTGTTGTTTACGTCGCGGAAAAAGCCTTCGAAGTGAACAACATGAGCATGAAGGGCGCTTCCATCGCTATTCAAGGTTTCGGTAACGTAGGATCTTTCGCTGCGAAATTCGCTCACGAACGTGGCGCGCGCATCGTTGCTGTGTCTGACGTTTCTGGCGGTATCTTCAATGGCGACGGTCTTGATATCCCTGAAGTTTTGGAATACGTGAAAGCTCACAAATTCTTGAAGGGCTATCCCAAAGCGCAACCAATCAGCAATGAAGAATTGCTTGAAGTGAAATGTGACGCTCTTTTCCCGTGTGCTCTTGAGAACCAAATCGACACGCACAACGCTGAAAAAATCCAAGCAAAAATCATCGTTGAAGGTGCGAATGGTCCTGTAACAAACGCAGCGACAAAAATTCTTACTAAACGTGGCGTTTTCATCGCTCCAGACGTTATCGCGAATGGTGGCGGCGTGATCGTGTCTTACTTTGAATGGGTTCAAGACATCACTTCGTTCTTCTGGGACGAAGATGAAGTCAACGGCCGCTTGAAAGGCATCATCACAAAAGCATTCGATAAAGGTTATGCTCTTTCTAAAGAGAAAAATGTCGATATGAGATCTGCTGCAATGGCGGTTTCTATTCAACGTCTTGAGAAAGCAATGCTTCTCAGAGGCCTTTACCCTCGCTAATGAACAAGCCTTGGTTACTTTTACCACCCCAGTGGGCTCACGATCTGAGCTCACTGGCGTTACCTCTGTACTCTCTTATTCACGGAAGAAAAACTCCGCAGTGGAAAAGCTTCACGTGGAAAGATCTTTATTTTCCTAATCCCCTTGGCATCGCGGGCGGCGTCGATAAGAACGCCGAACATCTGAAAGAATGGTGGGCACTTGGTTGCGGCTTCGTTGAAGTCGGCACTGTCACACCGTTAGCGCAGACTCCGAATCCAGGAAAGATCATGGATCGTGATCTGAGACTGCAGGCGATGTGGAACAAGATGGGTTTTCCAAGTGATGGCGCGGACGACACGTTTTACAATCTTGCCTCTTATGCTCCGAACTATCGCACACCGATTTTCGTGAACATCGGAAAGAACCGTTACACTCCCAACAACAAAGCTGTCGACGACTACATCACGTTGGTGGATAAGTTCCGTCCTTTTGCGGATGCCTATGTTGTGAATATCTCAAGCCCCAATACCAAGGGACTTCGCGATCTTCAGAACAAAGACAATCTGCGATCTCTGATCGGTCCCATCGTGGACCGCGTTTCGCATTTTGAACCTACGCCGGTGCTAGTGAAACTTTCCCCCGATATGGGTGAAGAAGCCTTGGCGGAAACAGTTTTGCACTGCCAAGAGTTGGGTGTTGATGGCTTCGTGTTAACAAACACAACTTTATCTCGCCCACAAGGCTGTCGCTTCCCTGCCGAAGGAGGACTTTCGGGTGCTCCATTAAAACAACTTTCGCAGCGCGCATTGCAAGTGGCTGTTGAAAGCTTAGGCAAAAAGCGTGAGGGGATGCTTTTAGTCAGCGTTGGAGGAGTGCTAACTCCTGAAGATGTCTTTGAAAGATTGCAAATGGGCGCAGATCTTGTTCAAATTTATTCTGCACTTGTTTTCCACGGTCCGGGATTTTTCCACGACGTGGCAAGAAGGTATAATGACGGACGATAGCGCAGTAGAGACAAAACCTAAAAAGTCGAAGATCCGCAAGGGCCATTGGATTCCTGTGGTCGCTGGCTTTTTGCGCAAAGATGGCAAAATCCTCGTCGGCCAACGCCCTGAGAACAACTCTTTGGCAGGCCAATGGGAATTCCCCGGCGGCAAAATTGAGAACGGCGAAACTCCTGAAGAAGCGCTAGCTCGCGAATTAAATGAAGAATTAGGAATCGAAGCTGACGTCGGTGAACTGAAGCTTGCTTGTACACACTCTTACGGAGATGTAGGGATTCTCATATTGTTTTATGAAATCCTATACTGGAAGGGCGAGCCTCGGGCAAAGCACCACATGATGTTAGAGTGGATTCACCCCGAAGAACTTAAGCAACGGAATATTCCTGAGGCCAATCGCAAAATCCTTCACAAGATTTACAAAGCCCTAGGACTTGAATGGCGAAAATAATTCTCGTAAGCAAACATGTGAACGCGACTTCGTGGCAGCTGGCGCAAGCTCTAAGAGCTCAGCAACACGAGGTGGTTCTGCTTACGAGCTATGGTGAAACTCCCCGCGATACCAGCGGCATTGAGTTCATGGGTTATTTCAAACGCTGGAGCGCCCTTGAAGGCCTGCGCATCATTCCCGGTCTTTTTGGATTACAACCGCAAATTCTGCATATTCTTTTAGATGATGACCGTATGAATCCGGCCCAAATCATCCTGTCGATGTTCGCAAAATCTCATCCGAGCTGTGTTTTGACGACGTCTCTTCTTAACATTCGTTATGGGCTGACCCGCAGAAATCCTGTGCGCTATTTGATTGAAGAAAGCGATATTGTCACCTGCCCGACTGTTGAAGCCCTGGGACAATTAAGAGGATTGGATGTTCGCTCCAATCGCCAGGGGCGTGGTATTCTGCCTCCTGTTTTGGATCTGAAATCCGCGCAAGAGCAAAATCTTTTCGACGCTGAAGAAGAAGCTCTGTTCATCGAAAGCCTTGAAAAAACTCCTTATGTCGTTGTGCCTTTTCGTGAAACGGATTTTAACTCTGAAAGCGACAGCTTTATTCGCATCCGTACACTTGCGCAAAAGTATAAAGTTGTTCTTTGGGGCTCTTACGCGCACTGGACTTTACGAGACCGCAAAAAATTTGCGGCCTGGATGGAAGAGTTCCAATGCGGCGGGCGCTGGACTGTGACGGGAACTCTAACCGAAAACTTAGGTCATCTGCTTTTGGAAAAGAGCACTGCTTTCGTCTTGGCGGGACAGACTCTGACCCCGGTTGAAATGACGGAATATTATATGCGCGCGATTCATTCGCACGCTGTTTTGATTCTCGACTCCAAACAAACGAGCGTTCACTCCGATCTTTGGAAAAACGCCGTGAACTGCTGGGTGCTCAACCACCATCACTTGCAAAAAGACCTGGTCAAACTTCTGGCGAAACCGCATTTGAAGTTGCCGGAAAACCTTTCGGAGCAATTGGCGGAAGATCGCCACCTTATTGATTCGTCTTTGAACGAACTCAATCGTCTGTACAACAAGGCTTTAAATCATTTAAGATAATCGGGTATGGCCAAAAAATCCCGGCTTCCAGAAACATTGAATATTTGTCTGACGTCGCATCGTTTTCCGATTTTAAGTCGCGCGACGGATCATGGTTTTCTGTGGCCGATTGCCCGCGGTCTTGCGCGCGAAGGACATAAAGTCACCGTTCTCGCGGCGACCTCTCCCCTAAAAAAAGCTGAAGTGGTTCGTGACGGCGTTAAAGTTTTTTACCTGCATGAAGGCGCCAAAAATTTTTCGCACATGAGTTTTCAAATGGCTGTGCGCCAGCGTTTCGCGCAACTTCACAAAGAAGATCCTTTTCATATCGTTCATAGTATCGATAAATCAGGCTTCCGCATTGGCACGCGCAAGAATGCTTTGAAAGTCGCGATGGCTTACGACGTGGAAGCGACGCAAATGTCACAGCTCTTCGCTATTCGCGCGATGAAGCAGGACAACTTAAGCAGTATGCTTACAACCGCGATTGCGACGACATACAAATTTCTTACGACTTATTACGGTGGCGACCGCCGCTTGCTGACGACCGCTGACGGAATCTTCGTCACGAATCCGGAACAAAGAATTATTCTGGAAAGATACTATCTTTATCCGGACTATCACACGTACACGGTGCCTTACGGAATTGAACTTGGCGACCTTACTCCAAAAGAAAAATCTTTGGAGCTTCGTAAGCAATTGGGCATTCCTGAAAATGCTCACGTCGCTGTGACCATTTCAGATATGACGGAAGTGCAAGAGATCTTGCCTTTGCTGAAAGCGTTTGAAAAAGTTGCGATCAAAAAGCCTAACAGTTATTTGATCGTCGTCGGCAACGGGCCGAAGTTCCGCGATATCGAATTTAACGTTCTGAACCTGGCTTTGGGAAATCGCGTGGTCATGACCGGCGCCGTTCCTTCTGCTGAGATCGAGGACTATATCGTTTTGGGGGATGTTTTCGTGAACATGGGCTCCCGAACGACCGGTTTTGAACCCTCCACTTTAGAGGCCATGGCCCAAAAGAAAGTGGTTTTAGGCTCCGAAGTATCGCCGATTGCTAATATTATTGAAGACGGTCGTGATGGATTCCTGCTTAGACCCGCGGACGTAGACTCTATGAGCAATCTTTTGGTCGAAATCTTCTCTGGAACGATGCCCGCCGAAGAAATTGGCGAACGCGCGCGCCAAAAGGTTGTAGACCTCTTCGATACGCCTAAAATGGTCCAGGCGACCCTTGATGCCTACCGTAAAATCCTTCTCAATACTGGGTTCTATAAGAAGCATTGAGTTAAAGTATTGAAAAGTGGTGGTCAGGCCTCCGCAGTTCTGTATAATCGGGAGTGTTATCAATACTTTAAGGGGCTGCCGTCAGAGCTGAAGGAAGCACATAATGACTAAAGCGGATTTGATTAATTTAATCTCTGAAAAAGCCGGTATCACTCGCGTGAAAGCGGAAACTGTGGTGAACACCATTTTTGATTCTATGGTGGAGGCCCTTATGCGTGACGACCGTATCGAGATCCGTGGCTTCGGTTCATTTGTGAATCGTCAGTACGGTGCTTATAAAGGACGCAATCCTCGTACGGGTGAAATCATCAACGTGGATGAAAAGAAACTTCCGTTTTTCAAAGTCGGAAAAGAACTTAAAGAAGACATCAATAACGGGCCTAAAAAGGCGTAAAAAATAAGGGGCTTAAAAGCCCCTTATTTATTGGGAAAAAGGTACCAGGTACCTTTTTCTTATTGAGCGCTTTCGCACTTCGTATTTTTAACTTCATAAAACTCGCTGGATTTCACGAAGCTTGTTACACAGTTAAAAAGAGGCACTTCGCCACGCACGCGATAGTAACCACGCACTTGTGTTTGCACCGCCAAATCAGCGCCGACAACTTGGACGAACTGATGCTTTTCGATAGCGACAATGCCTTCGTCAAAACCTAAAGTTTGTAAAACGCTTTCATTCGTCATTTCCCAGATTGCCTTCATTTTTCCAGCGTAAGCCGGAGCTGCGGATAGAACCAATAAAGCGAGAACAAGCTTCTTCATCGAAAACCTCTTTGCGGTGTTATTAAAAAGATGCTGAGGTTTTATAAAAGAAAACCCGGCTTTCAAAGTCAGGTTTTCGTTGTTTGTTATTTTTACCGGTTTTAACCGCGGAATTTCCAAGAACGCCTGTGAAAAATCAGCCCTTATCTACTTTCGAGTTTGGATTCGATCAGCTGCAAGCGTTTTTCCAAAGCTTTATTCTGCTCTTCTAATTTCTTATTGATCTCTTCAAGAGACGCCATTTTTCTTTTTTGTTCGTCCAGTTCTTTGTGCAACTCTTGGCTGTCATTGTACCAAAGAGCATAAAACTCCTTAAGAGCTTCAATCATCGGCGAAATAAAGCCCAAATAGTTCACTTTCTTCATGCCCTTTTTATCCGTCTTGACGAGATCGGGATAAATTTTTTCCACTTGCTGAGCGATCACTCCGCGCTGCAAACCTTCGGAATACTGGATAGGTTCCTTCCAATAATAACTGACACCTTCCACTTGCAGAATTTTCTCGAGGGAAAAATGCAATGGCTGAATGTCTTTCTTTAAACGGCGGTCCGAAGGATTGAGTGAACCCGAGTACGTGATATTACGCGCTTGAATATCCATACCATAACCACCACCACGATTGTAAAAAACGAGTGAGTTTTGCGCCGTACTTGTCGTTCCGATCTCAAGATCCGAACTCGCGTCACCACCCATGTAAATCACAGTGCCTGGGCCGTTACGTGCCGCGATCTCCCCTGCCACATCGAGCTTGAATGATGGAGACGAATCGCCAATTCCCACCTTACCATCGCCCTGCACGCGCAACAATTGATTGAAAACGCCTGCACTTGTGTAACCGACAGAGAAAGCATCCTGAGCTTGATTGTTATCCGAGAAATTCACGCGCAACTCGGATTGGTCGGCCGCGAGATTGTAACGAGCCATCCAAATAGGATCGGTGACATCACTGTCTGAAGTTGCGGGCGAGGGTCCCCCGTGAAAATAAAGATAATTCCCGTAGTTTGGCAGTGTCCCGGTGCTTGCGGGATTTACAGGGCCGAGCTTAATGTTGCCGCCGACATGCAAAGTCGCCAGAGGCGCCGTCAAACCAATACCCACGTTGCCGCTTGAAGCGATACGCATTTTCTCTGTCGCGCTTCCGTCTGTTGAATTATGGAAAGTCAAAGCGGTATTATTTGTCGTTGCCGTTGTCGTCCACGCTTCCTCGGCAGCGAAACGAATGCTTCCCGCTTCGATGAGAGTCGAACCATTGTACCCACGAACTAAAAGACTACCGATATTTCCTAAAGCCAGCGGTGTCGGTGTCGTCGCGTTGCCGCGGTATCTTGTTAAAATCAATGACGGCGTATTCGTATCGGAATACGTCTGAATATTGATATCGTCACTCGCGTCGCCCACAGCATTGTTCACCAACGTCAAACCCGAAGTCGGCGCCGAAGTTCCAATACCCACATATCCCGTGCTCGCAATAGACATCGCTTGTTTTGAAACGGTGCCAATCGGTGATTCATAGTTGATTTGCAAAGCATTGTTCGTGTCTGAACGAGTCAGCGCAAAGCCAGTGTTTTCAGCGCCGTTATTGATTTGCAGACTCGCATCTTCGTTCACTCCGCTGGCAGAGACACGCGCCACCGCACTCGCTCCCAAGACATGTAAATTCGTCGCAGGAGAAACCGTGCCCACACCGAATTTACCGTCGCCTTTGAAAACGAACTGCGCGGCACTCCCGCCGGCAGGATCAAACAGTTGCAGTGCTCCCGCTCCGCCGGAAGTGCCCGAACCTGAAGAAATAATATTCCAGGTTCTTCCACCCGTATCACTGTTGACCAGAACCAGACGAGTTCCGCCGGTGTTTGACGAAGTAAATCGCCCCACATTCATTGACGCCGATGAAACATCTAAAGTCGCCGTGGGATTGATCACACCGATACCAACATTCCCATCGCTTTTGATTGTCATGCGCTCGGTATTGCTCGTTTCAAAAGCGAGATTGTAGGCATCGTTCGTGCCCAACGTCGCGGCCGCACCAAAACTGTTTCCTCCATTCAGGAAAACCGAGCCTGTCGTGAATGAAGAACACGTCATCAATCCCGTCGCATCGAAACTGACAATTTGCCCGACGGCACAACTGAATGTAGTTAAAGCAGCCCCCGTCCCATTCGAAGCAACAAGACGATTGGCCGTCAACGAGGTTACTCCCGTTCCGCCCTTAGAAACAGGAACTGCAGACGGAAAGGTCGCAGGATCCGCGCTGATAGTTCCAGATGAAACGGCAATACCCGCGCCCACTTGCACGGCCCCTTTTGCAGAAGTCGTCGCGTCGTTAATTGAAATCGCAGGTGTCGTCGCTCCGCTTGCCACAACAATCGGAGCCGTTCCCGTGACATTGGTGACAGTTCCATTTGTCGGCGTCACCCATTGAAGTCCCGAAGGCTGAGCGGAATTCGCAGAAAGAACTTGTCCATTCATACCTACCGCAAGACGAATATCATTCGTTCCATCGTTAACAACAACATCACCTTTCGCCGTCAGAGGAGAAAGCGCATTAAACGCCGCCACCGCCGTTGTTTGTCCCGTGCCGCCATTCGCAATCGGCAACGTCCCCGCGACTTCCGTTGCAAGATTAACCGCGGCTCCGTTAGAAGCGGCAGTCAAACGACCTTGGGCATCGACCGTGATATTCGCACGCGTGTAAGATCCGGCAGTCACTGCCGTGTTCGCAAGCGAAATAGTTCCCGTCGACGTAATCGGGCCACCGCTCAAACCTGTGCCTGTCGCAATATTCGTAACGGTACCGCCTGCATTCGAATCACTCGCGGGGGCCCATTTCGTTCCGTCATACTTCAACACCTGCCCCGCAGTTAAACCCGTTGTATCGACATCTACACCCTTGATCTTATTAACGCTGACCGCGCCAATGCTTCCGCTCACGTCACCTGCGACCGAAACATTGATCGCCTGACATTGGAAAGATCCCGAAACAGAATTCCAATACGGCGTTTGATGAGCTGCACAGTTCCCGCTTCCCACGGCCGCGTTGAATGCCGCTGTCGTCATATACGTGCCCAACGTCGCAGATAAATTCGTCACGTCGGAAATCGCAATGGCGGAACTCAACCACTGGGAGCCGTCATACTTTAAAAAATGTCCTGACGTCGGCGCCCCCGAAGAAACGGCCACGCCTTGAAGTTTTATGACAGAAGGATTGGGATAAGCGCCACCAAGATCTCCACCCGCAGCACCTGTGGGAGGACGTGCGTCTGTGAAGCGCGCATCATTCCCTGCAGCGACGGTACCTGCACTTGTGCCTACGGAAATTCCAAGGACAGGAAGCGAAGCCGTGCCTCCTTTAGTGAGCGGAGCAGTGACATTAATATCTGAAACCATGCCGGCCCCGCCCGCATCGTTTTGACAGGCAAAGCTAGTGCCGTCGAAGGTCAGATACTGTCCCGGCACACAAGACGTCACACTGTTTTTTAAAACGAAGTCTGAAGGAAGTTTGTCACCGAGCTTCGCCGCGGAATAAGAAAAATTCGCAAAAGGCACAGAGCGAATCGTGTTGTTAGGCGTAATCGCCTTCCAACCAGAGCCATCATGAAATTGCACGCGCAAGACACGCACTTCATCTAAAGAAGGAGTGTATGTCGTGCCCCCGTCACAGTCATGTGTGACGGAGTTGTTGAAGGCGTCCCTTAAAGAATAACTGGAGGTTGTGGGAAAAAGTTTTGTGCCTTCACCGATAGGAATATCGAAGACGCCCTTCGAACCTTGCATGTTCACGGCATTACGTTGTTCGCGATAATAAACGCAAGTTCCAGAGACATTCGTGATTTCAAAGGCGAAGCTCACGTTGTTATATTCTAACGGTGTTCCATCGGACTTAAGAATGCGACCTTGATAATTCAAAGTCGTCGGCGTCGCGATCGCTTCTGATAAAAACAGAAGCGCCAAAAGAAACAATCCTTTACGTACAGTTTGCTGTTCCATAGTGTTCTTTTCGGAACGATACTCAGCAATCCTTACGATCTTTTCTTAACAATAATATGATAATATTCCGCAAAATTCCGGCTGGGTTCTCACAATGAAACGGCGTCCGTTAAGAGGCGCATAAAGCCGATTTGAGTCTTACGATTTTGAAAACACTCTAACATCTGCAATATGCGAGAGGCCCATCAATGCCATGAAAAGTCTTTCCAGACCTAAGGCGATCCCCCCCGAAGGTGGCATTCCCGCTTCTAGGCATTGGAAGAATTCTTCATCCAAAGACACGATTTCTTTGTGCAAGGATTTTTTCTTTTCAAGATCTTCCGCCGAACGCAATCGTTGAATGCGCGGATCGTTGAGCTCATGAAAAGCATTCGCCAGTTCAAAGCCTTTCCAATAAACCTCAAAACGATCGCCCCACCCGTCTTCTGTCATGCGCGCCAACGCCGCTTGATAAGGAGGATATTTTTCAACGAAGATAAGATCGTCGTGCGGCAACTGCGATTCTATTTTTTCCATGAAAATCAAAAAGAAATAATCATCAATGCTTTCGGCGCTACGCACGTCGACGTTCAGCTTGTGCGCCAAAGCTTTGAGTTCTTCTTTTGTCGTGTCGGGACGAAGCGGAAAATCGCAGTAGAATTTAAAGAGCTCGGCAATGCTGTAAGTCTTTACAGCATGCGGAGCAGAGACTTTCAAAGTCTTCGCCAGTGAATGCACCAGTTTTTCCACATCTTTTTTGATGTGTGTGAGTGAATCGTAAGCGCGATACCACTCTAACATAACGAATTCGGGCTGATGGCGTTCAGTGATTTCACCGTTTCTAAAACAAGGTGCGATTTCAAAAATCTTTTCTGCGCCCAAGGCCAAGGCTTTTTTCAAATGCAGCTCTGGGCTTGTCGGAAGATAAAACTTTTGCTGGCGTGAACCGACTTGCAAAATCGTGGAAAAAACATCGAGCGAAGGCTCCGTTCCGGGACAAACAACCAAAGAGGGAGTATTAATCTCCAAGAAATGATCTTTGACGAAAAAATCGCGCACGCCTTGAACAAAAACACTCCACTGACTGAGAATCTCTTTATTAAAACGATGTGCCGGCAAAGACACCAAAGCGGGCGCCAACAAAATAATTTCCGCTGCCGATACGACTGCGATCAAATCACCCTCGTGCAAGAATTCGGAATGCGCCGGAGGTTTCGCAAATTCGATTTTATGTTCTTTTTGATCGCGAATCACCGTGATCTTAAGAAAATGAGGATCACGCTCGATTTTATAAATTCGCCCCGCCACCTGATATTGCGGTGGCATTGCGGGATAAGACTTCCAAATGTTGGTTAGATATTCGTTTCGATTCAAAGTCCTGCCAGATTAGCGGCAAAGACCTTGAGAGCGCAAGTTTTCAAGCTGGGCCAAAAGGGAATCCATGTCATTCGCACCGCCAAGAACATCCTCTTCGACTACGATACGGTGCTTCACCCATGAACCATTATAGATCCCTTCGCTCGCCAAACCACAAGATGGCACGGACGGGATCGCGGCATGAGCGTGACCCAGTTGAGTTAACATCGACATGATCAAAGTTGTGATGAGTGCTAAAAGGATTCTCATAAATTCTGCCTTTTTTCGTCTGGGTCTTTATGACACCAGCTCCTCCCTGCAAGCCCTATAAAGCAAAGGCCTTGCCAAGATATTTTGTCACTAGTCTCGTACGCGCTCGCTCTTAGTATTATTTCTTGCGACTTTGCCGATCGAGGTTGTCTTTTCAAGTAGCATCATTTATTTCAACTGTTGAATTACATTGAGGAAAGGGGCCTATGATGCTCGATTTGCAACGCACCCTAAATTCACTAAAATCCCAAGCCGACTGGGTCAGTTTACGTCACGTCACTGAAAAAACGACCTATCGAACTGTTCGTGATGAAAAACCCGATCGCAATCACATCGCTTTCGATCAAGGCGTGATGGTCGAGGTTTTGGTCGAGGGTCATTTTGGCTTCGCCGGCACGAGCGATTTGACCGAGTCGGGAATTCAAAGAGCTTTGAACAAAGCTCTTTTGATGGCCAAGGCCGCGTCTTCGCAAAAAGTGCATCCGTTCACTTTGGATCAACGTCCTCACGCGCAAGGTAAATACTCGTCTCCGGTGGTAAAACCCCTCGATTCTTTCACGGCGAAAGAAATTTCCGATATTTTTGTCGACGCAACGAAGGCTATGAAAGTTTCTGATAAGATTGTCAGCCGGTCTGCAACGGCGATGATCGTGGAAACAGAGTTTTACACCGTGACTTCCCACGGTTCTGACGTTCACCAAAAATTTTCGATCGTGAGTACGGACTTTTCTGCGACGGCAGGGGCGAACGGCGAAATGCAAACCCGTTCCGACAGCGGCGGCCTTGCCCGCTGCTTGCAAATCGGTGCGGAAGTTTTCGATCGCGCCTCGATCCTGGAACGTGCAAAGCGTTTGGCCGAAGAATCGGTCGAGTTGTTGAGTGCGGAAAACTGCCCTGACACGACAATGGACCTTTTATTGGCGCCAGATCAAATGACCCTGCAAGTGCACGAGTCCATCGGCCATCCTTTGGAATACGACCGCATCCTTGGCGACGAGCGCAATTATGCCGGCTGGAGTTTCGTACAACCGGAAGACTTCGGAAAGCTCCAATACGGCTCGAAATTGATGAATGTCACTTTTGATCCGACCGTTCCTGATGCATTGGCTTCCTATGCGTTTGATGACTCTGGCCATACGGCGCAAAAAGAATTTTTGATCAAAGACGGAAAGCTTTTGCGCGGTTTGGGTGGACTTGAATCACAGGCGCGCTTGAATTTGCCGGGGGTCGCGAATTTCCGGTCTTCTTCGTGGAATCGTGCCCCGATTGATCGCATGGCGAATATCAATCTGGAGCCAGGCACTAGCAAACTTGAAGACATGATCGCGTCCGTTGAGCGCGGTGTTTTCATGATGGCGAACAAATCTTGGTCTATTGATGATTACCGCAATAAATTCCAATTCGGCTGCGAATACGCCAAACTGATCGAAAATGGTAAGATCACAAAGACCTTAAAAAATCCTAATTATCGCGGGACAACTGTGAAATTCTGGAACTCTTTAAAGTCTGTCAGCGAAAACCGTGAAACTTACGGCTCTCCTTACTGCGGTAAAGGCGAACCCAACCAAGTGATCCGCGTCGGCCACACAACACCTTACTGCCTCTTCGCAAATGTTGAAGTCTTTGGCGCATAATTGGAGCAACGAATGAGTTTTTCTGAAAATACAAAAAAGAATTTCAATCTCGTTGCCGACCATCTTCTTGCCAATCTTCAAGGTGACGAAGCGGCGAACGTCAACTTGCACGCGGAAGAATCTTTGTTCGTGCGTTTCAACGGCAACAAAGTTCGTCAGAACACGCACGTCGAGCAACGTTCTTTATCCCTTTTACTGCAAAAAAAAGGCAAAACCGCAAATTTAAGTTTTTCAATTACGGGCCAAGCCGATGAAGACAGAAAACGCGCGGACTTTTGGTTAAAGCAAGCTCGTCAAGAGTGTGACTACCTTCCAGAAGATCCCTACCAAGTGCCTTTGCAAAACAACGGCACCAGCGACACAACGGTGAAAGGCGCGCTTTTGCCGGATGAAAAAGTCATCACTTCGATCACGACTCCGGCAGAAGGTGCGGACTTGGCAGGCCTTTACTGTGCAGGTCCTTTGATCTCTGCAAATAAAAACTCCAAAGGTCAAAGCCACTGGTTTGCAAATGAAAACTTCTTTGTCGACTACTCCCTTTACATGGGCCAAAAAGCCGTGAAGTCGATTTATGCCGGCACAGAGTGGAATCAAAAACACTTTGAAGCGAATTTGGCGCAAAGTAAAAATCAATTGCGTCTGATGGAGAGACCGAAAGTCACTTTGAAGCCGGGTGCGTATCGCACTTATCTTGCGCCGGGTGCGGTGGCGGAGATGGCTTCGATGTTTTCTTGGGGCGCTTTAAGCTTCAATGCTTACAAGCAAGGCGGAAGCGCTTTGCAAAAGCTCGCCGACAAAGAAAAGTCTTTCTCTAAACTCTTTTCGATGCGCGAGAACTATAAAACGGGCCTCACTCACCGTTTCAACTCTTTGGGAGAGTTAGCTCCGGAGACGATGGAATTGATCACTCAAGGTGAATTGAAAAATTTCATGGTCAGCACCCGTTCTGCGAAAGAATATGGCGTGGCTGGAAATGCGTCTGACGCCTATGAGTCTCCACGTGCTATGGAAATCCTGGCAGGTTCTTTGAAACAAGAAGACATCTTGAAAGAACTAGGTACGGGACTCTATTTGTCGAATCTTCATTATCTGAACTGGTCGGATCGTCTGAATGCGCGCATCACGGGAATGACTCGTTATGCGTGTTTTTGGGTGGAAAATGGGGAAATCGTCGCTCCGATTGCGGATTTGCGCTTCGATGAGAGCCTTTATGACTGTTTGGGTGGCAATCTTGTCGCCGTGACGGACTTCCAAGAGATCGACCCCATGGTTTCAACCTATGAAAGCCGTGCTTTCGGTGGAAAAAAGATCCCGGGTATGCTAATCAAGGACTTCAAATTCACCCTTTAGGAGTCCCATGGTTACTTATATGATCCACCTCGTGGTTAGACATGAGGTCTATTCTGAGTACGTTGAATGGCTTAAAACTGAACACATTAACGAAGTTCTGCAATGCCCGGGCTTTATCAGCGCTGAACTCTGTCTTCGTAAAGGTGGAAGCCTGGAAGCTTCAAGCAAGGACGTCAAGGTCGTTTACAAAGTGAAAGACGAAGCTTCTTTGAAGACGTACATGTCTGAATATGCGATGAAACTGAGAGAAAAAGGCCTCGAGAAATTCCCAGGCCAATACTCCGCCCAGCGTGAAGTTTGGTTAGAAACTATTAATTTTGAGTCAAAATAAAATTCCGGGGCTTTCATTTCACCTCTGTGAGGTGTATGTTAGGTTTTGTAAACAAAGGAGACTGTTGTGGCTACAACTACATTCCAAAAACTTTTGAAGAACTTGTCTGGAAACAAAGGCATTCAGAATCTTCTCGAAAACTTCCAAAAACTGAATGACGAAATCAAAAAGAAAGAATCGGAGTTGAAAGGCCGTTTCGATCAACAAAAAGAAGAAAAGATCGAACTTGCTTGGAAGAAATACCAAGACATCGTGAAAGCTTTGGGCGCTTCTGAAGAGAAACTAGAAAAAGAAGTGAACACCGCGATCACAAAAATCAAAAAGTCAGCGGATCACTTGGAAAAGAACATCCAAACTTACAAGAAAAAAGCCATCGCGCAAAAAACGATGCTGGAAAAGTCTCTTTTCAACAAGTCTATGAAAAAGACTTCTAAAAAAGCGTCAGCTAAAGGGACAACAAAGAAAGCGTCTGCAAAAAAAGCGACTAAAAAAGCCATTCGCAAAACGACAAAAAAAGTAAAACGCGCTTAAGCTTGGCTCTTTAAAAAATCTAAAAAGGAAGGCCCTTAAAAAGCCTTCCTTTTTTTATTGGTCTCTCCCTTAGTCAGGTAAAGACAAAGAGCATTTTTTATGCGAGCGCCTAGTCTAGCGAGTAAGTTCCTGACACCGCCCTCAAATTCTGCTAATTTTCAACTCGATGAGATTTCTTAAAGGTCTTCTAAAGTGCATAGGATTTTTTATTCTGGGTGTAGTGACCTGCGCGCTTGTGGGCCTGACGGCTGTTTCGTATTACGCTGTTGATCAATTGACGAAAGCCTCGGCCTCCGAAGAAAAAACGGCCAAGAGACCTCCTGTCGCTAAGGCCTCTGTGCTCCCGTCGCTGCCGACCGGGCCCGAAAGTCACACCGAAGTAAACCCCAATCTTAAAGAACTTGTGCGCATTGGGAAGAGCTACGATGAAGAGCTCAATCTTTTCGACGAACTTGCGGAAAAGATCGCGCAAAAATCAGTTCCTGATCTGTGCCATACTCTCTGCAATCCGTCATATTTGGATCGTGAAAGACTTGCCAACGAACGCACCGCTTATCTGGTTTCTTACTACAAACAAGAGGGTACGCGCGCATTGCAGGATCCTCTTTTCCGAATGAAACTGGAAGAAGTCGGATTTATCTCCCGATTGTATCCGCCGTCGCTTCGGAAGATCATGGTGCAAATTGAAGAAGCGAAATCAGCGAAGTTCAAACTGGCTTTGCAACTTGAAACGGCGGTGGTCAAAGAAATTTATCATTTCACGTTTCGCTTTGATCAAATGAAACAAGATGCGGAGAAGTTAAAAACGTTGCGAGAACTTATTCGTTCTTGCCAGCGAGGTATTCCTCGCAAAAACGTGATATCCGAGTGCCACTCTCAAATCGCGAACTGACTTGAACCTCACTTTAATTTAGTTTAACACCTTCTGCATGGGTCAAGGTGTCTCTCGCTTTCAAGTTTCATTCATGGTTGTCACTTGCATCCTTGTGATCGGCAATCTCTATTACAATCAACCTCTGCTCGGAATTCTCGCGCGTGAGTTCGCTGTATCGGAAAAAACAGTCTCGCTTGTTCCGGCCCTGACTCTTGTGGGCTATGCCATCGGCATTCTTCTTTTAGTTCCCCTCGGTGACATGATGGAGCGCCGTAAGCTTTTGCAAGTAAGTATGACTGCGGCGGGATCATTGGCTCTGGCTTTGGCGTTCACTTCCAGTTTTGCAGTGTTGTGTGCGTTGAGTTTTGCAATGGGTTTCTTTAACGTCTCAGCGACGGTGCTAATTCCTTTCTCTGCAAATCTCGCAAAGCCGCAAGAGCGCGGCAAAGTTATGGGCACCGTGATGTCGGGAATTTTATTGGGCTCACTGATGGCGCGAACTCTTTCGGGTTTCATGGCTGAGCACTTTGGCTGGAAGTCGATTTTTATTTTCGCCGGATCAGTGAACTTGCTTTTGGCGGTGGCGACTCAATGGGCACTACCCGCCTCTGTTCCGCAATTCAGCGGTTCGTACAAAGCTCTGTTGCACTCCACCTGGGGTTTGATTCGTGACCTGCCTCTGGTGCGCGAAGCGGCTTTGATGGGCGCGATTCTTTTTGGTTCATTCTCGGCGTTTTGGACGACGCTGACGTTCTTATTAGAAGGCGAACCTTTCAATTACACCCCGCAAACAATCGGGTTGTTCGGTCTTCTAGGAATGATTGGCGCTTTGGCGGCGCCTCTTGCGGGTCGTTACGCCGATAAAAAAGGCACGGCAGCGACCATTCGTTTGGGCTTATATTGCTCTATGGGAGCTTTTGCTTTACTTGCACTTTCTTCCAAGCTTGTTCTCGGCGTGATCTTGGGCGTTCTTATTTTGGACTTGGGCATTCAAGTCGCACATATCTCCAACCAAGCGCGTGTTTTTGAACTTTCCGCAGAAGCGCGTTCCCGTCTCAGCTCGATCTATGTGTTCTGTTATTTTATCGGAGGAAGCCTCGGCTCTTGGATCGGCTCGCTGCTGTGGAGTTGGGGAAAATGGCCCGCCGTGAGTCTTGGCGGTCTGGTCTTCTGCGGAGCCGCGAACCTCTTATTTCGAAGAGGACAGAAAGTCCGAGCGACTGCTCAAAAAATAGCATAAAATAGCCTCATTTCGCCTCGCATTAGCCGGTTTGCTCTCCTTACAAATCTTTCATACCAAAGGGGGCTGTGCTAGTCTCGAGGCGCTTATTGAGGTGCACATGAAAATTGCCGATTTATCTCCCCGTAACGAGTTTACTCCCCGTCACATTGGACCCACAGATTCAGACATCCACGATATGTTGAAAACTTTAGGTTTCAACTCTTTGGAGCAAATGGCTGACAAAGTGATTCCTGCGCAAATTCGTACACAGCACAAGTACGATGACGTTGGTAACGGAATTTCTGAATACGATCTTTTGAACTATCTGAAAAAGATGGTGAGCAAAAACAAAGTTTACAAAAGCTATATCGGCATGGGCTATCACGACACCATCACGCCGACAGTAATTCAAAGAAACGTTTTTGAAAATCCTGTTTGGTACACAGCCTACACACCTTATCAGCCGGAAATTTCGCAAGGCCGCTTGGAAGCTCTTTTGAATTTCCAAACAATGATCTCGGATCTTGCAGGCATGGAAATTTCCAACGCCTCTTTGTTGGATGAGGGAACGGCCGCTGCGGAAGCGATGTTCATGGCGCATGCTCTTTGCAAGAACAAAGCGAACACTTTCATCGTTTCTCCTGACATGCATCCGCACGTGATCGAAGTTTTGGGAACGCGCGCGGAGCCGTTGGGCTTCGAGATGATCGTCATGGATCCTGCGAAGTACGATTTCTCTAAACCTGTGTTCGGCGTGTTCTTCCAATATCCAAACACCAACGGCGTAATTGAAGATTACTCCGCTCTTGCAAAAACCTACAAAGACCACGGCGCTCTTGTAACGGCGTCTGCGGATTTGTTGGCGATGACTCTTTTGACGCCTCCGGGAGAATGGGGCGCAGACATCGTTGTCGGTAACTCACAACGTTTCGGTGTGCCACTCGGCTACGGAGGCCCTCACGCAGGGTTCATGGCGACGAAAGACGCTTACAAGCGTTTGATGCCAGGCCGTCTTGTCGGCGTGAGTGTCGATTCTCAAGGTAAAAAAGCGTTGCGTTTGGCTTTGCAAACTCGCGAACAACATATCCGTCGTGAAAAAGCGACTTCCAATATTTGTACGGCACAAGTTCTATTGGCAAACATGGCTTCCATGTACGCGGTTTATCACGGCCCGCAAGGCTTGAAAAAAATCGCTCTGCGCGTTCAGCGCATGACAGGTATTTTGGCTGAAGGATTGAATAAGCTTGGTTTTGCTGTCGCAAAAACTCCGTTCTTCGATACCATCACTGTGACAACAGACAAAGCGGCTGCGATTGTCGCGCAAGCAGATCAAATGCAAATCAACTTCCGCAATTTCGGCAACAACAAGTTGGGTATCTCTTTGAATGAGACGACGACTTTGGAAGATGTTGAAATGATCTGGGCGGCATTCAATCTTGGCAACATGGCGGGCTTTACCGCTTTGTCGATCGACGAAGCGATGAAAGACGTTGAAGTTCCTGCGAAGCTGACTCGTACTTCCGCTTACATGACTCATATGGTGTTTAACTCTCACCACAGCGAAACAGAAATGCTTCGCTACATCCACTCTTTGCAAAACAAAGATTTGACGTTGACTCATTCCATGATCCCATTGGGATCTTGCACGATGAAGCTCAATGCCACGACAGAGCTTGTTCCTGTTTCATGGCCTGAGATCAGCAAACTTCATCCGTTTGCTCCGACGTCTCAAGCGGCGGGCTTGATCGAAATGATTCACGATCTTGAAAAGAAGTTGGCGGACATTACGGGCTTCGCGGCTGTCAGCTTGCAACCAAATGCGGGTTCGCAAGGTGAATACGCGGGTCTATTAGTGATTCGTAAGTATCATCATTCTCGCGGCCAAGGTCATCGTAACATCTGCTTGATCCCATCTTCTGCGCACGGAACAAATCCTGCGTCCGCAGCGCTTGTGAACATGCAAGTTGTTGTGGTGGCGTGTGACGACCAAGGAAACGTGGACGTTGCCGATCTTAAAGCGAAAGCAGAACAACATCGCGACAACTTGGCGGCGTTGATGATCACGTACCCTTCGACTCACGGTGTGTTCGAAGAAGGTATCGTTGAAATCTGCAAGATCATCCACGACAACGGCGGACAAGTTTACATGGATGGAGCCAACATGAATGCTCTTGTTGGCATGTGCCGTCCTGGAACTTTCGGTCCTGACGTGTCTCACATGAACCTGCATAAAACATTCTCGATTCCTCACGGTGGTGGCGGTCCTGGCGTCGGCCCGATCGGTGTTGCGGCTCACTTGAAAGAGTTCTTACCGACACACTCTTTGGTTCCTGAAGCGGGTCCTGCAAAAGGGATCTCGGCGGTGTCATCGGCACCTTGGGGTTCTGCGAGCATTCTGCCGATCTCTTGGGCGTACATCACCATGATGGGCGCTGAAGGATTGAGAAAAGCGACTCTTGTCAGTATCTTGAGCGCAAACTACATTGCGAAAAAGTTGGAACCGCACTTCCCTGTTCTTTACAAAGGGAAAAACGGGCTTGTGGCGCACGAATGTATCGTGGACGTTCGCGAGATCAAAAAAACTTCCGGCATCGACGTGACAGACGTTGCAAAACGTTTGATGGACTTCGGCTTCCATGCTCCGACAATGAGCTTCCCGGTTGCGGGAACTTTGATGATCGAACCGACAGAATCCGAGCCGAAAAAAGAAGTCGACCGTTTCATTGAGTCTATGATCGCGATTCGCAAAGAAATCACGGCGATTGAATCCGGCAAAATGGATAAAGAAAACAACGCCTTGAAAAATTCTCCGCACACAGCGCAGATGATGATGAAACCTGAATGGAATCATCCTTACTCTCGCGAAGAAGCTGTGTACCCTGTCGAGTGGTTGCGCGCTAACAAGTACTGGCCCACTGTCGGCCGCGTGGACAACGCTTACGGCGACAGAAACCTTATTTGCTCTTGCCCCCCGCTAGAGGATTATCAATAACACCGCGGAAAAAGATACCAGGTACCTTTTTCCCACGGGAACTCTTGGATGAAAAAAGTTTTGCTCATTCGCCTAGATAAAATCGGAGACCTGATCTGCACCATGTGTGTCGATCAGGTTTCTTTTTTAAAAGGTCACGATGTGCAATGGGTGATCTCCAAAGGTCTTGGCTTCGTTCCCGATCATGCGGATCCAAAAAGAAAGTATCTTGAACTTTCCAAAGAGAATTGGAAAGAATCGCTTCGCGCTCTCCGTACGTTCCTGCACGAGTTTAAACCCGACGTCGCCGTGAGCTTTCAAGCTCCGTGGTGGGTCAGTTATGCTTTGTGGGCGGAAAACGTGCCTGTGCGGGCGGGAGTTAAATCGCAATGGCATAGCTTCTTGTTTTTAAATCGCGGTCTGCGCCAGCGCCGCAGTCTTGCGACTCAGCACGAGGCGGACTACAACCTCGATTTGCTTTTGCATGCGTTTGATATCGAAGAAGACGTCTTGCAGGAAAAAACTCCCGTATTGAAACTTGAAGCGCCTGAAAACATCGCGCTTTTGGATAAATACGGTCTTGCCGTCAAAAGGTATGTCGTCGTGCACCCTGGTATGGCCGGTTCCGCCTTAAATTGGCCCATTCCTCGTTACATTGAATTTATTGAAGAGGTCGCTAAAGACACGCAGGTGGTTCTTACAGGAACTCCCGCCGATGAACCTTGGCTCAAAGACATCAAAGAAAGATTCAAAGATCATCCTCGTGTTCGTTCTTTGCAGAATCAGCTGAAGGCCGCAGAGCTTTTCACGATTTTAAAAAACTCGAAAGCGGTCGTAGTTCCAAGTACGGGCGTTGCTCATATGGCGGCGTCTTTAGGAGCAACCGTTTTAGGAATTTACTCGCCTCTTCGCGTGCAACATCCCCGTCGCTGGGCCGCGCGAGGGAAAGACGTTCACATCTTCGTCCCTGAAGTGGCCGACGTGGACCAGGTTGATCCTCATTGCATGGACCTGATTACAGTTGAAGATTTGCTAAAAACACTTCGTTCCCTTTAAACTATCAAAATGTCGAGACAGTATTCTTACCCCGCATCTTTTGAGGAGTCGTTAACCCAAGCTCTTGCAAGCTTTCAACTGACATTGAAGGACTCTAAAGCTTTGGCGAAATGCGTGCTCGCACTGTCAGACTATTTTATTCAAAAACCGGAGGCTCCGACGCCATGGAACGAAACCTGGGCGCAAGTGGCTTATCTTTGTTATTATCTTCCTTTGAACGCGTCTCGTTTGCGCGGGATCGTCGCTGAGGCCGAGAAACGAAACTTCTTTCAAGGCTTGGAACGAGTTATCGACTTCGGCGCGGGCCTTGCGACAGCGTCGTTGGTTTTATCTGAAAAGCAGGCTTTTCGTTTTCAGTTAATTGAAAGAGCGGCGGAACCGCAAAAACTGATCGAAACTTTTTTTCCGCAATTCACAGCGGAAGAATGGCAACGCACCTTTAGCGCTCCCAAACTTAAAGATCCCCAAAAAACCTTGGCGGTGTTTTCTTATTCACTGACGGAATTAAGCGATATCCCCGACTGGGCTTATGAGTGTGAAGCTTTGATGTTGGTGGAGCCTTCGACACAACAAGACGGCCGAAAGCTTCTGCAGCTTCGCCAAAAACTTTTGGATAAAGGTTATCATGTGTGGGCTCCATGTACCCATGAAGGACCTTGTCCGCTGCTGACACAGTCAAAGACCGATTGGTGCCATGATCGTGTTCACTTCGCAGCTCCCGAGTGGTTTTTAAAAATGGAAGAACAGCTTCCGATGAAAAACCGAACACTGACAATGAGCTATCTTTTAATGCGCAAGACGCCGGCTGAAAAAATCCCAGCGGCTCGCGTAGTCGGAGACCGCCTGCAGGAAAAAGGCAAAGATCGCCAAATGATTTGCCGAGGTCCCGAGCGCGAATTCTTGGCCTGGATGCACAAGACGAAGATTGAGCAAGAGATCCCTCGTGGCGTGCTTGTCCAAATCCCTGAAAGCGACGTGCAAAAAGTTTCAAACGAACTGCGCGTGCAGAAAGAGATTCAGCGTCTATGAACGACAATGAAAAACTGCCGCCCATGGAAGTTCCCCAAGAAGCTTTAAGCCCGGAGGCTCTGCGTGGCATTATCGAGAGTTTTATTTTGCGCGAAGGAACAGACTATGGCCGCGAGGAAGCGGCCTTCGAAACAAAATTCAATCAGATTAAAAAGCAATTAGATAAGGGCGACGTGAAAATCGTCTTTGACCCCAACACGGAAACCGTCGGCATCGTCACTAAAATCGAGTGGCAACGCCTGCTTAAGTAATTCTATCTTCGGAAGTACTCTTTCACTTTTTCCCACGTTGTGCGCGCATCGTAAGTTCCGACAACGCTGACACACATTTTATAAGTCGTCACGGTACGAGTGTAAGAGCCGGAGCCTCCGCCCAGCGTGATAACTCCAACAACGGCACCCACGGCTTTTTCGGGTACAGTCGCTGATTGCTTGCGCGTGTATTTGGTAATTTCAGAAAGGGGCGCCAGCTCAAAAGGGGCGTGCAGAATGATCGGTTGATTCATCTTTTCGCCTTGATAATAGGCCATGATTTTTTCAACATTCTGAAGATTGTTTTGGAAATGCTTCACCAAAAGATCTGGATTTTCGGTGATAAGAGGATTGCGTTTATCATCAAAGTAATCACAGATGACTCCGACAACTCTTTCACCTGTTCGAACTTCACGGCCGTTTTCATCAAAGATACGACCTTCAAAACCGGCGTAGGCGATGGAGCCGGCAAAAATACTTACCAAGACAAGAACGTTCAGGGCGGTTTTCATAGAATTCTCCGATTTTTATTAATCGAAGAATTCCATGCGATCCCTATGCCAGGATTGCCGTGCAATAAAACTCACAAATAAGAATCCGGGATGGCAAACTTTTATACATAAGAGACAGAATTTAGTGAATCCTCATAAGCTTTCAAAAGAGTTTTCCACTCTTCACTTTCACGCAATTTCTTGATTTCTTTATCCAGCCACTCGAACAGGCTTTTATTATCAGGGCTCACCAGGATTTTTCTATGGATCATTTCCATGGGTTTTTCAGAGATATAAATCGACCCCTGCAGGCCGAGGTCTTTGATCAAATAACGTGTCGCCAATCCACCGGAAATAACGAAATCAATACGGCCGCTGGCTAACATTTTTAGACTGCCCGCCAGGGAACTCGTTTCGCCTTTATTCACTTTTCCCTGTTTCGCAAGGTCTTCCAACGTCGGATTCCTATGACCCAAAACATCCGTCGTTTTTTTACCTTCTAAAGAATTCGGCCCCTCATAGTTCAGAGGTTTTTTGACCGTTGAAAGCACGATGTTTTGATCGTCATATAAAGAAGACGTCCATAAAAATCTTGTCTCTTGCGCATCTTCAAACCATTTGGGCTCTACAAGAGGAACGACAAAACTTTTACCGTTCTGCAGGCTTCGCACAAGACGACTGCGCGGCAGGATTTTAACTTTAAATTTGTATTTACCTTGAGAGCGTTTCGAAAGCAGCGCCGCCAGGTCATAAATCAACCCTTTCTCTTGCGTGGAATCCACAACAAAAGGAGGCGTGTCATAGGGTGATATCATTGTCACAGCTTCAGTAGCATGCGCTTGAACCGCCAATGTCAGCAGAACAAACAAAACCCCGAAGCGAGCAAATAAACCGCGCATATTCATAGGGGCATTCTATCATTTCGAAGGGCAAAAAACGAAACGAGGGCCTTTCGGGCCCTCGTTGTAAGTCGAGTTTGAGTTAATAGCTTCTTTATTCGTTAATGCCGAATCCTGAAACAGGAAAAAGCGACACGGAAATCTGATAAGTTCTTCCTTGTGCTGCCCCTGCATCGAGAAACTGAGCCAATTCCTTGCGGAAAGCTTTGATTTTCTCTTTAGCTTCAGGAAGACGGTTTTCATCTACAGTGATAGAGATTGTAGATTGCTCGCGTTCTTCCGTTGGCATTTTCTCCAAGAGACGCTCCAATTTACGCTTCATTTTCTTTTCGCGAGAAATCTCGCCGAAGCGCTGGAGTTCATCCGGAGTGAGGTTCAAACGCTCCCCGAACATACGGATTGTTCTCATCGTAACAGTTCTTTTACCATTTAGAATTTTGGACAAGAAAGACGAGTCCACTTCTAGATGGCGCGCGAACGCACGGAGTGAGTAACGGGGATAGTTTTGGCTACGACGAGCCAATTCATCTTCAAGAAATTGTCTAAAATCTGAGTTTTGTTTTACGTCCTGCATGAGGACACAATTATTTGCAGGGCCCCTAATAATCAATATTTTGTTCACGCCTTACAGACTTTTAATAATGCCATTCGGGGTGCGTCATTCGCCGAACTTACAATTCTAAAATTTTATCAAATATCAACAACTTACGGGCGCGTCCTTTTTCTAAAATTTCGTAATGTTCATTACAAAATGGGTAGCCGAAATCGCCCTCTGCACGGATCATCTCCCGCAACTTCAGCTCATCTCGTTGTGGCCCCAAAATCAATCTTTGCGCGTGTAAAAGACCTTTTTGATGAAGCTCCTGCAGAATATTGAAGATCGTGAAGGCGCCCACACCCGCGACGATGGCCGTTCCTGTTAAAGGAAGATCAATGTCCTCACCTTTTTTCGCCAGGAAGAACGCCTTTGCGAGAGCGTCCTCGCGATAATACTCCCTGTGAAAGCGCTGCTCGAGCTGCTGAACAATATGCGGGACTTGATCGACAAAATACACCTCAGGAAACCGCCCGCTTTCATAAGCATTCAGCCCCATATAGCCGTGGTCGCAGCAAAAGTCCCAAACAGGCTTGTTGGGAAGAAGCTGATCATAGATAAACTGCATGCGCTCGGAAAGTTTGTACATCGCCCGGAAAAATAGCACAGGCGCGTTTTTGCGCGCAAGCCCGACAGGTTCTTTAATTGACTGTTTCCCTCTGGAAAAGGAAACTCACGCCCATGAAAAAGACACCTCTCGCAGAAACACATGAAAAATTAGGCGCACGCATGGTCGACTTTGCTGGCTGGTACATGCCGGTTCAATACGTAGGCCTTCGTGAAGAACACAACAACGTTCGCAACAACGTGGGACTTTTCGATGTCTCACACATGGGCGAAGTTCGCGTAAAAGGACCTAAAGCTCTTGAAACTTTGGAATGGCTGACCACGAATGACGTTGCGAAATTGAATGACGGCGAAGCTCAGTATTCTCTTCTTCCGAATGATCAAGGCGGCTTGGTTGACGACATCATCGTTTATTGCCTGAAGAAAAATGAAGACTACTTGGTGTGCGTGAATGCTTCCAACAAAGACAAAGACTTTGCGTGGATGACCAAACACAACAAGGGCGCCGACATGACGGACGAGAGTGATAAATGGGGTCAGATCGCGATTCAAGGCCCGAAAGCTTTGGAATTGTGTGACCGTGTTTTCGGTTTCAAAGTCAGCGAAATGAAGCCGTTCACATTAAAAGCCGGCGAATTCCAAAATCACAAAATCATGGTGGCAACAACGGGCTACACAGGCGAAAAAGGCTGCGAAGTTTTCGTTGAGGCCGCAGGAACCGCGGCTTTATGGATGACTTTGTTAGAGCAAGGAAAAGACCTGGGAGTTCAATCCATCGGCTTGGGCGCCCGCGACACTTTGCGCACGGAAATGAAGTACTCTCTTTACGGCCACGAGATTGATGACACGACGAATCCATACGAAGCCGGCCTTGGCTGGGTGATTAAACCCGCTAAAAAAGACTTTATGGGTAAAGCTTTGATCGTGGGTAAAAAAGAAGCCGGTCTAAAGCAAAATCTTGTGGGATTTAAGATGCTTGAGAAGGGCATCCCTCGTCAGGGATACAGCCTATTTTCTTTTGACAACAAAGAAATCGGCAAGGTAACTAGTGGTACACACTCACCGACCCTCGATGAACCTATCGGGATTGCCTACATCGACACGGAGTTCGCTAAAGAAGGAACTGAGTTTCTTCTCGATATCCGCGGTCGCAAGGTGAAAGCGGTGGTTTGTAAGACCCCTTTTGTAACGAAATAAGGAGCCGCACATGGCATTTCACATCCCAGAAGACTACTACTACACAAAAGAACACGAATGGGCTCAAGTTGACGAGAACATCGTAACTGTTGGTATCACTGAGTTTGCTCAAGACCAATTGGGTGAAATCGTATACGTAGAGCTTCCAGAAGAAGGTCAAAAAATCACTCAAGGTCAAACTTTCGGCGTTATCGAGTCTGTTAAAGCCGTGAGCGACCTTTACGCTCCCGTTTCTGGAACTGTTATCGAAGTAAATATGGCTTTGGGCGACGATCCATCCGTATTGAACGACGATCCAGTAAACGAAGGTTGGTTAGTTCGTATCGAAATGGATACTGAAAAAGAACTCGCAAACCTTATGAGAGCTCCAGATTACAAAAAATTGATCAGCGAGAAGTAATTTTCGTTGATTTAGCGCCCTAAAGTGCGCTATCACTGTGTTTCAAATTTAAGGTGTGCCCCGCTGGTGAAATTGGCAGACACGCTAGACTTAGGATCTAGTGCGCAAGCGTGGGGGTTCAAGTCCCTCGCGGGGCACCAAATCTAAAAATAAAAAAGCCACTCAAAGAGTGGCTTTTTTATTTTTACACTTCGTTCTTGCCCGGGACTTGGACTTAGAACTTTGGGGGTTCACAAAAATAGCATCCTGCTATTTTTGGGCGCGCTTTAGCGCGTCCGAAGGACGATGGGCAGGAGCCCATCGCCCACTCCCTCGCGGGGCACCTATGACTTGAAGCGACCTCGAAGGTCGATTCAAGTCACCCGTCACGAAAACAAAACACCGTCATTGTTGAATCTCGCAAACTTTGCCTGCTATTTCTTTCGATTTTTTATTGGGCGCTCTGAGTTTGAAAAGCTTTTTCCAAGCGCTCGAGTCGAAGCTGCAACACTTGATTTTCTTTTCTCAATGTTTGAATTTCCGCGTGCTGAGTCTTCATCTGAGTTTTCAATTCCGCGATATCACGGGATTGTGCAAGATCATAAGAGTAAAGCGCCTTCACCGCGCCCGAAAGCCAGGGAATAAAACCGCCATAGCTGACTTGCTTGGAACCGTCATCGGCGGTCGTAACAAGTTCGGGAGCGACCTTTTCAACATCCTGGGCAATGTAGCCCGTGTGCCTTCCCTTCGCGGCGTGTTTCCACTCATAGCTGACGGTTTCTAGCTTCAGAATTTTCTCTAATGAAAGAGCATCGGGCACGGGCTCAATATTTTTTTTCAATCTGCGATCCGAAGAACACGAGATATTTCCCGCCGCTGATGGTTGGATCGAGCAACTGGCAGCACCGTCAGAAAAGGAGGCCACGATTGAACCTACCGGCCCCACGACGTGAAGTCTTCGACTTGGAGACTGCGTGCCGATGCCGACATTTCCGGAGTTATCGATGCGCATTCTTTCAAAGTTCACGGGATTGGAACCTCCAGCGATAAATCGAATAATCCCGCTTGTACTCTGCGAAGCCACGCGCAACTCATTGGTCGACGTTGTTGAAGCAAACGATGCATAAGAATCCACGGCATTGGACTGCATCGAAGCACCTACGGGAACCCCGGTGGCAATGCGCGAGTTCACGTTAAAGAAAACCTGATCACCGTCCTCTGACGAAACTTGACTGATCACCAGGCCATTCGCGCGCACATCCAGTTTGTAATCAGGAACTGTCGTACCAATACCGACATTGCCGTTCCCGGCAATAACCATGCGCGGTTGTCCCTCGGTGAAAACATTCAACACACCGGAGGTAGGCGTTCCCGGATTATAGTTCGCCATGAAAAGTCCGGTGTCACCGTTGTCTTCAAAGGCCAAACCCACGGCGGCATTTTTGCTTGTAGGAATTCCCGCTTTCAAACGAACCGCACCGTTAACATCAAGAGCACTGCGGGGAGCGGAGGTCGCAATACCAACGTTTCCGCCGGGATAATAAATAGAAAGATTTGGATTCTGAATCCACAGCGAATCGCCATTCCCCGCAGAGACACACGCTACGACAGCGTTGTCGACTCCGGGAGCATACGTATTTTCAAGAATCAGCTTAAGCTTCACTTTGCTTTTGTCCTGATTAAAACCTATTCCGCCAGGAAGAGCTGTGGTGCGCTCCACCGCAATTTCGAAATCGGCGAATCCCTGATTTGTCCAAGCCCCTGTCGCATCTGCAACGGCCGTAAAACGATTCAATCTCATTCGCGTGATTTTTAAATCTCCGCCATAATAAGTGACATTGTTAGAGGCATTCCACGTTTGATAAGCGATGACACCGGGCGGACTCCCGAAACCGTTTTTCCCGCTGGTTGAGAGTTCAGGAATAGTCACGGGAAGAGCGTTAATATTGATGTGGCTTCCAGCCAAAGTTCCGCCGAGATTGTTTTTGCATACGTCGGCAATTCCCAAAAGTGTTTCGATATCCTGGATCATCTGCATTTGATTGTTCTTGGATTGCAAAGATCTTTGCGATTGAAAACTGTCTGACATCAGCGTCATCGTTCCCAAGGAGGCAATAGTTAAAATGCCCAGAGCCAAGAGAATCTCGACGAGAGAAAAACCATTGTTCGCGTTATTGCCAACCACCACGATGCCTTCTTCTTTGATGTTGGCTTTTATTCTAAAATTCCTCGTGATGATTTTTGTATGAAAAACACCATGACAGTGCCGCGAAGTTATGGAAAGCGTTCGACCGAACAGGACTCAAAGCGAGTTACCGTGACTTCTTCTTCGGCTTTTTCTTTTCCACTTTCGGAAGCGACTTAACAAAGGCTCGGGCCTCGGCCTTTTCTTCTTCAGAGATGCGGTTGAATTCTGTATTGGTTAAAGCCCCGATCAAAGCATAAGCATAGATGGAATGGCGGTGCTTCGGATCGTATTCGGCGAGCTTCTTCATCGTCTTTTTCCAGCCGAGCTTCATAAACTGCGGAACGGTTGTGATCCCGATCTTTGCGAATTGTTTTTCGGAAACCGCGCCTAGGTTTTTAAGATCTGAGATCCTTTTAGCTTTTTTTAGCTTCTCTTCGGCGGGTTCGTCAGAAAAAAGGCGTGGACGTCGCGTATCGATATTCACTTGAATATCGTCGTCTTTATTTTTCTTGGTTTTTGGCGAGGTTCCTTTTTTCCCTTTGGGTTTTGGAATACTTCCCCAAAAACTCTGGGGCCGCAGAACTTCACGAAGGATGTCAGGAACAATTTCTTCAAAGCCATCCGTATTTAAAGGCAGGTAAAGCCACTTGGGCAGAATCCGGTGTGGAGACAATACGGGGAATTTAGCGAGAGCTTTTTCTTGAAATTCTTTTTCTACAGGAAACATGACGCCGTTCCAACGGCTGTCATCCGATTCAAAGATCAGCAGAACGATCTTCTCCTCAATATAATATGCAAATCCGCCAAACATGGATTTGCGGCGATATCCTTCTTCAGGAAGAAGTTCTTCGACCCATTTAAGTTCACCTGGTTCTTTTGCCATATCCTAGCTTACCGATTTTCGGGTCTGTAAAGCAACATTTCCCGAATACGAGAATTCAACTCCTCATAATGAGAATAGGAATGCACGAATAAAAACTCTCGTTCACCCTGGAAAGATGCAGTCACGCCTTTTCAAAAAAGAACTCGGAATATATTTAAAAAAGAAACGAGAGCATGTGGGCCTCTCGCGGCGTGATCTTGGTCTGATTCTTGGTTACTCGGGCTCACAGTACGTGCACAATTGGGAGTCTGGCATCGCATTGCCTCCCATTATGAAAATAAAAATTCTGGCAAAACATCTCAACGTTCCTGCCGAAGAGGTTTTTAGCCGCGTCGAACAGATCGTCGTTCTTGAAGCCGCTGAAAGCTTACGTCGCCGATTTAAAATGGAAGCATAATCCATTATCGAGCGGCATCGGCTTTTAAGCCTGTCGCGACGTCGGGCTTGAGAAACTCAAAACTTTTTGTCGTCTTGAATTTATCCGAAACATTTCCAATTAACTCGTAATTTTTTACGAGAGTGATTTTTTTAACAGGAGCGCCTTTCTTAAAATCCAACTTGGCAAGATCCACCCATACGAGGTTGGGACTTAAAGTGTTCTCATAGAAGTAAAGACCTTTTGTAAGATCCGCAACAGTTCGCCACCGCGTAGGGGAAATATACGGGCGTGCCGGATCGGGAGTTCCAAACGGCTGCGAGACATTGCGCAGAACACTCAATACACCGGCGACGGCTTCCCGGTAGTCTTTGGGCGTCGGCAGTTGTTGAGTGTAGTAAGCTGCCCGCACAAAGCGATCGGCTGCATCTGTCGTGCCTGGAAGATTTTTTTCTCCTCCGAAACCTTTGTACTGCTTTAATCCCGCCAATTGTTTATCAAACGGTGGAGAATTCGTCATAACTTTGAATTCTTTGCTTTGATAAATTTTCGGCTGTCCGTCGATGTATTCAATCACAGCCGTATCGCCGGTTCTATCAGACAACGCCAAATGCACAGTTCCCTGCTTCGTCCCACCAGTCGTCGGAACGCTAGCCATTAAGACCTGAACGGGTGCCTTATCGATCGCCGCAATAGCTTCATCGACCGTTGCAAAATTATCCAAGAAATATTGCGCCCAAAGGCTGACAGAAATACCTGGAAGACTTTCGTCACGAGAACCAAAATCGCTTTCAGAAAGATAAAGCAAATTAGCTGCAAGACCTTTTTCATTCATGCCATCGGCGGTGCCCTTGTCATAAGCCGACGTAACAACACTTCCATATTTTGCAGTCCATTTCAGAGAGTTCGCATCCGCTAAACCGTCACGCGCAATTCCGCGTGGAAAGAGCCACATATTTGTCCCGATGTCCTCCAACCAATCCATATTGCGACCCACAATGACGTCCTGATTTTTACCCTCCCACAAAAGACGCGTGCACGGATAAGCTGGAACGGCAGAAATTAAACTCAAAACCAGAAATAGAGTTTTCATAAAACCTCTTTTCTTTATTATCTCGACTTCTCGATGGGGAACGAAGATCGAATCTCTAATTTTGACCGAAAACAATTCGGTTTTATCACCGAGTCGAATTTACGTGTAAGCGATAAGTCGACCCGCAAATATCACAGCGGTCCACAAACCTAAAGAAAGTAAAGAATGCGCGACAGCCCAGCTGTGAAGACCTTGATGAACCCGCCAGTGATAAATGCCTAGATTTATCAAAGCGAAAAGAATCAGAAGCATTTTGATTTGAAAAGTGCGATTCAAAAGAATTTCTTCGGGATTCGCCACAATTAAAAGAACTCCCGTCACTACAACTAAAAGAAAACCGCGCCGGGACATTCTTAAATTGAGGTTTGCAACGGTCTCTAACGGCACCGCTTTACCAACACCGAGTAAGCGCAAATCAAATACAAAAGCGCCTCCTACTACCAAAGTTATTCCCAAAATATGCAAGCTTTCTGTGATGGGGTAGATCCATGTGGACGCTTGCAGGCCTTGCGACAGCGAAGACGCACCTATTTTCGCCGCGACTTCGCCTAACATTTTAGCGCAACTCGACTTTTTTGTTATTTACGGTGATAGATTCCGCACGAAGCTCTGGTTTTTTCTCTTTGGAGGGATATCCCAGAATTTGCACGTCCGCTCCCGGCTGAATCATTTCTGCTGTGAGCCCTCGCGCCTGCATTCGTGAAACCGGAGCCAGGATCACCGTCCAAGTTTTCCCCTGATAATCCACTTGCAAACTGCCGTGCGGATTTTCATAGGACGACTTTAAAACTTTCGCTGAAAAGTTCATCACCTTCGAAGCGTCGTAAGAGCTCCATCCGTGATGAGCTTGAACGGGCAAACCTGTTAAGAGACAAAAACAAAGCAGTACTATCTTTTTCATGCCTCACCTCGGATCTTATTTTAGAAAAGACCGCGGCACTGGCAATCAAACTTACTTTGTTATTTGAAACTGCTGCCGTACTTTTTAAAGATTTTCTCGAGCTTGCCGTTCGTTTTGAGTCTTTCAATAGCTGCGTTGAGATCCTTAACCTTGACCCGGCCTTTACGGCTGATCGAGCAAGAAATCGGATACTCTTGTAAAAACATTCTTTCACGACCTTTTTCAATTTCGGGATGTTTTGTCTTGAAATAATCCAAGAAAATTTCATCCGTCACAATATAAGAAAGACGTCCATTGAGAAGCTTCATTAAATTTGCTTCCTCACGAGGCGCATCTTCGCGGTTTATCTTTTTTGCCGCAAACAGCGGATCTAGTTTCGGATAGACGTACTGAAGCATGGCTCCGATTGTTTTCCCCTGCAAATCTTGATAGCGCTTCGGCATCGGTGCGGGGCCGATGATCACTTCACGCTTCGTAAAAATCGGAATAGAAAAATCCAGCTGATCCTTATTGCTGGCCCATACCGTGCTCGTATAGCAAAGCATGTCCATCTGCCCTTTCAGAAGATAGTCATCCAAACGGTAACGAGTGACCAAGCTTAGCGAACTTTTCATACCCAGCTCTTCAGCTAAGGCATTGATGTAGTCGGGAACGAGACCTACCAGATGCGTTGGATCTTTTTCCTCAAAAAGAAGAGGCGCTGCCAGACCAGCCGGAACACCGCCACGAAGTTCTTGTCGATGGGGTGCCTTTGCTTCGTGCCCAGAGACGGAAAATGCGAACACGGAACACAAGAGAAGAATAGCACTGAAGCGCATAAATATTTTGGCCCCCCGGTTTTTTTGAAAGTCTAAAACAGGGAATCCAAAATCGCACGCAGAATAAATTCTAGTTTTTCCAAATATCGTGAATAATTTCAAACGAACGCAGACGATCTTGATGGTCGTAAGCATCCGAGACGATAATAAGTTCATCGGCTTGAGTTTCCGCAATCAACTTCTCAAGTCCTTCTTTTACTTTTTTCGGCCCACCAATAACGGATGTACTAAGGCGACTGAGTACATGTTCCTTTTCCAGCGGACTCCACAAAGAATCCATATTCTCGACGGGTGGCTGCAAAGAAACGCGTTGGTTACGAATGATCCCTAAAAATCTTTGATACAGAGTCGTGGCTAAGTGTTCGGCTTTCTCATCCGTTTCTGCGGCAATGACTTGAACTCCGACCATTGTGTGCGGAGCTTTCAAATGTTCCGACGCTTGAAAACCCACTCGGTATAAATCCAAAGCCTGCATCATCAGCTCAGGCGCAAAGTGCCCGGCAAAAGCATAAGGCCGCCCGGTCACCGCTGCGAGCTGCGCACTATAAAGACTCGAGCCCAATAACCAAATCGGCACATCAATGCCCGCACCGGGGACCGCGCGAACTTTCTGACCCGGAATAGGCTTCGCAAAATAATATTCCAATTCGGAAACGAGTTCGGAAAAATCGGCTTCTCTTCCGGTCATCTCCCGGCGAAGCGCTCGCATCGTAAAACCATCCGTTCCCGGAGCTCGCCCCAAACCCAAATCGATTCTTCCGGGATAAAGTGTTTCAAGAGTTCCGAATTGCTCTGCGATCACAAGAGGCGCATGATTCGGAAGCATGATGCCGCCAGAGCCCACGCGGATTTTCGAAGTTCCTCCCGCAACGTACCCAATAAGCACCGACGTCGCCGCACTCGCAATACCTTCGAGGTTATGATGTTCCGCCAGCCAAAATCTTTTATATCCAAGGTTCTCTACGTGCCGGGCTAGATCCAAAGTGTTGCGAAAGGAATCGGAAATATTTTTTCCTTCCGCTACTGGAGCCAAATCAAGAACTGAAAGAGACGTATTTGAAAGCGTTTTCATAGTCGACCTCGAGGAAGAACGGCGATAACCGCCGTTCTCTTACTATGAGGCCGAATAATAAAATGGCAAGACGGGAAAATCTTCGGAGGCCGAACGTTATAGACGTTTAAGAGCGTCAGAGAGATCCGAGATAATATCTTGTTCATTCTCAAGACCAATACTCAAACGAATCGCGCGTGGATCAATCCCCGATTCACCGCGCTTTTCCGTCGGAATTGCAGAATGAGTCATAAATCCCGGAACTTCGATTAAAGTTTTTGTTAAACCCAAGCTCACCGCCAAAGTGATAGCATAAGAGTTCGCTGCGATATCATCGACGAACTTCTGACACTTTTTCATGTCCCCCTTGAGCTGGAAAGAAATCATTGTGCCTGGAGCGAACTTCCCTTCCGGAGATTTCAAATATTTTTTCGCTTCTTTGTATTGAGCATGGCTTTTCAGGCCAGGGTAAATGACTTTCTCCACTTTCGGATGCGCCTCTAAAAACTGCGCAACCTTTAACGCGGAAGCCTGCTGTTGTTCGAAGCGAATTGCTTGGGTGGAAATTCCATAAACCAAAATATGCCAAGCGGAATAAGGATGAATGATCGCACCGAAATCTTTGCGGGCCACGCGCAAAATACTTTCGAAAGAGCGTGGCGCGATAACGGCTCCGCCCATTTCCGTGCCGAAGCCTGAAATATTCTTCGTCAAACTTTGAATGACGAAATCAATTCCCCACTCTAACGGACGCAAAGCCCAAGGCGTCGCGAAGGTATTATCGACGATTGTGTAAATCTGATTTTCTTTGCCACGTTTTTTATTTGCAGCTTTAACAAGTTTTACGATGCGTTCAAGATCCGCGATTTCAAGAATAGGATTCGAAACAGTTTCAAAGTAAATCACACGTGTTTTCGGATCTTGAAGCTCTTGCTGTAATGACTTAAGGTCGTTGATATCGATTAAAGAATTTTGAACATTGAATTTAGGCAGCCAGTTCGTGATTAAGCTGTAAGTACAACCGTACAAAGTTTTGTGAGCGACCACTTTTTGTCCATGGCTGATTAAAGACATCAACGTCGAAGCAATCGCGCCCATACCGCTTCCGAAGGTCACAGCGCACTCGCCTTTTTCCAGCAAAGCCAACTGATCTTCCAACATTTTTGTCGTGGGCTCTTCAAGGCGATCATAAATCCAGATCGGCTTGCCTTTTTCATTTTGTGCTCCGAAAGTGCTAAAGCCTTCTGCACCTCTTTGCAAAGATTCCAGACGGAATGTCGTTGACGCCGTCATCGGAGGAATAAGATGGTGAGAGAACTCCCAAGATTGCGACATGAATTCGCCGTGAATAGCTTGCGTTCTTGGCGACTTTGGTGACTTCGGCGCCTGGCTTCTTTTTTTCGTCATAATTCCTCCAAAGATACGTCCGAACTAGAGCACATATTCTAAGGGTTTGGAAGATTTTAGAATGTTTGCAGAGCGCCAATGAGCCTTGCGTCCAGGAAAATACTAGTAAGAAAGACGAATATGAAAAATGAGCCCCTCGGTTCGGGACTTAACGCGGGACTCTGTCAATGAATCTATCCGCAGAGTTTCTCCTTCACTGATCCCTATGTCGTTCGCCATGAAACTTCCTTGGGCGCAGAAAAGGTAATGGCAACCTTGATCTACATGCAGAGTTCGCTCTTCTCCCGCGCTCCATGTTTCCACGGTCATATCCGCCCGAACTTTTTCACGACGAAAAATCACACCGACATCAATAACTTCGTCACCTAGAAGTTCACATTCGATTTCATCATCTCCCGAAAACCACAGCGGCTTGAGCGGCGGCAGCAGATCACCATTGAGTTTCAGTCCGCGCCCTCGCCACACGACGAGAAAACGATCATATCCAGGAAAAAGAGAAAACGCGGAAGACGTGCGCACAGTCGCCGAACTCACCCGCCACAAAAAATCTCCGTCAGGAAAGGCGGCATCGTCCGGAACTAAAGAAATTTGCGAGGTTACGCCCAAGCCATTTTTCCAAGGCATTACTTTGTATTCGTCAGCGGAAATTTTTCTTTGCATGATCGTCATTACATCATCTTGTTTAAGACTCGGGCAATTTCAATTTCTCGCGCCGGGAGCGGGCGTTGTTCTTCGCCACTCCAGGCCGCTGACAAGAGTGTCATGCAATAAGCCCAGGCATGCATTCGCTGGCGGTCAAACGGAAGTTCTTCCGCAAGCACGCCAAGACGGCGGTCTAAAACTTTTTCCAGAGGATCCATGAGATGAGGATAATCATTGGGATTATAAAACAAAGGACCGACTTCAAAAACCGGGTCGCCGATATATCCGTGGGGATCAATAACTTTCCACGCATCTTCACTTTGCAAGACATTGTCATGATGAAGGTCTCCGTGCAGAAGAACTTCTTCTCCGCCGGGCGCGGTGAGTTCTTTAAAAAGACCTTTGGCTTTATCTACAAGATATTTATCAAGACGCCCTTCCAGTTCCTTATAAGCGGCTGAAAGTTGCGATAGAGGTTGAAACAACAGCACAGAGGCTGTGTTTTTACGATTCAGTTGGCGAATCGCTCGCGCTAAAGTTCGTGTTGCGAGCTCATCTTGTCCCTCGATAACAAGACGTTTTACGGTGTAACCTGGTTGCAGTCGTTCCATCGCGAGCGCACTGTATTCCGTGCTATACAAGAAAACTTCCGGAGCGATTCCGCTATGGATCTTCAGCCACTCTACTTCCCGACTTAAAGGCCCCAGGGGAGGGGACATTTTCAGCACGGCCTCTTTGCCGGAAGAAAACTTGATGAAACCCACAAACCCGTATGTCAGATACGGATGTACTTGCTCCAGTTCAAAGTCCCATTGCGAAGCGAGTTCCTTGAGTTGCTGGGGAAGATTTTTTAGCCATGATTCCCCGTCAGCTCCATAGACTTCACGAATGTTCTTTTTAAATCCTTCAGAAAAACCCATTTCCCGAGGATAACAGAATTCCCGCTACTGCGCGATTTCATTTTCTGGAACCAGGTTCACAGCGATTTTAACCTGTCTTTTACCTTCAATGTATCGGATCCTTTCTAAAGTGCGATTGAATGCTTGGGAAACCTCCGTGTCTTCGGTCGCCTTGAGGAGCTTTTGATGAACCTCCTTTTCTTCCTCGGAAACCTTGCCTATCAAGCCATTAAAGTCTTTGATAGAAGCCATAGAAATCGAACTCATTAAAATAATCGTTGTTACTATTGTGAAGCGCATCCTTGCCCTCCTATCACTAAGAGGCTTCAAAGTTGCTTTTCGGTTAATATTCCTCTAGCCTCTTCTCATGAAAAACTCTAAAGCCGGTATTCTTTTTATTTTTATCACTGTGACGTTGGACATGATCGGGATTGGTTTGGTCATCCCGTCGCTGCCAGACATCATGCGCCGTTTTGTTTCTTCAGAAACCTCGGTTTCTGAGTACTTCGGTTATTTTATTTCGGTTTACGCCCTTATGCAGTTCGTGGCCTCTCCGCTTTTAGGAGCTTTGTCAGATCGTTTTGGCCGTCGCTCCATCCTTCTGGTTTCCCTTTTAGTTGCCGGGTTTGATTATATTTTGATGGCCTATGCCCCGACCCTGGAGATTCTTTTTGCGGGACGTATCCTTGCAGGCTTGACCGGCGCGAATATCACGGTGGCGATGGCGTATATCGCTGACGTCAGCACGGATGAAAATCGCTCTGCCAATTTCGGGATGATCGGAGCCGCGTTCGGTCTTGGCTTCATTATTGGGCCTGCAATCGGGGGACTGTTGGGACACTACGGCCCGCACTATCCATTCCTTCTTGCAGCGGGAATGAATTTGCTTAACTTCTTGTTCGGTCTTTTCATTCTGCCAGAGTCACTGGCTCCGGAAATGCGCCGTCAAATTAACTTGGCAAAAACAAACCCGTTTTCTTCTTTGCTGAAGTCACTTCAGGCAAAACATATCTTGGGATTGCTTTTGGTTTATTTCCTCTTCCAATTAGCGGGGCAAACTCATCCGTCCATTTGGACGTTGTATACAGAGACTCGCTACCAATGGACAACGACACAAGTCGGGATGTCTTTGGCGGTGGTTGGTATTCTTTCGGCCATTGCTCAAGGCTGGCTCACTCGCATTGTCGTACCTAAGATTGGGGAGCATAAAGCCGTGGCCTGGGGAGCTTTCGGTTACACACTGACGTTCATTCTTTTCGCGCTCGCGACAGAGGGTTGGATGATGTATGCGATCCTTATTTTCTCTGCGATTTTCTGGGTGGCTCCACCTGCGTTGCAGTCTTTGATAAGTCACAATGTTCCTCCTCAGGAACAAGGTGAATTGCAAGGCTCGCTTGTCAGTTTGACCGCTTTGGCGTGTATCATTACGCCGCTTGTAACCACGAAACTTTTTGCCGTCTTTGGCGCGAAGTCCGCTTCCGTGTATGTTCCTGGAGCACCTTACTTCTTCGCAGCCGTCATTGCTCTAGTTTCCTGGCTCATTATCGCTCGTCAGCGCAAACCAAATTGAGACTCAGTTTTGAGTCTCAATTATCTTTCAAAATAAAAATTTGAAATCTTGACCTCTCCGTATGTAAAAACTCGTGTTATGATTTCTCATAACAGGGAGGTCGTTATTTACCCCGGAGAACGCTTTAACAGCATCACCCATCTTGTTGGCGCTGCCCTCTCTATCGCAGGAACTTCAGTTCTTATCACGACCGCCACTCTGCATGGCGACGTTTGGAAAATTGTCAGCACCAGCGTCTATGGCGGCATGCTGGTTTTGCTTTATACAATTTCGACTCTCTATCACAGCATGAAAGGTCGAGCGAAACAGATCCTGCAGAAGCTGGATCACATTGCCATTTATCTTTTGATCGCGGGGACGTACACGCCGTTTGCTTTGATAACTTTGCGCGGTCCTTGGGGCTGGTGGATTTTTGGAATCAATTGGTCTTTAGCATTAATTGGAATTATTTATGAACTCACCCTCGCCCATAAAACGCGGATACCTTCGCTGATCATTTATGTGTTGATGGGATGGCTTGTCGTCGTCGCTTTGAAACCTTTGACGGCAGCTCTGGCTCCGGCAGGAGTTTTCTGGCTGGCCCTCGGCGGACTTCTTTATACCGGCGGCATTGTCTTTTTTGTTTTCGATGAAAAGGTGCGCCACTTCCATGGCATTTGGCATTTGTTCGTTCTCGGCGGAAGCTTGTGTCAGTATTTCTGCATCCTTTTTTATCTGGTGTAAGTGACACGGTTTTCAAAGTGTCACTTTGACTCCAAACTTCTTGGCATCTTCTTTGAAATAATTCCCCTGTGTAGCAAAACCACACGGAGGGAAAATGAAATCACTAGCAACCACACTTCTTATCACTTTGTTTGCAGTCAACACTTACGCAGCCAGCATCTTTGACTGGGTACGCCCTGACCCTCGCCCCGGCGATGGCCGTGGTGGACGTGGACCTGCCGTCACTTGTTCTGCCACAGACGATGGTTGGGAAGAGCACTGGGGAGGCCACAGAGACTGTCGCGAGTGTTTGAAGAAGCACGGAGATTGTATCGAAACCTGTTCTGCTAAATTCTATACCTGTCAAGCGGAAGGCATCGACTACAGAGGTTACAGAACGACGATCGAAGGTCGCGGCGATTACCGCTACTCTGCGGAGCGTGAAGCGATCGACCGTTGCCAATACCGCTACGATAACTGCCGCATTGTAAGCTGCTCTGAAACGAACGAAACCGTTTCGCGCAGATCTTGCCGCTAACAAAAAAGAGAGCTTTCACAGCTCTCTTTTTTTATTCCACTTTGTTCTTATAACCGTGAATCATTCCTGCCACGAGATTTTGTTTCTCGTGGTAGCTTTCATAGAGGGCGCCGATGATGTGAATCGCCACTCCGGCCATCATAACGTTGGCGATATTATGATGAAGATCTTCGACCCAGTCTTCGCCGAAGAACCGGTCCATGCTCATCATATAACCTGTAACACCCAAAGCGAGCACGCAGATCATCAGAAAAATCATCATCCAACCCGCAACAGGATTGTGGGCCAATGACGGTTTTCTATTTTTGAAATCGACAAGATATTTGAAAACAGTTTTGGGACTCGCCAACCAACGACTAAAACGGGCGTACGGACTGCCAAAAAAGCCCCACAAAAAACGAGCTACGACAAAACCCGCAGCGACGTATCCGATAATCTCGTGAGGTTTATCACCTTCTTCGGTGATGAAGTAGTTCAGAAAAATACAAACCACCAAGGTCCAATGAAAAACGCGAACAAAGACATCCCAAACGTAGATTCTTTTTTCGCTTGTGTTCATTGGCACCTCGGCTTCAATTCAAATTACTTTTTGTATTCTTTTACGATAGAGCCATCTACTGGGTTGAAGTAGATTTCTACTTTTTTACCTTCTTTGTCCCAGCCGTAGATTTCGTAGCAGTTACCGTCTACTTTGAATTTTTTGATCTTGTAACCTTGAGACAAAATCATTTCTTTCATTTTTTCTTCTGTCATCCATTTGTCTTTTGCTTCCTTTGTACATTCAGGAGCTGCGAAAGAGACAGAACCTGTCAAAAGAACGAGAGCTGTCAAAAGAGCCTTCATTATAACCTCCTCAGTGGTTTCCCTGTTGTCCTTAAGTTCCGCCGCCTTGTCCAGAGTCTAGACCGCGGGGCTTCCTCACTGAAAACAAGATGAAAATTAAGCCGTTGTTTTTTATTCGTGTTAAACTCGAATAGAAGGATATTACTTTGAAAGACGAAATACTGTCACGCCTTGAAAATCCTCAACCTCTGGATCTGCATACCAAACTCACCCGGCATGCCTGTGTCGCCATCATTCTTAGAGGACCTAGTTTGCACTACTTAGAAGTCGGCTTTATACAGCGTGCCTTAAATCCTCTCGACCGGTGGGCGGGTCATATCGCTTTTCCCGGCGGAAAAAGAGAAGACTCTGACAAATCCGATCTCGAGGCGGCTTTACGGGAAACGAAAGAGGAAGTCGGCGTGGACTTGCATCCCGACGAGCTTTTAGGGCGCCTTGACGACGTGCAGGCGCGCAAAGGCGGAACGCTGCTGGATTTCTATATTCGCCCTTTTGTTTTCTACACTCAGCGTGAATTTGCAGTGACTTTGGATGCGGCGGAAGTCGCCGATTTTTTCTGGGTGCCGCTTAAGGAAATTCAAAACCCGCAAAGACAAACTCACTATACTGTCGAACGCGAGTTCGGCCATGTGAAACTTCCTGCGGTGCAATTGGATCGTGAGCCGCCGCTCTGGGGACTCACGTACATGATGATTCTGAATCTATTCGAGCGACTGAACGGTCTTAAAAAATAGGATAGGCTTCTGAAATCTTGATCGCTTTTGCCGTCCACGGACTGTTCGGCAGATTTTTTTTCATTTGCTCCAGATATTGCAATCCCTGCGCTCGCGTTTGCTTCGACAACTCCATGCGTTCCTCTTTCGTACTGACTGTAGAGTAGTCGCGCTTCAGGAATTCGTTCAGCTGAAAATCACTTAAAAGTCTTTTATCCGTCAAAATCCACGAAAGTTCCATATGATACTGAATCATTTCGTAAAGAGCTTCCTCGAAAACTTCGACGACAGGACCCCATTTTAAAATCACATCGTATTTTTTAAACGCCATCGGATAATCGCGCTTTACCAGAAACATGCGCGCTTCACTCAGAACATTTTTTCCGTACATCTGACGAGAGCCATTAAGCATCGCCAACACTTCATTCTTATAATAAGAATTCGGATACCGATCCAAGAAAGAGTGAAACTGTAAATTTAGAAGATACGGAGTTTCTTCGGTTTGCGTTAAAGCTGCTCCCAAACTGAGAGAGACAAACTCCATCTGTCTTTCTTTGCTTCTCCACGTTTGTTTGATTTCGCCTTCCACCGCACGCAAAAGCTGCAAGTGCATGTACTCCGAATCATTTTTGTGATTGTTCATTTCAATATAAATATTCGCTTCGTTGATCACCATGATAAAGTCTTGTGCGTTCATGAAAGTATCAATGTAAGCACGGTAAGCTTCTTTATAGCGCGGGCTCGCACCATAATTGACAATCAAACTTTTATAATACTTTGCGGGTTCGCATTTGTTGTAACCGTCACTGGCTCTTTGCGCTTTTGCCCAAAGCTCTTGCTCGCTGGCATCCCAGTCAATTTCCATATCTTCGGGGCAGATTTGTACGTAAGGATCTTGAATGAAACCAAGTTCGAATAGAATTTTTTGCAGCTTCGTCACTTTGGCATCGGCAGTGAGTGACATCAATAAAATCGCGATTGTGATTAAGATCTTTTTCATACGTTCCCCCCGAAAAAATGAAGGGCGCTTCCCCCTCCGAAAGCGCCCTTCCACAGATTAGTTCTTTTTACCCGTCAACAAATTGTGACGAGCTTCAACGTGCGCCTTGATACGAGCACGGATACCAACAATAGTTTCGTCAGTGCCGTTGCCAGAAAGATCGCGACGGTGACGGATTTCCGGGCTCAATACCAACCATGTTCCCACAGGAAGATTGTAAGCCACAGCCACTTCGTGAGCTTGTTTGTCTAGGTACTGGTACTCAACCACAACAGCACCAGGTCCCACTTTGTAAGATCCACCGATTTTTCCACCGACAGTCGTGTCTGTGAATTCCGGATGATCGACAACAACAACACCCTCAGCCCATACTTTCCAAGAACCATCCAAACCGCGGAATACGAAACCAATGCTTCCACGTTTTTCTTTTTTATCTGTACCTTCATTTTCTTTCATCAAGCCCGAGATTTGCGCCGACAATTGATTTGAAAGCTCTTTGCTCAACTTGATTGAAGCACCCTTTTCGTCAGACACTTTCAAGTCACCCGCACCTGCTTCAAACATAGAGATCGCCACTGTATCGACAATCTTAAAGAAGTTCGCCGGAAGTTCGACCGTGAAACCGATCACTTCGTCTTGTTTTGAAAGATTATAAAGAAGAGCGTCCTTAAACATTGGCAGCTCTGTATAGTTTTGACCGAAAGCCATTTGGTGCTTACCGGCAGTGATCACTGCACGTGGCAAGCCAGAGATTTTGTCCGTTTCGATTTGGATGTAAGCCTCTTCCAAGAACTTACCAAGATCGAAATCTTCGTCCATAGTGGACTTGTTCAATTTTTGCTCAAGCTCGGTCTTTACGACCATCTTGATACCTTCACGCACGATCAATTCAAATTTGATCTCAGCGTCTTGCACGCGAAGATTTCTTTCATAGTCTTCGCTTGAGCTCCCTGTCACATCGAAATTCGCCTGGCCGTCGACTTTAAGCCACGGCGCTGCTTCTGCTGTCACTGTTTGTGTGCAAAGCAATGCCGCAAGTACGGCAGTAGTAAGTTGAGTTTTCATGGTTCCCCCTTTTTTGGTTTATGTGGACCGCCCTCTTTCCCCTAATTGTTCGAGTGCGGTTGCGAATGGGGACTATTCCAAAGAAGGTGCCAGCGCGACTTTCATGTCACGGGCAAAAAATTCAAACTCGCAAGATCACAGAAGTAAATGGGTGTTTGGAACACAGTTCGCGAAGCGAAGGTGACGACAATTGTTTCTCGCCGTCTCAAAAAAGACGCCCTATTTTGTCTCAACACTCTAGGTCAAATTTTAAGCAAACAAAGAAGAGTGAAGTCATTTTCATCAGATAGAAAGATGTCACCGCATAAGAGACAATTTCAGTCTCTATTACATGTGATTATAGGTGTGCATTTCTGTTTGACACTTCCCGTTTCAAACTAGGAATCGTGCAAGTTTTTAAAGAATTTTGAAAAAGTCGCTCAACTCTCCAAAGGTCCAGCCGATAAGCTTACTACCTTGAATGAAAGGAGCCTTGAATGGCGAAATCAAATGTAGCACGTCACGAATTGATACTTTCTCAGGAGATTCGTGAATTGACTCTACACCCGGAGACGGGGCCACCTTAACCCTTCTAATTTAAATATTGGTGATTAATAAAAACCAGAACTGCAAGGAGTTCTGGTTTTTTCTTTTTCCGGGCTTCGTCCCGAGCCCTGGAGTCGGTTTCTTCGAACGAGGGTTGGGGTTGGAAGAGGCTTAGTCCTAGTAGCAGCTGCGGTCGCACGCCATCCGGGCTCAATCGCCGCCGCACTTCGTGCGGTTCGCGCCATCGTGGCGCCGGCAAAGGCGACCTTCGTGCTCCCATGCCTAAGCCTCTTCCAACCCCAACTCGTTAAGATCCCAAATCCACTCTTCGATCGAATCCGTATAAAGATAAAAACAGAATCTGGCTGGATTTTATTAAGGCAAATTTGTCGCGGGAAGGAAAAGAGGAAAAGGTGCCTGGTTCTTTTTTCTGGCGAGGGTGCAGCAAAGACGCCTGAGGTTCTGTTGTTTATGAGAGTTCGAAATAAAAAAAGAGCGCATGGGATTCATGCGCTCTTTTGCTTTGCTTCTTTTTTCTGCGCTGTAGCCAGAAAAAAGAAGCAGGCACCTTTTAGAGGATTGAGAAAACTGTGTTGAAGGAGATTGTTGTGGATTCTGTTCTCAATTCTTTTGGGTAGAAGTTGAGAAATGTTGAGAAATAGATGTCTCTTGTGAAGGCCATGCCGGCGCCGAGGCGCTGGCTGAGTGTTCTGTTGAGCATAGCCCATTCGTTGTCCAAGCTTCTTGGGTTTGTGAAGCCCATAGCGAGGGACGTGTACATATTGAATTTGTCAGAGAAGTTGTACTTCACTTGCGGATAGAAGCCGACGTAGTAACGGCCTGCTGTGCGGTCTTTCTTTTCGTAGTCTCTATTGTACATGAAATAACTGATGCTTGAGTCCAAGCCGACTGCGAAACCGGAAGTTCCCATGTTGTAAACAAGAGAGTTGTCGTAGCCAAGAGTCGCGTACTGACCGACATCCAAATATTCTTGAACTGTCGTGATGGAAACTCCGTAAGAGTTTCTCATTTGTACGTTACCCAATCTTGCGTTGCGGTCGTAGTTAACGAAAGGTGTTTTTACGTCGGTGCGTTTTGATCCGTGGAAAGGCGTCAAGGCGCTGATACCTGTTCCCAAACTCAAAGCACTTTTGCTGTCGAAACGGTAACGACCACTGATAGAACCGCTGACTGCCGTATCGTTGTTACCGATAGAGCCATCTGGATTTGGTTGTTTTGGATTTGAAAGATCACCGATCGGTGGACCGAAATAAGATAAAGAGAATTTCAAAGAGTAACGGGAAAGAGATCCCGAGTCCGCTTTCAATTTTGAATCCGTGATGTCTCTGTCGTCTTCGAACTTTTTGTTTTTAAGAACATCTGTCGCTTTGATCGATGTTTCTTGTGTCGCCACTTCAGAAACAGACGTCGCTGGAGTGGAAAGAGTTGTTGTCGAAGTTTGTGCATGAGCAGCAAAGGTCAAAGACACGAGCGCGGCAACCAAAAGCCCTGATTTCATTAGGATTCTCCCCTTGTTTCGGGAGCTTGTACCTGTTGCGGCTCAAAAAGGAAAGTCAAGGTTGGGTCGGTGACACGCCTTAGTAGAAATTTCAACCCTGATGGCGCAGCTTATAGAGCACATCTGGAATATATTCGATTACATCCGAGGCCGTCATCGAAAGCAGATCTTTTTGCCGCGAAGCCCATAAATTGGCTGTGGCTCCGTGAACATAGGCCCCCAATAAAGCGGCTTTTGTTGGCGCCAGGCCCTGTGCTCTTAAAGCCGTGATAATTCCCGCCAACACGTCCCCTGTTCCCGATTTTGCCAAGGCCGCATTCCCCGAAGAAATAGTATAGGTATGCCGCGAGTTTGCGATCAATGTGCGGTGCCCTTTCAGAAGGACCACACATTGAAAAAGTTCCTGCGCTTTGCGGGCGAAGGTCCTGCGATCTGAGTTGATTTCTTCGGCACTGACATGCAGGCATCGCGCGAGCTCTCCTGTATGTGGAGTCACGATCCACGTCGGTGGCAAAGGAAAGATGTTTTCCTGCGCACAGACGGTGATCGCATCAGCATCGAGAATCACTTTTGCAATTTTTTTTTCTTTGAGACGACGAACAATCTCTGCTGTCACAGAGTTCACGCCAAAGCCCGGTCCGACAAGAACGCTGTCGAATTTTAAATCTTCCCAAGAAGTTTTCGCTAAATCGCACAGTAAAAAATCGGGATTCTCTAACGAGGAGACAGAAATATTCTTTTGCGCCAAGGTGACATAGCCGCTTCCCATGCGCAGGGCTGCTTTCGCCGCTAAGATGCCGGCTCCGGGATATTCCGCGCTTCCTGCCAGAAGCAAGCTTCGTCCTCGGGAGGCCTTATTATCCATGACAGAAACGGCAGGTAAAAGTTTCCCCGCGGCTTTTTTCTTAAGAATAAATTTCTGATCGTTGGCTTTTTCCACCTCTTTGAGTGTATAACTGGCGCATCATGATCGTAAAGACAGAAGCCGACCTCGAAGGTCTTAAAAAAATCGGAAAGATTGTCGCTAATTGCCTGCAACACATGGCTCGCTCCATGGAACCTGGCATGACGACAAAAGAGCTCGATGAAATCGGCGGTAAGTTTCTTGAACTGCATGGTGCAAGATCCGGCCCTATGCTCACTTACAACTTCCCGGGCTATAATTGCATCAGCCTTAATCATGAAGTGGCCCATGGCGTGCCATCTAACAAAAAAATTCAAAAAGGCGATCTGATCAATATCGACGTGTCGGCGGAGTTGAACGGCTATTACGCTGACAACGGTGGTTCGTTCATTGTCCAGCCTCCGGGCCGCAGCGAAGATCAACGCCTGCTGGATGCCACTCGCAAAGCATTGAATGCGGCGATCGCGGCTGTAAAAGCGCAAGAGCTTATCAACGTCATCGGTTACAACATTGAAAAAGTGGCGAAGGAGCACGGTTACACCGTGATTGAGAACCTCGGCAGTCATGGTGTCGGTCGCGGTTTGCATGAAGAGCCCAAGTTTATCGCCAGTTACTTTGATAAAGCGGATAAACGTCGTCTGAAAGAAGGCCACGTTATTACCATTGAGCCTTTTCTTTCGACGGGTGCTCGCTTCGTTGATGAAGAGCCTGACAATTGGACGCTGGTTGCCGGCAAAGAACATCGCACCGCTCAATTTGAACACACGATGGTTGCGATGAAAGACCGCGCTCTCATCGTCACTCATCCGGACCCTGTCTAAAAACAACGAAGTAGCATTTGCCCGACTCCGGGAAGAATTTAGGATGAGAACCTCTTACCCAGAGGAGGGCTCATGAATAAATCTTACGCGTTACTAATAACGACTCTGTTTTCTGTCGGAGCAAACGCTGCGACCGTCGACGAAAAAAACATCACCATGGATGCGGCGCTGATTATCGCACAAGCGGCCGTGGAAAACTGCGCTTCAAAAGGTTATGCCGTTGCAGCGACCGTTGTCGATGCTTCCGGCGACACCAAAGTTACTTTGCGGAACGAAGCAGCCGGGCCGCATACGCTGGATGCCAGCCGTCGCAAGGCTTACACATCGGCCTCCGCCAAACAGCCTACCAGTGCAATGTTGGCGACTTCGCAAAGCAATCCCACCGCTCAGAACCTAGGGCAGATTGACGGCTTTCTCTTGCTCGGTGGAGGTATTCCCATACGAATTAATAATATCGTCGTTGGTGCTATTGGCGTGGGTGGTGCACCAGGCGGTCCTTTGGACGATCAGTGCGCTCAAGCAGGGATAGACAAATTGAATCAAAAAGGCGCCCCTTAGAGAACAAATGGAAGCCGGCGTATTAGATTTGTTGTAGACACAGCGCCTTAAGGCTTGAAGCTATAACAAAAGGTGAAAGGCTATGTCTGTCAATATTTCCGATGGAGGAATCTATGAAAATGTTTTTTGTTTTAGCTTCAATGTTTGTTGCGTTCTCTGCAAACGCTGCGGATCGCAAAGTTGGTAACGTGATCGCTGTTGAAAGAGAAGTTCCAGAAATTTACGACACATGTCTTTCAAACATGGGCGACCAAGACACAACAAAGCCTAGATCTTTCTATTCTTGCGCTATCAAGTACACAACGGCTGGCGAGATTCCAGTAAGCCAAGGTCGCGTGTTGAGATTGAAAACTGACAAGTGTGACGTTCACGGTGAAGCATTCAACGGCGTTATCTTGATCACTTTCGCAAACATCTCTAAAGACACTGCGACTTTCGAGCCTTCACGTTCTTGCTTGAAGAACGCATTGACTGGCAAAGACTACGTGAAAGCAATCGTTTACACTCTCGAGTAATTTCGATTTTTCTGCGTGAAAGAACGGTGATTTCTTTACCGTTCTTTCACAACTCATCCAGAGTTCCTACTTATTCTCATCTTCTTTTCATTTCGTTTTTAAATTCGCGTTTTTCCTATCAAAAAGTGCGTCCTTTTTCTTGCGCTTTTTTAACGCCATAACTAAAATCCTAAGGAAGCTTAATCAGAGTCTAGAATTGGAGAACGTATGGCAAAATTGTTCTTTACGGAAATTCCGAGTCGCGAAGAACTCCAAAAAAATGCTGCTCTTCTATATCCAGATCTCGATCACCTCACATTGTACTCTCACATCTTGTTTCGCAAAGTGACGACAGATCTGGAAATCAACTTAGATGCTTTCTTTTCTCAATACAGCCTTTCGTCAGGACGTTTTGCATTGATGCTGCTTTTGCAAAGACATACTCCTCAAGGTTTAATGCCTTCGGAGATGGCGCAGAAAGTGGGCGTAACGCAAGCGACGATTTCCGGTTTGATCAACAGCCTCGAAAAAGCGGACATCGTCAAACGCACGACTCACGAGAAAGACGGTCGTTCTTTCGTGATTCTTCTGACGGAGAAAGGTCACGAAGTCTGCAATAAAATTCAGCCGCTCTATCATGAACGCATCAGCCACTTCTGGTCTGAGTTCAGCAATGCAGAAAAAGAACAAATCAATAGCGTGTTCGAAAGAATGATCAAAGTGATCGGAAAACTAGGACAGAAATCTTAAAATAGAAAAAGCCCTGCACACGCAGGGCTTTTTTTTTATCACGGCATTTCTTATTGTGATCAGTGCTCGCCGTTCAAAGTACAGGACAAAATATTTCCCATCGTGTCGCCCATAGAGTTTTGGAATGGGCCGAAGTGGTTGTAAGACTTGCTGCCAAAGAACGGAGTCACACAACGCTCTGTCGGCAATTTCAATCCGTTGGATGTCACGTTCGCAGGATGCGTGTTCACCGATTTAGACGTATTCACTTGCACCGCAAACATACCCGTAACCTTTGCAGCCGCACAGAAGGCATTGAAAGTTTGCAAAGAGCTTCCGACAACACGGATCATCTCTGCCTGACTTGCATTCGTTGCGATCGTGCATTTTGGATAAAGGACGTTCCACTCGCGGATACAAGATTGGATGTTACCGCCAGAGTTCGGAGTGAATTGGAACAAACCGATATTCAATCTTGAAGCGGCGTCTTGATACGGATCTTCATAGAAATTAACACCTGCTGGACGACGGTAACCTGAAGGTGCATACTTCGCTGCCGCTCTTTGCGCCGCTGCTGTATCCGCTGTCGTCAAAGATTCTTGGTAAGACAAACACATCATGAATTTAGACCAAAGCTTCGAAGCTTTGACATAGCCTTCACGGTTTCCAGCCAAGGCTTCACGACGGTATTCATTCATCTTATCCACGAACTGATTTGCTTTTTTGATAGTCGCTGCAGAAGGAACATTCTTTCCAGCCAATGTCGTATTCAGTGTCGAAGACGTCACGTTACACATTGGATGTGAAATCAAACTGTTCGGCAAGTAAGTGTTCGCATCTTTATTTAAGTTGAAATAAGAAGAGACATAACCCAATTGCGCTTTGGAAGGTTGCATCTTAAGTTCCACCGCGTAAGCGATGCGATCTGCGAAACGATCTTTTCCTTCCGTGTTCACGTCACAGCTGTCTGTGCGATGAGACTCTTGCGCATTTCTGACCGGCAAAAGTTCACGATAAGATTTAAAAGTGTTATCTACAATGCCACCCACAGGGTACGCCACTTCATTGAACACATCGAAACCTTCCGGAGTGATAGAGTCTGTCACTGCCGCAGGTTCCCGTGCCGGAGGAGGCGTCGTCGGATTCGTTGGCGTCGTTGTCGGAGGTTTTGGTTGAGTTTCTTGAACCGGTCTTTTCGCCATGGCGAAAGTCTGTTGAGAAACGATTGTTGTTACTACGAAGGCCATCAAGATGTTGGTTTTGTTTGTTTGTTTGTTCATGCCCGCTAGATCGGAGCAAGGTCTTAAGACTTAAGACGTCCTAGACTTTACCTGGACCTTTTTTCCGGACTTTTTCTGGAAAAAGGTAAAGTCGAGATAAACTGAAAAATTATTGTTCAGTCACTCTTCAGACGATGGTCTGGCAGAAGGGTTCAAGCTCCCCGCGATGTCGACCGATAATGTGAATGCAACAAACAAAAAGGGAGTCTCAAAATGAGTCAACAATATGATGTACCGAACCTCTATAACTTCTTACTTCATACTCCAGAGGCCGGTCTCAGAAAAATGCTTGTTGATAACAAGCCGTTCTCAGAAGCCCACTTCAATTTGATGTTAAAAGTTGTGCGCGCATGCAACGAAGAACAATTCACTGCTCACTTCGATAAGCAGGATTTCCCCAAAATCAAAATGGGCCCTGCGGAAATGAAGATCAAAGAAAAGTTCTGGTCTGAATGTATGACGACTTGGAACAATCGTGGACTTCTGACTCCAGCTGTGGCAGTTAAGGCAGCGTGATTGCTTATCTTACGTCAGAACAATTTCTCCCAGAGCTTCTTGAAGAACTAAAAAACGTTCGTTCAGTCCATGGAAGCCTGGTTCTCACTGATGGGCCCGTGCAGACCTCTGTATGGGCCCAAAACATTTGGTTCGACTGTGAAATCATTCCTTTCGAGTCCATCAGCCAGGCGGCAAAAGCTCTCAAGGCTCTCGGCAAACTCTGGGCTCCTTACACATTCGACAATCACCGTCGGGCTCAGCTGATTCAAGAACAGCTTCCGGTTTTGAAACCTCGTGTGGTGGAGTTTCTTGCTCCCCTGCCCGAGAATAATATCGGTGCTTGGACTTTGCTCGACAAAAATACCTTACTGGCTTCCGCGAAAACCAACTCCCCTTTTCCATTGGGCGAAGTGAAGTTTCATGAAGATAAAAAAAATCCGCCTTCACGCGCCTATTTAAAACTGTGGGAGCTTTTCACGGTTTACGGAGTGAAACCTCAACCAGGACAAAAAGTCGTCGACTTCGGCAGTTGTCCTGGAGGATGGACATGGGTGTTGCAACAGGTCGGCTGTGAGGTGATCAGTATCGATCGAGCCCCGCTGGAGCCGCATATTGAAAAACTGCCTCGCGTGCATTTTATGAAGACCAACGCTTTCAATGTGAAGCCCGAGGACATTGGGGCCATTGATTGGTTCTTTTCCGATATCATCTGCTATCCCGAGAAACTTCTCGAACTTGTAAAGATGTGGCAAAGTTCAGGACTTTGCTCGAACTTCGTTTGCACGATAAAATTTCAGGGTAAGACCGATTTTGCGACTCTTAAAAAGTTTTTGCAAATGGACGGCGCACACATTCAGCACCTGCACCACAACAAGCACGAGGTCACTGTATGGATAAAGACATCTTCACCCTGATTGGTCGCGAAGAAGAGAAAGCGAAACTTTGGAATGACTTAGCTCAAGCCAAAGGAGAGCTTCTTTGCAAAGGCCAAGAAGATGCTGTCTGTAAATTGCGTGTGAGTTTTTATAATTCGAAATCGCAAACTCTTGAGTGTGTTTTTGAATCACCCACGACTTTAAAACCGCAAGAGGAATACCTGGGACATTTCTTTCTTGGCGGAGAAAAATACTACTTTCAAAGCGTCACGCAAATCCACCAAGGCAAAGTGATCGTCCCGCTTCCGAAAGAGCTTTATCATCTGCAACGCCGCCAAAATTATCGCGTGAGAATTCCCGAAGGCTACCAAGCTTTCTATAATATTATTCTTGTGAACGCGAATCCGCAAAAAATCATCGGCCAACTTGCGGACTTAAGCAGTCAAGGCTGTAAGGTGGTCTATCGCTTGGATGCGCCCTTAATGAAAACCGGCGACCAAGTCACCGGTCATCTTGTCATTGGCAAACGCGCTCCGATTGAAATCCAAGGGGTTGTTCGTCATATCAAAGTCGACGAAGGCAATAAAGTCATCCAAACCTTCGGCATTGAATTCACCCCCCTTCCTGCAATCATCGAAAACAAACTTTTCGCGATCACGATGGAAATCCACAAAGACGTCTTCAAACGCCCCACAAAGTAAGAAAAGGTATCTGGTACCTTTTCCCAGGATTACAGCTCATAGAGAGTCTTATTTTGAGACGGTCTCGCTCTTTAGAGGACCCCCGCCCCAACCGATAAGTTAAAGGACGGAGAAAACCTATGGCTTTACGGAATGTTCTTGTATTGGCTTTCTTAGGCGGCACCCTTGCGGGGTGTTCGATGGAAGTGTCATTGGAACAATTGGCGGAAGGCATGGCTCCGGAAGTCAAAATGCAAAAAGCCCAGCTTACGGGTTTCGTCTCAGGTTCTTCGGCGGCGGCGCCTACAGGCAACGGCTACTCGGTGGAAAGTGCGACAGGAAACTACACCAACAAACTTTCTGCGAAAACCAACGGCGGATACAAAGTCTTTATCTCGGTTCAGGGAAACATCGTTTCAAACTAAGTGGGAAAAAGGTACCTGGTACCTTTTTCTTATTCGGACATTTCGGGTGCTAAAACTGTCGGGTCTTTTTTGCGGATAGGTTCGTATTCAGCGTCCAATTTTTTCTGCAGATCTTTTCTTTTTTGCTCGGCTTGTTTTTTCAAATCTGCTTGAGCTTTTTTATTCTCGTCATAGCGTTTTGAATAATCGCGGTGCAATTGATTGAACTCGTCGTTTTTCGCGCGCATGTAATCGTCAAAGTCTTTTCGCTTGTCACGCATGTTGGCTTCAAACTCGTCGCGCTTTTCTTTTTGATCGGCATAGAAGTCTTTTCGTTTCGCATCGAGGTCGTCAAAGAATTCTTTGCGCTCATCCGAGTCCGACTTCTTTTTTGCGAAAGACTTGCGCGCTTCGGCTTGTTCTTTAGTGAATTCCTCGCGCTCTTTCTTTTGAGTTTTATTAAACTGTTCGCGTTGTTTATTCATGTCTTTGCTGAACAGTTCTCTTTTCTTATTCACGATACTGCTGAATTTATTGCGGACTTCACCAGGAGAGCGGGAAAAATCCGCCATCATCTGATCCATAAACGCTTTTTCGTCGTTCTCTTTCTGTCTTTCGGCGGGGATATCTTTGCGGAGTTTTTCTAATGCTTCCCGGTCCGCTTTCAAAGAGTATTTGTCATCGACCAAAGTCGTGTCATCATTGGCCCAAACATTTCCACTCACGACAAGCACGCTCAACACACACAGAAACAAAGTCTTTGTATTTTGGCCTGGGCTCGCAATGACGGCTTTAAGTCGTGCTAAGTTCATGAAAAATCTCCTGCGCGAAGTCGAGTATGTCTGCTTTTGAGAATAATTGGACTCTACCGAAAACTCAACCCACCGATAAGGATCTATATGTTATATGGTCGAAGAGTTATTGAACCCCAACGCGTGCCCCAAGGACAAAGTCCTCAACGCTTTATCTTGAACAAAGCGTTTCAGTATAAATACTGCTGGTACATGATCACTGCTGTGGCTGGCGGTGCGATTTTATTTCTTCTGCCGTCTTTTTTCTTTATCAATCAAAACTACGAACTCTTCAAAGGTCTTGCTTACGATACGCACCCGCATCTTGTAGAGCATCTTGAAAGAGAGATCACATGGTTGCGCATTTTCCTTGCGGCGAGCTTTGTCTTCCTGATGGGTGTGACGTTGTTCTTAAGTATCCGTATGACGAAAAATCTTCTTTCTCCATTGATTACGATGGAGCGCCACATGCACCAATTGATGCTGGGACAATGGCATATTCCGGACTATCACTTGCCGGAAGAAGATGACTTCCGTGACTTGGCGATGACTTACGATTATTTCTATCGCTCTTTAAAAGCTAATACGGAAATGGAATTGAAGCTTTTAGAAAAACTCAGCATTGATCCGCAAAACCGGGAAGCTTACGCGGCCTGGAAGCACTTGCTATCAGAAAAACGCGCGCGTCTGGGAATCAAAGAAGAATTTATTTCTAACGAGAGCGTCGTAGAGTTGAGCGAATTTGATCAGAAACGTCGCGTTTCTTAATCGCCTCACGCTTGTCGTGGGTTTTTTTGCCCTTCACCAAAGCAATCTCTAATTTTGCGCGGCCATTCTTAAAATAGATTTTCAATGGCACGCAAGAGTAACCCTTCTCACGAAGGGCTCCGTAAATCTCTTCCAATTCTTTACGATTTAAAAGCAGTTTACGAAGACGCTCGGGCGCGTGATTGTTGTAACTCGAAGCTTTGTATTCCGCGATGTGCGCGTTCTGCAAGAAGGCCTCGTCGCCACGAAAGGAAATATATGAATCTTTGAGCTGCACGTCTTTGTTACGCAAAGACTTCACTTCACTGCCCATAAGCACAAGCCCCGCTTCGTAGGTTTCTACGATCGTATAATCGAATCGGGCTTTTTTGTTCTCTTGAACAATCAAAATACTCATGCTTCAAATCCGAAGTGCTTGTACAACTTCACAAACTGTTGGGGACTGAGTTCCTCAGCGCGAGCCGTTTCTTTGAAACCCAGCTCGGCCAGCCAGCCAATAAGCTGCTCTTCAGTTAGCTTTTTTTGATGCAAAAGACCAGATAAATTTGATTTGAGCAGTTTTCGGCGCTGAGCAAATCCTGCCTTTACAAATGTAAGAAAGGCCTGGCGGTTTTTTACTTCGCTCGGAATCTTGGAAAAAGCCAAAACCCGGCTGGCCACTTTGGGTGCCGGCAAGAAGTCGCGAGGCCCCGCCTCTGTCACCATTTCGGTTTTCCAGAAAGTCTGCGCGATCACACTTAAGAGTCCGTAATGCTCGGTCTTTGCCGCCGCACGAATTCTTTGCGCCACTTCTTTTTGAAACATCAGCACCATATGCTGCGGCCCGTTTTCTTCCAACGAACGCTCAATCACGATGCTGGACGAAATCTGATACGGAAGATTGCTGACGAAAACTAATTTTTTGTCGGAGTAAAACTGCGACCAATCCAGGCGCAAAGCATCTTCTTCAATAACCGGCAATCCCTGTTCGCGCCAGTAAGCCGCGATTTCGCGGTCAAGTTCGATCAACTGCAACGGCAGATTCATTTGGCGCAGAAAGTATGTCAAAGCGCCGGGGCCTGGCCCCACTTCAACGAGTTGCTCGGGAGCAAACTCTTTCACCTGCATGATAATGCGTTCGATGACTTTATCACTGACAAGAAAGTTCTGTCCTAAAGATTTTTTCGCAAGAATCCCCAACTCTTGGAGAGTCTTCTCTAAACGTTCTCTGGCTTGGCTCATTTAAAATCCGATGCAAGTGCTTGAGGAGAAGGGCCGAGATCAATATTTGAAAATTCACCGCGAGCCATACGAAGTGCGCCGACGTAACCGACCATCGCCGCATTGTCTGTGCAATAACGAAGAGGAGGAATCACCAAACGCAGACCCTTTTTCTGAGCCCATTCTTCCGCACGGGCACGCAAGCGCGAGTTCGCACTCACTCCCCCGGTTAGAATGACTCTTTGCGAGCGGAATACTTTTGCGGCTCTGTCTAATTTTGCTATCAGGACATCGACGATGGCTTCTTGAAAAGAAGCGCATAAATCAGGAAGCTGTTCTTGCACAAGTTCCGGTCCCAACTGCTCGATCATTCTTTGCCCTGCGGATTTCAAACCTGAAAAGCTCATATCAAAAGTGTCGTCGTGAATCATGCTGCGGGGAAATTCGAAAGCTTCTGGATTTCCCGTTTTCGCAAGTTGATCCACACGCACACCGCCTGGAAAACCGAGGCCCGCCATCTTCGCGAATTTATCAAAACATTCGCCGGCAGCATCATCTTTCGTCGCGCCTAAAATGCGATATTCACCCAGGCCTTTAATTTGATAAAGACTGGTGTGACCGCCACTGATTGCAAGTCCCACGTAAGGATAACCGAAATCTTCCGGCGGAGCGTGCTGGGCGTCTTTCAAAAAAGGCGCTAAGAGATGACCTTCCAAGTGATTCACACCCAGGAACGGCAGCTTCTTCGCTTGCGCCAAAGATTTTGCCGTCACGAGACCAACAATCAAAGCTCCGACCAGACCAGGACGATTGGTGACGGCGATACCTTGCACGTCATTCCAGTTCATACCGGCTTTTTTAAAAGCTTCTTCAATAAGAGGAATTAAAGCGATGGAGTGATTACGAGCAGCGATTTCAGGAACAATCCCTCCGTAAAGTTCATGTTCCAGATCTTGCGAGGCGGAAACGACAGAGTGTACCAACCCGTGACGATCTACGATCGCGACAGAGGTATCATCACAACTGGTTTCAATAGAAAGAACACGTTCAATCACGGATTATTTTTTCATTCCTTTGAGGCGTATCTTAGCACGACGAGCCTCTTCAGATTTTGGAAACTTACTCACAACTTCGTCGTAAAAGGTCTTTGCTTCGTCGCGCATCCCTAATTCTTGGAAGGAAACTCCGATTTTATAAGTCGCATCCGCGAACTTTGAACCTTTCGGGCTGTCGTCACGGTATTTCTGATAATTCAAGATCGCCTGTTTCCAGTCTTTCTTGTCAAAGAAATCTTCGGCCACTTCATAGACGTTTTTCTTTGCTGAACGCGCGGATCTTTCCGCTGTATCCGCGGCTTTTGCGGCGTTTAAAGCATTCACTTGAGCGTTCAGTGCGAAAATCTGGCTCTCCATTTTCGTCAGAGCTTCTTGCAACAGTTGAACCTTCTGGTTGAGTTCGGCGTTTTGTTGGTGCGCCGATTTCAAGGCGTTTTCTGCACCAGAAGTGTTTTGGCCCACGCGGTTTTCAACCACGTCGACACGGCCATTAAGATGGCGCATTTGTTCTTCAAGATCGGCAAAACGGTTGGACACGTCAGCATTGGATCTTTGCAAAGTGACCACTTGCTGTTGCATCACCTGGCGTTGCTCGTTTTCCCGAACTTCATTGCGCGTTTTCAAACATCCCGTAAGAAGAAGTGCCGTAGAGGCAAGGACGATGATCAACTTCATAAAATATCTCCCGTTTTTTGACGAATCAAACGCGCTGAGTTTTCAGCTTTTTCCGCCGCCATTCGCGCACGGACAAACTGTTCTTTGGCTTTAGAATAATCACGATCTTCAAAATAGATGCGGCCCTTACGATAAGCTTCCTCCGCCTGATGCCAGTAACCGGGGGAATGTCGAGCCGCTTGAACGGAACGAGCCGCATCTAAAGCGGCTCGCGCGAGGGAATAGTCCTCAATGGGTGCGGGAACTGTTTGACAACCAACGATCACCGTGAAAAGTAAAATTCCGATGAAAATTCTTTGGAGTCTCACTCGCACCCTTTCTTAACTAAAAAATTACTGAGCAGGAACAAAGTTCGCACGGCGGTTTTTCGCCCATGCTGCTTCAGTGTCACCCATCTCGATAGGTTTTTCTTTACCGTAGCTGATCACGCTCAAACGCTCAGAAGGAATTCCAAGGCTGACCATGTAAGCTTTAACTGCATTAGCGCGTCTTTCACCCAATGCTACGTTGTACTCGATTGTACCACGAGAATCGCAGTGACCTTCAATTTGCACTCTAGCTGATGGATTTGCTTTCATCCACTCAACGTTTGTCGCGATATCTTTTTTCGCGGAAGCATCAAGGCTCGATTTATCATAACCGAAGTGAACTGTCACAAGACCCGCAATTTTTCCAGAGTCAGATCCCATTGGATCATAGCTCAATGGAGCAGAGTCGATAGCCGTAGACTGTTGTCCGCCTGCTGGCATTGTTTCGATGGATTGGTCAGATTGAGTTTGTTTTCCTTTGCAACCGGCAACTAGGGCGCAAGCAACAAGACCAAGAGCTAATTTACGAAGCATGATGTCCTCCTATGAAGATCCTATAGTTATCATTTACAAATAAAAACTTTAATTTATAGCAGCTCATTGTCAAACTTTTGATTTCCGAATTGATGTTGCGTTGCTGTACGGCTTTGAGAATTTATGCAAAAACATCTGAGTCACAGCTTTCTATTTTTCTGTTCAATTCTCTTTTTTTCTCTCGTATCACGCGCGCAACTTGAAGTTCCTCCCGAGCTGGAATGGAAGACTCTCAAGACGCCTCACTTCGAAATCATTTTTAATGCCAAGCAGCAGGACCTTGGTCTCCTTTACGCTGAAAAATTAGAGAAAGCCTACTCCGAGCTGCGAGCTTACTTTCACTCACTTCCAGAAAAGACAGTCGTTATTATAAACGACAAAACCGACATCACAAACGGGTATGCCACACGAATCCCATATCCGCACATTATGGCTTACCCGGTTTTGCCGGGACCTGAAGAGAGTCTCGCAGATACAGGCGATTGGGCGTTTGAACTTCTAGCGCACGAATACACTCATATTCTCAATTTTGAACCGGCGAACGGAGTGATGAAGCCTTTGCGTTCCATTTTTGGAAACATCATCGCACCGAATATTCTTTTGCCACAATGGTGGAAAGAAGGGCTTGCGGTCGAAATGGAGACGCGTCTGAGCCGGCATGGGCGGCTGCGCTCTTATTTTCAAGATGCGACGATTCGCGCGATGGTCGATGAACAAACCTTCCTTAGCTACGACATCGCCCAAGCCAACGAAGTGATACCCACATGGCCTGAAGGAGCGCGCTCTTATCTTTTTGGTTCACTGATCTGGAGTCAGCTCCTCTCCGATAAAGGACCTAAGCTTGTGGGAGATCTGAATGAACGCCAGGGCGGTCGTGGGTGCCAGGTCCTGTTTCTTGACGCGTTCGAACAAGAAACAGGACCTGGCACCTTTTAAGAACTAGTGAATTTTCTTGCCCATCAAAGCCGCGCGCGCTGCCGCCAATCTTGCAATTGGCACGCGGAATGGAGAACAAGAAACGTAATCCAAACCTACGCGGTGGAAGAACTCAATTGAATCCGGATCACCACCATGTTCACCGCACACACCGACTTTCAAGTCAGGTTTTGTACGACGGCCAAGGTCTGTACCCGTTTTAACAAGAGAGCCCACGCCCACTTGATCAATCGACATAAACGGATCTTTCGGCAAAATGCCGGAAGACACGTATGAACCCAGGAAACGACCGGAATCATCACGAGAAAGTCCCAGCGTTGTCTGAGTCAAATCGTTCGTTCCGAAGCTGAAGAAGTCCGCGTGCTCAGCAATAGCGTCTGCTGTGATCGCCGCACGAGGAAGCTCGATCATTGTACCGACAAGGTAGTCGAACTTTACGTTCTTCTCTGCCTGAACTTTTTTAACTTCATTGATCGCAAGATGGCGCAGGATATTCAATTCCTTATCCGTCGCCACAAGCGGAATCATGATTTCCGGAGTTAGTTTTTTGCCTTCACCGATCAACATGCAAGCCGCTTCTGCAATCGCGCGCACTTGCATTTGATAGATCTCTGGATATGTGATCGCCAAACGGCAACCACGGTGACCTAGCATTGGATTGAACTCATGCAAAGACTTCACTTTAGAGCGAAGACGTTCATAATCCGTATCCAAACGTTTCGCCAACTCTTTGGTCTCTTCATCCGTGTGCGGAACGAACTCGTGAAGAGGAGGATCCAAAAGACGAATTGTTACTGGCAAACCGTCCATGATTTTGAAGAGTTGATAGAAGTCGTCTCTTTGCATTGGCAAAAGTTTAACCAACGCTTTTTCGCGCTCTGTTTTATTGTCAGCAATGATCATTTCACGAACGGCATCGATACGATCCGCACCGAAGAACATGTGCTCTGTACGGCAAAGACCGATTCCTTCCGCCCCAAAGTTACGCGCTGTTTGCGCATCTTTCGGAGTATCCGCATTCGTGCGAACTTTTAATTTACGCACTTGATCCGCGTACTTCATGATACGTTCGAAGTTGCCGTCAAGTTTTGGTTCGATGGTTTTAACTTCACCAAGGAACACCTCACCCGTTGAACCGTCCAAAGTGATCACATCGCCCTTCTTAAGAACGTAGCCTTTCACTTTCATCGTTTCGTTGCGATAATCGACTTCGACTTCGCCGCAACCAGCGACACAGCATTTACCCATACCGCGCGCGACCACCGCCGCATGCGACGTCATACCACCGCGAGTTGTGAAGATCCCCTGAGCTGCCACCATACCGGCAATGTCTTCAGGAGAAGTTTCAATACGCACAAGAATAACTTTCTTACCTTGCTCTTTCCACTCGACCGCTTCCTCAGATGTGAATACGATTTGACCGTTCACGCCGCCTGGAGACGCTGGCAGACCTTTCGCCAACAAAGTTTTTTGCGCTTTTGGATCCAAGGTCGGATGCAGAAGCTGGTCCAAAGCTTGTGGTTCAAGACGAAGCAATGCTTCTTCTTCTGTGATCAACTTTTCGTCGATCATGTCACAGGCAATTTTCAAAGCGGCAGCCGCTGTTCTTTTGCCGTTACGAGTTTGCAGCATCCACAAAACGCCACGCTCAATCGTAAATTCGATGTCTTGCATGTCGCGGTAGTGGGCTTCAAGTTTTTTGTAAATATCAACAAGTTGCGCGTAAGCTTGCGGTAAAGCTTCTTCCAAAGATGGCACTCCCGCTGCCGCCGCCGCGACTTTTGTAATCGGTTGCGGAGTACGAATACCCGCCACAACGTCTTCACCTTGAGCGTTGATCAAAAACTCACCGAAGAATGCTTTTTCACCAGTCGATGGATTGCGTGTAAACGCTACACCCGTTGCAGAATCATCACCCATATTACCGAAGACCATTGATTGCACGTTCACAGCCGTTCCCCAGCTTGCTGGGATGTTGTGAAGTTCACGGTAAGTAATCGCCCGAGGTGTGTTCCAAGAGTGGAATACAGCGGAAACCGCGCCCCACAATTGCTCCCAAGGATCTGTCGGGAATGATTGACCTGTCATTTGGTGAACAAGGTCTTTGAACTTCTTCACAAGAAGTTTCAAATCGTCGACAGTCATGTCCGTATCAAGCTTGTAGTGTTTTTCTTCTTTAAGATCTTCCAGTGTCACTTCAAGAAGAGACGAGTTCATACCCATCACAACATCCGAATACATTTGGATGAAACGACGATAAGAGTCCCACGCAAAACGTGGATTGTTAGAAGACTTCGCAAGTCCTTCTACCGTTTGGTCGTTCAAACCCAAGTTGAGGATCGTGTCCATCATACCTGGCATTGAAGCACGGGCTCCTGAGCGAACTGAAACCAGAAGAGGGTTGCTCACGTCACCGAATTTTTTGCCGATCTTTGCTTCCACCTTTGCCATCGCCGCAGTCACTGCAGGACGAACCCATTCAGGAAGTTTGCCGCCGGCTTCATAGAAGTGCGTGCAGATTTCAGTTGAGATTGTAAAGCCTGGAGGTACCGGAATTCCAAGAGACGTCATCTCAGCGAGGTTCGCACCTTTACCGCCAAGAATGTTCTTCATTCCTGCATTGCCTTCAGATTCTCCCGCCGCAAAGAAGTACACGAACTTTTGCGGAATCGTGGAAGTTGATGATTGTTTTTCCGTGTTTACATTCTGGTGCATAAGTCTCCCTCCAGAAAAGTAAAATTGCTGTCCTAACTATCCCCTATAAAACATTGCTAAGTGCCTAATATCAATGAAATATTTCGAGCAGCCTTCGCGATGAGTTATTAGAGTCTCTGCTCGAACCAAACCTTGTCCACAAGCTCTGCAAAATCACTTTATTTATTCGACACTTAGGTAAGTTTTCCTCGCTTCCCCAATACTAACGGATTCTTAAAGAACTTCGCCGCCCGCCTGTGCTACAAGGAGCCATCTTTAAAAAAGAGGAGAAAAATCCATGAAAAAGCTCGTGATTGCTATGGCTGTTTTGCTCTCAAATTCAGCAGTTTCTGCTTATGCTTGCACACAGTTGGAAGCGCAAATGATCGCAACGGCTGCGTCAGTTGAATCTCTTGAAAACGGTCAATGCCGTGTGAAACTGGCGTGGACAGGAGCATGGCAGCTCAACCCTTCTTATCAATGTCCTCTTGATATCGACGAGGTGAGTTCTTTCGGCGTGATCACTTCATGCAACGTGAAACCGGGAGACATGGTTACGGGAATCGTCTATCGTGACGTGAATGCGTCTCCCGAATTTATCTATCTTTACTAGGAAATAAAAAAGGGCTTCGTAAGAAGCCCTTTTTTTGCGTGGGAAAAAAGGCACCTGGTACCTTTTTCTTAGTCTTTGACGTCGATCGCTTCAAAGTCGATAGCGAGTCCAACGTTTGGCCCCTGATCCACCCATTCAATGCCTTCAGAAAGAAGAATTGAGTTTGTTGAAGGTTGGTAGACCCACCCTTTCGTCAAACTGTTTGGAATCACCTGCGTGCCGTAAGAAACTTTGATCGTCTTTTCATTGGGAACGCGGTTCAACTTTACCGCGCCTGCCGTTCTGCGAATAATGTCCTTCGCGAACTCCGCCAATTTCACGCCGTAGTCCGGAGTACAAAGACTCAGAATATTCTTTTGCATTTTGTCGCCGTTAACGACAGATGCCAGGAACTCTTCCAGTTTTGAATCCAAGTCTTCGGAAGAATCACAGATTTGTTCCTCTGCTAGAGTACGGATCACACCGTAACCCAAAACGCGATTTGGATCGGCTTTCTTCGTATTCAAGAAGTGCAGAAGATCTTGGGGAGAATAATTCGACTGATCTTTCGCATCCGTGATGAAGATCACAGCCAAGAACGCGTCTTGACGGTAGAAGCCTTTGTTGAAACTGTTCTCTAGCCCCGGAGACAAAGCTGCCACAACAGGTCCGAACATTTCTTCAGACGCGCTTCCGTTTGTGCCGACAAGCATTTTACGGGAAAGAATACCGACCTTGTCCACTGTCGATTTTTCAACGTAAGTTGGATAACCCACCAAACGACCGCAATGGTCACGGCAGTCATCCATATCCGTCGTCAACACACCAATATGGTAATCAAGGAAAGAAACCTTTGAGATCGCATCAGCAAACTGGAAAGCATTGCGGCTCAAATTTTGTTGCGCAAAATCCATACTGCCCGAGCTGTCGATCACAAACAAGATATCAACCTTCGGAGTGAATACCGTGAAGTCTTTTGGTTTTTCAGAGACTTCTTCTTTCGGGATAACGCCTTTTGGAGTCAGCATGTTTGTGGAGGACTCCGAAGAGCAACCTGCCACAACAGCGAGAGCGATCACGAAACTAAAAGCTTTTACTACTGCGTTCATGACTACTCCCTCTTAGCGCAACCTTTGTTCACATCGACTTTGAAATTTGAAAGTTCGTCGAACCAAATTTCTTTGTCGTTGGCAAAGTTCATCGCAAATTTATCTTTAGAACCTGTTGTGCCTTTTTTAGCTTCAGAAACACCGGCGTGCTTCAAGAATTTCGCTGCAGAGTCCACTTGTTGGATCATCTCAACTTCCACGATGCGCAAACGCTGCATCACTTGTTTTGAGTCCTCAAGTTCCGCTTTCGCCAGATCCTGAACACGTTGATAGCCCGCACCTTGAGTCATCTGTGCGCGTGTCGCCACTTGGTTTTTCAAAGTCTCGAATTGACCTTGCAAGTTTCCGAACGTCAAAGATTTGGCAAAAAGCTGCTCCGCGATCTCGGATTCTTTCATCAAGTAACCGTGACGTTTCACAAGCAATGTCAAAACTTCGTCTTTCGACGCGACTGATGGCAACTGATGCGCTTCTTTACCCAACTTCGCTGTCGAAACAGCGCCTTCGTTCAAAGCTTTCATCAAGTTCGCTACAGCCGGTTGATGCGCGTCCACGCTCAATTTTTCCAGAGCGATCAAGTGCTCGCCGAATTGGCCTTTAATAGACTTCATCGTGCTCAATACGCTTGGATAATCACACACTTTCAAACTGCTGAACGAGTTCAAAAGATAAGACTCAATACCCACCCAGCCTTTGAAGTGCGGGTAAGTCAGAGTTTTTGTGATTGCCAACGCGTTTTGCGGCTCACCTTTTCTCATGTAAGCCCAAGCCATCTCTTCTTGCGCTTGGAACCAGTAATCAGACTTCTTAGAAATCTTTTCGTAATACTTCAAAGAAGCGTCCAAGAAACCGTTTTGGTAAAGCAAACGGCCCGCTGTCAAAGTCATAAGATCTTGATCAATCGGGTTGTTCTTTACTTTCATCAAGTGCGCCAAAACTTGCGCGGCTTTCGCTGAGTCCCCGCGAATACCAAGGTTCAAAACCAATTGCCATTGCAAAATCGCGCGTTCTTTAGAATCGACCGGCGTTTTTTTAATAAGTTCTGTCAAAGCGGCAATATCTTCAGAGACATAGCTTTTTTGCAGAAGAACCGCCATCTCAGCGCCAACACCGAACACTTGTGTCCAGTAAGGATTCCAAGTGACTTGTGCCATACCCCATACAGGGTCTTTGTCGTTCAGATTCTCTTTCCACAAGCTGATCACAGTGTTGTCGATCTTTTGCGGATTTTGAATCGCCAGAAGAGCTTCAACGCCTGTCAGCTTCAAACCGTTTTTGTAATTCAAGAAAGCTTCAAGAGCTTTGCCTGTTTCTGTCGTCTGAAACGCCGAACCGTTAAAAGCCGTGCTCCATTGAAACAAAGCTTTTTCGTAGTTCTTTTCAACGAGGAATTGGAAGAAAATATTTTGTTCTGCTGAAGAAGGATTCACCGCTTTTTTAAGCTTTGCCACTTCTTCGCTTTCAACGAATTGTGCGGCTGCAGAGCTTGTTTTGCCCTCAAGGATGTTCATGAGGTCGTCTTCTGCAAACGCCCCTTGAGATCCCAAAAGCAATGAAGCTACAGCCAATGATTTAACGATCATCATAACATCCAACCTACTTGCACAGAGGCAACGCTTGTCATCAAGTTTTCAGTTTTTTGATAGTACTCTGCTGTGTACTGCTGAACGCGGTACTCAAGGCGTGTCGTCAAATTACGATTCACCCAGAAGCCCAAACCCAAACCCGCAGTTGCTGCCGGAGACGAACCATTAGAAAGTTCCATCTGACCGTAGCCTGCAGTTAAATAGGTATCGAAGTGAGCAACACCCCATTTGCCGAAGCTCAATTTACCCACAATCGGATACCAGTTCACAAGACCTAGCAACTCAGACTTTGGATAAACAACTTGCGGGAACAAGTAAGAAGGATCTTTCGGATTCGCCGCTGCCGCTTGGTTGGCTTTTTCAACCATCGACTTTCCTTCCGGAGTCAATTCGTTGAAAGAGTAGCTGTACTTCACTCCCACACTCCAAGTCGGATTGATGTGGTAGTGAACGTTCACGCCCACGTTGTTTGTGTTGTTGTAAGAGTCGCCACCGAAAACACCGGCCATTTCTGGCGCGATTTCAAAACGGTTTGTCCGAGTCATAAAGCGGTTTTGCACCACTTCGTTTTCAACTTCCGGATTCAAAGCTTTCGCTTTTTCGTACAAAGCTTGGTTACCACCGAAAGAATCCAATTCTTGTTCTACCTGCGCAAAGGCAACAGAAGAAGCGAAGAGAGCAAAGATAAGACCTAAAGATTTCATGGAGCCGCCTTTACGTTCACGCGTAGAACGTGATCAGTCATTACTTTTTGAGTAGAGCGAGACGCTGTTGTTTCAGTCACGATGTTGAAAGTGTAAACCTTCTCAACAACGGATGCGCCTGTTGTATCGATCAAACCTTGGCAGTTCAATTGGAAGCGAGAGCCCCAATCTGATTTACAAGCCAATGAGCTGCCTGGAAGTTGCGCCGCCAAATCGTCCATAGACTTCAAGCTGACTTCAGCGTTGCCCGTTGGATCGAAGATGGAGAACGCGATACGCATTTTTTCACCTTTTACAAGAACCGGAGCCAACTCCATGCTCAAGCGTGATTTTTTCAAAAGAGCGTCGATATAGAAGTCTCTTTTGTAAAGATCAGAAACAACACCGTGCTTAGAAACTGCCGCCAATGTAAAGCAGTAAGAACCGCTCACAAGAGTGCTGCTCAAAGCCGAGTTTTGCAGATCAAGGATCGCTTTACCTTCGTACTTATTTGGCGTTGTTGTCGCTTTGATATCCTTCACTTCCACCAAGTGACCGATGGAGTCGTTGTAAGATCCTGCGCAGTCACGAGCCATGACCGAAACATCTTGCACGCTCAAAGCGTCGATATCTTCCATTGTGAAATCGAACGTGTGTCTTTGACCACCAATCAAAGTGGAAGGACCTGTCACCGTGTTGATAATCGGCTTAGAGTAAGAATTCACGATCACTAAAGAGATCGTCTTTCTTTCGATAGAGATCGTGGGGCTTTTCGGAGTGATTTCTGTCGCCAAAGTGATGCGCAAAGAAAGCTCCATGCTTGGGAAGCTTCCTACGGCCGCTTTTGTCGGCGTCCATTTGAAATCACCCGTCGCAGCGTCATAAGTCGCGCCTGGGAAATCCGCCAAGTTGTCGATTGTGATTGTGAATGGTTGATCGTCACCCGTCATCACGCGGCCTGTGATTTTAAACTCAACAGGTTGACCGACACGGCCGTTTACCAAAAGTGGCGTATCGATTTGCAAAGCTTCTTTAGGAAGAGGCTTCGCCGCAACCGGTTTTCCAGTCGCTGGAGGAACACCTTGGCGAACTTGATCGCTGGCGCCTGTTAGCGGATCTTGCTGCAATTCACATGCAGTTAAGAACATGATGCTGGCAAATAATACTAGCATTGATTTCATTTTTTACCCCTGACCTTGACGACGTAATACAAACGGATAAGTCACTTTTACATCCACGCCACCTTGTGGCAGTGGGAATTTCCAAGTTTTCAAACGCATTGTGATGCAGTCTTCAACGCCTTTGTTGGCCATTGAAGAACTCTCCACCGCTGCGGATTTAACAAGGCCGTTAGCACCGATAGTGAAACCCATCGCCACACGACCACTCAAACTTGGAGCTCCTTGCAAAGCTTGTTCGTAACAGAAACGAACCTGACCAAGATTACGACGAATCACTTCGTCGATTTGCGCGCGATCCAAACCTTGTGCAATTTCCGCTTCCGCACCGAGTGGTACCGGAGCGCCGCCTGCAGAACCAACTAAGGAAAGACTTCCGTAACCAGCTTGGCCACCGCCTTTACCTTTAGTTCCGTAACCGCCGCCACCAGCGATGTTTGCACCAGGTCCTAAAGGAGCTGATGTGATGCCTTTACCGTACAAAGATGTTTGCACGCCACCGCTGCCGCCGGTGCCGCCAAGACCTACGCCCGCTGTTGTATTCACAGCACCAAGGTTCAAACCACCACGTTGTTTGCCTGAGCGCAGACTGCCCAAAGCCGCCAAAGCACCGGAACGTTTAACAAGTTCCGCTCTTTTTGTCGGCATCTTTGTCGCTGTTTGATCCGCCATCATGTTCGATGTCGGCGTCACCGTGCGCGCTTTCATTTCTTTGGTCTTTACGATTTTAACAACTTGTTGTTTCAACTCTTCATTCATTTTCACGCTCTCACGAGGCGCCAATTGAATGATAGACACTAAAAGAATGAACAAAGCCACCGCCACAAGGATGGAAGCTTTGAGGTCTTTCTTTTGATCTTCTTTAACGGAACCGTCTGTTGGAACCGCAGCCGTGATTTCTTTAACAAGACGAAGAGTTCCGAAGTTGCCCAAAGCGACTTTCTGATTCTTCATCTCGTCGAAATCAAGATCCGCAATTTTCGAAAACTTGATTTTCTCTTTTGTCAAAAGAGACGTGTCAGTCACGACTTCCAAACGTTTTGTATCAAAACGCTGAATCAACTGCGCCTTTTTTTCCGTGACCGGAATCTGACGAGTGATGTTCCCTGCATTGTCTTCTAATATAAGTCTTAGATTCATTTGCCCTTCACCTCACCCAAAGTCGCTGATTGCTTCATACGATCTTTGAAGTCTGTTCTTACACCGATCAAGCTGTTAAGGACTTTGTCCTCTTCGACTGTCGTCACAGCTTCGTCAGAGAAGTGATATTGACCGCTGACCAAAAGGTCTTCGAAGTTCATATCTTTCTGAGCATTTTTCTTTTCAGGAGCGGCGTGCGCTCCGGAAACTGCCACCACAGATAAAATCATCAATAGGATGTATTTCATTGTTGGTTTCCTTTCACTTCACTGTCTTTCTTTTCTAAAGACGCCAAACGAGACTCAAGATATTCCACCATGCTCTTACGTTGCGCTTTTTTCTCAAGAGTCAAAGCCTCTTGAATCGCAGCCGCTGCAAATGGATTTTGTTTCAAATTCGTGCGCGCTTTTTCCAACTCCGCCAAACTTGGCTTTTGTTGGCTCATTTCGCTGGCCTTGATATCCGCTGCCAAAGCTGTCCATGAAGCTTTTTGCGCTTCCGGAGCTACCGCCGCCACAGCGTTCACTTCTTCAACGATATATTTCGCCCACTCGGAGTTTTGCGTAGAGAACGCTTTGTATGAATCCAAAGTGGATTTCTGTTCCCAGAACTCTTTCAACTTCGCATCGGCCATTGTCGCCGTGTTTTGGTTCGGAGCCACTTGTTGCGACAAGATCGTCAAGTATTCGCTTTCTTGTTCAGGCGTCAAACCTGCAGGCATCGGCAAAGACAACACTTCGTTATAGAAACGAGAGTTTTCTTTGCTGACCAATTGCAAAGCCAACAATTGAGAAGAGAAATCGCCGGAAGCGATCGCACGGTTTGCCAACGCATCGACTTTTTCAAGAAGCTTCACACGCGCTTTCAAGCTGGAGGCAATTGTGTTTTGGTTTTTCGTATCCAATTGATGAGCGGCCACTTGCGCTTCCAAAGCTTTCACATCGCCCAGGATCATGATCTTTTCGATCATTACAAAAGCGTCTTGCTTGTTCGAGCCTTTTTCTTTCAAAGCTTTCTCAAGAACTTTTTTATCGCCAGTCATGCCGTACACTTCCAAAGAAGCACGGGCAAAAAGACCTGCGTTGTCTTTGAAGTAAGGTTTGTACGTCTCAAGATCTTTCACCGGAGATTTCGACAAACGAATCAACTGCGTCGCAATCAAGGCTTTCTTTTCAGCGTCCTTAGATTGCTTCAAGTATTGAGAGTAGTAATTTTTAGGATCTTTATCAGCAAGCTCCGAATAAAGTGCAAGCTTCAACACTTTTTCGTCTTGAGAAAGAGAGCCGAATTGCATTTGTTCCGCCGCTTTCAAAGCTGTTGCGAAATCAAGTTCCAATTCAGCAAACCACACTTTACGGCCCAACGCGAATTCGCGCTCTTCCGCCGTCAATGTCGTTTCCCGCAGAAGGTCTTCAACCGCCACGCGAGCTTCTGTGATCTTGTTCAATTTTTCGTTGAGCAAGATTTTATTTTTCAAGTAGATTTTTCTGTCTTCCGCACTCGCCGCCGCCGGAGAGAAGCTAGCCAACGCCGCCAAAGCTTGGTCTGGTTGTGCCGCCGCCAATTTCGCGGATTGAGTCAGGATCGACTTCTGCTGAACGTGCTGGAATTCCGCTTTTTTATCAGCGAATTTTGTCGCGTAGTCAGAAGCCCATTGTTGGATGCGCGCGTCGTCTTTAAGAATTGCCAACGCATCCAAAGAAAGTTCCGCCGCCTGAATTTGAATTTGGCGAGGACCTTTGCCTTCAACAGCCAATTGTCTTAACTGCTCGGCCGCAACAGGATAGTTTCCTTTTTGGTAAACAGCGTAAGCCTTTTGATACTGAACATCGAAAGTCTTTTGTTTAAGAACGGACTTTTGCAAGTAGTCTTCTTGTGCAGAAGCCAAAAGCGCTTCGTCTTTGGACTTCTCGGCATTTTCGATACCCAAAAGAAGATTTTTTTCCAACTTCTCAGCCAGCGCTTTTTGTTGAGCAGCGTCTTTTTCACCTTGGTATTTTGCCAAGATCACTTTATTCGCCAACGCTGTCCAAGTCGCAGCCTGAGCATATTGATTCGCTTGTGCCGCTGCCTGCGCGCCCCAAACGTACATATCTTCATCATCAGAGAAAACTTTGAAATATTCGTCGTAAGCCGTCAAAAGCTCAGCACTTGGTTTCGCATTTTCGATACGGTTCCAACCGACAACGAATTGGCGCAAGCCTTTTGCCGATTCTTCGCAAGAAGAAAGCGTGCAGTCTGTCGCGCCCCAAAGAGAAAGACCCATTTGGTAAGCTTTTGCAGCCGCCGCCGTATTTTTAAGATCAAAGTGCAATTGCGCCATACGCACTTGCGCTTCCAAACGGCCTTTAGCATCCGCTTGTTTTTGATAAACGAAGTCCCACACTTTCAATGTGGCTTCTTTTTGTCCCAAACGCAGACCTTCACGCGCCAACAATGTCACTTGTTGAAGTTTGAACGCCTCTGGAGAAAGAGAATACAATTTTTCCGCATCACCGTCTTTGATTCCACGAGCCGCCATGAAAGTGGCCATATCACGGGAAACCTCCTCAAGGAATTGCGGGTCCGCAACACCACGGTCGGAAGCCATACGCGATTGAAGTTTTGGATTTTTCAAAATCTCTTCAAGTTGCACCAGTGAAGAATCCAAGTTGTTCATGCGGAAAGCACACCATGCTTTACGATAAGCCGCCAAACCTTGAGAGCTCGCACCCTCTGTCGCTAATACTTTTCCGTAAAGAGCTTCCGCTTTTGTAAAATCTGATTTTCTAAATGCCATCTCAGCCAAAGAAAGATTGGCTTCGGCCATCTCGACAGGAGACGACGAAGAGCTGAGCATCGCAAGATAGCTTTTTTCCGCCAGGTCATTTTGACCTTGCAGTTCGTACAAGTGCCCCATTTGCAAGTGCACTTTTGCTGCTGAAGAAGCGGACACTTTTGTCAACGCTTCAGAATAATAAGACAAAGCTTTTTGACGGTCTTTTTCACCCGCCTTACAAACCACGCAACCGTCAGCCAGTTCCTTCATGGAAAGCTGACGCGCGCGTTCTGCATGCAGATCGGCCAAACGCAAAAGGACCGCGACGCGGGCAGGATCTGCCGGCGCCAAGCCTACTTGCACTTGAGTCAATTTTTGAATTAGGAGATCTTGGGTTGTCCCCGCGGTTGCGACGTTCTGTGCATGCGCTGCCACACCCGCCGATAAAGATAAAACTAAAAGTCCTTTTTTCATCATCGAGACCCCCTCTGTCTCTTCTAACTACTTAAGTACAACTGCAAATTTGATATCGCTGTAACCCGCCTGATTCATTCCCAGGATCACCTGGTTCAGGAACTCGTACTTCACCCGGCGATCGGCCTGGATGGTGGCGATACCAGGGAACGCTTCCCCTGGATGAAGTTCTTGATACTTCTTACGAAGCTCGAGAAGCTCAGCCGTGATTGTGTTTGCAGTCACCAATTTATCTTCGACGTACAATTTGCCGTCGTCGATTTTGATCACAGGATTTCTTTCAAGAACGTCCGCCAAGTGCGCCTTTGGCAACTCTTGGTTTTTACCGATCATCAAAATTTCCCCGGTACTTGAGAAGTTCATCAAAAGAAAGATTACTAGAATAGAGAAAGCATCAATCAACGCCGTCAAAAGTAGATCGGCGGCAATGTTTCTTTTCAATTTAGCGCCACGAGGACTGATGATCGAGTGCCCCTCGAGAGTCCCCATCAGCACTGAATTTTTTAAGATGCCATCAGAAATCACAAAACCCCCACTATAAAGGAGAAACTCCCAAATCCGTCATTCCGCTCTTTTTAAGCTTGTCCATCACGTCGATGATCTCTTCGTAAGATGTCGCAGCTGTGGGCTGAATCAATCCGGTATTCAAAGACGGCTCAACTTGTTTCAAGTTCGTCAAAGCCTTCTCCAAACCTTCGTAATTCACTTTTTTGTCCAGTTGAGAAACGCGAAACTTGCGCAAAGACGCCGGAACTAGAGAGCTCTGTTGAACTTCCAGATCCAAATCTCCCGCAGGCGTCATGCGAATCCACACAAGAGGACTCTTTTTAGTATCCTCTTGCGCTTGTCCGCCGACGGCTTGTTTCACGTTCATGGAACCGACATTGAGCCACACTGCTGTAATCAAAAGAAAGCAGATGGACACCGAGAGCAAGTCGATGAACGGAATCAAGTTCACTTCAAAGTCTAGATGCTTTTTAGAGTGCTTCATATAGCCTCTATTACGCGTTTACTTCAGCGTTGCGCTCAGACTTATTCGTTTTGATTTGGTATGAAGTGATCGGGTCGTAGGAGTAGCTCAACCAGTTGTAAACTTTAAGTCCACCTTGGTTCAAATCTTCAGCCAAACGATTCGCTCTGTTTTGCAAGATTGCATAACCAACCAACGCAGGGATCGCTGCGATCAAACCGTAAGCTGTCGCGTTCATCGCCTCAGAGATACCCGCAGAAAGCAAAGATGCTTTTTCAGCAGGATTCGCAAACGCCACCGCCGCGAAAGATTTGATCATACCAGTGATCGTTCCAAGAAGACCTGTCAACGTCGCAACGTTACCAAGCATTTGCAAGAACGCAGTACGGTGATCAAGGTGTGCGTTTTCTTCCAAAAGAACTTCATCCATTTTGCCTTGGATTTCTTCTTTACCACCCAAGTTACGAGCTGCCAAAGCACCTGCTGCGATCGCGCGAGCCACTGGGTTTTGCGCTGTTGCCGCTTGAGCTTTTGCAATCACATTGTCCATTTCACCGCGACGGATAGACTCTTCAAAACCAAGAGCGAATGCCGTTTGAGTCAGCTTACGACGTACGAACAACGCGTAAGTTCTTTCAATGATGATCGCGATAGCCACAAGCTGGATAAGCAAAATAGGCCACATCCAGAAGCCACCGTGTTCGAATGCCAATGCAATTTTTGTTAGATTTTCCATGTAATACCCCTCCAATCATCGAAGATTACAGACCATGGTCTAGAGGTTTGCAAAGCGAAATGCACAATGACACGGAACGAAAACATTAAAATCTTAATTATTTCTTGAAGCGTTCTGAACAATATGTTCGCGGAGAGGCGTGGAACGTCCTCCACAGAAATTCTCTGTGGAGGCGGTTTTGCAAGAACTAAGGACTAAAAACTTTTGAGTTTTGCAGCGACGTAAGAATTCAACTGTGCCATAGGAATACGCTCTTGAACCATGCTGTCACGGTGACGAACTGTCACCGCGTGGTCATTGATCGTATCGAAATCCACCGTCACACAGAATGGAGTTCCGATCTCATCCTGACGACGATAACGCTTACCGATAGAAGCCGTTTCATCATAAGTGCAATCGAAGTCTTCCGCTAACTGATCGCGTAATTTATCCGCAATCGATGTCAGCTCCTCTTTCTTAGAAAGTGGCAAGATAGCGACTTTATAAGGAGCGATTTCCGGGTGCAGCCCCAGAACCACGCGTGTATCTTCCTGACCCTTGTCATCCGTCGTGATTTCTTCACGGTAAGCATCACATAAGAACGCCAGGAACAGGCGATCACAGCCGACGGCTGTTTCAATCACGTAAGGAATGTATTTTTCTTTGTTCGCTTCGTCGAAGTACTCCAAGTTTTTGCCAGAAAATTTCGAGTGCTGAGTCAAATCGAAGTCGGAACGATTGTGAATACCTTCAAGCTCCGAGAAGCCCATTGGAAACTTGTATTCCACGTCCACAGCCGCTCTCGCGTAGTGTGCAAGCTTATCGTGATCTTTAAAGCGCAAGTTTTCTTTCTTGATGCCGTACTTCAGATAGAAGTTCCAACGCATTTCTTTCCATTGCGCGAAGTACTTTTCGTCGGTGCCCGGCTTCACGAAATATTGCATCTCCATTTGTTCAAATTCACGTGTACGGAAAATGAAGTTGCCCGGAGTGATTTCGTTACGGAAAGACTTGCCGATCGCCGCGATACCGAACGGAATTTTGTAACGTGAAGATTGTTGGCAGTTTTGGAAATTCACGAAGTGACCTTGCGCTGTTTCCGGGCGGAGGTAAATCACGCTTGCAGAATCTTCCAAAGGTCCCATGTGCGTCTTGAACATCAAGTTGAAGTTTCTTTCTTCCGAAAGATTTTTGCTGCCGCAGTTCGGGCATTTCTTTTCATTGATGTAAGAGTCCGTGTTGTCAGCGCGAAAACGAGTTTTACAGTCTTTGCAATCCACCAAAGGATCGCTGAAGCCGTCGACGTGACCGGAAGCTTTCCACACCATCGGATGCATCAAGATCGCCGCATCAATACCAACGATGTCAGCTCTTCTTGTCATGGCATTCCACCACGCTCTTTTCACATTGAGTTTCATCAAGGAACCCAAAGGTCCATAGTCCCAACAACTTGCGAGACCACCATAGATCTCACTCGATTGAAATACAAAGCCGCGACGTTTGCTGAGAGAAACGAGGGTATTTAGGTCCTCGCAGTGTTTAATTTTCATGTTGAAACTCCAAGTGAAAGGGCATGTCAAAAAGTACACTTCAGTCTAGAAGCAGTCAAGGAACAGGGGTCACTCTTGATCTCGGGACAGGTCTTAGAGAAACTACCTTTATGCAGCGCGCTTCAAAAACCTCCGCCCTTATTCTCTTCGCGATTTTCCTTTTATTACCGAAAGCTCATTCAGAGTCGGTCACTAAGTTTGTGACCAAAGAAGAGAACATCCGCGAACAAATGATCACAATCTCTCGCGAACTCGGCGTGACTTGCACCGAATGCCATAATGTCCAAAACTTCCGTGACAGCTCCAAAAAGTCCTTCAAAGTAGGCAAAGAGCATATGAAGCTCACTCAAATGCTGAAAGAAAACGGCTTTGACGGCAAAAAAGGTCCTATGTCGACCTGTTACATGTGCCATCGGGGAAAACTTATGCCCGATTATAAGGAGCCTGCGAACAATAAGCCTCACTAGAGAGGAACACAGCTATGAATTTGATCGATCTTTCGATCCGCCGGCCCGTATTCGCATGGGTCCTCATGTTTGCCTTGATTGTTTTCGGTGCGATTTGCATGAACCGTATGGGCATCAGTCAACTCCCCGACGTCGACTTTCCCGTCGTCAGTGTGTCCGTAACTTATGAAGGCGCTGCCCCTGAAGTTGTTGAAGCCGAATTGATCGATCCGATTGAAGAACGCCTGCTTGCCATCGAAGGCATCAAAGAAATGCGTTCGTCAGCCCGACAAGGGTCGGGCTCAGTGACTCTCGAGTTCGACATCAACCGCAACGTCGACGTGGTTTTGCAAGAGGTCCAAACAGCCTTGGGGCAAATGCGCATGCCCCCGAATGTGGATCCCCCGACCATCCGCAAACAAAATCCCGAAGAAGATCCCATCATCATTATCACCGTTTTCGGTGAAGCTCCTTTGCGAGAAATGCTCAACTGGACTGAAAACTATCTGCTTGATCAGATCCGCTTTCTTCCCGGTGTCGGCGAAGTCAGCATCGGCGGATTCAGTCAGCGCAATCTGCGCATCTGGCTTGATACGAAAAAACTCGAAGCGCTTTATCTGACAGTGAACGACGTTGTCGAAGCTTTGAGTCAGCAACATTTGGAAAGCGCCGCAGGTCAATTCACTGAGGGCCAAAGAGAGTTGCGCGTACGCTGGCTTGGTGAAGCGACCAACGTCGATCAAGTCGGCGGCATTCAGATTCTTCGTCGTGGCGGCCAGCGCATTCACGACCGGCAAATTTATATCCGCGATGTTGCCATCGTTGAGGACGGCCTTTCCGACATCCGCCGGGTCGCGCGGGTTGACGGCAAACAAGCGGTGTCGATGATCATCCGTAAACAGCGGGGCACCAACGAAGTGACCGTTGCCAAGACCGTCCACGATCAGTTCGACAAAATCAAAGACCGCTTTCCGCCGGGATTTAACTATCGCGTGAATGTGGACTACACGCGTTCGACCGAAGCCACTGTTCATCTCACCATTGAAAAACTTTGGGTTGCGGCTTTGATCACGATCCTGGTGTGCTTCCTTTTCCTGGGAAGTATTCAAGCGGCAGTGAATATTCTTTTTTCGATCCCGACCTCTATCGTCGGTACGTTTATCATTCTTTATTTTTCCGGATTCACTTTAAATCTTTTCACCCTGTTGGCTTTGACTCTTTCGATTTCCATTGTGGTCGACGATGCGATTATGTTGCTTGAAAATATCGTGCGTCACTATCGCATGGGTAAGGGCTCCGCCAAAGCGGCTTCGGATGGATCTAAAGAAGTCCTGCCCGCGGCGATCGCGGCGACCTTAGCGGTTGTGGCCGTGTTTCTGCCCGTCGTTTTCATGGATGGTGTGATCGGAAAATTCTTCTTCCAGTTCGGCGTCACAATGAGTGCGGCGGTTTTGATCTCACTTCTTGAAGCGGTCACGATCACTCCGATGCGCGCGGCGGCTCTTTTGCGCAACGAACCGAAGATCTCAAAGCTTGAACATTTCTTGGATGTTTTGTTCGAGAAGCTTTCGCATCAGTATCAAAAAGTTTTGCATGGAACACTTCGCTGGAAATATCTGATCGTCATTTCTTCGGCGATTTTCTTTGTTGTCTCATTGTTCCTAGTCACCAAAGTCCGTCAAGAGTTCGTACCAGCGCAAGATCAAGACATCATCATCGTCAATGCGCAAACGCCCCCGGGAACTTCGTTAGAAGCCACGAGCCGCAAAGCCGAGGAAGTTGAAGAAGTCCTCAAGAAGAATGATAACATTCTGGGCTTCATGGTTTCCGTCGGCGGAGGCGGCGGCGGTTCCAACGTGAATCAAGTCTTTATGCCCGTCACCTTAAAACCACGTGCCGAGCGCGAGAAAAATCACACGCAAATCATGAATGACCTGCGCGAACAATTCCGCAAGATAAAAGGTGTTCGCGTGACCATGCGGGATATCTCTGCACGGAATCTTGCTTCGGGCCGACAAAATCCTTTGGCGATCAACTTGCGCGGTCCGGATTTGAAGATTCTTTTGCAAAAATCCGAAGAGCTGATGGACCGTTTAGAGAAAGAAAAATTGGCTGTCGACTTGGATACGGATTTCCGAACCGGTATTCCTGAATTGGTCTTAACGCCAAATCGCAAAGCCATGGCCGATCGCGGTGTTTCTGTTGAAGACGTGGGACAGGTTCTGGCTGCTGGTGTCGGCGGTTTGCGCCAAGGCCGCTACACAGCCGACGGTCGTCGTTACGACATCCGCTTTAAAATTCTTGAAGAGCAAATTCGCACGCCCGAAGATTTTAAAAAACTCTACGTGCGCAATAACTTCGGGAACTTGATTCCCATGTCGCAACTCGTGAACATCAAAGAAGATGCCGCGATTCAAGGGATCAGCCGCGTGAATCGCCAAAGAGCGATCTCGGTCTTTGGCAACTTGGCTCCGGGACAATCGCAGGCATCCGTATTGGATCGCGCCAGCGCCATTGCTAAAGAAATTCTTCCTGTAGGTTACTCTTTCGCTTTAGAAGGAGCTTCTGCAGGATTTACTGAATCATTTAAGAGCCTTTATTCCGCCTTGATGGTGGGGATCTTGGTCGCTTACTTGATTTTAGCTATTCAGTTCAACTCGTTCATCCACCCTATTTCCGTTTTGGTGGCATTGCCATTCAGCGTGACGGGAGCATTGATCGCGCTTTGGATGTTCGATATTTCCTTGAACCTGTTTAGCTTCATCGGTTTGATCGTGTTAATGGGGATCGCCAAAAAGAATTCGATCTTGCTTGTGGAATTTACGAACCAATTCCGTCATCGCGGAGAAAAAGACATCAGCAAAGCTTTGCTAGAAGCCTGCCCGGTTCGTCTGCGCCCGATTCTTATGACGTCGGTTGCAACGATCGCCGCAGCCCTGCCATTGGTTGTCGGCGGAGGCATCGGTTCTGAAACGCGCATCCCGATGGGTTTATCGATCATCGGCGGAACGATTGTCTCGACTTTGCTGACTCTGTTTGTGGTTCCCGCATTGTATTTGTTGTTGTCGCCGCTTGAAAGTAAGAAGAAAGCCCCAGAGCTTTAAAGCTTATTTTAAGGGAGCTTATTCAGACTGTTTTTTGATGAAATAGTTGGCTAAAATAGCTTTATGTTAAAAGCGACAGCAAGAACGGTTTATTTTGTATTCGGTTGGATTTTCCTGCTCTTGGGAGTGATTGGAGTTTTCCTGCCTCTTTTACCAACGACACCGTTTTTGCTTCTGACCGCTTTTTGTTTCGCGCGCAGCTCAGAGCGCTGGCATCAGTGGCTGCTGCGCCAACGCCATTTAGGTCCGTTCATTCTGGACTGGCAACGCCACGGCGTCATCCGCACCCGCGCAAAAATAATGGCGACGCTTCTTATCGCGGCCTCGGTCGCTGGAGTTTTCCTGAATGAACGAATCTCCTCCCTAGGAAAAATCTCCGTCGCCGTCATCTGCGGCAGCGTCCTTGTGTTTTTGTGGTCGCGCCCCTCTTCCCCGTCTTGATTTTTTTAATTGATTTCTTCACCACGGATTTCTTCAATATCTCGATAATCCCCACTGTTTGGCTGCGAGCAAATTATGTGTTCGGCATAAGACTCTGAGATTTTCTCTAGAGTTGCTTCCGCCTTTTGCCAGTGGAACTTTATGGTCAATCTGAAGTTGATATTTTCCATCGCACTTCTTTCCGGTTTTAGGTTCTATATATTCGCAGCAGTGATGTGCATTTATTAGGAGCTCTCTTTTCATCTTGAGCTGGATATACTTGCGCTTCTGTGGTGACGCTGGGTTTCTTGTTAGCGCGGTTTTGTTCGTGGTTTGAGCTGATTTGTCGCTTTGTTCAGCTGTGACAATGGCGCGGCCGTCCTCCATCCGTGGAGGGCCTTTCTGTCGCGCTTCCTGCGCGCCAGAGGAAAGCATTTTCGGAGATTTTTGATTTGGGTTGGATTTTCCCAATTCCTTTTGGATGTGTTTCTTTGCAAGATGAGTGAACAAGTCGGCCCAGTTTCCTTCTGGGAGGACGTGGGATAAAAGGCTTTTTGCTTTCTCCAGTATTTCCATTTGATCTTCGCTGAACGTAATTTCGAGTCTTACGCTGTTGTCTTGTTGTGGCTTTCTGATCTCGTGAGTTTGGATAGGTTGATCAAATTCTTGCGCCAAGTATTTTAAAGTTTCAAAACTCGACTTGTTTTGGATGTCTTCCAGAATTTGCTCTGTCTTTGCTGCTTCAACTCGATTTCCTATTTTAATTTCTTGTTTTATGCATTTTTGAACTTGAGTCAGCTGCGTGAGATTCAAAGAACCTTCTTCGAGTTTTTCTGCGACTGCCGGAACTTGTTTTAAAAGTCTCGCAGCTTGAAGTCTTCGATAGGCGCTGTCTTCGCCGTAACCGAGATGCTTAGTTAAATATTTAAACATAGAATCAAATCCCAACTCAGCAAACAGTCTGCGCGATTCGACTTCATTTATGTGCCACAAAATCAAATGCGTGATTTTTCTTTCTGTGCGAGCCAGCTTTTCTAAACGATTTACTAATTCGACATTAGAAATTTTTGAAAGATCCATGTTTTGCTCCTTCTTTATTGTTCAGAAGATTGCGCCTCATAATCTACGAAGCCACGAACGAGTTTTTCATTCGTAAGAACCTTGTATCACATGTTTTATTTTTCAATTTTTGAGATTTTTAAAATTTTGAAACGTTTCGAGAGAATCCATTATTATACCTTTAGGTACGCTTGATTACCCTCTACGCGAGAGAATTTTTCATTCGAAGGGCCGGCTATCTCTTTGCAAAAATCAATGCGCTGAAGGATTCCTCGCGCGAAGAAAACCTCGTCAACAATTTTCTAAAAAATTCTTTTCTCTTTACAGGAATTGCCTTTGCTATGTTCCTATATTACGCCTGTGTTTTATTGCCATTTTCTAGAACATCAATGTTCTGTTCTTAGAGAGACCTTGCGAGAAAAAAACAATACGTTAATAAAATTAATCGGCAATAGAAACGCTTAAGGTCACAATCACAACCGCGCTACCAAGAAATGAAGCGTCGAGCGCGCAAGAAGAAGACAGGGAACGTCACTTTCCTCTAAGTTCAACATTTCACTTTGAGACTGCCCTCGCCTGCTGCAATTCATTGCGGCTGGCTTGTCATGAAGATTGCTTTGCTTTCCTCTGTAGGAGGCGACTTCATGCGCTTAAATTTCTCAGTTTCGATTCTCATTTTGGGATTCTTTGTTTTGGGTTTGTCGCTCGCGCCTTCGCCGATGACCGTGGAAAGAACTCCGCAAAGTGTCGCCAAATCTCCAGCGGGGATTTATTATCTGGTGAATGGGACGGACGGTTGCCCTGCGCAAGTGGAATGGGTGACTGAGTGCCAAGGTTTTTCTTTGAATACGCTTAACAGTTCTGCTTCGGCTTCACTTCTGGAAAGCCAAAACTTTTGCGATATCAACCGTGGGCCGAAAGTTTCACGTGAACCGATGGAGAGCGGGTATAAGCGCATACTCTCTGACGTCTCGAGCAAAGAAAATGTGATCCGCAAAACCAACACGACCGTGCTTGTCGATAAGAAACACTCCATCAGTCTTTTCCAAGAAGACATGGTGATTTTTGACGACACGGGAAAATTTCTTTGGGAACACAGTCAGAATAACAAAGGCCTTAGCTGCCTCTACTCACGCTAAAGAACTAAGCACCCTTGTTGTTATTGAGAATGGCGTTGTAAGCCGTTTCCAAGAACTCCACCGACTCTTTGTCGGATCGACGCAAGGCCGTTTGATACGCCTCGGTAACAAGTTTGATCGACGCCCCGGCCGGCACGCCCAAAACTTCATAGGCATCCCAACAATGACCATTGTAATTAAACATCACATTTAGGTTCTTAGAGGCTTTATTTTGCAAATCAGGATGACGATGCAGAGCCACAACCTGCTGAGTCTTCTCAGGTTCGGCGTCTATCAGTGGCGGCGCGCTATCTTTTGCATTTAAATTGAGCTGCGTGGGACGAGTGCTTCCTCCCCGCGAAAGTAAATACCAAAAGATGAAAGCTCCCGCTCCCACTAAATTCAATGTCAAAAAGTCTTGGCTATTCATCCAACTTCTATTATTCGTTGGAAGCCAAAATTTTTCAAGGAGTCCCATGCATGGCAGCACCAAATCCGTTCGATAAGCAAACTGCGATTCCCGGAGTGAAACACATTATTGCCGTCAGTTCCGGTAAAGGGGGCGTCGGTAAAAGTACGGTGGCTACGAATCTTGCCATGGCGTTAGGTCGTAAAGCCAAAGTGGGTCTTTTGGATGCCGACATTTATGGCCCTTCCATTCCGCGTATGTTGGGAACACTTGGGCAGAAGCCTCAGATCAATCCTGAGACAAACCAACTGGAACCAATCGTTCGTTACGGTATTAAACTGATGAGCATCGGTTTCTTGGTCGAAGAGGGGGCCGCTGTCGTTTGGCGTGGACCTATGCTCTTTAAAGCGATGGATCAATTCCTTCGCGATGTGAACTGGGGCGAGTTGGATTACCTTCTTGTCGATCTTCCTCCAGGCACGGGCGACATTCAATTGACGTTGTCACAAAAAGTTCCCGTTGCAGGGGCCGTGGTTGTTTCCACTCCGCAAAACGTAGCTTTGCTTGACGTGAAAAAAGCCGTCGATATGTTCCAACGCGTGAATGTGCCTTTGCTCGGTATGATCGAAAATATGGCTTACATGATAAACCCGGTAAACGGTGAAAAAATGCAGCTCTTCCCTAAGGGAGAGATGGATTCTTACGCCGCTTCGAAAGGCATTGCGAAGCTCGGTGAAGTTCCGTTCAATCCATCCGTGGGTCTTGCTTGCGAAGCAGGCATTCCAATCGTTGAGGCGAACACTAACGGCGCTGAAGCACAAGCCTTCATGCAAATCGCCGATCGCATTCGCACTATTCTTCCGTAGTGCGACGGCGGGAGTTCATGACCCTCAATTTGTTTTTCAAAAAGGACTCTGCGGAGTCCTTTTTTATTTCTCTGCTTTCCTATTTCTTGTTTCATCCTCAAACAAAATTGAGCGCCTTTTCTCAGAGTGATTCGCAAATATGACGTATTTTGAGAATCGAATGTGGGGCTATTGAAAATAAAACTTTGGTCGAGATATCCTGAAAGAGTTGAAACCACATGGCTCGGGAGACTTACCTCGGGTAAGTGAAAGCTTTTAGGGCCAAGCTAAGGGAGGACGCGGATGAAAAATCGAATTCACGATCATCATGATGAACCACCAAAGTGACGTGCGAATCACCAGGATTGCTACCAAGAGGTTCACGGTTCAGGCCTCTCTAAAAGAATGATGAACAAGGTTGGATCTTGAAGAATAACTCAAAGGAGGTTCCTAGGGTTATACTCGTTAGGATTTAGATCCTTCCTTTGCCTCAAGGCAAACCATCGGAAACGGTGGGACGCAAAGCTAGAGGGGTGTCGGTGCAAGCCACGCCAGCCAGCTGCCAAAGGTGAGTCACCTGAGGAATCAGAGGTGTGCATATGGAAGGAACAAATACATACAAGGATTGGTTTCATTCCCCTTAGCTTGCGAGTTATCACTGAAGATTCCTCGCAAGCACTTTTTAAAAGCCTGCGAAAGAAATCCCGACATCGGGATTTTTCTGTTTTTAAAGCGTTCTACTTTTTAAAATCAAAATCCATCAAGCAAGATTCCGCTTTATCGCCGCTACCATCTTGGTCGTCTTGCCCAGACCAATAATCACTCACTTCACAGCGGCCATTCTTAAATACCGCCGAAGCGCCATAACAAGCAGACCCATCACAGAAAGTGAGATCTTCATTTTCGGGAGCTTCTCTATGGCGACAACCGTCGACAAGACTTTCTTGAAGGAACTTTTTAAAGTTGGCAACTTCCTCTTTCGCTTCTGGATAAGCAGCCACTTCTTTCGTGAACTCTTGCACCATGTACTTGCGCATCGCGATTGTACATTGATATACAACGCCGTCGATGACTTCCACGTTTGTTCTTGTTTTTGCTTGAGCTGCGAAAGCTGCAACCACTGTCAACATTGCTACGATTAACATTTTCATAAAAAGTTCCTTTACTCTTTCTCTTTAGAAGAGAAGTTTAATTGTTTTTTGAAGGTCCTCTTCTTACTCAAAGAATGAAATATAAGTAAAATTCATGCCGAGAAGTTTATTATGCATATGAGGCAGAACCCGGATTTTGTCACTATGAAAGGTTCTTAGACGCTCCTCTTACGTTAAAAGCAATAGGGTGACTCACGGAAGGCCGCGGAATTGCTACTTTCCCAGGGTATGAAAACAGGCAAGCTTGTACTTCTTTCATTCGTATCCGTGATTGCGTTCTCTTCCATGGCGATGGCGGCGGAAAATTTCCGTGCCTACGTTCAACAGCGCAATGAAATCAACTCCCAAGACGACCTCTCGGTGATTCAGGCTTATCATCGCAAATTCACCCTCGCCCCCTACGTGGTGGTCGATAAAAAACAAAAGCTTGCGACCTATTTCGGTGAACAAGGACAAACTCTTGCTTCGGCGGATATCCGCACATACTCGGGCGATGAGCTTGAGCGCGGTGGCTCCGGTATTTATACTTACGCCGGCACTCGCAACTCTCTTCACTATTTGAAGGCGGAAAAAGACCAGAGTCTGCACACGGTCTTTCAAGGCTCTATGCAAATTCCTGCGGGCACTCGTGTGTACGTCCTGCCTGAAACGGACGCTCACCACTTCCGCATTCGTAATCACCAACTTACGTTCAATGCCGCCAGAGTTTTGCGCAATCGTCCCGACTTTAACTACAGTCCGGCTAATTATGAAGTTCGCAAAAGCACTTTCCGCGTCGATTTCACGGATGCTTTTACGAACAATTACGTTCTCACTTTGCAAAGAGAAAAGCCGACATTGATGAAACTTTTGAAACTTGAAAATGACGAATACAATATGCTGGCGGAGTTTGCGTTCGGTGTCTTAGCGCCTGAAACAGAATACGGGCAAAACTTTAAATACCGTTTGAAACAGACCGCTCCGGTTATCGTCTCTTTACTTAAAGGCAATGGCCTGGACACATCGGCGAACAGCCGTGGGCCTACGCAAATCAAGCGCATTCCTGACGTCGTGGTTGAGCACTACAAAATCGAGAAGCACCAGTTGAAACGCCCGCATAACGCCGCGATCGCAACGCTGGCTTTCGCTGCGGAACAAATTAAAGAGCTGCGCAATCTGGCGCACTATCACGAGCCTATTTCTGAAGAGACTCTGCAGGACTATCTTTATTACCTCTACAACGGTCGTCGCGGTGAGATCCGTAAAGGCACGGCGACTCCTGATCGCAACATCGCGATTCGCAAAATTCGTGAGGCCATCACACATTTGACGATCGAGGAATAATGTTCCGTCGGCTGGATATTACACTTTAGAAATCTTCACGATACTCCGAACAGTCCTGCATGCGATCAATACTTCTTCGTACGTTTGTTGCGTCTCTTGCTTATTTATATCTATGCGGCTGCAGCCTGAGTGCAACAATGTTTGGTTCCCATGAGAATTCGGAATCGCCACCGCCAGTATCTTATAAAACCGAGTACTGTTTTGATGGTACGGTTCAAAGTGAGATCACTTTAGAAAACGGCCATAAAGTCGTTGGCGGAGATTTTGTAAGCGTCGGCAAGTGCAGCAATCCTACTTTGCGAGTCAACCTTTCTACAAATAAGATCGCAGACATCATCGCGGCTCCGCGTGCAATTCAAGGCTATGTCTATGCCATAGAACCAGACGGTCACGGTGGCTATTACCTGGGTGGAGGTTTTTTCGCTACGGCCGGAGAAGAAACTCTCGTAAGCCTTGTGCACATCAACGCCAATGGCACGATTTCCGACTGGAATGCGAATCTGAAAGCAGACGGAGGACCGGCCGAGGTTAATACTTTAAAACTTCATAACGGCATTTTGTATGTCGGCGGGAATTTTACATCTGCGGGCAGCGCGGATTCACCCCGTGTTGCACTCGCGGCTTTTGATACTGCCACGGGCTTATTGACAGCATGGGACCCCGGGGTCACTCCGGCATCGGGCTCGGGAGATGCTTTTGTGAATCACATCTCCATTCACGACAATCGACTTTATGTTGGCGGCGAATTTGACTCTGCCGGAAGAAATGGTGTGACGAATCCTTTCTTGGCGGCATTGAATCTCAATAACAATGAGGCCCTTGCGACTTTCACTCCACAGCCAGATCGCAAGGTGTTTAAAGTGCTCGGGCATGGCAATTTGCTTTATGTCAGCGGTCCCTTTTCCACAATTGGCGGCGCCAATACTTCTTTTGCCGCTATCGATCCCACGACAGGCGCTGACAGCGGCTGGAATTGGCAGAGTCACATGGACCCGGTGGGTTTTGCTTCCATAACAAGTTTTGATATCTCCGGCGACACTCTATGGGTCGGGGGTAATTTTTCCGGTTACGACGCCCTAACCACGGTCGGTATCGCCTCCTTCGACATTAGCGGTGCTTTGCCAAGCATTCGCACCTGGAGCAACGTGGGCCACGAACCCGATGGCTTGGTGATGAATATCTTCGCGAGCCAAGATCATCTATTGATCGTCGGTTCTTTCCGAAATATCGGCAGCATGCAAGCGAAAGGAAGCGCCATTCTCAAGACAACGGATGGTTCGTTGGCGTACTCAGAACAACTTCCAGAGGACATTTACCACGCCTACTTTGAAAACGGTCAGCTTATCAGTGTGGGCTCTTTCGACAGGGTCTCGGTCAAGAGCAGAGAATATCTTGTGATGATTGATCCTGCAGGCGATATCACGTCGTGGAATCCCTCTCCCAACGGTCGTGTCATCACTCTTTTTGCAACCGGTACAACGATTTTTGCAGGAGGCACGTTTACTGAAATCGGAGCCACGCCAGTCCCCCGCGACTATGTTGCGGAAATTGATTTTTCAGGAGAAGCCACGCCGTGGGAGGCGCACGCGGATGGAGTTGTTTCGAGCGTGAAATTGCATCAAGGATTTTTGTGGATGTCGGGAAGTTTTTCTTCCGTCGGTTCTCCTGCGGTTGCGCGTAACTTTATTGCAAAACTCAACCCGACAACCGGTGCCGTGGAAAACTGGGATGCGCAGGTTACGGGAACACGGGTTCTTGATTTTGATTTCGTAGGAGACAAAATCGTAATTGGCGGCAATTTCTCGCAAGTTCAAGGAGACGCAACGGCAGCTCGCCTTGCAGCTTTGGATGTCGAGACGGCCGCTTTGTCAGCGTGGCGACCTCAGCCCGATTCCATTGTTGAGAAAGTTTTGACGGATGGAACTAACGTGATTATCGCTGGCCAGTTCGAACAAGTCGGTCCCTCTGCAACTCCCAGAAACACATTGGCTAAGTTATCTTTAACCAGCGATGAGCCTCTCGCTTGGGATCCAGGCATCGAAATCGGCGGCCTGTATGGAATGTCTTTGCGAAATAAGGAATTAAACATCATTGGCTATATTCAAAACGTCCACGGCGCACCCTATGAGGGAGGCGCCCTCGTCGCGTGCGATTCGGACTCGGGAGAAATCATAGAGTCATCACTTCCCTATGTCTCCGCTATCGCTATATAAATTTGAGAATTTCATTTGATAAGCAATAAAAAACCCCGGGAGCTTTGGCTGACCGGGGTTCTTCTTTTCGCCTTCAGACAATTATTTATTGGGCTGATTCTGCAGGAATAACGAGGCGTGCGCCGACGACCAAAGAGGCCGGGTTTCTGATGCGATTCTTTTGTTTAATATCGCTCATCGAAACATTATACTTCGCCGCGATGGCAGACAGGTTTTCACCTCTGCGAACCACGTGAACTTTGGCTTTCGCAATTTCACGCGCCGAAGAACTGTCTGGCGTTGGCACCAAAAGCTTCATGCCCACTTTCAAAGTACGACCTCGTTTGATGTTGTTCATACGTTGAAGCTGAGAAACGCTTGTAGAGTATTTTCTTGCAATCGTGAACAAAGAGTCGCCGGATTGAACGATGTAATAACGTCCATCGGAACTTACTGTCACAGTTTGTTTTTCAGAGGAAGAATTCTTTGCGACCAATGTTTTCTTTGTCGATACACGGTCTTTCAAAGGCGTACGATCTGGAACTTGGATTCTCATCCCCACGCGCAAAGCTTTACGGCGAGGAAGATCGTTCAAATCACGCAGATATGCCACAGTCGTACGGTAACGACGAGCCACTGTGCTCAATGTGTCGCCACGACGGATACGATATGTTTGTGTGTCGCCTGTATCGGCAATGAATCTTACGTTATCAACGAAAGCTTCATTGGCTGCCACAAGAGCTGTTTCACTTGTTCCCGGAGGAATACGCAAAACCAGTTCGCTGCCTTTAAGAACGGCGACTTCCCCTTTGAACTTTGGATTCAAAGCTTTGAAGTCTTCGTAGTTCAAGTTCAACTTGTCAGCCATTGCACGAAGATTGACAGGCTTGTTCACAGTGATGTGATCGAATTCGATCGGTGGAAGATAATCGATATCGTCAAAACCGTACTTCGCTGGATCTTTACCGATCATTTTTGCTGCGATGAACTTAGGAACGTAATTGATTGTTTCTTTAGGAAGTCTCTTCTTACGAGCGAGCTCCCAGAAATCACGGGTGTAGTGATTCATCACTTCACGCTTCACGCGGTTTTCACCCACGTTGTAAGAAGCCATCGCCAAGTACCAAGAACCGAAAACGCTGTAAAGACCTTTGAAGTATTCCGCCGCCGCTTGAGTTGCGAAAACAGGGTCACGTCTTTCATCCACGAACGCGTTGATATCCAAACCATACCGTTTACCCGTACCACGGATAAATTGCCAGTAACCCACAGCCGCGGCATGCGACGTCGCTCTTGAACTGAAACCAGATTCGATCAATGCGATATAGAAAAGATCTTCAGGCAAACCATTGTCGCGCAAAACTTTTTTCATCAGTTTTTCGTAACGCGTGGAACGTGCTAAATATCTTTCCATGTGAGGACGGCCTCGTCCTTGGAAATAAGCAATCCATTTTTCAACAAGAGGATTCACTTCCGTAGGGATGGACTCCAACTCTTGGTCGACCACCTTGGGTCCTTCTGGATCTGATAAGCGGAACGAACCGATATCTTTGATTTCCGCTTCACCATTGGCTCCTACTGAACCTTCGGTTTCCGTGCTCACGTTCTTATGAGCACACCCTGCCAAAAAGGCCAGGACCAAGCTCAATGTTAAAAGTCTCCTCATGAGTCCCTCCGACACAGCTTTCAGGCTACAAAACTCAAAAGCATTTTTCAATAAAACATCTCCCTTATTTTGCCTTTTTATTCAGCAAATCCACCCATAGGACAGGTTTCAAAGAGATCGTTCCTTCCTCAGCTAGTCTATAGAGCAAAACATTACGAAGGATCGCCTTCACATAGAAGCTCGTTTCCGTCCAAGGAAGCTCATCAAACCACAGCTCATCTCGAGGAGAACCACTCGCCTGCCCAACAAGTTCGCTCACCTCAGCTCTTCCTTCGAGCCACGTCTTCAATCTGTAGGGCCCCGCATTATATGCCGCCAAAGCGAAAGGCACGTTACCCTGGAACTGGTCCAACATCTGGGAAACATAGAACGAGCCCATCGGGATATTTATTTCCGGACGGAACATATCGTCTGGAATTTCCACTTTCATGCCTAACTTTTTTGCAACTTCTTGGGCTGTCGGCGGAATCATCTGCATCAGGCCCAGAGCATTCGAAGTCGAAACAGCTCGCAAGTTAAAAGCACTTTCTTGACGAGTCAAACTGCGCAACAGCACCACATCAATGCCGTAGCGTTCTGCTTCAGCCTGATACAACGAAGTGAAAATTTCTGGATAACCGATTTTAATAAACTGCTCGCGACGCAAGCGAGGCTCGGCTTCCATGGCTTCATTGATAAGACGAATCGCCATCATGTATTGCTGACGAAGCGCCAACGCCTCAGCCAAAGACACTTTCACCGTCGCATCTTTGATGAACGGAAGTCCGCTGAGTTCCGCTTGGGCTTCGCTCACCCAACCCGCCGTCGACAAGGATTTGAATCGCTGCCAGGATTTCTTCTGTGCGCCTACAAGATAAATATCGTTTTGCAATTTCGGAGCTTTGTCTTTGATTTCCGGCCATGTGAGTTTTCCACCCGCAGCCTCGGCGCTTAAACGCAAACCGTAATAAGAAAACGGATATTTTTCAATCAGCGCCGCTGCGGCCTGCTTTGCGCGCTCTGGATTTGATTCCTGCAGAGAGCGCACCAGCCAATACTGTGAATTCAAATCGTAGCGGTCGCGATTCTGCTGCAAAAGTCTTTCAAGCATTGCCGATGCCGTCGAAAAATCTTTTTTGCGATAATAAATCAAAGCCGAGCGAAACAACGCCTCCGCTGCTTCATCCGAACCATTGTGATAAGTCACAAGATTGTTATAAATATCCAGCGCACGATCATACTGTCCTAAGAAATGCGCCGAGCGTCCCGCGATCCACAACGCGTTCGTCGTCTGCGGTGATTGAGAGTTTTTATTCGTCGCTTTTTGTGCAAGCGAAAGTGCTCCGGCGAAATCACCACGACGGTGCAGACTTTGCGCCCAGTCCAACAAACGCGATGGATCGGCCTCTTCCATCTCATTTAAAGCTTTTACTTTCGCAAGCTTTTCACTGAGGGCATTATAAATTTCTAAAGGCTTGTCCTTTAAACGCTTCGCCGAGCGGCTGCCTGGATATTTGTTTAAAATCTCCATGGTGTCTTTAAGCGCCGATACATCATCACCTTGTTTTAAAGACTGACGAAGACGCTCTTCGATCTTAATTTCCTCGCCCATTTCTGTCAGGGTGGACGCCGGTTGTTTTACGCTCTCTGTTTCCCCGCGAGTTTTTGCAAGAAAGTCCAACTTGTCCTGTAAGTAAGCGGAGTTTCGCTGATCTTGCGCTTCTTCGTAAAGAAACTGAGCTTCAGCGTAATTCACTTTTTGCAAAGAGATGTCACCCAACAACTGATAGATCTTGGATTTTTGTTCTTTTGAAAGCACATGTTTTCCGTTAAGAAGCGTCTCCAATTCTTCCGCGACTTTGGTGTTCTTCTTAAGAACTTGCTCTTCAAGATGCGCCAGCTGCACACTCAGCCAAGCTTCGTGCAATGACGTCGACCAGGGACCTTCGAAAAGAAGCTCTTGGTTTTTTGCCATTGTCGCAAGAAGTTTTGCTTCCGCACTGGCATCCTTTTTCTTAAGCTGCGCTTGCTCCAAACAATGAAACCACGTCAAAGCCACCCACCCGCGAAGAGGTTTTTGGTTCGCAAAAACCTGCGGCGCCAAAGAAACACATTCATTCCATTTAAGATGGATTTCATAATCTTTGAGTTGAGAAAGAGATGTCAGCGGAACTTTCTTTTTACCGTTCGCTGTGTGGTAAAGATCCACAACTCCCGTTTTTGGAAGTTCCTTTTTCACGTCGACCTTGTGAACTTGCGCCGACACGGACGTTGCACACAGAAGTGAAACCGTTAAAGCCGTTTTCTTCATTTGATAAACTCCCCAACTCCGACGACCTCCGCCTCTGGGAAAGCCTCTGCCGTGAAAATAGATTTCTTCAAATACACTACGGAAGGCTCTCGCGATTGGCGAAGAGTCACCTTGATTTTCCAATAAGGTTCCGACAGCAAATTATCCACCGCCAAAGATTCCGGCATCTCGCAGAAGTATGCTGCCGCTCCCTGGAACACCGTTTTTGCACAGAGATCATACCGCACATGAGTAAACGAACGCAAAACCCAAGGCCATGGCCACTGCTCTTTCATGCCGACCTGAACAAGTTCTTGCAAAAGTTCGGGACGCTTTTGCGCCTCTTGCAGAAGTGTGTTTTGCACCAAGACAAGATCCTCGGTGGAGTTCACGTAGACGTAAGGATGTTCAAACCACAAAGGATGTTTATAAACAGAAAGATAAGCGCTGCGCACGCCCAAAGCGGCCAAGGCTCCTATCAATACCCAGGTCGCATATTTTGCAAAACGCGAACGAGCAAGCTCCACACAGCTATAAGCCAGAACAAAATAAAATCCCCACACCAAAGAAAGAATGCACCACACGGTCTTGTATGGAATCAGAGAGTACACAAGAAATTGCGTCAGGGAAAAAACACTCAACACACGCAGCGCCTTGTCCTTGGCAAAAACACCTTTGACAGCAAAGAGAATTCCGAAAAGAACCAAAGGCTCCGCTTCCCACAGCACCTTGAGCCAGTACGCGAATTCTTTATCATGGCCATTGCCGTGAACACCCGTTTTCATCCATGGCAAAAACGCTTTTACAAAATCCACTAATCCCGCGCCGTTTTTAAAAAAGCCGGTAAAGAGCTGTACAAAGAGCACAAGTAACAAGGCAAAAAGAATCGTCACACGCGACGTCCAGGCCTGTTTCCATTTTTCTTTGGCGAAAAACTCCCGAAGTCCGCGAGCTCCCAAACTTAACAGCGCAAGCGTCCATGCAAAAAGAAACACCGCGAAGGTTTCTTTCAGCGTCGTCATCCCCCACAGTCCGACAAGACCCAGCGCTATCGCCTTGCTGTCGGGTTTTTCAAACCAACGCAGAACTCCCAAAGAAAAGACGATTTGGAAAAAGACGAAAGGCATTTCATGAATGCCCGAGCGCCCGAAAAAAAGAAACGCGGGACTTAGAAAGAGAAAAAAGATCATCCAGCGTTGCACAGCTGACGACGATAGAATTCCAAAGGTAAAAATCATCACACACAAAACACTGAATACGGCGGGAACGGCGCGCAAAATCGTCAGGCTTGTGCCCCAAACATATTCAAATCCCTGCAAAAGATAAAAGTACAGCGGGCCGTGATAGTTGTTCGGATCGTACTTGTAATATCCCAGCTTTGCCATTTGCATGACAAACCAGCCGTTGATGCTTTCGTCGAAATGAATCGGCTTAAGCTCGATGTCATAAAAACGCGTGAAAATCGTCGCCACTAAAAGCGCGATCCATAGAAATGGCACTGAGAAATGCGTGACCTTCACCGTTTTCATTGTTACCTATCGTAAAGATGGAATCTTCTGTGTCAACCCCGCATTGCTCTTTCGTTGTGTATTTAAACCGCGACTCCGCGCTCGTGCCGGATTTCCTGAAAGACGTGCGCAGTTTTTTTCAGAAGTTTCCTTTGTCTTACGAACTGATTTTCGCTGTCGAAAATAATGCTTCGGCCTGTTCCGAAATCCTTCAGCCCGAACTTAAAAATGCCGGGCCCAAAGAAACCTTGGTGCTTTTGCAGAACACAAAAACACGCGGTCGCGCGGAAAGCTTGCGCCACGCTTTACACAAAGCCCAAGCTCCGTTTGTTCTTGTCGCGACTGTGGAGATGGCAACTCCGTTAGGCGATTTATTTAAAATTTTGCAGCATCTGATGACCGAGCCCGATGTCGATATCTGTTGGGGAGATCGCACCAGCCGCAAGGACAGTCCTTTCCAATACAAACGCGAACCTCGGCATCGTATCGAACACACCTTTAACGCCATTACTCGAGAAAAAAACAGACAGCCCTTTAAAGATCCGTCGTGCGAAATTTGGGGAATTAAAAAAACAGCATGGTCAGACATCGGCAACTCCTCCCCTACGCACCCCTGGAGAGGCTGGTATACGGCCCCTTACGTACAAAATCTTTGCCGGAAATTAAATAAGAGCGTGGTGGAAGTACCCGTGTATGATTCCGGAGCGACGTCGCCTTCTTACTCGCTCTGGAAAGAGCGTCTGAATTTGTTAACGAAGGGTGTTTTCTAACCCTTTGAGCGCCTCACAAAGATAATAATCCAACCAACGAATACTTCCCAACGGTGTTGGTTTTCTTGCGATGTAACCTAAATGGCCGCCGCGTTTTTCAATATGCACACTGGTGAATTTTGAAAAAGGTGCTGAAAGATAATTGTGCACGGAAACAAACGGATCGTCTTCCGCCGTCAACGCATAAGTGGGCACATCAATTTGCGGCAAATAATGAATGGACGAGCAAGAAGCATAATAGTCTTCCCGGCTTTTGAAACCGCCAGCTGGTGCCGTGTAAATCTCGTCCATGTCCCACACCGTCGCCCAAGGCGGAACCTTGTAAGGCTCGTCGATCAAACCGAGTTTGTATTTCTCGTTGATATTCTTTCTAAGGCGCGTAACGAAGCGAATATCATAGATGCGATTAAATCCCGTTTTTAAAAGTTTCGATCCCGCTTTAAGACTAAGAGGAGCATTCACGGTGATAGCGCCGTCTGGTTTGTGCTTCCCGCGAAAACCTCCCAAAAGGCACAACAAAATATTGCCGCTCATGGAGTAGCCGATAGAAATCTGTTTCTTCTGTGGAAACATCGCCCGCAAATGCGCAAGCACGACAGAGACATCTTCCGCTCGGCCCGAATGATAAGGGTGTTTCGCGTGATGCAGTAATGCGAATAATGCGAACAACGGCAATAACGGAAATAACGGAAATAACGGCATTCGTGGAACTTCCACAACCGAAGCTCCGACTGTCACTGTAACTGTGACAACGACGGAAACTACGGCAGGCACGATCACAACGTCGACAACAGAACAGCCGACTGTAACTACGACAGAGACGACGGAAGGTTCCACGTCAGTGACAACTTCTACGTCTACGTCGACTTCAACAGCGACTGCGACTTCCACTACGGGAGGCTTTGAAGAGGAAGAAGAAAACGAGTTGAAAGCGAAGTTAAAACCTCTGTTCCATCTCAGCTTCGACTACGGTTCTTACATCGTGAACTTGACGCCTCACTTCAGAGACGTTCAGCCTAAGTCTAAATTCGTAAACTACGATTACAGACCTAGTTCAGACGCTTTGATTTACGGCGACTATCGTGACGGTTTCCAAAAAACTGTTTACGGTTCAATCGAAGTAGGTATCGGTGCGCAAGTGAAATTCTGGTTCGATAACGCAACTGGAATTCGTCAGAGCTTCTGGGGCTACGTCGGTGTATTGCCAATCGTAGGTAAAGACACAGAATCAGTTCGCTACGTAAGCACTTTGGAAAAAGCGCACGCTATGGGCGGACGTTGGGAAGTTCCTAAAGACGCTTCAGACCTAGATCGTTGGGACGCTGGTGACAGCATCACTTATGTCGGTCACGGTGGTATCATCTTCTCTGCAGGTGCTGGTTTCGGTCCTGTTGGTGTTGGTGTTGCTAAACTTGCAAGCGGTACTTGGGAAACATACGTAGAGAAAGTGGATTCACAAACAGCGTACGTGAAAATGTCACGCGGTAAGTTGAACAGCTTCTCAATGTTCACGAACGTTGCCATCCTTACTTTGAGTGTTAACGACTTCAAATATGCAGATGATGGATTCTCGTTCTTGTTCGATCTATCGACAGAAGTAGGTCGTAAGGCTTACGAAGATATGATCCGCGGTAACGTTCTTGCTTCAGAAAATATTGCGGCACAGCCAACGAAAAATCTTGTTGAGCGCGCTCCTGTATTGAAAGTGGAAACATTCCGCTCTGTCTCTACAGGCCGTATTGTCAGCAAGTCTTTGGCGATCCCAATTATCTGGGACAAAACATACAGCACAGGCAAAGTATATTCATTCACGACATCTGATATGCATATCGATCGCAACACGGCTCGTGTTCACTACGGTATCTACTCAGATTCTGAAGACTCTCGTTTCTGGACAAGACATAAAGAGAAAGACCTTATGTTCTATGGTGCGAAGTACTCCGTTGAAAACTGGGATACTCACTCGACTATGGAAAGCATGTTCGGTACTTACTCCTATGCATTCAGACATGAGAAATCAAATGGTGCACGCCTTAAAAAAGGTATCATGGAGCTTGTTAGAAAAACGGGTATAGACTCTTTGATGATTGGCGTCCCTGATCGTGATCTTGGTTACACAGGTCTTGAATTCAACGTCAACTTCAGTGATGAAGGAACTATGAGATTGATGAGTGCGGCACAAAGCATGAGTCAAGACGAGTTCATCGATAAAGCCGTGGATATGGTACAACCATACTTCAGCTCTAAAGGCGATCCGTACGACTATTGCGTCTTTGACGGTGGCGCTGGTGTCTCTGGCACTTGCGTAAACAGAACGATCAAAAATACATCCGCAGCAGCTAGCAAAATGTACTTCGCGTTGCGTTCTATGTACAAGTACATGAATTCGAATCCGAAGGCATTCGCAGCAGCTTACGGTAAGTTCGGTGAAGGTATGGCAGAGAACCATTTCACATTCAAAGCAGCCGTGAAAATGGCGGGTCCTGGTACAACGATGGATTACCTTGTTGAAGGTACTCATACGAATATGTACTACCGTGAATGGACAGTGGGCGACAACGGACGTTGGGTGCCATCTCCAACGACGGGTCAAAAATACAAAGGTCTTCCGTTCAAACCGCAAACTCGTCACTCACGAGTACGTGGTATGATCATCGGAAACTCAGATGCTGGCAAATTGCCGCATATGACTCCAGTGACATTCTAATAAGAGTGTTGGAAAAGACTCAGTTTACGAAGCCGTCGGGGGAAACCTCGGCGGCTTTTTTAATAGCCGGCGTCGATCATGTCGAGGCGCTCTTGTTCGCGCTCAAGCTGGAAAAGATATTCATCTTCGCCATTGGGATCTTTGCTATACTGTTTGAATTCTTGCAATGACTTGCGAATGCCGTCATTAAAGGACTTATCCGCAAAATTGATCTTGATATACCCTTGAGAATCATACTGTGTCGCCGGAGTGAATGTCAGGCGAGCGTCCATTTTCGGATCGTGCTTCGTCATATCCGCTTTCCACTGTGTCGATGGGACGGCCTGGCTTTCCATGGAAGGGTCGAGCGTATAGGGAATGATCTTTCCGTTTTTTTCAACCAAGACCACCGGAGCCACATGATATTTCCATGTGATGATCTGACCCTTTTTCTTTGGATGCGGAATTTTAAGGCGCGGAGCTTTTTTCAAGTCCACCGTCGCAAAGCCTTTTAACGGAGTAATACCTTTAAGCAAAAGCAAGCGCGACATTTCATGAGCGCGCTGTTCGCAACCAGCCACGGAAAAATCGAAAGGGATTTCGTCGTTGCTTTGGAATTCCGCAAATAGTTTTTGCGCGTCTTCTTCGCTCATAACCGTGGCGCGTTTTCCCTCGAAAGTCACCGTGCGCGCCGATGCCGGAGTCACCGATTCCGCATTACAGGGACGGCTTTCTGATTTATTCAAATGGCGAAGAGTTTTATCGAGTTGCTTCGCAAACGGCACGAGGTCATCGCCTTGCGCGAAAGAAGCGGAACTAAGAAATAAAAGAAAAACGAGCAGCCTCAGCATTCTCTATCTTGTCGGTAAGCGAGCGCGGAAAGATTATAGAGAGGCCTGTCTCAAAAAGAGAAAATCAGCCTCTTTTGCGAATTCGTTCGAGCTGCGCCAGTTTTTCGGAAAGATTATTCAGCAATTCCGCCTTTTGATTCGCATTCAAGCTCGTCAGAACTTGCACAACCAGCTTTTCCAAGCTTTGCTGGTATTGCTGATAAGCCTGCTTATACTCGGGCAGGGAATACTGTTCCGGATGGGCGGAGTAATTCTTTACAAAAAGAGCGATTTGTTCGGGCGAGCCACGCTCTTTCAAAAAAGTTTGAAAGACGTGTTCTTTGTTTTTAAGTTTTAATGCCGCAGGATAGGGTGTCTCGTTTAAATGTTTTTCGATCAGATTTTTTTGTTCGGCGGTTAAATCACCAAGAAACATCTCAAAATATTTATAGTATTTGTCGCGCAGGTTATTGCGATATTTTTGCGTATCACTTATTTTTTCGTGATCTTCTTTGGCTTTGTCCCGAAAAGCTTTGTTGAAGTGGTTCAGTTGATTGCTATCAACACTGGCCATGAAGCTGACTGCGGTCTCTGAAAAATGTCCTGTAAAGGAGGACACGTTTTTCATCACAGTATTAAAATACAACTCCACACGATTTTTTGTCAGAGATCCTTGCGCAACGTCGGATTTGAATTTGGAGATCTCGTCCATCCATTGCGGTAAAAGCTCATTCTTCAGGCGTTTGAAGTCCGCCTGGAGATATTTTTTAAGTTCCTTTTTTTGTTCTGATGAGATGTCGAAATAGTCGTCGACTTTTGCGGCGAGAAAAGTGTCCGCCCAATTCACCGCTAAGTCCAAGCGGGAACAAGCGGAAAAACAAAAGAGACTTGCGCAGATTAAAAAGATTGTTTTGATCATCCGTGATTTTTTCCTTACAGTGAAGCCTACCTTTTTTCATTTTGGCGGCGGGAAAAATCACACTTTCTCAGGACGAGAGACGAGGCAGATGCGACAGGAGCTCAGCTTAGCGGCATTTCTCCTGATTCCATTTTTTAAGTTCAGCGGCAGAAGAGTCACTTGCATCGAACCATCGCGCTTCTTCGAATTGCCACACGAAATCCATCTTGTAAGTGTTGTAGCGATTCACATAGTGAAGTCCGTCGCAGATACCTTCAAGGCCCTTATCCGTTGTGTACCAATCTTCATGAGTTCCGGTCACTTGCGTGCGCTGTTGTTGAGCGTCTTGGCAAGTGTAAACGCAAGTCCATTTTCTCTTCGTGCCGTACCAGGTTTTTTTATAGTACTCGTATTTCTTTGAAAAAGGGTCGGCGATACAGCTGCACGCTTGAGCAGAAGTCGCGACAAATTGCAGAGCGAGAATTCCCGTGATCAAGAATAAAAATGATTTTTGCATCGGCCTTGTATATCAGACGGGATCTGTTATTTCGATGGCGGAGAGATTATTCCCCATGAGGCAGGAACTATTTTCTTGAATGACTAATCTTTAAACAGCCGAAGTAAAAGGGGCCTCCATTCTAGAAACCCCTCATTAGTAAAACTAAGGTTGTTTCGGCGGAAGTTTCGAACAGCGTTCGATGAGTCTTTCCATCATCTTTTGTCTTTTAATCTTCATCGTGCAGCGAAGAGCTGGCATTCTTTGTTCCGGTTTCAGAATATCGTAGAACACTTTTAATTCGAAATTCATCTTGGCAGTACCCGCTGTCATCGCCGTCGTTTTGAGATTGTTCGCAGCAGCCAGACCGATGTCTTTTGTCGATGTCGTATCAACCAAGGTGTGAACGTAGTCCATCCATGCGTTTTTCAAAGCCGCGTCTGTTGTGTTTTTTTGTTTTGCATAAGCGAACTTTGCCTCACGTAAAGCGGTTTTTTGTGCATCGTCAAGCTGCACTTGTTCGCACTCCTGAGGATGATGAGGTTTTTCCAGCGCCTCTACCAGAGTCATGGCAATTTCTTGATCTTCATCAAGGGCCAAAGCCGGGTTGGCGTTCGCAAAGGCTGGTAGGAACAAGCAAAGTCCAGCAGTGAAAGTCATCAAGCGATTCATGGGGCCTCCTTATTGATATTTGAGAACTGAATTGAAACTAAACTTTTCCTGTTTGAGTAGAAGAATGGCCGGGAAATGTAGAGACTCAAGCGTTTCTGCAAAGACTTTGGTGGAACACATTCTAGGCTAGGAGGAATCCTCACTATTGCGTCCACTTTGTGATTCCCTACAGAATGAGAGAGAAATCGACGGAGGAACGAGTGTTAACTCAGACAATTATTGAAGACAACGCGGTAAGAGACCGGTTGGCTAAAGTGCTTCAGAGTGTGATCGAAGAAATGACATCGAGCCAGGAAATCGTTGTCAGTTTCGCAACCGGGGATAAAACGACTGTGTATAAAGTGACATTGCCCCAGGAGTTCCGCGGGAAATTGATCGGATCTCAAGGTAAGAACATTACTTCGCTTCGAAATATTATTGGAGCTATGGCGGGCAACCATGGATTCCGCGCCATCATCGAGCTCGTCATCTAGTTATCTTAGATAATTCAGACAAAAAGTAATCGCTGTTGCGTTGATAAAGTCAATGAAACAAGATCCGACCAAAGGAACAACTAAGAAAGCCTTTGGTGCAGGACCGTATTTTTGTGACAGGGATGACATATTGGCCATGGCATTGGCCGAAGTTCCCATCATAAATCCTACGTAACCGGAACTGATAATTGCGGCTTCATAATCCCTTCCGGTAAACCAAAAAGCAGGCCCCAAGGCAGTGATCGCGACAAGCAGCACTTGCACAATCAAGAAAACAAAAATCGGCAAAGCGGCGTTTTTAAGTTCGTCTAAACGCAGAGACATAATTGCCATCGCGATAAAAAGAGTCAGAGCGACAGAACCAATCTCCTCAATCCAGTCGGCTTGAATTTGGAAAACAGGTTTTACGTCTTCAATATTGCGGACGACGGCCGCGATAATCATCGAGCCAATATAGATCGGCAAAGTGATTCCTTGTGCATTTATCCAAGAACTCAAAGCCGTGCCGAAACCCATAATCACTGCGAGTCCCAGAAAATGCATCAAAAGATCTTTGCCGGGAGTCGCCTTCAGCAGCAGAGGTGCTTCCTGTTGCGACACCGTTTTATGGTTGCCACTGACCAGATTTTTTTTATGCAAAAGATGAGTCGCAAGAGGCGTTCCGACCAGTCCGCCCAAAAGAATTCCACCCATCGCGGTCGTAAGACCGATGACGGAAGCGCCGGTGACTCCAGCTTGTTCAAACAAAGGACCAAAAGCCAGAGCGGTGCCGGGACCTCCTGTCAACGACACCGCTCCAGTCAAAACACCCATTAAAGGCGGCAAATCCATAAGTTTTGCCAAGCCGATGCCCGCGCCAATCTGCAGGAAAAGACCGACGATCGCGAGAGCCAAGAAAAACACAACGGTACGTCCGCCTTCTTTCAATAATTTGAGAGACGCCGAATAACCGATCGACGCAAAGAAGGCGATCATCAAACCTTCTTCGAGACCTTTGTTAAATTGAATCGAAAATAAATCGTAACTTTTTAAAATCGAAAGAATGAACGCCACAATGAATCCGCCAATAACCGGGGAAGGCAGATTGTATTTATCGATAAAGTGAATCTTGCGTTTGAGGTAGCGACCAAAATAAACAACAAGAGCGGCTAAAGCGACAGTTTGCAAAGATGTGAGTGTCATACCTAAAGCCTAAACGGATTTTGGTAGTCCTGTCTAGGCGATAATCCAGTTCATCACCACAACGGAGAGAGCTCCCATGACAAATTCTTTTTGTAAGAGATAGCGCATTTGCGTTTCTTTGAGCTTCGCAAAAACTTCTTCTAAAGTAACGCTGATCATCGCGCCGCCGGCGAACGCAAGAATGTAAGGTAGAGATGCCGAAGTCACCGTCGCGAACAATCCACCTGCGGCACCGCCCAAGATTTCCATGACACCTGTAAGGCACGCACCAAAGAAGGCCGTTTTGCGGGAAAGCCCAATAGAAAGAAAAGCAGCAGCCGTCGCTAAACCTTCAGGAAAGTTTTGAAAGACGATAGCGCCCACCACAGTCCAACCGTTGGCTTGAGAAATAGAGTCCGCACTTAATGCAGCTCCCGAAGCTAAACCCTCTGGGAGATTATGCAGCATCATCGCCGTGACAAAAAGCCAAGCACGACGATGCAATGACCAATCGGAAGGCGACACCTTGTGAATCAAATGACTGAGTCCGTAAATGGAAACCACGCCTAATACGAGCGCCAACGAAACTCCAGTCGCGCCATGGGCGCTTGAATAAGCGGGACCGATAAGATTAAAGGCAGCCGCGGCGAGCATCATCCCGATAGCAAAATCGAGATTGAGGCTTCGCCAGGGATTCCACGTTTTCGTTTCCTGCTTTAGCACAGGCAGAGCACCGAGCATCGTTGAGAGCCCTGTAATACCACCTGCTAAAAGTCCCATCCACGCACTCATCATAAAGCAGTTTCCTTTCTAAAACGTCAGTTAAGATCTGTGGCTTCGAATCATCCAAGCTGCCTTTTCATGGAAAGTAATCAAATCTTCGTAAAGCACCACAGCACTTGTTTCTTCCGCTTCTTCCGCGGCTTCCAAACGGGATCGCAAAGCAATCGCGATATTCGTATGATCTTGACTCAAAGTCTCGATCATCTGATTCGCGCTGAATTTTTCCGGAGCTTCCTGAATTGATGAAAGTTCTTTAAATTCTTTAAAAGATCCCGGAGTTTTGGATTTCAAAGCCCTGACGACTTCCGCCGTTCTGTCGACAAACTCAAAAAGTTCTTTGTATTGTTCTTCAAAGAGTTTGTGCAAAGAGAAGAACAAGGGACCTTCCACGTTCCAGTGAAAGTTTTGAGTTTTTAATTGCAGAAGATATTCGTCGGCTAACGTGACTTTCAGGGTTTCGACAACATTAGCCATATCCGTTTCAGCTCGCGGCACGGATTGCAGATTGCGACTTTCTTTAGACGCATGTGTACTTTGTCTCATAAATGCCTCCTCTGACCTCTTTTAGGATAGGGCAGGCTTTTCAGAGGGGAAAGTTCTCTTTTTCTATAGAAAGTATAGTGAAAATCTATAGATTAAAGGCGGGCATAGATGAAAACTATTTGAGAGTTCCTAGCGGATTGTCTACTTTTAATTGGTTTTTAGCACGAGTCAAAGACAGCCCTTCAGGAAGATTTTTCTTTATGTTTTCAATAAGCGCTTTAAGCAGCGCTTTTCTTTGAAAATGTGGTCCATGAATGAGACTCACCTCTCGAGTAGGAATCGGCTCTGAGAACGGTCGTAAGCGCTTTTTATCTTGAACGTCCATGGCCGCCAGCCAAGGTAAAAGTGTAAAGTTCTCGCCCTGATCCACGAGTTTTTTCAAAGTTTCAAGACTGCCGCTTTCGAAGGTGAAACTTTTGTCGGAAGACAGGACTTGTTTGCGATTACGACACAAGGACAGGCTTTGCTCGCGGAAGCAGTGGCCTTCGTTTAAAAGCAAAACCTCATCAATGGACAAGTCTTTTTCATCCACACTTTTTTTATCTAAGAGCGCATGCCCTTTGGCGAAGTAAGCCCAGAAGGGCTCATAAAAAAGAACGTGATTGGCGATGTTCAAATCGTCAATGGGTGTGACAACGATACCTAGATCAAGGCTGTGCGTGCGGATTTTTTCCACCATTGTTTCCGTTTGCAGTTCTTCAAAGGTCAAATGCAGGTTTTTGTAAGCATCCTTCATTCTTTTCAGAAACAACGGCAATAAGTAAGGTGCCAAGGTGGGAATAATTCCGATACGCAGTTCGCCTTTTAAAGAACCTTTCGCATCATCGACGATTTCCCGAATATGTTGTGAACCGCGCACGACCAAGCGCGCTTGGTGCAGAATTTCTTCGCCGACCGAAGTCGCTTTGATAGGCTGTTTCGTGCGATCGAATATGACGATCCCCAACTCTTCTTCCAGCTTTTGAATCTGCATGCTTAAAGTCGGTTGTGTAACGTGGCACTGGCGTGCGGCCTGGCTAAAGCTTCCGGTGTCGGCGACGGCAAGAATGTATTCGAGTTGCGTGAGTGTCATGATACAAGCTTGCCGTTGCCTCTAAAAGCTTGCAAGCTTAATCATGGCTTCACAAATCGAACTCTATCAGGAAAACGTGATAAAAAAAGCGTTGCCTCTGTCTGAGAAGGTGGTCGAGGCTTTTTATCATCATCCTCGTCATCTTTTTGTACCGGAATATTCAATAGCCGAAGCGTACTCAGATCATCCGCTTCTTTTATTTGAGCGATCTCCGCTTTTGTCGACGATTTCGCAACCCAGCTTTGTTTTGAAAATTCTGGATATGTTGCAACTTGAATCCGGTCATAAGGTTTTTGAACTCGGAACGGGAAGCGGGTGGAACACCGCCTTGATGGCGCATATTGTGGGTGACACTGGGAAAGTGATTTCCGTCGAAGTGATTCCGGAAATGGCAAAAAGAGCGACCGATATGTTAAAACAATTTCACGTGAAAAACGCCGTGGTCCTGGAAGGCGACGGGTTTGAAGGCTATCAGATAGAGTCCCCTTACGATCGCGCGATATTTACAGCAGGCTCCAGAGAATTTCCTGAAAAACTTTTCGAGCAACTGAAAGAGGGCGGACGGATGGTTTTTGTGCGGGAAACGCATTTAGGTTATGACTCGTTGGAACTCATTGAAAAGAAAAATGGAGTGGTTGACGTGATCTCGGCGGTGCCATGTTCGTTTGTTTCGGTGATCAGAAAGAAAGAGTCCCGCCTGCAAGACGGGACTCCCTGAGGTGAGTTAGGCCTTTGGATTCACATCGCGGCGAGCCGGCTTTTTGGGTTTAAGTTCCATCACTCGTTCCTTTTTCTCCTGAGAAACCTTTGCAGGTTTTTCTTCAGGTTCATCATAAAGATGGTAATGGGAAGCAATTTCCGCAACCTTTTCGCTGGCCTCTTCAATGGCCAAACCCACCTTCCGTTCTAAGAGATCCGCAATAGATTCGGAGCGACCTTTGGTTTGTTCCAGGTCATTTTCAGTGAGCTCATGCCATTTTTGCATAAGATCTTTTTTTAGTTCCGTCCATTTCGGTCCCGAAAGGTGTGTTGCCATAAGGCACCTCCTATTCGGTTTCAATAAGCAGATCGATACGTCTATTTTGCGCCCGACCTTGTGCCGTTGAGTTGTCGCTTACGGGTTTTTCAGGTCCCATACCGACGGCTTCAACTTGCCCTTCTGAAACCACGCCTTGTGATACAAGGAATTTTTCAACCGCTTCAGCTCTTTGTGCTGAAAGCTCTTTATTCTTTTCATAACTGCCTGTCGAATCCGTGTGGCCTTCCACTGTAATCTTAGAAGGTTTTACTTCGGCTAAAGCAGTATCCACTTTGCGTAAAGCCGCTTGGCTCTTAGGGCCCAAGGTGGCTTTGGCTGAGGGGAACTGCACGTTCTTCAAACGCAACATCACTTTATTGTTTTCAACGTAAACTTCCGCTTCGTTGGGTTTAAACTGAGTGCGCAATTTTGAAGCCGCTGCGTTCAAGTCAGCTTGTTTTTGCAGCTCCATCTTTTCGGCTTCCGTCGCGCTCAATTGGCTTTGTGATTGTTCCAATTGTTGTTCTGTTGACGAATAGTCTTTTCTAAGACTGGAGATGGTGCGCTGTTGTTTTTCCGCCGTCAAAACAAGATCCTCGGTATTCCCTTCGTTCACTTTTTTAGTGACATCAGTAAGATGAACGGACTCTCTTGTCGCGTCTTCAGAGGCGCGGCGAATCGCTTCATTGTTGCGAGGATCCGATTCGATGAGTTTAGAGGCGTTGTCGAATTTCATTTCCGCGATGCTCAAAGTTTTCGGAGCTTTTTTCAAGGCTCCTTCTTTTTTGGCAGCGTCGATATTTTCTTGGGCTGTTGAAAGATTGGCTTTTTTGACAGAGTCAACTTCAAGCTCGCGATAACGAGTTGTCAGATCGTTGCCTTTTTTCTCTGCCGGCCCCAGATTGCCTTTTTCGATGGAGGCAGTGATGTCTTCAAGATTGTTTTCAGCTTTCTTCCATTCTTTTTCGAAAAGTGTCGGAGCCCCCGCGCGTAATGCGCCGGCACGTGCATCCGTGATTTCTTTCATGGAAGTGCGGGAAATCTCGGCTTTCGAGTTGGCTTCCTGCAGCCAGCCGCGAGACTTCGCTACGTGTTCAAGAATGTCTTCATTCGACTTTCCTTTTTCGCGTTTTTCTTTGGCTTTCTCAAGCTCTTTAGAGGCGTCCGTGAAATTTTCAGGAGATAGAACATCCACTTGTTGATCACGCGCTTCTTTTAACATTTCCTCCGTGCGCTCAATTTCGGTTGCTGGGTTCGCACTGGACGAGATCTCCTGCATTGTCGGCGGAGTGCTCGCGCAACCAGCCACTGCAATCGCAAAGGCGGTAGAGGCCAAGAGTTGGTTCGCTCGGGAAATCATAAACGTCTCCTTATATGGATATGGTTATTGTCTCTTAAAAATAGGCTAATCCCCGCTATTCAGCGCACACAAGCAAAACAAAAAAAGGCGAACTTTGTCGTGATTCCCAACAGAGTCTTTCGCCAAGTTGCTTGCGATATTGAAATGATGATGTGTTAATTGTCAGTGCAGAAACATGAAGCTGCCGAGGGAATACAAACCAGAAATAACTAATATAATTCCGGCCCATTTTTGTTGTTTTAAACCAGCGCTTTGGACAGTCCTGCGAACCATAAAAGGGATGGCTGACAAAGCGGGAAGACCACCGAGCCAAAATAAAAACAAAGTCAGCGTTCCTGCCCAAGGACTCTTCGTTGTGATTGCTGCCGCCACGTAAGTGTAAAGCCAACCGCAAGGCAAAAAGGCCGTGAAAAGTCCCACAATGAATCCCGAGCGCTGCACGTGAAAAGCTTGGAGCCTGCGCAGTAATGCCAGGGGAGCATGAGTCCATGCCGGAGTTCTTTGCAAACGGGGAGCGAGCATAACAATGCCATAAAAACATAATAGCAGTGCTAACACGCCCGCTGAGATCCAGCGCAAAATCACAAAGTCACTGTTCAAAAAAAACTCGCCAAGACTTCCGGCAAGAAATCCCAAAAGTAAGTAAGAAGACAGCCGACCCAAATGATATTGCAAAAGATGATTTCGGGATTTCATCAAAGTCGCAATCGGGCCGCACATGGCAGCGCAGTGCCAGCTGCCGAAGAAACTTGAAGAGATAATCCCCAGAACTAAAAGGCCCGTTGCGGTTGTCATTGGCGTGGTCCCACTAAAATCAATTCACGCTCTGTCGTGAAGGACGACTTTAGATCGCGCAACAAAAGTTCGGTTTTGATTTGATTCTGTGAGTGAAACGCCTGCGGGGAAACGCGGGTAAAGAAATACCATTCTCTACTTTCCCCTGGTGCCAAATGAACAGGATTTTCAGCGACGGTGATTTCAATAGCGAGTTTGTTTTCTTTTAAAGACAGTTCATAGAGGGCAGGAAGCTTGCCTTGATTTTGGATGTGGACTTTGAACTGATTGAGGATCAACGTTTCGCCCTTTTGACCTTGGACGGATGAATAAGGAAGGCCGGCTCCGCGCAAAACGGTAAAGTGCACAGGTTGGCGGCTGCCTAAAGAGTAAACGAGACCGGCAGTGAGCAAAGTCAACGCAAGGATATAGAAGATGCTGCGCGATTTTTTCAGACTGATGGCGCTGCCATCCAAAGTGCGATAGCTGATCAGACCCTTTGGTTTTTTAACTTTTTCCATGATGTCATCGCACGCATCGATACACGCTGTGCAAGCGATGCATTCCATTTGTAAACCGTTACGGATGTCAATCCCCGTAGGGCAGACCTGCACACAGCGATTGCAAGAGACACAGTCGCCCGTTTTTTTGTCGGTCTTCACTCCCTTGCGAGGTTCGCCGCGCTCTACGTCGTAAACGACCGCCATGGACTTCGGATCCAGTAAAACAGATTGCAGCCGACCGTAAGGACACATGATCACGCAGAACTGCTCCCGGAACCAACCGAAGTCGAACAAAATCAAACCCGTAAAGACGAAGACCAAAACAAAGTAAGTCAGGTTTTCAGAGGGCGCTTTTTGCATCATCGCAATCAAGTCTTTGGCGCCGACGAAGTACGCCATAAAACTATGAGCGATAAGAGCGGAAACAACAAAAAACAAAAACCAGGTTGTGGCTTTTTTGCGAGCCTTCGCAGAAGTCATCGGACCGTCACGAAGCTGACGGCGCTGAATATAATTTCCTTCCACCCACTGTTCTATTCGGCGAAACACGCCGTCGATAAAAACTGTTTGTGGGCACGCCCAGCCACACCACACGCGGCCCCAGATGGAAGTAACAAAGGCCAGACCCAAAGCCGCTAATGCAAGAATAAAAAACAAAAGAGGAGCATCATGGGCTCGGAAAAGAATTCCAAATAAAGCAAACTCGCGGGCCGGGACGTTCAGCAAAATCGTTTGATGTCCCTGCATCTCCGTCCACGGCAGAGCGAGGAAAATAATCAGCAAAATCGCCTGAGTCCAGTTGCGATGGCGACGGAAGAAACCCCGCACTTCCGCCGGAATAATATCGACTCGGTCGCCATGCTGATCAACGCTAGTTAGTTTATTCGGATCTAAGGAACTCATTCAACTTTTTCTCCTTGCGGTTCTTTTCCGCCGGAAGACATCGTGCCTTTCTTCGCAAGAATGAAAGCCGCTACAGCGTAAATTTCATCTTTCTTCATAACCGGGCCCCATGGCGGCATGCCTTTTTCAGGAACGCCTTCGCGAATCACTTTAACAACGTCAAGGCGCTGACCTTTTCCGTGCAGCCAATAGCTGTCAGTTAGATTAGGACCGATAAGTCCTTCAAGTTTTTGCCCGTGGCAGGAAGCACATTTCGCCGCGAATTGAGATTCTCCCAGTGAAAGGACACCCTCCTTCGCGAAAAGAGCTTGTAATGACTCTTCCGTTTCCATCACCGAAGTGACTGCGGATTGGGCGCGTGATTTTTCCAGCTCTTCCATCGCGACTTTAAGTTCGTCATTCAGTGTCGGGCCGCCACCTAATTCATAATGAAGGTAATAGAGGAACGAGAAAATAATGGTAAGAAAAAATCCCCACAACCACCACGTAGGCAGAGGATTGTCATGCTCTACGATGCCGTCATAGACATGGAATTTTTCGTTGTCCTGGCTCATTTTACTCTCCCTTTAGTGGAATCTGCTCAAGATGTTGATAAAGTTCTTTACTGTGCTTTCGGTAAACCCAAATCAAAACGCCGACGAAAAACACGAAGAAAATCAGAAGTCCCAGCGCGGTAAGATGAGTGTCGGTAAAGTAGCGGAGTCCTTCTTGTTTCATTGCGCTTTTCCTTTCTGTCCTAATGACTGGAGATAAGCGATCAGAGCGACAATTTCTTTTTTCGCGAGACCTTTCGGAGCGCCATTGGACTCCAGGTCGGCGGCGATTTCTAGCGCTTGTTTCTGCGCGTGGATGTCGGCGTTAGCGACCACGTCTTCCGCATAAGGAACACCCAATTGCGACATCACGGAAAGTTTTTTGCGCAGAACCAGGAAGTCTGTGTTTTTTTCCGCAAGCCAAGGGTAGTTGGGCATAATACTTTTCGGAGTTACGGCGCGAGGATCCATCATATGGCTATAATGCCAAAGATGCGGATACTTTTTCCCAAGGCGTGACAAGTCCGGTCCCGTACGTTTCGAGCCCCATTGGAAGGGACGGTCGTACATGGACTCTTCTACCGTTGAAGCTTTTCCGTAACGCAGAACTTCGGAAGCGATAGGGCGAATCTGTTGCGAATGACAAACGTAACAGCCTTCTTTGATATAGATATCACGACCGGCGAGCTCCAGCGGAGTATATGGATCCACGATATTGTTAGGATTCACGTACTTGTGCAAAGAAAGCGTCGGATAAATTTCAATCACGGATCCGACAGCAATCGCCAAGAAAGCGAGGATCGAGAAAACCAAGCCCATGCCTTCAAGTTTGCGATGAGTTTCTTTCGTTTTTTCGTCGAAGCCGGTTCTTTCAACCAAAACAGCTTCCTCGGGGGCATTCTTCGGAGCTAGCTGAATTGTTTTAAAGATGTTGTAGGCCATCAGGAAAAAGCCCACGATAAAAAGAAATCCTCCCAAGGCACGAACCCAGTAAAGCGGAACGATACGCACGACTGTTTCGATAAAGTCAGGATAGACAAGATTTCCTTCCGCATCGACAGCTCTCCACATAAGGCCTTGAGTAATACCCGCAACCACCAGGGAGATGTAATAAAGAGTCACCCCTGTCAGGCCGATCCAAAAATGGTTCTCAAGAAGTTTATTCGAGTAGAGTTTCGTTTTCCAAAGACGCGGCACCAGGAAGTAGATCATTCCGAAAGAAAGAAATCCGTTCCAACCTAAAGCGCCGGAGTGAACGTGACCTACGATCCAGTCCGTATAGTGTCCCAATGCAGAAATGGATTTGATCGAAAGCAGAGGGCCTTCAAAAGTCGACATTCCATAGAAAGTCAAAGCGGCAACAAAGAATTTAATAAGCGGCTCTGTGCGCAGAAGATGCCATGAACCTTTGAGTGTCAAAAGACCGTTAATCATACCACCCCAAGAAGGTGCCCAAAGCATGATCGAGAAAATCATTCCCAACGTCTGCGCCCATTCAGGCAGAGACGTATAAAGCAAGTGATGCGGGCCGGCCCAGATGTAAATGAAAACAAGCGCCCAAAAGTGAATAATGGAAAGTCTGTACGAATAAATCGGGCGGTTGGCCGCCTTAGGGACGTAATAGTACATGAGTCCCAAAAACGGAGTCGTCAAGAAAAACGCCACCGCATTATGCCCATACCACCATTGCACCAAAGCGTCCTGAATTCCCGCATAGACCGGATAAGAGTGAAGAAATGTCACGGGCACTTCGATGGAGTTTACGATATGCAAAACCGCAACTGTAATAATCGTCGCGATATAGAACCAGATTGCCACATACATATGTTTTTCGCGGCGCTGGCGCAAAGTCATAAAGAAGTTGATCGCGAAAATCACCCAGACAAGAGTGATGGCGATATCAATGGGCCATTCAAGTTCTGCGTACTCTTTTGACTGCGAATAACCCAAAGGCAGAGTGATTGCCGCCGCAAGAATGATGAGCTGCCAACCCCAGAAGTGCATTCTTGAAAGCAGATCCGAGAACATGCGAGTTTTAAGAAGTCTTTGCGTTGAGTGATAAATCCCCGCAAAGATCGCATTCCCGGCAAAAGCAAAAATCGCTGCATTCGTATGCAAAGGACGAAGGCGGCCGAATGTGATCCACTCTAAGTTGGCATTCAACGGCCAATACGCCAATTGCAAAGCGGCGAGCAAGCCAAACAGAAAGGCCGCACCCGCCCAAATAAGTGTGGCAAGCACAAACTTTTTAACGATGTCATCGTCATAAAATATTTTTTCAAATTGAGATCCCGCTGTGTTCACAAGAGTTTCCTTTCGCTATCTTTTTCTAAAATTCGGTGTGCAGGGGTTTCAAGGTCATCAAATTGCCCCTTGGACGTCGCCCATAAAAAGGCGCTCACAAAACCCACTCCAAGAAGAATTGCCATGGGAATCATTAAGACAAGAATGTTCATCGAAACCCCCACAGCGATGACAAAATGATGGCGATAGAGCTGAGAGGCATTAAAATCGCCGCCATCATCGGATTGATAAAGCCAGCCAAAGCGAGCACGCCGCCGACACTGTTATAAACTAAAGACAAAGCAAGATTGCGATACAGAACGTGGCGAGTTCTTTCCGCCAATGAAAGCAAATCGCGCAGTGGTGAAAGGCCTCCGCGGGTGAAGTAAATATCCGCGCTTTGCAGGCTGAGGTCGACGCTGCCTTTCACGGCGATTCCCACATCAGCCGCCTGCAATGACAAAGAATCGTTCGCGCCGTCACCGATCATGCAAGTGTCAGAATACTGTTTAAGAAGGGCCCGCTTGTCTTCAGGGAATAACTCGCCGTAAGAGTTTTCTTTAGCGATGTCACAGCTTGCCGCCATTCGTGCAACGCGGGATTTTTTATCGCCAGACAGGAGAAAACACTGCAGACCCCGCGCTTGCAGGCTTTGCACAACGGTCTTGGAATCAGAACGAAGACGGTCCGTGAAATAAAGCCGGCACACGCTTTCAGAATCACGGATAAGTTCGATGCCGTTTTCACTTTCGTGAAGGCTTTCGGAAAGGGTGCGCACCTCGTACACGTGACCATTGATTCTGCCTCGGACGCCGCGCCCTAAAGTTTCTTCGTGCTCTTCGACTTTAAAGTCCGGCGACGTTAAGTTCCACGCTTTGCGAAGGGCGAAAGCGACAGGGTGGTAAGACAAAGTTTCTAAACTTAAGATGATTCTTTTTGTTTCCTCGGAAAGAACCGCCGGTTCCGTATAGGAAAGGTCTAAAGCCCCCTCTGTCAAAGTTCCGGTTTTGTCGAAGAAAACATTTTTAATTTTTAGAATGCGCTCGAGGCTGCCGGCGTCTTTTAAAAGAATTCCCTTTTTTTGCGCCTTCTTTAAAGCCATCCCAAAAGTTAGAGGAGAGCCGAACGCCAAAGCACACGGGCACGCCAGAACAATCAGGGCTAGTGCCCTGTTAAAGGCTTCGTTGAAATCGACGTTCATGTAAATCAGAAAGAAAATCAGCGCGACGGAAAAAACTGTAAAAATAAGCTTTTGTGCAAGACGATCGGTCAACGCGACAAAGTCATTCTTTTTAAGCGCATTTTCATCGAGATCTTTCAATAACAAACCGAGGCGGCTGAAAGTAAACGGTTTTTGCACACGCAATTCGACTTCCTGATCTAAAAGTTTGGTGCCTGCAAAAAGAGTCATGCCTTTGGAAAAGGTTTTTGGCAGCGATTCGCCGCTGAATAAAGACATGTCAATCAAAGCCGAAGACGAAAGAAGCTCTCCGTCCACGGGTAAAGTTTGACTGCGGCGAACGAGTAAAGTTTGACCCGCCTCGATTTTGGACCACGGAAGCACTTTTTTGCGACCTTCAATCGAAACGGTATACTCTTCCGACTTAAAGAAAGATTTGATCGCTGAAGGTGACAGATAGTTTTGTTGAACTCGTTTTAAAAGATAACGGGCTGAGAGGATTAAGAATAAGAAGCTCGCAGTGCTATCGTAATAAATTGCGCCATCGCCGCGAATCAGATTGTAAGTCGAAAGCACAAAACCGGAAAGCATCGCCACGGCAATCGGTAAGTCGACGTTAATGACTTTATACTTAAGAGAATTTAGTGCGCCTCTGTAAAAGGGGATCGCACTATAAAATAAAATAGGCAAAAACAGAATGAAGCTGATCCAGTTAAATAGGACGGCACTAAGACCCGTAAGTCCTGCATAAACAGGCACCACGAAAAGCATGATGTTGCCCGCACAAAAACCTGCAACAGCGATGCGTTTTAAGAACTCGCGGTTTTCATTTTTATAGCGGTCACTGAAATGATCTTGTGGGGACAGCAAAGTCGGCTGGTAACCCAGCTCGCGAATACTGAAAGCCACTTGCGCCAAAGAGGCCCCCTCGCGAAGTTTCACCGCCGCTGTGGATTGGGCGTAGTTTACGCGAGCAGTAAGAACGTCTTCGCAAAATTGCGGAAGCTTTTCCAAGAGGTGCACGCAGGAAGAGCAATGCATGCCTTCGGCGTAAAAAAGAAAATCGAAATCTTTTTTCTCGTGACGATAGGGTGCTTGAAATTCCGCAGTGTCTAAGTGAGAGAAAGGGTTGTCATCCGTTTTTGCGAAAGCGTGGACATGCGAATCCAGCAATTCACAAGCGCGACAACAGTAAGCTTGCTCGCCGCTTGTGATCGTTCCGCAGTACTGACAGCTCATGGAGCTTGCTTGCATAGACTCTCCCTTTCGGGATTACTATGCGGTCATTCGTGGTTCGAACAATATGATGGCGGTCATACAACCCCGGCTTATGAGGCCCATTTATATAAATTAAGCCGGGGAGGTGGAGTGGATGCGCGCAACAAATTGTTGCGAGAAAATTCAATAGTGGACTATCTCAAATCGGCGCGTTCGCGAAGTTTCTCTTTGGAAAGAATGCGAATGGACCGGCCATCTGTCTGGTCGATCAAGCCGTCTTTTTCAAATTGCGCCAAAGTGCGGATCACGGTCTCTGGCGTTGTTCCTGCCCATTGGGCGATTTCACGGCGAGTCCAGTTCTCGTGCGAGAAGTGATCTTGAAGAAACAAAAGAGCTTCGGCAATTCTTTCGGAAGCGCCTTTATCCATTTGTCCCATCCACTTTTCTTCGGCTAAGCGAAGATCTTTGGAGATATGCGAAAGCAATCGCATCGCTAAATCAGGATGGGTTTTAAAAAGCGCCATAATTTCAGTTTTAGGAATAAAACAAAGTTCGCAGTCTTCGACGGCAACGGCGGAGGCATGATAGGGTTCCATCGCAAAAAGCGAGCGATAGCCTAAAGCGCCTCCCGGTCCGACCAAACGAAGCGTGTGCGCAGCTCCCGTGCTTGAAGTGACTTCCAATTTTACAAGTCCCGATTGAATGGTGAAAATTCCGAGAGGGTCATTTCCTGAATAGAAAATTATTTGGCCCGCTTTAAAGCGGCAGGTCACTTTGGCTTTTTCAACAACGGAAAGAACGTCGGGAGAAGCACAAATCAGACTATCAAAACGCATTCCGCAGGTTTGACAGGAGTTTCCGGGTAGAGGGTCGCACTTTTTGTTTGTCATCGAGAGCTATCTTAACAAAAAAACGTTGTTTCGTCATAAAAGAGTTTAGGAAAGAGCCAGGTGCAACAATTCGCTGTCTTCGCGACCTTGGTAGCGGGACGTATTGAGACGGTAAGCCACTAAAAGTGCCTCTGGAGGCAGTTTCCACGGTTCCAGGACTTTTGCGAAAAGGCCCAGAAATTCCTGTTCACTATCATAGGAAAGGGCGCTGGCCATGCCCAGACCTTCCCGGCGTTTGTAAAATCCCAGAAGAATGGCTTTCAATGTTTTGAGTAGATGCAGGGGCACTGAGTTCATGTCGGACATGAGATAATCAAACTCGCCGGAAAAAGACGGATCTTGTGCCAGCATTTTTTGGATTTCCGCCATCTCTAAGACTTGGGCGATTTTCTGACTGAAGCGAATCTGGGCGCGAGCTTTTTCAGGCTCCGCAAAAAAGTGATCGGCATGAATAAGATCATGCACAATAAATCCCAAAACATCGCGGCCCGCTTCGACAAGATTTTCCATTTGCTCTTTTGCAAGCAACATACTGAGGCAGCGCTCGCCCTGTGTCTGCATTCTGAGAACGTCTGCCGGTGTCGGTACGTACGTGAGCAGGCGCAAAGGATACCGTCCTGAATTCCACGCCGTCAGAGACTTTGCGACGGAAAGGGGAATAGAGCGCCAACTCATGCTGCAAAAGTGTTCCACGAATGGCTTTTCCGAATCCAAGCGAGACAGAGACTTTGCCATTCGTAAATTGTCAGGAAGCCGCTCCCGCAAAACTTGCAAAACATCTTTGGCAGAAATGTTTTTGCCGGCGGTCACAGTGTCGAGAGTTTCATTATGAGGTCCGCCTAAAAAATCCTGAGGGCGGCGCAGGAAGCTGAAGACAAGGATATAGATAGTTGCGATTTCGACGTCAGAAATTTCTTTTTTACGCCATAGATTCACAAACTCTGTCAGGCATTCAAAAGCCAGTGAACTTTGGTTTTTTAGAAATGAATCGTCAAGCAGACGATGTCGAAAGCGGCCAGCACGTAACATAATCTTTGTTTTATGAAATTTATTAACCAAAGTCTAACAAATAACTCGTTGCCATCAGCAGCAAGGCCGAATCTAATTGAAGAGGACAACAACTCTCTAAACGGATTTGGAGAATTCATGAAGAACGCACTTCTTGTGATACTGTTGCTGGCAGCTTCGTCTTTCAACGCTTCTGCGATGGAGACCAAAGGCAATCCTCGCTTTGACGAATTTTATACCGTCAAAGAAAAATCCGTCTCTTTCAGCGATCATGTGTCCTTAAATCCTCTCGATACCGCGCAAAAATGGTGGAGTGAAAGCGATGAATTTGCTGAGCTTCGCGCGACGGTTTTTAATCTTTTAGATTTCGAGCATCACGCAGAAAAATACGGTGACGTGAATGAACCCTACAATCGCCAAAAACATTTTGGTGGTTGGATTAATGATCGCCGCGACGACACCTGCTTAAATACGCGCGGTAAAGTTCTTGTGCGCGATTCCAGTGTCGACGTGACGATGAATACCAACGGCTGTTCGGTGCGTGCGGGACGTTGGGACGATCCTTATAGCGGTCGCGAGTACACGCAGGCCGCGGATATTCAAATTGACCACTATGTGGCTTTGAAAAATGCCTATATCAGCGGAGCTTACAAGTGGGATCGCGCGAAGCGCTGTCTTTATGCGAACTACTTGGGAAATAATTTTCATCTTCTTGCGGTTTACGGGAAAGAAAACAACTCGAAGAGTGATAAAACGCCGGAAGGCTGGATGCCAAGCAACAAAAGTTATCACTGCCAGTACTTGGCGCAATGGCTGAAAGTAAAAATGATTTGGTCTTTGGGGCTTACGCCGCCGGAAAAAGACGCCGTGGTCGAATTGGTTCAGCAAAATCACTGTGACCTTTCACAAATGAAGTACTCCGCGCAAGAATTGGACGAGCAAAGACGTTTTATTGCTGACAACAAAGACCTCTGCCAGTAATCCAGAGGAATGATCTTCGCACACGATAAAGTTTTAGGAATGTTGTTGGGGCTGCATGCCGGGGACTCTCTCGGGGCTCCATGGGAGTTTCTTCCTCCTTCGCCGGTTTGGAATAAACACACGGAAATTGTCGGCGGCGGAAAATTCAAATGGAAGGTCGGGGAAGCGACGGATGACACGGATCTTATGCTGTGTGTTTTGCGCGCAATTGAAAATCCGCACCTTCTTTCTTTCGACGTACTCAAAAAAGAAATGCTGAAATGGTACGACAGTCATCCTCCTGACATCGGCACCACCACGATTCGAGGTTTGCGCAATCTGAAGGCGGGCTTGCCGCTAAAAAGCTGCGGTTATGTCGATAATAAGTTTCAGGGCAACGGGTCGATTATGCGGGTTGCTCCATTGAGCCTTCTTGCTGAAGATGCCAATGGCACTTACCAAGGCTCGCAGATTTTAACTTTAGATGAAGTGATCGAAACGCAAACGAAGATGACTCATGGTCATTCTTTGTGTGTGGAAAGCGATCGTGTTTTTATCGCGGCCTTGCGCGCAGCTCTTCGCGGTGGCACGAAGTCGGGCATTTATCATGCCGCCATCAAAGAAGCGGGCCGCGTGTCTGAGACGATTTTAAAACGCTTGCAGCAAGTTATTACCTTGCCTTGGGAGCAACTGCCAACCTCGGGTTTTTGCGTCGATACTTTGTGCGCGGGAATGTGGGCGCTTTTACGGCATGATAATTTTGAAAGCGCGCTGGTGGCGGTCGTGAATAGGGGCGATGATTCGGACTCGTGTGGCGCTGTGGCTGGGGCTCTTTGTGGCGCCTACTATGGTCTCTCCGCGATCCCGCAGCGTTGGCTGAAGGTGCTCGAGTTTCATGATGAGATTGTTGAAATATTAAGGAATAAAAATCTTTTAGATGACAGTCTGGATGATCTCAATCCCGCTGGGACAGAGGTCTAGAAGAAGTAAACTAATTCGCTTGTGCCTCCGATAAGAGGAACATGAGAATTCTTATTTATCTTTCAATCTTTATGATCAGCCAGTTCTCATACGGACAGCAGAAGTGCGGTTCGTCCGAGAGCTCTTTAAAAAACATCGAAAAACTTTGCGGTGAATTGAATAAGAAAAATGAATCGCATTGCCAAAGCAACGTCAAAGCGCAGAAGCAAAATCTTCCGGCGGTTTCATACGGTTTGCTGGGGGCTTCAGGTAAAATGAAGTCGTTGTTCCAGCAGCTGGAATCTTTGCAAAAAGATTTTTTGGCGGATTCTTCCGGTTGTCCTGGCGGCTGTTCTAAGGTGTCAGCGCCTGTCGTGGAGATTCAAACGAAGCCTACAGGAACCATTCCGGATCCGCAGTGTCCTGCGGCTTATTCAGAAATGAAACTCAGCGGGGCGGAGCTGGCCAAGTTCGCCGTCTTGCAAGCAGGACCGACGTTCAAGAAAAGTTTTCGCTTGAATGGCGATGCGAAAGAGTGTCAAGAGCAAGCCACGAAATTTGCGCAAGAGACTTTGATGGGCGACAACGATCTGGGAGAATTCCTTGAAGAAAAAAAATGTCAAAGCCCGTGTTCTTATTCGTCAGTGATTCGTCTTAAAACAAAGACCGACGTGAAATCAGGTTGTGGCGTGGAGCTTGAGCTGGCCGTGCTTTGCGGGCCTCCGAAGAAAGAGCGCGAATGGGTGACTCACGCGTCTTTGACGAAAACTTTCCGTTGCGAGGTGGCGAAATGATCAAAACATTTTTGCTGATAACTCTTTTCAGTCTTCCGACTCTGGCTGACACTTGCTTGGACTCAGATAAGGGCCTGCTGCCAGAGCAAGCCGGCAAGGTTGTCTATTCTCTTGGTGGAGAAAACTGCTTGGGAGAAGCGTGTTACTCGCAAATGGTGAAAGAATTTGATCGCTGTTTGGATTCACAGCGCGTGTTGGAATTTGCCTGTGAAAACGGCACGGTGCTTGAGAAAGAAATCACTTGCTCAGGGGAGCAAACATGTCGCAAAGGAACTTGCGTCAAAAAATAAACCGTTTAGTATGTTGTTATGACATACACAACGATAGAGCTTCTCGGCACGATTTTCTTTGGTCTCGCAGTCATGCATACATTCATGGTGGGGCGTATTCTTCAATGGTCCCATCATTTTCCTAAAGATTCATTGTGGAGCAATATTCTTCATCTTCTTGGAGAGATTGAAGCGGTCTTTGCCATTTGGGCTTCCATATTCATGGTGGTCTTTATCGCTTTGAACGGTTGGACGGCCGCCATTCAATATCAAACTTCTTTGAACTTTGTAGAGCCGTTCTTTATTTTTGCCATCATGGTGGTATGTTCCACTCGGCCCATTCTGGCAGCCGCTCGTCAAGGAATCATGACGGTGAGCACGGGTTTGCAAAAAGTTTTTAGAACTCCGCCGGTTTTAACGGATCTTTTTGTTGTTTTGATTATTGGCCCCTTGAGTGGAAGTTTCATCACGGAACCGGCGGCTATGACGGTGACGGCTTTCATGCTGAACTCGATGCTACATAAAGAAACGAGCAAATTAATCTATGCATTGATTGCGGTGTTGTTTGTGAATGTTTCTATTGGAGGAGCCCTTACGCCTTTCGCCGCTCCGCCAATTCTAATGGTCGCCAGCAAATGGAATTGGGATTTTACTTTTATCATAACGAACTTTGGCTGGAAGAGCGCCCTGGCCGTGTTTGTGAATACATCCTTGCTGCTTGCGATTTTCCGTCGCGAATTAAAAGAAAGCTGCATTACTTTGAAGGATGTTGAAAAACGTCTGGCTGGCGGCCAAGCGCAAATTCCTGTCGGTGTCACAGTGGTGCACTTGCTTTTCCTTGCGGGCATCGTGGTGACGGGACACTACCAAAATGCCTTTCTTGGAATTTTCTTGCTCTTTTTGGGCGTGGCTTCCGTGACGCAAAGATATCAGGATTCATTGCGCTTGAAAGAAAGTCTTTTGGTTTCCATGTTTCTTGGCGGGATCATTCAGTTTGGTGCGTTTCAAAAATGGTGGCTGGCGCCTCTCTTGGCGGGTATGAGTGATCTTCTCTTGTTTAAAGGAGCCGTGGGTTTAACTGCGATTACTGATAACGCCGCGCTGACTTATCTAGGTTCCCAAGTCGAAAGCCTGTCAGACTCGAGCAAATACGCTCTGGTGGCGGGAGCAATTGCCGGTGGCGGTTTGACGATCATCGCCAATGCGCCCAATGCAGCAGGTTATTCGATTCTGAGTCATAAATTCTCCGGAGGAATTAAGCCCTTGAATCTATTGATTGCTGCTCTGGTACCGACGGCGGTCGCAATTTTCTTCTTGTGGGTGTTCTAAGGTCTCTTGAAAAGGTACGGCCTTACTTTTGGTTGCGCAGGCGCACAACCAAAAGTAAGGCCGTACCTAATAAATTATGGACAAGCCCCCTTTTTTTCAGTTACGCTTTATCTATCTCACGGGGAGAGGAGGACATCATGATGAAATTTTCTTTTGTATCAATGATGGATCTTCTTCTTCTGCAAAAATAAAGATCCACGTTTAGCGACGCTTATAGATCTTTTTCCCAACACAATTTGTTTTTTAAAAAGCCCATGACGGGCAGTTACGGATTCGTATGAATTTCTTTAGACGTATGTTGTTCTCTGAGGTCACTCCTCTGGTGAGGTTGGCTAAAACCAAGCACATTGAGGAAGCGGATCTGCTCCCTTTGCCGGACAGTCTTCATCCTGAACTTCAAAAAGTCGATGACTCTGAAATAAATTGGAGCACGCCGCGAAAGTTTTTATTCTCTTTAGTGCGCGCGCTTCGTGGGTGCACACGCCCGGCATATATTTGGTACATCGCAAGTTCTTTACTGGCTTTGGCTTCACCGGTGTTAGTGAATCGGTTTGTCGGTTTAATTTCTCAAGGTGTAAGCAAAGAAAATCTGCCTTGGGCGCTGGGGTATGGTGTTTTGTTGGGCCTGTGCGGTTTTCTTTCGGGCCTTTGCATGCAGCACTATTTTTACAATACGTTGCGCGCGTATCAGCTGGCGACAAATCTTTTAAATGAAAAGATCTTTCGCCACAGCTTAAAGCTCAGTCAGCAGGCTCGTCAGAAAAATCAAATCGGCGATGTCGTGAACCATATGAGTTCCGACTCTGATGCCGTGTCTGATTTTCCTTTGGTCTTGGGGGATTTGTTTTCAGCAAGTTTCCTGATCGTCGGCGTGGTCGGCATGCTGTTCTATTATATCGGCTGGTCGGCGCTGGCGGCCTTGGCGGTTTTGTTTACTCTTGCACCTTTGACAAACTATGTGGCGAAAAGATTCACACGCCTTGATGAAGAGATGATGGCGCACCGGGATCGTCGCGTCACTTTAATGACCCAAGCGTTAAATGCAATCCGCGTGGTTAAATATTTCGCTTGGGAAAAAAGTGTTTCTAAAGAAGTGACCGAAGTGCGCGAGAAAGAACTTTTAAGCCGCCGCCGTTTGGCGAAAGCGGAAGTGATTTCAAGCCTCGGTTATTTGGGTGTTTCCACTTTGGTTCTTTTCGTCGCTTTGGCGGTTCACGCCGCTCGCGGGGAAAAACTGGATGCTGCGATTATCTTTACGTGTGTCTCGTTGTTTGGTTTATTGGAAGGTCCTTTCGGCGATTTGTCGCGTTTGATTTCACGTTTTACAACGGCGACTGTCGGTGCGGGCCGCATTTTGAATTTTCTTAAGCAAGATCAGGTTGAGATTTCAACCCAAGAAAGCGCGCGCATTGGTGAAGCTGTCGGTGTTGAACTTCGCGATTTGTCTGTGCGTTATCCCGAAGCTCATGACGATGTCGTAAAAAACATCCAAATCACAATTCCGCCGGGAACGTCTTTGGCGATTGTCGGTCCTGTAGGTTCCGGAAAAAGTTCTTTGTTGTATGCGTTGTTAGGTGAGATTCCTTGTAAAGAAAACGGCATTCACTATTTTCCAATCGAGAAAGGTGAACGTCCGCGCATGGCCTATGTGCCGCAAGAGGCATATATCGTAAACAGCAGCCTTTTGGAAAATCTGCAATTCGGAGAAGACGTGAGCAAAGAAGAATTGCGCCGCGCACTTCATAACAGCTGTTTAAGCCGCGACTTGAAAGAGTGGAGCGGAGGCTTGCGCACGGAGATCGGCGAAAAAGGGGTGAATCTTTCCGGCGGACAAAAACAACGCGTCGCTTTGGCACGTGCTTATTTACGTCGTCCACAGATCGTATTGCTGGATGATCCCCTTTCTGCTGTCGATGCTGAAACGGAAAATCTTCTTTGTGACCGTTTGCTTTTTGGCGCGTGGAAGGACATCACACGCATTGTCGTCACGCACCGCTTGGAGCACCTCGCGCGCTTCGATCAAATGATTTACATCGAAGATGGAGAAGTAAAAGGCCAAGGGCCTTATTCGGAGCTCCAGAAAAACTGCCCGGCCTTTATGGAATTCTATAAAGAACATGCGGTGACGCAAGGGGATTCTTCCACGCAGGCTTCCGCTGAAATCGCGACGGCGGATGCCGCTGCCGCTCAAGACAGCGTTTACGATGATAAAAAATCGCGCGTTACCGAAGATGAAGAGCGGGAAGTCGGCGCGGTGAAGAGCTCTGTGTATTGGGATTACATTAGCTCTTTAGGTGGCGACGGCAAGTACACAAAGAAGCTTATTCTGACGTGTTTGCTGCTTGGCGCGGTCTTGGTGACGATGCTGCCGCTGGCGCAAAAAGCCTGGCTGTCTTATTACTCTGGCCATCAGAGTGAGTGGCTGGCGTTATCCGCTGTCGGTATTTATGGATTGATTGGTTTAGCTGTTTTAGTGGGTTCTCTTTTAAATCATTTGTTTTGGCTGGATCGTGGAATTCGTGCGGGTAAGAACATGCACGATAAAATGCTGAAAAGTGTTTTGTCGTCGCCGGTGCGTTTCTTTGATTCCACACCGGTGGGGCGAATCATTCAAAGATTTTCGCGCGATATCGAATCGGTGGACGTGTATCTGCAGTGGAGTTTTGACTCTGCCGTTCACTGTGCTTTGCAGGTGATCGTGTCGATCGTTTTGATTTTGGGATTGATGCCGCTGATGATTTTTGTCATCGGACCGGTGATGGCTTTGTACTATGTTGTGCAAAGAGATTATCGCCGTCCGGCTCGTGAAGTGAAACGTTTTGACAGTGTCGCGCGTTCACCGCGCTATGCGCACTTTAAAGAAAGTTTGCAGGGATTGATTGTTATCCGCGGTTTCAATAAATCGAATTGGTTTATGCGTAACTTCTATGACAAGCTCGCGCACAGTCAGCGTATGTTTTACTCGCATTACATGATCAACCGCTGGTTTTCGTCGCGCATTCCCCTGATTGGCGGTGTGATCTCGATGGCCACGGCGATCGGCGTGTCTTTGTCAGCTTACTATGGCGTGATGGATGCGGGGACAGCGGGTCTGGTGACCCTGTATTCGCTTTCTTTCTGGGGCTTCCTCAACTGGGGCGTGCGCATCTTCGCGGATATCGAATCACGTATGACCTCGATTGAACGCTTGAAGTTTTTCTCGAACTTGCCTTCGGAAAAATCCGTTCTTAAGAAAGCGGAAAATGCGGTTTTACCGACATGGCCCGAGCTTGGTGAAATCTCGGTAGAGAATTTAAAAGTTCGTTATGCCGAACATCTTCCGATGGTTTTAAAAGGAATTACTTTTAAAGTCGCAGCGGGAAGCCGTGTCGGTATTATCGGGAGAACCGGTTCGGGAAAAAGTACGTTCTTCCAGTCCTTGTTCCGTTTTATCGAGGCCGAGGAAGGACGCATCGTTATCGACGGTCACGACATTGCCACCGTGCCTTTGGAGAAGCTTCGTCGCAGTCTTGCGATCATTCCGCAGGATCCGACGCTTTTCTTAGGCACGATTCGCAACAATCTGGATCGTTACAACGAGTATTCAGACGAAGAAGTGATCGGCGCGTTGAAACATGCTTCAATGTGGGAACACGTTTCAGAGCTGCCGCACGGAATTCATTCGGCGGTCACAGAAGGCGGCTTGAATTTGAGCCAAGGCCAAAGGCAGCTTTTGTGTTTGGCGCGCGCCCTTTTGACGAAAGCTCGCGTGATTGTGATGGATGAGGCCACGGCCAGCGTCGACGTGCAAACAGACGCGCTTTTACAAAAAGTCATTCGTCAAAGTTTCGCCGGAGTTACGATGCTGATTATCGCCCATCGTTTGGGAACCATCGCCGATTGCGACCAGATTGTGGAAATCTCTGCCGGAGAAGTAAAATCGATCCGCAGCCCAAGTGAAATCTCGCAAGAAGAAATCGAAGAAAGCTTAGTCTAAAAAGTAAGGCCGTACCTAATAAAAAAGGGAACCCGAGTGGGTTCCCTTTTTAAAAGAGCTAAGCTCTCACTAAAATCGCAAAGCGATTAGTGACCAGCAGGAGCTGGAGCAGCAGCTTCTTCTTTTTTAGTTTCAGTAGCAGCAGCAGCTTTTTTAGCGTGCTTTTTCTTAGCAGCTTTACCTTCTTCTTTTTTAACTTCAGTAGCAGGAGCAGCAGGAGCCGCAGCTGCAGCAGCAGGAGCAGTTTCGTTAGCGTGAGCAACTACACCAGCAAATACAACAGTCATCAAAACAGAAGCGAATTTCATAGTAACCTCCTAATGGTTATGTTTTAGCTTCAATCGGACAGGGAAAATGCTAGCAAATAGGGATAAAACTCTGATTAAAAGGGAATTAAATGTTTTTAATTTCAAAGCTGAATCGCGCGCCGTATCCTGAGTGATTTTGCGCACTTAGCTTCGCGTTGTGAAGAATGGCGATTTTTTGAGCAATCGCCAAACCTAGACCAAAGCCTTTAACTCGGACGCCCACATTCGAACCGCGCGAGAAACGTTCAAAAATGAGAGGAAGCTGTTCCTCTGGAATTCCCGGTCCGTTGTCATCGACAATAAAAAGACTGACTTCATCTTTATAGTTCAGTGTCAGTGAAACGACTTCCCCATTCGGTGAATACTTAATGGCGTTTTCAATCACGATCACCATAAGATTCAAAAGCAGATCATTGTCGCCGCGAATGATTTTGCGATCGTCCGCTGTTTCATTATTGATGTTTAGCTTCAGCTTAATATTTTTTGAATTCGCCAATTTCTCACAGCGGGAAACCGCTTCAAACACCAACTCATCCAAAGCGAGGTCCTGCAAATTCAGGGCGCCGATACCAGCATCAACGCGCGCAAGCAGAAGCATCTCTTGCACAATGCTCGATAGATTGTCGACCTCTTGCAAAGCCGATTTGATAAATTGATCGATGTCTTTTTTTTCGGTCTTTTTCAAAAGCTCAAGCTCGCCACGCATGATTGTCAGCGGTGTTAAAAGCTGGTGAGACGCATCCGCGACAAAGCGCTCCTGACTGAGGAAGGCCTGCTGAATCCGGTCGAGCATTTCATTTAAAGTCAGCGCAAGTTTTTTGATTTCGTCGTTCGCATTAGGGATCGGAACGCGCTGGGAAAGTTCGCTGGCTTTAATCTCTTTCGCCGTGTTGATCATATTGTTCAGCGGAGTCAAAGCGCGTGCTGATAGAAACAAACCACCGGCTGTCGCAATCAACAAGACAAACGGAATGCCGATTTGCAATAACGTCAGACGCTGGCTGATCTGAGTTTCTAGAAGTGTCATCGGAACTGCAATTTGCAACAGAAGCTGAGGTTTTGCGGCGTTATCCAGCGGGAAAGAAATCAAACGGTACGAATCGGCTTCCGCAGAGGGAATATTGCGGATGTGCTCAATGGTGCGATAGGTGGCTTCTTCGCCTTTCCAAATACGCTCGAAATCTTTCTTATACGGCGGATTGAACTCACCGAAATTTCCCACACGCGCAAGCACGGCGCCGGAACTATGACGAACTTGAATCAAAGCGGTTCCCAAGGGAAAGGGCAGAATTTTTCCATGGTCCAAGCGCAGGGGAGGAAAACTTAAGTCCCCTTTGATGCCGATCTCGATCCCTTCGGAAACGTCGACGGAGTAATTGAAAAGAGCGTCATCGAAGTCCTGCTGAAGGGTGTCGATCATCATTTGGAAAAGGAACATGTTAAAAAAGATCGTCGTCGCTCCGAAAATAAGGACGAAGATCAGCGAAAGACGCAGACGAATGCTGAAGCCGGAAAAGAATTTATAAATTCTCTTTAAGAACATAGCCTGTGCCGACAACTGTATGAATCAGACGTTTCGAAAAAGGAGCGTCAATTTTTTTACGCAAAAGATTGATGTACACATCGATCACGTTGCTTTCGGAATCGAAATGGATGTCCCAGACATGTTCTGCAATCGAAACGCGACCCAAAGGTCGTTCGGGATTGCGCATAAAGTACTCGAGCAGAGCAAACTCTTTAGTCGTTAAAGAAATCTCTTGATTCGCACGACGGGCTTTTCGTTGGATCAAATCCAACTCCAAGTCGGCGTATTTTAAAACGTTCGAATTGTTTCCAGTACTTGAACTTTTTCGGCGCAGAAGCGCGCGCACGCGTGCATGAAGTTCGTCAAAAGAATAGGGCTTCGTCAAATAGTCGTCAGCGCCCGCATCCAATCCATGCACTTTGTCTTTTGTTGTGGAAAGAGCCGTCAGCATCATGATCGGTCCTTCATAGCCATCGCGGCGAATGTGGCGAGCCGTATCGATGCCGCTTTGATCCGGCAACATCACATCAAGGATCACGAGATCGTAATCACCTTGCGCCATGTAGGACTCGGCCGCACTTCCGCTTTCCGCGATATCAACGGCATAACCTACCTCATTGAGGCCTTTCTTAAGAAAGTTCGCCATTTTGACTTGGTCTTCAACGACGAGAATCCGCATTTGAGTGTGATCCTTTCTTTTCTTTCATAAAGTAATAATCCAGAACGCCCATGAGTGATTTGTATTTTAAAGACAGATCTTTTTTATGCCCGGTGAGTTCACCTGGAACTAACTTTTCATAAGTTCCCTGCCAATCCAAAGCTTTATCGTCGTTCGCATTTCCCGCAGCCAAAACACCGCCGGATCGATCGACGATAAGATGCGAGGCATTCACGGCAAAATCTCCGGCAGGGGAAAATAAATCCCGTCCAAGCGAATAATATTCCTTTTCGGAAAGAGCGAGATTGTAAAGTGTCGGAGCAATATCCGCATGCGAACCAAAGCTTTGCGCTTCCAGTTTTTTACGAATGGCCGCCGGAGTGTAGAGATAAAAAGGCACGGCGCCTTTCTGCAAAAGTTCCTGCTCTGAGAAGTTCACAATCCAAAACGTATGATCTCCGGTGACAGCGATAATCACTTTGTCTTTGAGCGGAGAATTTTTAATACGACTCAAAAAGGCGCCGAGTTTATCAGCGGAATAACGATACGTGCGAAAGCGTTTTTCCGCCAAGGCCGCTTCACCGATGAGGCGCGCTTTCAATTCCTCGGGGGCGTTGAGCGCCGGGATTGCATAGCTTGCCGGCAGTTGATACGGCGGATGATTGGTTGTCGTCATTGTCAAAAGAAACTGCGGTTCTTTGGCTTCGCTCAAACTTTTAAACACATATTCAAAGACGTCTTCGTCGTAAACGCCCCAGTCATGTTTTTCTTTAAGCCCACCGAGACTCTCGGTCATCTCGGCTTCACCTTCAACGGTGTCAAAACTCTGCATCAGAGCGAATTTATTTACTTCGCGCCACCCGGGGTTGCCACCGTAAAGAAAGCGCGCCTTGTAGCCGTTCTGCTTGAAAATACGCGCGGGACTTGTGCGGAAGGGGACTTGGAGATAATCACTCTCGGTCAGAAACTCACTGATCGGTCTTTGCGGGGAGCCAATCATCAAGCAGCTCAAACTTCCAATCGTGGCGTTGGTGCTGGAAAGAAAGTTTGTGATGTAGGTGTCCTCGGATAAGTGTTTTTTAAAATCGCCGACAAGGTCGAAATCCTGCTTGTCGTATTGCAGCCAGTAAGACCCCAAAGACTCCATCACAAGAACCACAACATGCGGGCGGGTTTTTTCCGCCCATTCATTTTTGGGGGTGACATGTTTCATGAGGCTGAGAGGATCTTCCGGCACTTGCTCTACGGGAATTTGATAAAAATCTGCAAAGGCCTGGCGATAGTTTTCGCCATAACCATAGTGTTTTAAATTGCTGTCCCATTGGGACTGTTGCTGGGATTTCAGCTCAATCGCGCGGGTAAATGCGCGGGTGCCGTTAAAGCACAGATGATTAACGAAAATACTTTTTGAGATGCCGGTATCCATTTCGCTGAGCGGGAACAAAGCCAAGGTCCCGCGCGCGCCCACACCATTGACGACAAAAAGAACGAAAAAGAAAAAAACAAAAACAGGATAGGAGATTTTTTGAACGTCGGCTGGCCACCACTCTTTGCCTTGGGTGAAATTGATTTTCAAACCCTTCCAAAGACAATAACAAAAAATCGCCAGCCCCGTAAAAATCCAAACGATAGGGTAGTTGCGCCACATGGTTTTAACAAGCGCTAAGGTGTCATCTTCGATAAAGCCAAAAATCAAAACGTTGATGCGGTCTTGATAGAAACTGTAAAAACCCAGATCCACCGCCGAGATAAACGTGACGATGAAAAGCATCACCGCATAGTACGGGATAAGGAATTTCGTAAAGCGCGCAAAGATTTTGTGAAGCTGCGGAGCAAATCCCTGCCAAAAGGAAAACAAGCTGAAAAATAAAAGCAAAAGCAGAGGAATGGCGTTGATATAAAATAAAACCGTGCTGTCAAAGCGTGCGCCCAAAATGAAGGCGTGAAAGACATCGCTACGAAGCTGCGCGAGTTCTTGAGAGTTTCCAAAAAGCCCTAAAAAAGCCGCGCGCCAAAGAGTTCCAATAAGCAGAAAAACCACATTCACGATCAGAATGCGTTTGATATATAGCCAGCTTAGGTTGAACCATTGCGCCCGAGTTTTATCCATGGAGTGAGTGAAAATCTCACTTCCCGAGCGCCTATGCAAGATGAATCAGGACTTATTCAGGTTTTCCAAAGTCCCAAGGCTTATTCGGGTCTGCAGGGACGCGTGTGTCTCCCGACTCATTGATTTCAACGGATTTGATTCGTTTGTCTTCATCCGCCGTGACCTTCACGGAAGGACCGCCGGCTTTTTTACTTTTCTCAAGATCCTTGAGCATTTTGCCATAATGCTGTGCAGAGCGGGGGAGAGTGTAGGCTCCTTTAGCTTTATCGCCTTCAAAAAAGACCTCAACTTCATCGCTAATTTCGCGGACGACGCGCACTTTGGCGGCAAACGATTTTGTCTTGTCCCTTTCGGGTTCTTGTTCGTAAAGATTAGTGTTCAGTTTGCTTTGGGCCTGAGCGTCACCCATAAGGAATAAGACCATGATGAAGGAAAGCATTTTGTTTTCTCCCTTTGAAATATAATGCACGGCCTTTTGTTGCCGTGCAATAGGGCTTATGGTAGGGTTTTGAGCTTGTAACGAGGAGACCTTATGAATCTTGGTTGGACAGAAATTATTCTCATCGGCGCGATTGCTTTGCTTCTCTTTGGCCCTAGCAAGCTTCCCAATTTGGGACGTTCTCTGGGCGAAGCCATTCGTGGTTTCAAAAAAGGTCTGAACGAAGACCACTCGCAAGAGCGCGACGTGAACAAGCAAATCACGCAGAATCAGGAAAAGCCTTTGAATCAAGAGCGTGAAGCGCAAGAGCAAAAAGATCCAAATAAACAATCATGAGCTCGCAAAAAATCGCGCTGACTCAGACTGTGCAAAAGGGAGGCTGTGCTGCGAAGGTGGCCGCCTCTGAATTGCGAAAAATCCTGCAACAGGTGAAATTCCCTGTGGCGCATCCGGCTTTGATGGTGGATGGAGGATTGTTTGACGATGCCGCGATTTACAAAGTCAACGACGATGTCGCGTTGGTGCAAACTCTCGATTTTTTCACTCCTATTGTTGATACTCCCAAACTTTTTGGTGAAATCGCCGCAGCCAATGCTCTGAGTGACGTTTACGCTATGGGCGGTCGTCCAAAAACCGCCATGGGGATCTTGGCATTTCCCATCGCGACGATGCCGGAAGAAGTGATCGTCGATGTGATGCAAGGCGCGAGTGATAAGATCGCCGAAGCCGATGCCAACTTCGTCGGCGGTCACTCCATTGATGATGACACGTTGAAATTTGGCCTGGCAGTCACAGGTTTTGTGAATCCGCGTTTTGTCTGGACCAATGCGGGAGCAAAAGCCGGGGATCATCTTATTCTTACAAAGCCATTGGGCACGGGAACAATGACCGCTTCTTTGAAGCGCCAAGAGTCGCAAGAAAGCGACATCATGGATGCCTTGCAAAGCATGGCAACCGTGAATAATGCCGTCGATTATTTGACTCCACCTTTGATGGAACACATTCATGCGGCGACGGATATCACGGGTTTTGGTCTTTCCGGGCATTCCATGCAGCTGGCAAAAGCAAGTCAGGTCAGCTTAAAAATTCACTCTGAAAAATTGCCGCGCTTTAGTAAGGCGCTGGCCTTTTTGGAAAAAGGTTTCTTAACGAAAGCGCATCGTACGAACGCCGCTTATACTGAAAATGATATCGACGTTTCCGGTCTGGATGCACTTCATAAGCTTCTTCTACACGATCCGCAAACCAGCGGAGGCCTTCTTTTGAGCGTGTCTCGTGAAGTCAGTCACGACGTTCTTCAGGCCTTGCGTGCGAAGTTCAAATCTGCTGAGATCATTGGAGAGGTTTTGCCTCGCCAAGATAAAGCGGTGATTTTTGAATAGCACGAATATCAAAGTCGAAAATCTCAAAGATCTTTTTTTACACGATACACCTTTGTTAGATGTGCGTGCGCCTATTGAGTTTTCTCAAGGACATTTACCCGGCGCTGTGAACAGACCTATTCTTAACGATGCCGAGCGGGCTCTGATCGGAACGACTTACAAACAACAGGGACAAGCCGCCGCGGTCAAGCTGGGGTACGAATTGATTTCAGGGCCTGTTAAGGAAGAACGTGTTCAGGCTTGGAAAGCTTTTTTTGAGCAAAATCCCTCTGCGGTGATTTATTGTTTTCGTGGCGGAAAGCGTTCGCAGATCACGCAGCAGTGGCTCAAAGAAGCGGGTGTCGAGCGGCCTTTGATTGTCGGTGGCTATAAAGTCACGCGCCAGTTTTTAATGAGTACCATTGACGAGTTCTCTCAGAAAAAAGAATTCCTGGTGGTTTCAGGCCCCACGGGGAGCGGGAAAACGGAACTTTTGAAGACGGTCGAAAGCTTCTATCCGACAGTGAATCTGGAAGCTCTCGCGCATCATCGCGGGTCGGCTTTTGGTTCTTTAGAAATAGCCCAGCCGACGCAGATTAATTTTGAAAACAAACTGGCCGTAAATCTTCTTAAAATTGAGGACAAAACTGCGACAAGCACAAGGCCGCTTGTTGAAGATGAAAGTCGTATGATCGGGCAGGTGTATCAGCCAACGTCTTTCTTTGAACGCTTGCGCTCTTCGCAAGTTCTGTGGCTGGATGAGCCCTTGGAAAAACGCGTGGACAATATTTTCCATGATTATATTCTCAGCACGGATATTGGAATGGCTCATGCGCAGACCATGCGATGCGCGGAAGAGGCAGAGATCCTGCGCGCGCAAGTAAACAAGGTTTTCCTTAAGTACAAAACGGCGGTGCAAGTGATTTCGCGCAAGCTCGGGGGCTTGCGTGCAAGGGAAATCTTGACGGATATTGAAGCCGCCGAGCTGGATTTTTGGCGCAACAATACCGTGAATCTCAATAAAGTATGGATTGAGAAGCTGCTTAGTTACTACTATGACCCGCTCTATCTCGGCTCCCTGCAACGGCGTGAAGTTCGCGTCGCCTTTAAAGGCCCGGCCTCTGAGGCTTTTGAATTCCTTAAAAGTTCGCAAGCACCTACCTAAACTCCCTGCGTTAACTGTTTGAAAAAGCAAGAAACCAGCGCAAGATATGTCGTTAGCAATTTAACAACCTTTAAGAGGAGACAACATGAATAAGGTAGTGCTTGGTGGTCTCGTTGTAGCTGCAATGGCTTTCACAACGGCTTGCCAAAAGAAAGTGAAGCTCGATACTGATATGAAAAAAGCGAGCTACGCTATCGGACAACAAATCGGTGGCAACTTGAAACAACAAAACATCGATTTCGATGCTGACGCTTTGGCGCAAGCTTTGAAAGATGCATCTGCTGGTAAAAATGAAATGTCTAAAGAAGACATGCAAGCAGCAATGATGAAGCTTCAAGAAATGGCGATGAAAAAACAACAAGAAGCGGCTGAAGGTAATGCTAAAGCTGGTAAAGAATTCTTGGAGAAAAACAAATCTGCTGCTGGCGTGAAAACAACAGCTTCAGGTCTTCAGTACATCGTTGAAAAAGAAGGTACTGGCGCAACTCCTAAGAAAGAAGACGTCGTAAAAGTTCACTACAAAGGAACTTTGACGAACGGCGAACAATTCGATTCTTCTTACGATCGTGGTCAACCTGCGGAATTCCCAGTAGGCGGTGTGATCCCTGGTTGGACAGAAGCTCTTCAATTGATGAAAGTGGGCGGCAAAGCAAAACTTTTCATCCCACCTGAGTTGGCATACGGTCCATCTGGCCGTCCTGGTATTCCGCCAAATTCAGTTCTTGTTTTCGACGTTGAGTTGATCGACATCGTTAAACAAGATACTAAAAAGAAGAAGTAATGATCGATATTACTTTAGATCCTTTTCAGCATTTCGATCGCCTCCTTAAAGAGGCGATGGCAAAGCAAGTTCCCGAGGCCAACGCGATGTCGGTGGCCACGGTGGATGAAGAGGGTGTGCCCTCCGTTCGAATCGTCTACCTTAAAGAGGTTTCGAAGGGGGGCTTTGTTTTTTATGGCAACTACAACAGCCATAAAGGCAAAGACATCGAAATCAATGAAAACGTGTGTCTTAACTTCCATTGGCCCGTTTTGTGGCAACAAATCCGTATCACTGGTAAAGCCGAAAAAATTTCCGCTGCGGAAAGCGATGCTTACTTCGCCACTCGCGCACGTTTAAGTCAGATCGGTGCCTGGGCTTCCCACCAAAGTGAGATTATTCCTGATCGTGATTGGCTCGCTCGTCGAGTCGCCGAATACGAAAAACAATTCGATGGACAGATTGTGCCTCGGCCTCCGCACTGGGGCGGATGGAGAGTCATTCCCACTGAGATTGAGTTTTGGTTTGGGCTTTCGGGGAGACTGCATGAGCGTTATGTTTACCAACGTGGTGCGGATGGTTGGAAGACGTTCATGCGAAGTCCTTAGTGCTTCCGCCAAGCTGCCTTTCCTAGGCTGCCTCCTCTTACGCTCAGACAGTCCTCGCGCTTGCTTTTCGGTTTCTGGCATTCTTTGTTCTTCTTTTTTAGTTTCCTGATTGCTATGGCCGGTTTTTCTTGGCGCTGTGGAACTCGCTAGAGAGGAGGCAGCCTAGGAAAGGCAGCTTGGCGGAAGAACCAAGGATTTGCTCCGTTCGAATCATTTCATTTCGTGGGAAACTAAGTTTTTGAATTTTCCCGTAAGACTCAAAAAAATTCAGAACGGATGAGTTATTAATGGGTTACTTTGATTTTAAATCTTCTTTTGTGATGGCGTAGATGAGCATGTCTTTCCATTTTTTATTTACTAAGAGGCGTTTTTTGCTCAGGCCTTCTTTGCGCAGGCCCAAGGCTTTGGCTGTTTTTATGGATTTTTTGTTTGAGGGTGCTATGCCGGCTTCGAGACGGTGGAGTTTTAGATTTTTAAAGGCGAGATGGAAAGCGGCTTTGCAGGCTTCTTGGGCGTAGCCGTGGCCCCAGAAGTTGTTGTAGATGCGATAACCTAAGTAAGCGTTTTGGAAGACGCCTCTGGAGATATCCATCAGGCTGACGGTGCCGATAAGAATGCCGTCGTCTTTGCGGAAGATGCCGAAGTCATAGAAGTGATCGGCGCTGCGTTTTTGTTTTTGCTCTTTAAGAATGGCTTTGAACTTTTTAAGTGTGAGTTCGGAGTCATCCCAGTTGGTTTCATCCCATTCGTTTTGAGGGGAGCGCATCGAAGAGTGGGCTTGGGCCCAGTTTTCGAAATCGTACTCTTCGAGTGGGCGGATGATAAGACGCTTTGTTGTTTTAGAGAGTGGCAGATCTATAGACTTCATTAGAGATGAGTCTAAGAGGGATGCGCTCTAAGTTGCAATAATAATAGGTTAAAGTGTGCGGGCTGCTGACGACCGCTTCGTGATCATGGTGGCCGACCATTTTGATCGTCAGTTTTATGTCGGTGGATTTAGGGATCGCGACGATCTTGGGAGTAACGAAATTGGTTTTGACTCCATCAAGCCATATTTCTGCGCCTTCTTGTTCAGAAACGACCATGCACAAGCACATCGGCTCAGGCTTTTGCAGTCCTAATAATTGGCGAAGATTTTTGAACCAAGCCATGCTTGCTCCCTTCAAATTCGGGAAGGGTATAGCACTGACTTTTTGAGGAATTCCAGCAATTTTCTTAAAACTAGACCCTGTAATTTAGTGGAGAGCGTGAGGAGCAATTAAATAGAATTCAGGCACTTCGACGCTGAAGCTCTCTCCGCTTTCGGCTACGAAGTAATAGCGTCCCTGCATGCTGCCCGCAGAGGCATTAAGGGGACACGCACTGTCATACTCAAAAGTTTGGCCGGGTTGAATTTTCGGCTGCATTCCCACAACGCCCGGTCCGCGCACTTCTTCTTTGTGTCCACGAGAATCCGTGATCACCCAGTGACGGCTCATCAGTTGCGCCGGCGCTGTGCCTTTGTTTGTGATGGAAATTTTGTAAGCAAAAAAGTGATAACCTTGTTCGGGTTTTGATTCCGAAGGAACGTAGACCACTTTCGTGGAGATAACAAATTCTGGTACCGCGGTTTTTTGCATTGCCATAGTGTCATAAAGAATAAGTTTGCAACTTTGAAAGGTCAACGGGCGAGATCATGACAAATGCAGATGCGACGTATAATTCTTATTTGAGTTTCAAGTTCTCAATTTCAAACACAACAGGATAGTGATCCGAAGGAAGACTAAGTTTGGCATCCATGTTGCGGGGAATGTCATGTGGCATACCGAACTCATCCTTATATCTGTGGACGTAAGCGGAGCCCGGTTTTATGTGTGAATGAAGTGACGGTGAAAGAAAGACAAAATCAATTTGTCGTCCGTCTGCGCGCGAGCCGTTGCGGACTTGATAAAAAGTCGCGCGTTCTGCTTGCGGCAGATTCATGACTTCCAGCACGTCCTTCAGATTGGTGGTCGAGTAGATGTCCTTAAATTCCTCGTCGGTGTTCACGAGGCTCGCGTTGCCATTGAAGTCTCCCGCAACGATCACCGGAAGATCGGGATGAACAGTGTTCAGTTCTTTATAAATCTCAAGCAAAGTGCGCAGCTCGGCCTGGCGGCGCTCGAAACCATTGGGGTCAATATTCTCGGGATCTAAACGGGACTTTAAGTGCGCCAGCAAAATCGTGAGGAAAGGTTTTTCTTTATCCACGGTGAAAAGACGTAGCTCAGCAACGTCGCGCGAGAACTTGTGGCTCCCGTTCACTTTGCCTTTGACGGGATAACCGGTTTCAAGGCTTTGGCGCTCGTGCGGGTAGAGGTAATTGATCGGTCGGTGTTTGTTCGATTGAAGATCAAAATAAAAAGGCAGATTCTTGCGAATCAAAAAACCGACGTCGATATTGCGCTCAGAGTTTCCCTCAATCAAACAAGGCGAATACGCGTCATCCATAAAGAGTTGGTTGAAGTTTTTAAGCGATTCAAAGCCGCCCACTTCGCAGAGCATAATAACGTCCGCGTTGATCTCTTTCAGGGCTTTCGCGATATCCGAAGTTTTTTTCAGAGACTTATTCTCATAGATGGAGGTGGAAAGGCGCTGCCATTGCGCCTCTTTCCAGTCTAAGGCTTCCTTACCCGGGACCACATCGAACATCAAAAAGAGATTCTCTGCATTGAGTAAGCAAAATTTTAAATTTGTGGTCTCTGTCCACGTCATATTATGATTTTACGGAATTTTTCACCCATATCACAAACTAAAAGTGAGGAAATACAGTGGCTAAAAAATCGGCTCCCGCGAAGAACTCCAACAAGCTTCAATTTAAATCTTGGATTGAAACTTTCGACTTCGGGAAGGAACTTAAAGTTAAAAATGAATTGACGGGATTCGTCTATTTCCTGGGCGTGGATGACTCGAATAAGTTTTCGTCTTTGGTGAAGCAGCATTCTTTGGATTGGCAAGCGGACTCGTTGAAAACGAATGACAAAGATTTTGTTTATTTTGTCGGCCAGCAAGGGCCTGTGTGGATTTTGCGTTCGCGTAAAAAAACCAGCGTTGGGCACGACGGTTTGATTGATGAAGCTTCCTATGCATGGGCGCGTGATCAGTTTGGCTCCCTTGTCAGTCACTTTAAAGCGCATCATCTAAAAGCGGTTGTCATTGATTTCCACGGCACCGAAGAGGCTCAAGACTTGGGCGCGCTGGTCGGTTTGGATATTGCCGTTTATAACTTCCGTCAGTTCGTGGATGGAAAGCAGCTGTTGGATCTGCCGCGTGTTGCGATCAAAAAATCTTTGGGTGGGGGTTTGGACAAAGCCTTAGTGAAAGAGGCGATGATCCGCGCTCGCGCTGTCAATTTTGCGCGCCACATGGTGAACTTGCCGCCAAACGATTTGAATCCGAAAACGTTTGCTGAAATCGCGATGAAACAATTGTCATTCCCGCAAACTCTGAAAGTGAACGTGTGGGACACGAAAAAATTGATTCAAGAAAACATGGGATTGCATGTGGCTGTCGGTCAAGGTTCCGAAAACGGCCCTTGCATGGTTCACATGAAATACCGTCCTACGAAGAAATCAAAACTAAAACCAGTGGCCTTCGTCGGTAAAGGCATCACGTTTGATACGGGCGGTTTGGATATCAAGCCTTCGTCAGCAATGCGTTTGATGAAAAAAGATATGGGCGGAGCTGCCAGCGTTATCGGTTTGGCTTTGTGGGTGGCAGAAAGCAATTACCCAGGACCTGTGGATTTCTATTTGGCTTTGGCTGAAAACACGGTCGACGGTAAAGCATTCCGTCCAAGTGATGTGATCACGGCAAGAAACGGTTTGCGTGTTGAAATCGACAACACCGATGCTGAAGGCCGTTTGGTTTTGGCCGATGTTTTGGATGTCGCATGTACGGCAAAAGGCGCTGACGAAGCCGAGTACGTCATTGACGTCGCGACTTTGACCGGCGCAATTAAAGTGGGACTGGGTTCAGAGATCGCGGGCTTGTTTTCAAACGACGACGTCTTGGCGAATGAGTTGACGACAGCAGGTCAGCGCGCGGGCGACCTCAACTGGCGTATGCCGTTGTTTGAAAAATACTGGGGCGAGATGTCTTCGCCATTTGCGGATTTTAAAAACTCCGGTGGCGGATTCGGTGGCGCGATCACGGCGGCGTTGTTCCTACAAAAATTCGTGCGCGGAAAAAAATGGGCGCACTTAGATGTGTATGCTTGGTCCGACAAAGCTCAAGGTGCTTTGTTGTCCAGCGGAGGCAGCGGTCAGCCGGTTCAATGTTTGATCGAGTTCCTCACGAAAAGAGCAGAGAAGTAATAAAAAAAGCGCCGAAGATCTCGGCGCTTTTTTCTTGGGGAGTTGAGCCGGGTAAATTACTTATAGCCGAAAAGTTTTTTGGCCTTGATGAGGTCGCGGACCTTCGGAGGAACGGAGGTCTCCCACTTCGGATCGCCGGACTCAATCATTTTCATAACGTCAGCGGAGTGCAGATAATCATCCGTTTCATCGCAACCGGAGATGTCCACGATCTGCTTGTTTTCGACAAAATAAGAATACACATGACGAAGATGCGGATTCGGGAAAAAGCTTCGCGCCGTCAAACAAAGGTTCGGCGTCTTGTGCGGATAAATGTACAGCTTCGTTTTTTGCTCAAGAAGCTTCCCCATTCCCTCGAGAAGGCCGCCCTCAAGATCTTGATAGTGCTCTTCTGTGAAAAGTTTATTGAGATGGCTTGCGCCCACAACCAACGCCATAAAATGCGGGTTGTAGCGGCGTAAGAAACGCTTCAAACCGTAGAATAAAAAGAAATTGGAGATCAAAACGTGAAAACCCAAAGACGTCAAAACTTCAACGCGGGCTAAGAAGTCCTTCTCGTTGATATGTCCATCCGTTTGCAGGTTGTGCATCGTGAGCTCCATGATCGGCAGGATCTCAAGCTCTTTGCCTTCGGATTTTTGGACGTCATCACGAATTTGCACAAGGCCTTTTTGCAAAACATCCAAATGCGTGCTCGTGACAGGACGGAAAGTCCCGCGCTGAATAAGCAGGGACTTGCCATAGACAGCATCTGAAACATTAAGAATTTCATTTTTAGGAGAGAACAAGATCGCTTCAGCAAGTCCACGGCGTACAAGCTCTAGATTCATCAAATGCGCATCAAAGTGCTGCAACGCCGGGCCTTCAAACTTGATCACATCGATGACGATCTGACCTTCTTTGAGGCCGTCCACAAGACGGGGAATAAACTCTTCCACATTGTCGAGATGGTAAAAAGCGCAGTCCAAAAGATTGACGCCAAGAACACCCAACGATTCTTGTTGTTGCAGGCGATATTTATCCAGCATGCGCACGTGCAGAATGATATCGTTGGCAGGGCCGCCAGGCTCAGTTTGAAAGCGAACTCCCATCCAACCGTGAGATTGCTTCGAACTTCCCGAAGAGGCCGTCGCGACTGTGTTAGCGAAAGAAAAGAAACGAGTCGTCGCTCCACGGTGTTTGCTAAGGCGATCTACTAAAAGATTGTATTCGTGGCCCAACATTTTGTGCAGACGCGATTCGCAAACGTAACGGCCATTGGCTTCGCGACCGTAGATATCGTCACTGACGATCATGTCGTAGGCAGAGATTGTTTTTGCGATTGTCTGCGAAGCTTTTCCAGCTTGGAAGAAATGACGAGCCACTTCCTGACCCGCACCAATCTCCGCGAAAGCACCATAACGACTGACGTCTTTATTGATTTTAAGCGCTTTTCCCACAGTGGTTTCTTGCGGAGATACGGACATTAGTGTTTGTCTCCCTCATTCTTGTCGGCTTTCACCCAACCGGTGATCGCAAGGCTCATGGCTTTTTCAATCGGCATATCCAAAGGAGTGATACGATTGCGAGGCACCATCAAAGTAAATCCGCCCAAACCATAACTCATTGGAACGTAAACGGCGATACGATCACCCGCATTTTGTTCAATGGCAGGAACGTCTTTGAAGTTTTCGCGTGTGACAAGACCGAGCACGCGAATGCCGGTTTCCCCCATGTCGACAAAAACAACTTTTTGCAAGCCGCCGGGACCGCCACCTTTTGAAAACAAATTCATCAAGTCACGCAAAGGACTGTAGATCGCTTTGATGAAAGGAACTTGCGTAAGGCGCTGTTCCAACTTTTGGAAGATTCCGCCCGCAATAAGGTTGTTAAGCATCAAGCCGAGCAACAAGATCAAAAGGATCGTGAGCAAAAATCCTAAGCCGGGAATATAAACGGGAAGCACACGGCGAAGAGCGTCTCCAAGGAAGCTATCGACAATCGCGATACCCGCATAGATGATATAAATTGTCAGTGCAATTGGTAAGAAGGTGACGAGCCCTTGCAAGAAAATTTTTTGGAGTTGTTTCATAGCTAGATGTCCTGTCCTTCTTTTAATATCGGAAAAAAATTAATATCAGCATAGTCGAGCGTCTTCAAGCTCTTACGCTCTTCTCAAAATGAGACATGATTTTCCCTCAACCCTCCAGGACTTCCGACCGAAAAGATCTGGGTCAAAGGAGAACCGGTGAAACGGATTCTAAAGGGTCTTTTTATTTCAATCAGCTTCGTCAGCGGGTCCGCATGGGCTCAGAATCAACCTAAAGTCGTTGAGGGCGAATACCTTATTAAATTTAAAGCCTCTGCGGGGGGATTGGCGGTCGCCCATTCCAAGCTTTCCGGTAAGGCCTCCTTTAAAGGTTCGTTCCCAGGTTTGGGAATCATGCAGGTTTCTTTGAAAACCGGCGCGGGGGAAAAGGTCAATTACGAAGCTCTTAAAAACGATCCCGACGTCGAGTATATTGAGCCCAACTACATTCTTGAAAAAAATGAAGTGGCACCGACAGAACCTGTACAAAGACTCAGTTATGATGAGGTCATTGCTTCAGCTTTTGCCTCGACAAGTCCTAATGATTATTCGCAGTCGTCTGCGAATGTCGGCGTTGCGGATGCCTGGCCTTTGCAAACTCCTTTAGATCAGCAAGGAAAAGTTGTTGTTGCGATCGTGGATACGGGATTAGACCGTTTTCATGACGTCTTTAAACCTGTCGCGAATGGTGGGACGGGCGCTCTTTGGGTGAATGAGATTGAAGACAAGGGTCGCCCCGGCGTCGATGACGACCAAAATGGTTTTGTCGACGACATCAACGGTTGGAACTTTATTAACAACACGAATAACTTTATCGATGACGACGATCACGGAACTCACGTTGCAGGTATCGTCGTGGGTGCAGGTCTGAATATTTTCGCGGATCCTTTGCCAGAGTCAAAAATCCTCGTTATGCCTTTGAAGTTCTTAGGTGCCGACGGGACGGGCTCTACCGCGAATGCGATTCGCGCGATTTATTATGCCGTTAACAATGGCGCACGTGTGATCAATAACTCTTGGGGCGGAGGCAGTTACAGCCAAGGCCTTTTAGATGCATTGGTTTATGCTTACGATCATCAAGTGTTGATCGTTTCGGCGGCCGGTAACTATGGAAATAACAATGACAGTGTGCCGATGTATCCCGCGAACTATTCTGTTCCAAGCAATTTGACGGTGGCTTCGGTTACACGCTTTGATGATATTTCCGGTTTCTCGAATTACGGAGCATCTCGTGTGCATATCGGGAGCCCCGGTGAAAGTATTTTAAGTACCGTGCCTGGTAATACAACGATGCGCATGTCAGGAACAAGTATGGCGGCTCCGCTTGTTTCGGGTATGGCCGCTTTGGCTTTCCGTGAAGCTCCGGGGCTTTCGGGTTATCAAATGAAAGAACTGATTCAAGCAACAGGCCGCCAAAGCGGTTGGTTGAACGGCTATATTTCTACGAGTGCTCGTATCGATGCTTTGTCATTGATTCAATCCGCGCAACAAATGGTGACGGCAGCGGCGGCTCAGCCGACGTACAAACCTGAGCGCTCGGTCGCTTCGGATGCTGCCGGCGGCGGAGGCGGTTGCGGTCTTGTGATGGACATCACGAAAAACGGTCCTGGCTCTGGTCAGGGGGGCAATGCGCCGATAGCTATTGTCCTGGGGCTTCTCGCAATGCCGTTGGTTGTATGGCAAGTGCTGCGTGTGCGCGATCCAAAAAACAAACGCCGTTATGATCGCTTCAAGATGAGTTCAGAAATTCGTGTGATGGTTGGCGACCGCGAGTTGGTCGGCTCTGTGAATACGATTTCACAAGGTGGTCTGTCATTCAATACGGATCAAGCTCTTGATAAAGGCGGCATCGTTACTATGCGTATCCAAAGCCCTGACGGTCACGAAGTGATCGAGGTGCAAGGGCAAGTCGTATGGTGCGAGAAAAATCAATCTTACGGAGTTCAGTTTGCCAATGCAAAACAGGGAACTCTGGCGATGATTCGCGATTGGACGTCAGGCCTTATCAAAACGTAAAGATTTAACAGCGAGAAGGGCAGCATGAGTTTGTTCAGCAAAGGTCTCGTTATTTCTTTTCTCTTTATATCTTCAGCACGAGCGGAGCAGACCTGGAGTCAGGTCTACGAATCCGCTCGACCTGCTATTCCTGTCATTCGCACCATGGGCGGGATTTGTTCGGGCGCTTTGATTTCTCCGACCTTAATTCTGACGGCTCAGCATTGTGTGAAGTTTCTTCGCCCGATTACTGTGCAGTGGATAGAAGGAGACAAAGTCATTTCCCAACAGACAGCCAAGGTGAGCCGCTGGGATCCCCAAAACGATCTTGCCATTCTTGAGCTCGATGTTTCAGTGAAAACAAAACCGTTAGTTTTAGCTCCGACAGGTGCGCTTAAAGTCGGAGATGAATTAACAACCATAGGACACCCTTTTGGAATTCGTGGATCCTCTTTGAATTTCGATATGCTTTTTAACTACACGCGCGGCACTGTGACGAAGATAAATTCTGACAAGAATTTTCTTAGTGATATGTCGGTATCGCCAGGAAACTCCGGTGGTCCCGTTTTAAATAAAGAGGGTCAAGTTGTCGGCGTAGTCTCGCAAAAGAATGTGCATCGTTATGCGGGTAGTATTGCGATGATGGTTCATCCCGATAAAGTCAAAGCGCTCACGGCGGCGCCGGAGGAGAAAGATAAATCTCTGTTTGAAGGCTCCATGCCCTCGCGGGTGGAAATCGGCGTTAAGAGAGTCTTATTTAACATTGATACTGCCGAAAAGAGTATCAACGACGGAGTCACCGCTGCCGACCTAAAAATGTATGTTTGGGATCGTCTTATTCTCGGTGTGGATAAATCCTTTTCTTCTTCCCGTGATGATATGCAATATTCGGGAGAATACATGGGATATGCCTGGTATTTTGAAAGCACCAATTTCTTCCCCCGCTACCTTGCTCTTGGAGTTAAGTCCGTCAAATTTGAAAAATATGATCGCCATGGCTTCGGAATGATTTTCGCAGATTTTAAATATTTAGAATTGGATGTTGGCTTCACCGGTAAATTCGACGAATCCTATATCTCCCTCGGTATCAGCTTCTAGGAAAAAGGCACCTGGTACCTTTTTCCGACCGTGTACCTTCGATTTGCAAAGGGAAGCGGGTACCTAGAGGAGGACGCCGTGAAGGAAGATGTGGGCGGCTGTGAAGTAAATCACGAGACCGGTCACGTCGACGAGAGTAGCGACAGCTGGAGCGGAAGCGGAGGCCGGGTCGAAGCCCACTTTTTTAAGAACGAAGGGGAGCATGGAGCCTGAGATTGTGCCCCATAAAACGACGCCGACGACGCTCGCAGCAACAGTTCCCGCAACCAGCATGTAGTGAGCGGTGTAAAGGCTTTCGCGGTTAGGCCAAAGCATAATACGAATAAAACCAATCGCGCCCAGTGCAGCACCCAGGCAGACACCGGTCATGATTTCGCGACCGAGGACACGCCACCAGTCGCGCAAACGAACTTCACCCAAGGCAATCGCACGAATCACCAGGGTCGAAGCTTGCGAACCCGAATTACCACCGGAGCTGATAATCAACGGAATAAACATGGAAAGCACAACGGCCTTCGCCAATTCATCTTCGTAATAAGCCATTGCCGTGGCCGTGAACATTTCCCCAAGGAAAAGAATCAAAAGCCAGCCGCCGCGTTTTTTGATCATCTCAAGCATCGAGATTTTCAAATAAGGCGCATCAAGAGTTTCCACACCCCCGATTTTGTGAATATCTTCAGTCGCTTCTTCTTGAATCGCTGTCGCCACGTCATCGAACGTAACGATACCTTTCATAATGCCTTGCTCGTCGACAACGGGAACGGCCATAAGATCTTGTTGTGAAAAGATACGTCCGATTTGTTCTTGGTCCATTTCAACAGGGACTTTCAAAACATCGGTGTGCATGATCTCGGCGATTCTTTTGCCAGGAGCTGCAGAGAATAATTCACGGAAAGAAACAACACCCAAAAGTTTTTGATCCTGATCCAAAACGTAAGCGTAATAGATCGTCTCAACGTGTGTTTTTGCCTGAATCCGAATGTAACTGATGGCCTCATCCACGGTCATGTCGGGGCGAAGACGAACGAAACGGGAACTCATCAGACCACCGGCCGCATCTTCGGCATAAGCCAAGAGCGCGATGACCTCACGTTTTGTCTGGGGATCAAGAAGACTTAAAAGATCGTCTTTGGACTCCAAGCCCATTTCTTGAATAAGATCGGCCACGTCATCGGGCGCGAGCAGGCGAATCCAGGAACGTTTTTCTAAAGGAGCGGCTTCCGCGATGAGTTCAGCCTGGTCATGGGTCTTGAGACTTAAGAAAAGCTCCTCAGCTTCAGTGCGGGGAAGTTCTTTGAATTTTTCTCGACGTTCATCGGGACTGAGCGCGGACCATGTCTCAGAAAGACTCAAAACGGAGTCTTCACTCTGAACTTCTTCTTCGGCTTGGTTGTTATGTTCCATCACCGTGCTCCGCTATGGCTGAAAAATATGTTGTGTGCCGATGAAATACTCCTTTTCATCGGTCGGAGCAAACTTATTTTTTAGACCAGTTCTGCATTTTTAAAACGCGGCAGCACTTCTTGTGTCGGCCCCAGAGCGACAATTTCGCCATTCTGTAACCATAAAATGCGATCGCACTTTGCAAGCGTTGAAAGACGGTGGGCGATGATGATTTGCGTCCGATCCGAGAAAAACTCTTCTGTGGCTTTCACCATGATCTCTTCGGACTGTGGGTCTACAGAGCTGGTCGCCTCATCCATAATCACGATAGGCGCTTTTTGCAAAAGACAACGGGCCATGCACAGAAGCTGTCTTTCCCCGAGGGAAAGATTTTTACCGCGTTCTTCGATCTTCATCATAAGGCCGTCGGGCTGACCTAACACCCATTCGCGCAATCCGACTTGATCAAGAACGGCAAGCAGGCGCTCGTCAGAGATCTGTCCTTCAATATCCAGATTAAAACGCAAACTGCCTTGGAAAAGAATCGGCTCTTGCGAAATAAAAGACATCGACTGGCGATACAAGTTAAGATCGACACCGCTGGCGCTTTCGGCAAGCTTCGGTTGATGGTTGTTGATCGAGATATGGCCTTTATCGACAGGGTATAGATAGAAAAGCGCCTGAATCAGACTGGATTTGCCCGAGCCCGTGCGACCGACGATGCCTAAACGTTCACCGGCCTTCACCTCAAAGTTGACGCCTTTTAAAACCCAAGGAAGGTCTTCGCGATAACGGAACCAAACATCTTGGACTTGCACTGAAGCGTTGCGATCTTCTGTCAGTTGGCGGTGTTCAAGATATTTCTCTACAGAGGGCGCGTAAGTCGGGTGTCCTGTCGCAAATTTCGCAGTGGAAGGAAGCAGGCTGCCTTTTTCCAAATCCATGCGCATGTATTGGTCCAAGCGCTCAACACCTATCATGGCTTCTTCAAACTGAGTCAACCATTCAAAGAACATCTGCACCGTGTTTCCGGAAAGAGCGATAAAGCTAAACGCCACGCCGACAGAGCCCACGGTTGCCCAGCCCTTTTCCACCATAAAGTACGCCGACACACCCGTGATCAACAAAAGAAACGCGGTCAGGCTGTTCATTTGTAAAGAAAAGCTCAGAAGACTTTTCGTCGTGTTCATTTTCTGCGTTAAGAAGTGACGGTCGAGTCTTTCAAAGCGTTCGGCGAAGGAGCGCTGCCGACGGAAAGAGCGGATCGTGCTCGCACCTTGCGTCGTTTCGGCAAAATGCGCAATGCTTGGCGAGCGGCTTGCAGAAAGCTCACGTCGAGACGTGCGCAGTTTTTGCTGATTAAGTTTGTAAACCACGTAATTCATGAAGCCGATGAACACCACAAAAACCAGATAAATCGGATTTGCGACGGTAATCAATGCGATCATCATCGTAAGATCAAAGATGATCGAGATAAACTCCGCTAAAGGTCCTCCGAAAAGACGGAAGACGTTACCGTAGTCACTCGAAAAGCGCGTGATGATTCTTCCCGCTGGAGTGTTATCAAAAAATCCCATTGGCAGGCGGGAGGTGCGCAATGTCACTTCGTCATAGAACGAAGAAATCGCTTGCGCCGAAAGTCGCGAAAAACTCACACGGAAAATCAAGGTGAAAACAAAACCTGTAATCGCCATCGCAAAAAGCAAAGTGATAATTTGCGCCGAGGTAAATCCCGAAAGAGGATTGGATTTTCCGACGATAGTATCGACCCAATAACCAATCACGTTTGTATTACCCAGCAAAAGACCGCGACCGATAATACCGATAATTAAACAAAAAAGAATACGCGCAAGAAACGGTTGATAAGCAAATTTCAAAGTTTCAAAAAGAGTTTTGCTATAGCCGCCTTTGTGAACTTCACCGTCGGAAAGATATTTTGCACGCACAGGTTTTTTAGCTTCTCGTTTAGACATGAGAGGCCTCCTGTTTTTTCTCGCTGGCTTCTTTGGCGACGGTCGTTGTGTATTCGCGGAACTTTTGATTGCGTGACAGAAGTTCTTCAAAAGTCCCCTGGTCGATGATGCGGCCTTCTTCCATGAATAAAATACGATCGACTTGATGAAGAGCGCTCAAACGATGGGTCACAAGCAGACGCGTTCTTTCCGCCCACGCGCCCAAGAGCAACTGCTCAAAAAGTTTTTGTTCGGTATCGACATCCACGGCGCTTAAGCAGTCATCCAAAAGCATGATAGGGGCTTGATGGAAGTGCACGCGTGCTAAACCCACACGTTGGCGTTGGCCTCCCGAAAGATTTACGCCCCGTTCGCCAATTTCCGTCGCTAAGCCTTTTTCCACGCGCTCTGTAGATAAATCAAACTGTGCAAGCTTCAGCGATTCTTCGACCATGGGATCGCGCTCGGGTTCGATGTCGTAAACGAAGGCCACGTTTTCGCGCAGGGTGGCGTTCATGATAAAGCCCTCTTGCGGAACATAGGCAAAATGTTGGCGCACTTCATCGAGGGGCGCATCCAAAGCGTTGATTTTTCCTAATTGATAATAATGAAAGCGAGCTCCGGTTTCTTTTAAAAGAGACAGCAGCAGCATCGACTTTCCGGCGCCGACTTCTCCGACGACGGCAACAAACTCGCCGTGTTTTACATCGAGGTTGATGTTTTGCAGGATTTTTCTTCCGCCAATCTCAAGATTTAAACCGCGCACTTGCAACGAGTAAATATCCTGACGGGCTTCGGTTTTTTCCAAGGACGGCGATGTGGGCGGAGCTGTCTCGTTGTTTTTTGTCGAAAGAAAATCTTCCAGACGTTTAAGCGAAGTCCAAGAGTCAAAAGCAAACGTAAAGAACCAAGGCATCTGACGGAAAGGCCGAGTCAGAAACACACCGACAATCCACAGGAGCGCCAACAATTCTCCGCTGGTCATTTGATGTTTGGAATGAAGAACCAATGTGCCTAAAGCGACCACATTCAGAATAAATGTGATCGAAGAAGAAATGGAGTTCATCACTTGGCCGTTTGTCACCATCAAAACACGATTGCGGGTTTCAATAATACGTTTGGCGAAAATATTTTTCTCGAAATGGCGAGTCCAGCCCAGGATGCGAATGGTGCGAATGTTTTGCACCCACTCGTTCACAAGACCGATACGCTCTGCCGCTAATTGTTTGAAGCGATAAAAAAACTTCGACTGACGAAACGCCATGAAGGTGTTGAATGTCGCGATGGTGATCATCAGCAAAACGGTCGGCCACAGAGGAACGTCAAAAAGAACCGAAATCGCAAAAGGCGCGAGGATCAACGGAAATAAAGTCGAGGCTCCGGCAGGAAGTGTTTGATCCAGGAATACGGTGGCACCTTGAACATCTGTCGCGTAAAGGGAAACGATCTCTCCCACGGGACGGCCGCTCATTGTGTCTACGCGCAAGTGCAAAGTTTTTTCGTACAATCTTTGGGCAAAAACTTTTTGCATATAAAGCGACTCACGCACGCTCAGGTAGTTTGTCAGTTGCGAAAAACCTTGCGCCAAAAGCACGCACAGAAAAGCGCCCATGACATAGGTCAAAGGGCTGTCGAAGTGGATCAGGTGCAGCTGGCTGTGCACGCCGGTCAACTGATCGATAAACTCTTTTTGAAAGAAGGGCCCCAAAAGTCCTAGCACCGCCGCGATCAACGAACAAAGAAGAATCGTGAAACGGGCGTGAAGGCGGGTGAAGATGACTTCTTTTAATAGCGAGTTCATGATGCGTCGTCCCTAAACCAGCCCGTTATACTGAGGCGGTTGGCAAAACTCTTCTCGACTTGATGAGGGAAGAGATCGCTTCGAAAAAGAACGAAGGTGCCCAATTGAGGCTCAATCCGCGCGAGAAGTTTACTTTCATTCTCGGGGTGATAGAGACTCAACTCGCCACCATGCTCTTTTTGCCAAGCTTCATTGAGGTACAGAATGAAAGTGATCTTTCGTGCTCCTGAACCTCGATGGTTGTCGATATGCTTATCATAAGAAGCGCCCGGAGGATACCACGCAAAATGCGTTTCAAATCTTTTGAGTCCTAAATAGAAACTCTGATTCAGCCGTTGCAAAAGAGTTTGCAAAATCGAAAGCATCTCCGCTTGCAGAGGCGTGGCGTTTTTTTCGTCAATCCACAGAATGGAGTCACCACGAATCTCAGTGTGCGTGACTTTTGTAGCTCCGCGTCCGATGGAAGCTTGGCGGAAAGAGCCTTTGTCATAAAGATTTTGACACTCTTGGGCGAGGGAACGACAGAACTCTTGCGATAAAAACTGGGTCGAAGAGGTCCAATTTTGCTGGGCCAATTCATCGAACATTCTTTCGAGCTCTGAGAGATTGATTTGCTTCTGTTCCAAAGTGTTGCCATTCTATTCAGGTGAGGGAGTGATGGCAAAAAGTTCTTTGACCCGCCGTGAATTTTTAAAGATTTCAGCAATGAGTTCGTCAGCGTTGGCACTTAGCAGTTGCACGACCCTCGATCGCTATTTTATGGGCGACAAAAGGAATCTGACGAATGAGGTGGTCATTCTGGGAGCTGGAGCCGCGGGACTCAGTGCAGGCTTTGAACTCAAAAAGCGTAAAATTCCTTTCCGTGTATTTGAGGCTTCCTCGCGAGTGGGCGGGCGCGTGCAATCCATCCCTCTTTTTGGTTTAGAAGGAGCCGTTGCGGAATTGGGGGCGGAGTTTTTTGACTCTTCCCATACGGCCGTTTTGTCTTTGGCCAAAGAACTCAATATCTCTGTGAGTGAAATCAAAGCGGCCAGCGGAGAGGAAGCGCACCTCTTCGCGTTCGACAAAAAAACTTACCGCGTAAAAGACATGGCTTCGCGCCTGAAGACTCTGCAAAATCCCATGCGCCGTATTCGCAGCGATCTTTTCCGTGAACAAGACGTGATTCTTAGTTATAAAAACGCTGTGCAGTTTGAAAGATCCCTTTATTACGACACGTTGTCTTTGCAGGATCTTCTTAATTCCTGGAAAGATGAAGTCGATCCTTTGGTTCTCAAGTTGATTGAAGTGCAAGCGGTGAATCGTTTCGGCGTGGATGCCAAGGAGCAGTCGTCGCTGCATTTCCTTTCGACGATTGATGCGGAAGGCAGTTCGCTTTTAAGCGGTCGCACGACTTATCGCATGAACGGCGGGCTTTCGAGCTTGATGCAAACATTGTCGGCACGAGTGGCGGGAGTTATTCCGGATCATGTGATGAAACTCAATATGGTATTGACTGAAATCAATGAGGAAGATGGTGTCTTTCAATTGTTCTTCAGAGGTCCGAACGGCACCGAGGTCTTTACCGCACGAAACATTATTTGCACTTTGCCTTTTTCCAAGTTGAAAGAGGTCAAAGGCATCGGCGATCTGTCCTTCTCGAATATCAAAAAAGAAAATATCCTGAATCAAGCCTACGCCACTCATAGCAAAGGCACCGTCGTGTTTCCGACGCCTTTCTGGAAAAATCGCCGCGGCAACACGCCGGCCAACGTCGGCAACTTCACAGGTGATTTTGTTTCGCAAAAAATGTGGGACTCGGGACGCTCGCAACCGGTTACACGCGGTCTTCTTACTTTCCAAAGAGCAGGTGCTTCAGGGTTGAAAGCGGGCGCTGAAGCCGCTCGAGATGCCGCGAATGATTTGGAACTTTTTTATAAAGACGTTCCCGAATATGAAAAAGAAAGAACACAAATCGCCAACTGGAGTCAGCGCCCGTGGGCCGGTGGTTCGATGGCGTTTTTCAAACCGGGACAATACATGCGTTTTAAGGGAGTTGCGGCCGAGGCTGAGTACGAAGGTCGCTTCTTATTTGCGGGGGAACATACCAGTGCGCGATTCGCAGGAACACTGCAAGGCGCTTTGGAAAGCGGCCTCAGGGCCGCCTCCGAAGTTTCCATTTAATTATTTCACAAGATTGACTTGCAAAGTGGCTGCTTCACCTTGAGCAGAGACGAAACCGTCGACATCTGTTTTGTTGATCGCGTTGATCAATGAGCTCATGTGATTGTTCGTCAAGCTCATGCCTTGAGGGACGCTGCCGTCTGCATTTACCCAAGAGTAGTTCGGTTGCGGAGACACCACGAACACGATGATGTTATAAGAAGGACGGAAACCTTCTTTTTCAACTTGCACTGTCGGTAAGGTCATTGCGTCGTCGGAGATATAAACCGTGCGCGACTCTTTCACCTGAGAAATTGAAATCTGCGAAGAGTCTGTCGAGATAAACGGGCGCGAACCGACAGCGTAAAGCACCGTCAGATACTGACCGCGCATATTGCCAAGTTTGTTCACTTGCAAGGCCGGGATTGTTTCGAAGCGGGCTGCTTCCGCATTTCTTTGCGATACGGAACCGCTCATCAGTCCCAAGCCAATGATCAAAGTCAAAGCGTTGATGATAATAAGTTTGAGGGATCTCATTTTACTTAGCTCCTGTTTTCGCGTAGTCGAGATACATCACAAGGTGTCCGTTAGGATCCATGGCCACGCGATTGATATCCAATTTAATTCCCAAAATCTGCGGCGGAAGCGGCAAACTGCCTGGAAGAACTTCATCGCTCATCTTCCATCCCGCGCTTTTCTTGCGAAGCTCATCCTTTACACCTTCGCGGACTTTTCCTTTAAACATCTTCCCGGCAAATGAAATGTATTTGTCGTCAAGGAACATGCTGTCCGTATCAATCGTGTAAAGGAGCAGCTGCATGCCGCTCTTATCGCTCAACTGACGAAGTTTTGCAATAATATCGAACTCAACAATGATCGTATCTTTCAAAAACATCGAACCCGGTTTTGTTTCGATCGCCACTCTCATTTTCATGAAAGCTTCTTGTGGTTTCAAAACGGCTCCAGCTGGAGTTTTTACGTAATCAACCACCGGCGACGCCACCAGTTTCAAAACGGAACCATCGGATTGTTTGATCTGCTCGAAATTTTTTCTTTCAAACGCCAATTGCAAGACGCGATTGATAAGGCCGCGGTCCACGCTCAATGCGATGTCATAGTTGGCTTGCGGGATCAAATTAAATGACGGCACCCCACGAGACGCATTGGATTTCAAAGGCACGCTACGGCTATTGATCGGATCTTCCACGTAAGTCGCCAAATCAATATTTAAAGAATCCTTCAAGCCGATATTTTGCAGTTTGAGTCCCCACTTAAAGTTAGGACGACGGTCTGTCGGCTCCGCACCCGGAGGCGCCATGTCTTGAATCTGCTCCAATGAACCACCCAAAAATTCTTTGGCTTTTTCGTTGAGCATTTCCGGAAGCTGTTTACGGGCGAAGTCACCAAGGCTTTCGCGCACTTTCTGCAGAATCATAGGGGCCTGCGCCGCTAAAAGATTATCAAGCTCTTTGGTGTTCATATAAAATTTCTTACCGTTCACTTCAACGGCGAAGGTCGGCACGATCAATTTTTTGTACTGCAAAGAAAGCGACGTCGAATTCAAGTTGTTATCGATTTCCAGAGCTTCAAAATCAAGTCCGCCATAAGCGTTCATGCGAAGATAGAAGGGGAGGCGAATGCGCAACGGAATCTCGTTGTCACCGGCTTGTAAGGTCACGTCTTCAAGACCGACTTTGCCAAGGAATTCATTATTAACGTCCCACGCAATCACAGACTTCGTCGATACCGTCAATTTTTTGATTTCAAGTTCAATAGCCAGAACGGCGCCGTCACGTTTACCCAAAGCGCGCATCAATTTTTCGTCGGTGACCAAACCAAAACGCGAAAACTGCGCAAGATAACCTGATTCACCTATCTCAATTGTAGGACGGTGATCGTTCATGGAAAAGCCGACCAGCCATTTCGTTAAAAGATCGCGGACTTGGCCGTACATTTTGACAGCTTCGGGATTGGCATCTTTAAAATCGTCCGGGTTGATGGGCTTATCGAAAGTGTACTTCATCGCCGGGAAATAACCCTCGTCGAGTTTGACACCTAAGTTGCCAAGAATTTCACTTAAACGCGTGTCGAAATACTTCATTCCGCGTTGAGTGACTTGCACGTGAACGGCATTAGAAATCAGATTCTTTTGCGGCAGCTGTGGATTGGTATCCATCGCATGCGCATTCAAGCCCTGCAAAGTCATCAGCAGGGGAATCAATATTTTTGATGTATGGAGCCGACGTACCATTTGAACCTCATCGCAAAGTGGCTATTCTCCGTTGCGTTCCCCGATGCAAGCCAAGTTCCAATTGGGGGCGGGCTGTTTTAGAACGTATTAGATTTGATAAAGCGGGGAGGTGTCTAAGATTGAGACAGGGGACCAAAAGCGGCGCCGAACGAAACCTCTCGGAAAAATCTTCCAACACCCATTTTATTTTCAGAGCTTCTGGCGTTTCTTTGGTACAAAGAGAGCGTCTTATAAAGGAGATCAATCATGTTGAAGAAATGGACCGCTCTTCTTGCGACCACAGCTTTGCTTGCGGCTTGCGGTGAAAGTCAAAACTCACAAGTCGATATAACAGCCCAACAAAATGGTGTGATTGGCGGCGACAAAGTTTCTGCCGGCACAGCGATCGCACAACATACTGTGGGTCTTTATGATTCCAAATCAGGGTCTTTATGTTCGGGAACTTTGATCAGTGAAAGTCTGGTTTTGACGGCCGCTCACTGTGTGGTTTCCGATGCTTCTTATATTAAAGTTTACTTCAGCCCCGACATGCGTGAAACGCCCGAAGAACTCACTCGTCAAGCCACGGCCGCTTTGCCGAACAAGTTGTACAATCCCGAAGGCAGCGAAGATATCAATGACGTGGCCGTGATCCGCTTTGCGGGACCATTGCCAGCAGGGTTTGCTCCAGCGCCATTGTTACAAGATTTCTCGCGCATTCAAAAAGGCAGTAAAGTGATTGTGGCGGGTTATGGTTTAAACTGGTCATGGGGAATCAAAATGGGTTCCGGTGTCCTTAGAACAACAGAACTTAAAGTAAAGCAGTCTTTGTATGGCGCTTCCGAAATTATGTTGGATCAATCTGTTCGTCGTGGAATTTGCAGCGGCGACTCCGGCGGACCGGCTTACGTTGAAATCAACGGGCAATTGCATTTGCTCGGAGTTGCAAGCCGCGGGGACTCTTTGCCGATTCCTTTGACTCCGGATTGTTTTATTCTTTCGGTCTTCACGCGCGTCGATGCACAAATGTCTTGGATTCAAGCGGCATCTACACAATTAATGTCGGTAAAATAGATGTTTTCTAAGGATACTCCGGTTGGAGTATCCTTTCCTTGATTTGACAATAGGCCAAGGGGCAAGGATACTTTCAAATAATGTCTCAGGCGCTCTCTTATCTTCTTGTCGACGATCATGCTCTTTTAGTTGAAGGTCTTAAGAACCTTCTTGGAACGCATCGACCTGCATGGCGTTGTCTCGGGGAAGCTTTTAATTTGGCGGACGCCAAAAGACTTATCAGCAAAGGGGATCCTTCTTACGTCCTTCTTGATCACGGCATTGGCGATTCGACGGGACTGTCTTTAATCGAAGAACTTTTAGAGGTTTATTCCCCGTCGCGATTTGTTTTAGTCAGCCAGCTTCAGGATAAAAAAATTCTGCGCGGCTATCTGCATGTCGGTGTTAAAGCTCTTATTGCCAAGAAGGACTCTAGCGAAGCTCTTATTGAAGGGATCGAGTCGCTGAGTTCTCCATCCCAGGTGTATCTTTCTGAAAGTTTTAAAACTCTTCTGGGTTCCGAGGATCCTGCTGAGGCGTTGACGGCAAGAGAAATTGAAGTCATCCGCCTCATCGCTTTGGGAAAAACCAATAAAGACGTGGGCCGCGACCTCAATTGCTCTGAATTCACAATCAAAACGCACAAAACTAACATCATGAGAAAGCTCAATCTTAAAAACTCCGTCGAGTTGAGTGTTTGGGCGCTGAAGAACAATTTGTTGCTATGATTCTTTTGTTAAAGATCGGCACCTTGGTGACTCTGACTTTAACGGCTTTGTTCTGTATACAGTCGTGGCCGTTTCGCAGATCGCTTCTGACAAAGCTCTTTACGATCAATCTGTTCATCGTTTTTTTGTGGTCGTTCTGGGTACTTTTAACTTTGTTGACGCCCAATATAGAGTTGAAAATTATCTTTACCAAGATCCGGCAAGTGGGAAATCCCTTTTTAACGTCGAGCTGGCTGGCTGTTCTTCTCTTGATTTTTATGCGAGGCCGCTGGAGTAAGATCAGAAAATTTCTGCCGCTTCTTTATATCCTTCCGGTTTTGACAAGCGTCCTTTCCATAATGTCCCTTTTCGGCTCAAAAACGGCGGAGCGCTGGATGGGTCATTCCTTTGAGCTGATGCCCGAAATAGGCTTAATGCGCTATGTGGTCGGGCCCGCTTTAAAGCTGCAGTTTAATTTTGCTTTTGGCCTGATGGTGTTGATCTTTGCACTTGTTATTTTCAAGCTCTTTTCAAAAAACACCGATATACGAAAATTTGCCGTGCTTTTTCTACTGTGCGGAATTTTCCAAATCGGTTTTGAGTTCTTCAGCCATTCAAAAGTGGGCAGTGCCGTTTTCATTCAAATGAGCATGGTCTCTTACATTCCATTTTTTGCTTTGGTGTATTACGCCATTCACAAAATGGAGTTTCTAAATATCAAAGCGCAGGCGAATCAGATTGCCTTTAATGATTTGCCGATTCCGGTTTTGACTTTGAATCCGCGCCGGGAGATTTGGGACGCCAACCGCAAAGCCATTGAGGTTTTACACCTAAAAAGCGACGACATCGGACGATCGATCATTGGCGATCCGCGCTTTGAGTTTATTGAGGCGAAGAAAAAATCCCTGGTCTTAGATGACGTGAATTATCACGTAGAAATCAAGGACCTGAGCGGCTCCGTGCGTACGGAAGGGGTGCAAATCGTTTCCTTGACGGATGTGACGGAAATTCACCGTTTGAACCAGGAACTTTCCGATAGCAACGCCGTATTAAGTAAAATGAATGCGGAAGTCATGAAGATGACGATGTTCAATCGCCGTATTCATGCGGTTTTGTCGCATGATCTTTCGGGTCTGCTGCATTCGATGTCAACGTCCCTGGGACATCTCTTTAAAAGAATGACGGGCGGACGGGAAGAACAAGCTTTGGCCGAGACGATTCAAAGAACCAATCACTCTTCTTTGGATCTTTTGCAGAACATCTTGTCTTGGAGTTACGACGAAAACAAAGAGTCCGTGTCGATGGCAAATCTCATTCGCGACGTTGTTGAAACGCAGAGCGGACTGGCGCGACAGTATGATGTCCATGTTCACACTTTAGTAGCGTCGAATCTTCCGGTATTTGCAACTTCACCTCGAGTGATGGCGGCGATTCTGCGCAATTTGATTTCCAATGCGATCAAGTACAGTCCCGTCCAGGGGGTCGTACAGATCGAAGCGTTTTTCATGGAAAACCGTCTGCACATCGTGATCAAAGATCAAGGTCCTGGAATCAAAGAAGAGACTATGCAGACCATTCTAAAACAAAAAGCCGTGAATAATAAAGATCGTTTTGGATTTGGCATCGGCATGCAATTCACTTTGGATTTTGTGCGCCAGCTTGACGGTGAAATTCATTTCAAACACGGGCCTCTTAAAGGCACATGGGTCGAGCTGATCTTTTAGCGGCTTCTAAAAGTCGTCGTCGTTAACAAGATACCAACGGTCTCCGAAGTCGGATGATTTCAAAAGCGCTGAATTCGCCATCGGAGACGTGTTAATCATCTCTTCGCTTGGATTTTTAAAATAGTAAGGAGCGTAGGGACGCATCTGACTGTATTCGAGATACAGGTGGTCTCTACGGTCAATCGTCATGACCTGATAATAATGCGTGTACTCCTGCGCATTGGGATAAACCAAGACTTGCGGTTTGTTCCAATGAAAATCTTTGCCTGAAGAATCAAGCTGACCTTTTTGATAAGCGAGCGCGCCAAAGTATTCAAAATCAAAAATCGATTTATCGTGCATCCACAGACGATACGCAAGATGCAATTGATCTTTACTGTCGATGACGAAAGAAACGTATGTCTGGCCTCCGCCGGGAACACCGGGAATATTAAAGACTGCGGGGTAACCATTCTCATAGGTATTTACGTATTGAGCGGGTGTCCAGCCCTCAATCGAGTCCGGCTGCAAAGAAGTCGTCGAAGCGAAATGAGCTCCGTGAGCGCCTCCTACAACCACAAGACGTCCTTGGCTCGTACGCACAAGGCCCGGCTGATTGTGACTGTCATTGGTCGGCCAGGTCTTAAGGATATTTTGTTTTTTAAGAAGCTTTGTTTGGGTGTCGTACTCTGCAATCCAAATCGCCGAATTGGGATCGCCCTTTTTATTGGGAACCGTATTTGTGGGACGCCCACGCTGATTCTTTTCTACTTTGTGAAGAAGATCTGCTTCCAGCCATACGACGAAGTATTTGCGGCCTGCGCGAAGAATTTTGACGGCGCTGCCGCTGCGATAACCGATAGGTTGCGCGGTTTTGCTTAGTTCAATCGGTGCAGATAACACGAGCTCGCCGTTTTCATCAAATGCCGTCGTTTGCAACGTCAAGCGTCCGACAGTGCCTTGCCAATATTCAAACCCTGCTTCATAACCGGGAGCTTTTCCCGTCGCCTGGAAATACAAAAACGCGGGAGGTCCCTGCAACGGACGAGGAGAGTAAGGTCTTTCCAGATCGTACCATTCTGGCAATGAAGGGCTTGACAGCAGAATTCGACTTTCCCATGTCGTGCCTTTATCTTTGGAATACATCAGAACATAGTTCTTATCCGGCGACTTGCCGGTTTTGATTCGCAAAACGGTGTACATGACATCATTTTTGTCAAAGACGGCCATCTTCGGGTCCCACAGAATATCTTGTTTGTTAAAACGAATAAGGTCCTCGACGGAACTTGCCGGAAAACTTTTCTGCAGAGCCGCCACGTCAAGACCGCGCTCTTTCCAAACGCCGTTTTCTAATTTCACAAAGCCATTATTCAAAGCGGTTGTTTGACTGCGCTCGTGCTTGCGAAAAAACGGTGTGTTCTTACTGTCAAAGGCCGGAATATAAATCGGGTAGCCCGGGTTCCAAGAAAAGGTCTGTCTTTCATGATAGCTTTCTTGAAAGTTAGCGACCTCTGCTGAGGAATTAAACTGATTCAAACCGGTTTTGGGAAAAGGCGGCAACTTCAAAGGAGCATAAGTTCGCGCAAGAGAAGCAAAGCTTGCTTCTCCTTCAATGCGTTTTTGCGGCTCAAAAGAAAAATTATAAGAACAGATCAGCGCGACAGCAAAAATCGCAAAACATAAAATCTTTTTCATCGTCATGACTCCGAAAACAGATTAAAAATTCATACCCCAGCCCGCGCGCAAGATAATCTGTTTTGCGGAAGAAGTGCTGTTGTCCGGGAAGATTGCATAGTCTAGCTGCATGGGAATAAAGTTTTCGCGGCTGAGGTGATAGTCTAACCCCAACGAACCCACGATTGTTTGATTCGTGCTGATTTTACTTGTATCAAGAACGTTACTGGATTTGCCAATGGCAAAGAGGAAACCTAAACCCGCTCCAGCCCAGACATCCATTGTTTTAGAATGGATGAAAGAATAACGAACCAAAGCTTCTAAACCCAGATAGCTGATTTCGACTTTACATGAAGAAGATCCAGAACAAGCGGCCGCGGCAGAGTCTCCCGTCGCGTTCAAAGTTTCGTAGCCACCTAAAATGCGCGCGCTGATTCGGCCATCCAACTGCATTTGATAAAACGCAGAAAGATTAAAGCTGGAACCAGACAATGAAATGGAAGACGCTCCTGTGGGTTTAACGTCCATCGAGTTCATTGCGTAACCCGCTGTGAAACCCCAAGCGGAATTTGATTTTGGCGCTTTGCTTTTTGCCGTTGGTTTTGCGGCTGCACCGGGCGTGTACTTCGCTACGGAATAATCTTTTTGCATACGGCCTTTGATGACCGCGGCCACGGCACGGCCGTCTTTGACTTGCTTGATTTCAAGAAGCGCGCGAGCTTTTCCATCAGCATCCCGAGCACCCAATTTATCACCGACCTGCAGGTCTTCGCCTTCAAGATCAATCAAAGCGCGATCGTTTTTAACGGCGACCGTGCGCAGAGCGTAAGCGGGTGAAACCAAAGATGTTAATAGCAGTGCTGTAATCAAAGTTCTCATAGGGGTTCTATCGTCAGTTTAAGAATGAAACTAAAGCTTTTTGAGACATTCGGAGTCCTTAGAGTAATTCGTGGACCGCAAACAACGGGTAATTCTCGCAAAATGTGTCTCAACTTGAGAGCGGATATATCGAAGCGCCGCTCCCTTCCGATAAGATATAGGAACACTTTATTCGGGGGAATGAACGTGTCAAAGTACGTCGTAACAATCGGCATCTATTTGCTATTGGGAGTATCTTTCGCTTCGGGCCAGTCATTGTCTGAAGTGGCGTTCTTCAATCGTTGTTATTCCCATTTAACAGGAAAACCTGTTCCGCTCGGCCACCCGGCGATGGCGCAAGTTCGGGCGGGGAAAATCAAAGCACTAGATGCTTGTAAGGCTTTGCTCGACAAAGCGGAGTTGGACCCTTCGGGGCCTCTTATCTTGCGGACCGATGCGGAAGCGAAAGCCATTCTTAACAATTTCTATAATTTCCACCGCACTTGGTTTCCAACGAACAACGTAGAACAGATTCAAGACTATAACGATGAGATCTCGCGCGGAACCGTCGACATTTACGATTCCACCGAGCCAGGTCTTGCCATCACACGGGCGGTTTTTGCCCGCGGAGCAAGTTATAGCGATGTTTTGAATTTGAGTTATGGCGTGCGAGCTCAGAGAGAAGAGAATCTTTCCGTGCGCAATCAATACGGCTTTCAAGTGAATTTTCCAGGACGCCGTGATTATGGCAACAACTTCGGGCTCAACGAGAACCTTTACCATTTCCGTGCTCTGTCGGGCGGTTTTAATGGAAACTCCGATACGACAAACTCGATCTTTCTGAATATTCCCAAGATTGAAATCGGGGAGTTGGTAGGTATTCGTCTGACGACGGAAAGTCTGTTTATTCCCAATGTCTCGTTGCAACCTTTGGGACCAGACCGTGCGGGAAATACACAGCAGGGGCTTAACTACTCTTATGACTTTTATAAAACCTACGGTGGTGGTGTGATCGGAAGCCCTATTTACTTCTTGCTGAACTACGGTCACGGCCGTGGTCTTGAAGCCAATGGAACGACGAAGTTGCCACGCCGCTGGTCGCAAACGAATATGAGCGCGTTCTTATGCTCTGAGCTTCCGGCCTTGCGTGAAAGTGACATCAAAAAATTTATTGTTGGAAACTCTTCCGCGCCATTTAGAAACTCTGGCAGCTGCGTGATGTGCCATGCGACGATTGATCCGATGGCATACACAGCCCGCAACCTTGTCATGGGTAACAGCGATTATACGGAGTTCAGCGCGGGTTCCCGCACGCACGCGAAGAACGCTTTGATGCTTTTAAGTTATCGTGACGAGATTCCTTCTGATGACACTTGGCATTCAGAACCTGTGGCCGGATTTCATCGTATGACTCCGAAGGGGCGTCTTTTCTTCCGCTCAATGACGGGGGAATTGGTGGACCGTCCCGTTCACGGCATCGCGCAGTTGGGTGCGGTGATGTCACAAACGACCGATTTTTATTACTGTGCAGCGAAACGCTATTTTGAATACTTCACGGGCATTCAAGTTCCTTTGTATGACCGTCAGAATCCAGCAAACGCGCATTTAAATCGCGCACTTTCCGCGGAAGCGATCGAAGACAGAAAATTTGTAGAAGCTCTTGGGGAAGGGCTTCGCACCTCGAATTCAGTTCGCGAGATGTTAAAACAGATTATGTCTTCAAAGTATTATCGCAGCGTGAATTACAGGGAATAACGGGGGCCAAATGGGGGACAGTAATCATATTACCCGCAGGGGATTGTTAATTGGTGGCTCTGTCATTGGAGCTTCGGCATTGGTGCCGACACCTGTTGAACGTCTTCTTAATATGCTGACAACCGGGATTATTCATCAAGCGCAAGCGGATGCCAACGGTACGGCAGGTTCGCGCAATTTTATCAACTTCCTTATGCCCGGCGGACCGATTCGTTATACTTTCGATGCGTGGATGCGCACGAATCCTAACGATGCAATGCTGGATTTCAATCCCATGGTTACGAATCGTTTTGTGAACTCGGGCGGCCGGGTCACAGGTGTTGAAAATTCAACATTCAATTACAATGGCGTTCTTGTTCCGCACATGTTCTCGCATAACGTTTATAACGGTAAAGGTGCACAACGTCCTTTGACGGATCTTCTTAACCACATGATGGTGATCCGCGGTTACGGAACAGGTCTGGACGGACACCCCTTCAATGCGACGGCTCAGCAAGCGCCTGTGGGCGGGGTGTCTTCACTTTTAGGTTTGGCTGCGGATTATTCAAAGAAAACATTCGAAGCGATCGAATGGCCCGACCGCGGCGCTTACGGAAACTTCAACTCTGTGAATGGAAAAGCTTTGAACAAACTGACCGGCAGTCCGTTGGTTTCTTTGCTTGAAGGTTTTGGCGGCCCTCAAGGCGGTCGTGTGAAAGGTCGCAGTTTGAAAGACCGCAATCGTGCGGCTTTCGATCTGGCGCAAGCGCGTCTGAAAGCTTATGCACAATCCGATTTCGCGGGTTCAACAATGTTGGGAAAAAATCTTTCCAATGCTTCGGACCTCATGAAAAAAGGCACGGGCAATATTGATGGCTACTGGAACTCGGCTGTGAATCGCTACCGTACTTTGATTCAAAACAGTTTGCGCCAAAGCGGCTTGGTCGGTATCAGCGATATTCCGTTGATTTCGGATGAGGGTAACTTCTGGCGTGTGCATGTCGCGGATGGAAACCGTGGTTTGAAAGTCAGCAGTGATTTCGATATGCGCGATGCTTTGAGTACGATGACAGTGCCGGGAGCTTTGGCTGAAGGCTTAGCTATGGCCGAGTACGTTCTTAAAGAAGGTCTTGTGACTTCAATCAACATGCACATCGGCGATATGCCTGGCGTCTTGTTGAAAGAAGCGGGCACGGGAATTCTTGCGCAACACAATGCCATTATCGATATGCACGAAACAGGCGCGGTGCCTGCGGTGTTATTAACAACAGCTTACTATCGCGCTATTGCCTCGGGACTTTTAGAGTTGATTGATCAATTGAAGGCGGCGAAAGTTAACGGCGTCGATCTTTGGTCAGAAACAGTGATCCAAGTTATCAGCGAGTTTAATCGCAGTGCGCGTGCAAACGGCACGGGGAGCGATCACGGTTACAACCAAATGGTGTCGAGCGTGTTTTCCGGAGCCATCAAAGGACCTGTCGTTGTCGGTAATATCTATCGCAACGGTCACGGTGGCGGTTACACGGGAACTCAAGGTATCGGTGCACCGATTGACGGTTACAATCAAAAAGGCATGCCGAGTCCGACCATGGCGGCGTCGACCGTGGCGGCTCTTTTACGTGTTCCCAAAAATCCTTACGAGAATTTAGCGGCACCTCTTGTCGAGTTGCGCGGCGACCGTTTGGATGTCATTCACAAAGCGAAGTTGGTGGGATGATGTCTATGAATAAAGCTTCCATCAAATTTTTTACTTTGGCTCTTATTGGTTTGACTCTGACCCAAGCGTATCAAAACTGCGGGCAGATGGGCGGATTCCAAACCTTGGATTCTTCTTCGATGAATTTACAATTAGGCTCTGCCGGAGGAACTGATTTAACTCATCCGGGGCAAAAAGAGGTCACACCACCAACACAAAAAGTGCAGGTGGTGAATCGTGAATATGTCGCCAGCCTGATGCGCGAAATTTTCACGACCAGCGCAGGTCCAGTTCCGAATTTGGAAGGGCTTCTTAATCAGTGGATTATCACGCGCGGCGCTCAGTATGGTCTGGCGTGCAATCCCTACAGCTCTTACACGGGCCGTGATTGCGGTGGCGATATCGCGAATGCAAACCTTGCCTACGAGACGGACGATAACACCGTTCGCGAATCCTTCCGGATTCAATTTTGCGAGAATGTTTTGGGAATGGATGAAGGAGTAAACGCCATTCTGGAAAAAATCGCGAACAGACCGGTGGCGCCGAATATTTCAGCGATCAAACAGGTCTATGGTCTTTTCTATCGTGGTGACGAAGCTCCGCAGTTGGTGATTGATTCACTCATGGATCTCGATAGAACACTCGTGAAACAAAATGAGACGACGCTGGAAAGATGGCGAGCTTTGGCACTTCAAGTTTGCGAATCACCAGGGTGGCAGCTACAATAAAAGTTCTTGGGGGAAGAGATGAAAAAAGGGGTTCAAAAGGGACTGATCGTCGCTGGTCTCACCGCTGTCGTCGGTGTGTCCTTTCAAAACTGCAGCGACTTTGCTCTGCAAGATCAAGTGCTTTATGAACAAGGTCTTTATGACTCTCGCGAAGCCCTTGATGCGAAAACTCTTCCGCAACTTCTTGAGTCTGATTATCTCGCAAAATGGTCGAAGGTAGGCGCTACAGGTTATGTGGATCATGACTTCATGGCCGATCAATGGTCTTTTGTTGTCGCGGCTGATCGCAAAATCACCGGCACTATTTTTACGGTGGGCTCCGGTTCAGGCAACGAAATCAGCGAGATCAAAGTGAACTCCGGAAAAATTTCTTTGGTTCGTACGTCTGGTGCCGGCGCGACAGAAACGCTCACCGTGAACTTGCCTAGCGAAGGTGATCGTATGGTCATTGCGGCGGCTCTGGGGCCTAAAGCGGGCGAGATGTCTTTGATGGTCAATGGGATCGTGCAATCAGGTACGATCGTGAAAACGGGTGTTCCTGGGGAATTCAGTTACATCGAAAAACTCGTGAGTAAAGGCGGCTCTGGCGGCCAAGTTTACGAGTACGTCGTTTACGGCGGTGATAGCACGGAAGGTTACGGTCGCTTGACGGATTCAGAGTTAAATGTGATGTCTCGCTATATTGCAAACAATAACATGATCGCCAATGTGGTCTTCGATCCAAGTCTGCTTTCCGGTGGCTCTGGAACGGGCGGTGGCGGAAGTCAGTTAGATCCTAAATTTGTTGCCGCTAAAAACGTGATCGACTCAAAATGTATTCATTGTCACAACGGATCTCAAGCGGCGGACTTCAAAAATATTTCTGCCGCGAAAGCGATCACGAAAGGTGTTGTAGTGGCGGGAAATCCAGCGGGTTCTTCATTGTATTTTCGCTTGAAGGGCTCTTCGGGCGCAGGAACGAAGAACATGCCATCGGACTCCGGTATTTCTGCAGCGGAAGTACAAGCCATTGCTGACTGGATCTCAAGTATTCAATAATCTTTTAATTAATAACTCAAAAAACCATGAGGTAGGGGGATTTATAAAATGAAGTTTTTTGCAACTTTGATTCTTTCCATGAGCGTATCATATGCAGCTATGGCACAGAGTGTGACGGTCGATGTGGTTCTGAATCCAATGGGCGATTTTAAGGCGAAGACTTCCGACGTAAAAGGTTCGGCGGTTGTGAAAGGCGACGAGGTTTCCGCAGAAAACATCGTCGTGAATTTGAAAGGTTTAAAAACGGGCGTAGAGCTTCGTGATAAACACACGCAAAAGCATTTGGACACGACAAAGTTCCCAGAAGCTGTTCTTGTTTCCGCAACGGGTAAAGGCGGAAAAGGAAAAGGTAAAATCAAAATCAGAGGCGTAGAAAAAGACGTTGAAGGAACTTACAAAGTAGAAGGTAAAGTTCTTAAAGCTGATTTCAAATTGAACATCAGCGACTTCGGTATCAGCGACATCAACTACATGGGGGTGGGCGTAGAAGACGAAGTCACTCTTCACGTCGCTGTTCCGGTAAAATAAATAAGTCTTATTTTTTCTCGTTACGAAGTGCCAGGGCAGCCTCTACGGCTGCCTTTGCATTTATAAGGCCTGCACCGTATTTGTTTTCTTTATTCGGCCCCAAGGGCAGGGCCGTCTTCATCAGAATAGATTTTATCTCTGCCGGCAAAAGATTCTTATTTGCCACTTTCATTAAAGCGACGACACCAGCGACGTGCGGGGACGCCATGGACGTACCAAAGGTCTCTTTGTAATCCGTGATCTTGGTGCGCATAGAGATCTGAATGTCAGGTGTCGTTTCCAGTAACGACAGAATTTTCGCTCCCGCTTCCTGGGATAGTAAAAACGCTGTTGCGAACAACATGTTTTCTTTTTCAAACAGGGTCGTATCCGTGATTCCCGTCGTGTTGTTGATGATGAGAACGCTGAGAGCGCCGGCTCTCATGGCATTGCGGATCTGCTCTGTAAAGTAAAGATCATCGCTTCTCATCAAAAGCACATGCTTACCCGTGACGTCTTTTCCTTGGAAATCTTCCGGCAGACCGTCACCGCAATAGACTAAAGGTTTTGTTAAAACGGAGCGTGGCACCGTCGTGCCGTGGAACAAAACAGCCTCTTCCGTTTCGTTTGTTGCTGAAATAAGGATCGAGCTTTCACGACCTGTTCCCACAGGAATCGAAGATAAAACATCCACACCCGGAGCGACCACGGATACTTCGGGACCGTATTGCGAAAAGAAAGCATGGCGAAGATTTTTATCAACAGCGCCGACGGCAATCACCGTGGGGTGGGCTGCAGGAAATAAAACTTCAGCGGTGCCGTAATTTCCCGTCGCGGCGACGAGCGAGACCCCCGCACGATCCGCACTCAGAACAGCGGCCGTTTCTGCGGGCGTCGGGCCGTAGCTTCCTAGAGACAAATTCACAACATCGACTTTTTCTTCAATGCCCCAGTTGATGCCGGCAACAACTGCAGTATTCCAGCAGCCTTCTTCGCGACATACGCGGCCAGCCAAGATTTTGGCTTTAGGAGCGACACCGGCGAAACCTCCGGGCATTTCTGCGGCGGCGGCTGTTCCCGCGACGTGGGTGCCGTGTCCGGTATTATCAGAAAAATCAGAATCGTCACCGGCACCAGTAAAGTCGCGGCCTTTTTCGAAGTTCGGTTGGATCGAAGGATGATTACTGTGCAAGCCGCTATCTAAAATAAGAATGCGTGCGCCTTCACCTTTGTTGGTGAGGCTCCAAGCTTCCGGCGCATGAATAGCGTCAAGACCCCAAGGTCTTTCTAAAGGAGTGCTGGCGGCAGCTTGTAAAGCAGCACCTTGAACAAACTTTCGCGGAGCTGGGTGAAGGTACTCTTTTTCAATGTAAGCAACACCTTGAATGGAACGAAGTCTTTCCACGTCTCGGGGATTTGCGGTATCGACAATAAACGTGTTGATGTTCTGAAGGCTGGCTTCAATTTTTCCGGGAATTTCTTGTGACCAGGTTCCTTGCTGCTTATGCAGGCGCTGAAAAGACGCTTTGTCTTTCATCATCACGATCAAGCGTTCTGCATGTGCAAAAAGGGGAGAACTGAGAATGAAAAACAGAAAAGGAAGAAGTCTCATGGCTTGGAAATTTAACCGGTCTTGGGAAAACACAAAAGGGGCCGCAATGACCCCTTGAAAGCTTTTCTAAGCTGTCAAAAAATTGGACAAACTGAATTACTCCACGCATTGATAAGTCAGCGTGTAGCTTCCGACCGGCAAGCTGGTACTAAAGCTCAAAGCAGCTCCCGCCAGAGTTCTCGTTCCATTGTAAACTGTGGCGCCTTTTTTGACGTTCACGCTCGTTTTATAAGGCGAGCAGGAAAGCGAAACCATGTTATGGATGTTTTGCACGGAATCACCAATCTTCGACAAGACAGAGGTGTAATCCGCATCACCCACACAACCAACAACGGCGCCGCCTTTTAAGTTCTGGCCTGTCAGCTTGGACAGTGCCAGGTACTTGGTGCCCATGGCTCCCGTCGTGCAGGTCGCATAGGATTTCACGATCGAACTGAACGAAAAGTTTTTTTCCGGCCACGCCGCTTTGATAGTAGAAATCAGATTTTCACCCGAGTTCAACATCGTATTTCCAGACTCGTCTTCATCCGAGATCAAGACCACGGCCAAAGCGGCATCATTGCGGAAGAATGTCGCATTCGGGGCTTCAAAACGGCGGGTCACTGCACGATTGGTCGCTGCAATTCCCTGTTCGGCACCCGAGCCGTTAATACCAAGGCCTTCAATGGTCGCACCTAATTCAACTTGCGCTGTCGCCGGATTCATCGCGGAACTTACAAAGTACGTGTTCGGCAGATTCTTGATTTGCACAAGACGGCCATCGTAATTTATCAGGTCTGTCGTCGTTACAGCGGCTCTCCAATCCATGTGACTGATTTTAGAAACAAAACTTCCGACTTTAGCCGCCATGTTTTTTTGCTCTTCAATCATAGAGCCTGAATCGTCGACAACAAAAAGCACGTCGACTTTTTTAATTTCCGTAACGGCAAGAGACGTCGTTTTCGTCGCCAGTTTTTTGATATTCAATGACAGAGACTTCGTACCGATGTTGCCGGCTTGATCTTTCGCAACCACTTTAATCAAATGCGCGCCGGTTGTCGGGTACATCACCGAAAAGGATCCGGAAGTTTTTGTCGCGTTTTGCGAACAATTAACCGCGATGGAGTCGCTAAAACAAGTCACACTGGCAACCTTGCTTAAATTCGCAGGCTTGCTAACGGTGAAAGAATATTTCAACGTTTTATTTGTCAAAGGCTCGTTCATGGAATCCGCCAAAATTTGCACAACAGGAGCGGAACGGTCCTGGATAATATCTAAAGTTACGCGGGACGATTCTTTGTTGCCGTATCTATCTTCGGCTTCTACGACAAAAAGCTGAGCGCCGGCAACTTTCGGAGTAATACTGACTTCCATCGAACCATTGGCCAGCGTGCAAGCGATTTTCGTGCTGCCATAAAGGCATGTGTAGGATTTAAGACCGCTTTCTAAATCGACAATCTTAACCGCAAACTTTTGCAATTGATTGATAAGGTTTGTATTCGCCGTGTTTTTCGTGATCGTTATTTTGGGTTTGTTCAAGTCCACCAAAGATCGCAACGTGTACGTTGTCGTAGCCATATTATCCTGGCGATCCGTAGCAACGATTTTTAACTGATGATTCCCGGCTGTCGACGGCTGCGTAACCAAAACGCTTTTTCCCGTGCTTTGGGAACAGGGTACTGCAACGTTATCAAGGGTACAAATGACGGATTTTAATCCCGCGCCCAATTCGTCCACTTGCAAATTGAATTTCTGTTCATCAATTGTGAACCAAGTGTTTGCGCTGAAGGCAGCCAGCGTGATTTTAGGCGCCACCTTGTCATAGCTGATGCTAAATTTCAAAGACGCTTCACCAGTATTATTGTAAGAGTCCACCGCAAGTACCTTCAGCAGGTGGGTGCCGCTGTCGAGGTCTTTAAATGTAAACTTGCCAGTTGCAGACGCTGGATTGAAACCGCAATCCACACGAGCGTCATCGAGATAGCACGCGAGGTCTTCGATTTCGCCGCCACCTTCATCGAAAGCTTTGAAGTTAAAACCTAACGTCTGATGCAGGTCATATTTGTTTGTAGAGTTCGCAAGCAAATTGATGACCGGTGGTTTTTCGTCGGTGATGGGCAGTGTCTCAGACACGTTAAAAAGTGTTCCGTCAGGAGTCCACACTTCGCCAATAATCTCATAGTTCTTAGGTGACTCAGGATTGAAAGAGAATTTGAGATTCCCGAAAGCGTCGGGTGCTGTAGAAACCTCTTGGTTATTCACGCGCACGGAGCTTTTCGCGATCACGCCTTTTTCAGGCAGTTCAATAACCAGAGTGTACTTTTGCACTTCGTTAACTTCATGGACGTTGTTGGGATCGGGAACAAGATTTAAACCCACTCCAAGTAATGAGGCTTGGTCGTAGTATTCGAAGGCCATCTCTTGCTTAGAACAGTTTTGATAACCTGTGATAGTAAGAAACGCCAATGATAGCCAAAGAAACTTACGCATGATGCCCCCATCCCCGCGAAAGACTCATTGCAGAGGACAGGCCAAAAATAAAAAGTATTTAAATGCATTTCTGCGCAAGGGATGACTCACAAAGAGTCATTTTCCATGCAATATGAATTAAACTGAGACGTCGTAGTTTTAGGTTCGCAAATAAGATTCACAGAGCGACGAATTTAATGAACAAGTTCTCATACTTATAAATCAAGCTCGTCGCTTAAGTGTTCACTGAGCTGACATTGATGTTAGAAGCGATAGTTCACGCCCACCTTCCATAGGGTGGAACCTTCTTTTAACGGGCCAATTCCAGAATAAAAGTCCCACTTGTGGAACAGGCGAACGTTCAAATCAGCTAAGGCCATCACATTCATATTGCGACCAGAGTCAATCGTTTGATTGGCGGCATCTTTCGGCCAGTCAATACTGCGCATGAAAACCATTCCCGTGACACCGGCATTGATACGCCCCGAAAGACGATAGAAAGCGCGCGGGGATACGCCGTAAACGGTGAAAGCCACCATGTCTTTCTGGTAAGTGATTGTGCTGGAGTTGCCTCCGCCATTGGCGCGCCCCGAACCGATAAATCCAGCGGCAGCCCATCCCCAACGCAGGTAAGTAAATTCTTTTTGCACCGTCAGGATCAAGCCGTTGTAATTGGCGTAATCAGTGTCTGTTGTTACGCCTTGCTGAAGTTTCAAAGTGTCATTCCACTGCAGCGCTGAAACGCCCACGCCCCAGCTCGAGATAAATTTACGACGAACTTTTGCTCTCGTACGAGCCGGCGCAGGTGCCGGTGCTGTCGGCGTCTCTTCCGCGGGCGGAGCGGTTTCCACCGCAGGAGTTTCCGCCGGAGCGGACTCGGTCGTTTCCTCAGGAGAAGCTTCCTCTGAAGGTGCTTCTTGCGCGAAGCTTGCCGAAGAAAGAAGGACACTGGCGATAAGAAGGGAAATAAATTTCTTCATGGGTGCCTCCTAGTATGAAATATGCACTTGGCCCTGCAAAGCCCAAGCGTCCTGAGTTCCGCCACTATCGGAATAGGTCTTCGCGTTTGTCGCCATCATACGTAGCTCCGTGCGCGGAAGCGGGAAGAGCAAACCGCCCAAGCTCCACTTCATTTGCTCCGGCGAAGATTTATTGATGTTCGATTTGCTGTGTTCGATCACGGAAAGAACGTTGTAACCACGGCGGATATTTACAAGCGTTTCGACCAAGGCATAAGTGCCCAGTTCCGCATCGGTGTTTGCGAGTTTATTGGTTTTTTCTTTAAAGCCGGCTTCCGCAATCAGCGAAGAACCTTTGGAAAGTCCCATGCGCGTTGTAAAGGCCAACAAATTCCATTTCGTGATATCGCTTTGTGAGGTGAGGGCGGATGCTCCCACCATAAACTTTTCGTACACTTGATATTCCCCAGAAACGGAGAAGCCTTTTTGCTTCTCTGCATCCTCAGCAGCTGCATTTCCAAAGAACGCTTGAGCGGCGATATTCCAATCAGGATAAGTGAAGTGCGCGACCACGCTTTGTGTTTGTGAATATTGACCCAAATCCAGAGGACGGCGATTGACAGCCGTGTGGTCGATATTGCGCAAACCATAAACGTTATCCAGCTGACCCACATAAAACCAAAGATTGTTGTTTTGCTTCCAGCGCAAATAATACTCTTTCGCAAACCAGGTATTCTGCTTTCCGTAGTACATCTCTGTGGCTGTGTATGAAGCCGTCGTGATTAATGCAAGACGCTGTTTCTTATCAAAGAAGAAATTCAGGTTGACGTCGTTCTGCATGTTAATGAAGCGTTCCATGGTGTTACTTGAACCCGGGTCCGTCTTTAACCAAAGGCCACGGTATTTAATGCCGGGACGAAACCACCAAGGCAAAGGCTTGGAGCCCAAAAATCCAGACATAGCAGCGATTTCTTCCTCTTCCATTTTCTTCGGGAAGACGTCACGAGCGGCGATCTCTGTCGCAAAGAGGGCGCGACCATAGTCATTCAAAGCTCCGCTGCCGCTTCCGTTGTAGTGGCAAGTGATGCAAGAAGAATAGCCATAGCCAATAAAATCAGGATAGGCCTGCGCTTGTTTTGCAAAGGTGAAAGAAACGAGAAGAAATAAAACGTGGTGTAATTTAAAATGTCTCACAATGAGACAAATTCTATTGGACGAGAGAAGAGAATCAATAAAAATCTATACTTACGCGGGTCGTTTGCCGATAAGTTTTCCATGGAAGCAAAATCACCCGCATTAGAACGTCCTCGTGCCGTGCAAATGGCCGCTGCTGTGCTTATGATGACACCTGTTTTAGACATCTTGATGATGCAAAGAACGGGCACTCAGGTTTTTAGCTGGATCAGTTGGTTGATGATCTTTGGAGCCGGTGTCAGTTTGTTGATTCGTCACAAACTCTCGTGGGTGATCGGAATCGGTCTTTGCAGTGTCGTGGTGATCTCGACCGCATATCGTCTTGTCACAACGATGGGAGATATCGATCCGGCGGTGAGTGCCGCGATGATGCTGGATTGCATGTTGGTGCTTTTTATTGTGGGCACGGTATCGTACTTCTTCCGTTATCCATATCTGGATCGTCGTCAAAACTGGTTTGCGCCGACGGGGGATCGTTTTTCCATCTCCACACCTGTGGTTCTGCGCGGAGTTGAAACGCAAACAATCGATCTTTCGTATACGGGAGCGCGCATTGCTCTTCCTGCTTCGACGGAGCCGTTTAAAACGGGCGAAACCGTGACTTTGCAGCTCTCAGAGATCAACGACATTCAATGCCGCGCGAAGGTGGTGGAAGTGCGTGACAATCTGGTGCGCGTCCGCTTTGAGGGGACGTCGTCTTCTGAAAAAGACCTGATTCGTCAGTGGCTCAATAGCCAAAATTTGCAAAAAGTATAGTTTAGGGCTTCCGTAGAGGGACGTTTTAAGGCATAAGAGGGCTTTTCTCTGAAGGTAAAATCATGGCTAAAACAACGAAGAAAAAGACATCCAAAAAATCCATCGAGCTAAACCCCGACGCCACTCACGAAGTCGCTATTGCGGTAAAGAAAATTCTCGAAAACGTGCGCCCAACGCCGATGGTTCACAATGGTCTGAGCAATGAAGAAAAGATTGCGAAGATCACCGATAAATTCACGGACATCATGGAAATCCTCGGTCTTGATTTGAATGACGACAGCTTGGCGGAGACTCCCCATCGCGTGGCGAAGATGTACGTTAACGAAGTGTTCAGCGGCTTAGACCCGAAAAAATTCCCGAAAATGACTGTGATCGATAACAAGATGAATTACGATCAAATGATCGTCGTTCAAAGCATCAGTTGTCTGTCCTTCTGTGAACACCACTTCTTGCCGATCGATGGTTTTGCCACTGTGGCTTACATTCCGAATAAAAAGGTGATTGGTCTTTCAAAGATCAATCGCGTGGTGCAATATTTCTCACGCCGCCCGCAAGTGCAAGAGCGTCTGACAAAACAAATCACGGACTGTCTTCAATACATCTTGGATACAGAGCATGTCGCAGTTCATATCAACGCCAAACACTATTGCGTTGTGATGAGGGGAATCGAAGACACGACAAGCACGACGTCCACAGCCGACCTGCGCGGTCACTTCAAATCACGTCAAGAAACACGCGAAGAGTTCCTGCAACACTGCCGCACGAAGTAAGTCGGTGGGAAAAAGGTACCAGGTACCTTTTTCCCAGCTTTTTTAAGTGAGGGCTGATTGAAGTAGCTCGCGGGAGTTTTTGGACAGATTTGGGACTGCCACCATGCGCTTGATTTGTGTGAGGGCTTTGTCCTTCATCACAGGATCCAACTTCTGAACGAAGTTGAAAGCGGCGCACAGACGGGCTGCGACCTGCGGGTTCTTGCCGTCGATTTCCAAAATCTTGTCAGCATAGAATTCATACGCATCCGTTTTTGGATCATGGAAACGCACAAGGTTAGCACCGAAAGCTCTGAGCAATGAATACACATTGTTCGGATTCGTGATGTTAAACGCGGGGTGCTTAGTCAAAGCTTTCACGTCTTCAAGAGTTTGCTTGCGAGAGGTTGTCGCCTGCGCTGTGAACCACTTATTGATCACCACAGAATCATCTTTCCAATTTTGATAGAAATCGTTCAGAGCCGCTTCACGGTGTTTAGATTCTGAGTCCGCCAAAATCATCAAGGCTGTCATACGATCCGTCATGTTCTGCGCTTTTTGATACTGATTGTTCACGACATCCATGATTTCCGGATCGTTGAGTTCCGCCAAGTAAGTCAAAGCCTGGTTCTTCAAGGAGCGGTGACCGAACACTTTCGGGTCGTGGCTCTTTGGATCAACGCCATGGTATTTATGGTAAATATCCAAAAGCTGCTGACGGTTTTCACGCGCAATCGCTGTACGTAATGCCACACGCGCTTGATGGAAGGCTTCCGCATCAAGAACAGATTCGACTTGCGCCAAAACAGCATAGCTTGGCAATTGCAGCATCTTCGCTTTGAAAGCCGGGTCCATATCGTTGGACCGAATCAATGCGCTCATGGCGTTCACAAAGCGTGAATCCATATTGAGAGGAGCTTTGTTGCGGGCTTGATCAATGAGTTTGTGGAATACACGCAACGCCAACTTTTGAGTCATTTCCCGGCGGTTGAAAGAATCAGTATCTTTCTCCATTAAGAAATAAAGATCTTCTTCTTTGGCATTCCAGCTCAAATTCACCGGAGCTGAGAACTCACGCAAGATTGAAAGAACAGGACGGTCTTTCAAGCCCTTAAAGACGTAAGTTTCTTTTTTGTCTTTAAGCTCGATCAGGTTTTTTCCATCGGTATTAACCTGGATTTTATCGCAGCTTAATGGCAACTCTTGGCCAGACTTATCCAAAAGACCCATCATTAATGGAACATGGAATGGATCTTTTGTCGGTTGATTTGGGGTTGGAGCGCAATGCTGTTCCAATGTCAGGTGATATTCACCCTTGGCGTCATCAAAGTGCTCGTTGATAGCAATTGTTGGAGTTCCAGCCTGGTGATACCAACGGCGGAATTGCGAGAAGTCTTTGCCGTTCGGCTCAGAAATCGCGGCCGCAAAATCTTCAGTCGTGACAGCTTGGCCGTCGTGCCGCTTGAAGTATTCATCCATGCCTTTGCGGAAACCTTTACGGCCCACAATCGTTTGCATCATACGAATGACTTCAGAGCCTTTTTCATAGATGGTCATCGTAAAGAAGTTGTCGACAGCCATGCATGATTCAGGACGAACCGGGTGAGCATTCGGACCCGCATCTTCAGCGAATTGACCGGCGCGAAGAGCATCGACGTCCTCGATTCTTTGCACACCACGATCGGTCATGTCGGCAGAGAATTCCTGATCGCGGAAAACAGTTAAGCCTTCCTTCAAAGAAAGTTGGAACCAGTCACGAAGTGTGACGCGGTTGCCGGTCCAGTTGTGAAAGTATTCATGCGCGACAACGGATTCAATCGAGTGGAAGTCCACATCAGTTGCAGAGTTGGAGTCCGCCAAGACCAGACGGGAGTTGAAGATGTTCAAACCTTTGTTTTCCATCGCACCGGCATTGAAATCATCAATTGCAACGATCATGTAATCGTTCAAATCATATTCAAGACCGAAAGTGTCTTCGTCCCACTTCATGGATTTCTGCAAAGACGCCATCGCGTGCCAGCAACGCTCTTGTTTGCCGTGAGCCGCATACACTTCCAGATTCACTTTTCGACCCGATTTTGTCGTGAAAGTATCGCGAATAACACCAAGATCACCGGCGACAAGGGCGAAGAGGTAACAAGGTTTTTTATGTGGATCGCGCCAGAAAGCTTTGTGACGGCCGTTGCCTACGTCTTCAACTTTGATGCGGTCGCCGTTCGAAAGCAAAACAGGGTATTTCTTTTTGTCAGCTTCGATAGTGACAGAGTAGGAAGTCATGATATCAGGGCGATCAAAGAAGTAAGTGATCTTTCTAAAACCTTGCGCCTCACATTGGGTGCAGAAGATGCCGCTGGATTTATACAAGCCTTCTAAAGACGTGTTATTTTGTGGCTGCAATTCGGTTTCAATTTCCAAAGTGAAAACATCTGGAACAGTTTTGATGATAAGTTCTTCTTCGGTCGTTTCGTACTCACCCGCAGCTAAAGCCTTGCCGTTGATTTTTACGGAAACAAGTTTGAGCTCTTCGCCGTTAAGGCGGAGTTCCGCGCCGGGTGTTTGTTTCTTGATTTCGCTCTTTGCGATAACTCGACAAAAGTCTTCATTCAGGATGAAGTCGAGGTTAATGCCCTCTACAGAGAAAGTAGGCGCTTTATAGTCCTTGAGATAAATTTTTTCTTGTTTCATAAAGCCTCGCTTCGGATAATAAGCTGATGAGTTTGCTAATCACTTCTATCACAATAAACACCCCGCATCTACAGGACATGCTGGGTTTTTACCGAATTATCGGCTTTCAATTTACAGCGTCAAAAGTCGATAAGGGGAGTGAAGTTCATCGCGCCATTCATAACGGAGTGGAGTTCTCTTTGTACTCCATTGCAAATGCGCAGAAATCGCAAATTCCGAGTCTGCAGTTAGGATTTAAAATTACAGATCTAGAGAAAACGGTCGGCGATCTTACGAAAATTCCGGGAGCGATGTGTATTCTGGATCCCACAGAGATGCCGGACGGAAAAAAGGCCATCGTTTTAGATCCCGATGGCCATTCTATTGAACTCAGTGAACATTAAAGAGTCAGAGCTTTTTTAAGGCTCGCAAGTCCCTTGGCAGTTGCTGCCAAGCGGGCCAAATCATGAACTTTATCTGGAGACACATCATGGTGTCTGACAGCTTTTTCATGGCTCGCCACGCACACAGGGCAACCGTTGATGATCGACACAGAAAGCGCCATCATCTCGAAATCTTTTTTGCTGTTCAAAGACTTCGCCAATGAATTCATGCGAAGACCCGCACGCGGGTAGTCTGCTGCTGCCACTTCAGCTGGCAAGAACGATTTGAATTTGTAGTAGACGTTGTTCATGCCCATGATGCCGGCGATTTCCGCAGCTTCTTGAATAAGTTCAGGTGCTGTGCCGATTTCGTTCAAAACGTCTTTCGCCAAGGCCACCATTGTTTTGCTTTCCAATGCCACAGCAATTGAAAGAAGATTCAAGAATCTTTCTTGCGGCTCAAGAGGGCTGTCTTCCAAAACTTTTTTAAAGTTCAGGGAAAGATCGCGGTAAATAGTGGAGCTAGCTCCGGGATATTCTGATTCGAGGTAGGCGTCTACTTTTTCTGCAATAGCCATAAAAAAACCTTTCTGAAATTCTATCTTCGAATGAGGAATTGAGAGTTAATAACAATCGCAAGCAGGAATTTCTTCCTGCCTGCTGTTGTGATTGCTCACAATTACACAGTCAAAGTTTGTTGACCTTTTTCCCAGTTACATGGGCAAAGCTCGTCAGTTTGAAGAGCATCCAAAGTTCTCAAAACTTCTTTCACGTTACGGCCTACAGAAAGGTCGTTAACGGATACCCAGCGGATGATGCCGTCTGGATCAACGATGAAAGTGGCGCGAAGAGGAACTTGATCTTGCTTGTGAAGAACGCCCAATTGAGCTGCCAATTCTTTTTTGTAGTCAGCAACCATTGGGAATTGAAGATTCTTAAGATCGTCGTGGTTGTTTCTCCATGCCAAGTGAACGAAGTGAGAGTCAGCGGAAACGCCGAAAAGTTTCGCTTCACGAGCTTGGAAATTTTTGAATTCTTTGTTGAATTCAGCGATCTCTGTAGGACACACGAAAGTGAAATCCAAAGGCCAGAAGAAGAATACAGACCATTGACCTTTCATGTCTTTGTTAGAAACTTCAGCGAATTCTTTACCTTTTTCGCGAGATACGCACGCTTGCAATTTAAATTCCGGGAATTTTTCACCGATACTCAACATTTTATGTCTCCTTTTGTTGTTAAGTTATTTAATTTCACCTTTAAAAATTAATTTAATGTCTTTTATTTTAAACTTCTTCGGGATCGAGATATCGATCTTCACGTCTTCAGGATCGATGTCGTAAATCTTTCCTGTTTTTTCATCCACGAAGTGAAAGTGGTCGTGCGTGTTGCAGTCATAAACCACTTTCTCGGAGTGATTAAAGCGGAACTCTTTCAAAATTCCCGCATCCACCAGCGTGTTCAGCGTGTTGTAAACGGTGGCTTGGCTGATTTTTCCTAAGTTCGCATCCGCCCAAGCTTTCACATCATCTGCCGTCGGGTGGTCTGCTTCGCAGAGCACGTACTTGCAAATAGCCATTCGTTGCAAAGTCGGTTGAACACCGGCTGATTGCAAACGCTCTTGAATTTCATTTGTCGATAAGCAGTGCTTTGTCATTTATCACTCTTTAGTTTTTAACTTGGTTATTGTGGCTTGGTTGGACCGTACGAGATAGTCTTAACACCGAGCGGTATACAAGTTCTAAATTTAGAATAGTTCTAAATATGGAATGAGTCAAGAGTCTATTTTGATATGGCGTATTGCTCAATTATTTCCAATAGTTAATGCGTATTGCGGGACTTTCTAACGGGGGCGAGGGTGCCAGGTTCCACGGTATTTTTCAACCCGCGGCGTATTTTTGGTGCGGACAAAGTATTTGCGCAGGGCTTGTGATAAACTACATGCCTTGAAAGAAGATGCTCTATGGAAAAGAAACAGCGCAAACCTATCGAAACGCGGGAAGATATCGAACTTCTCGTAAATAGCTTCTACGATAAAGTACGAAAAGATCCTTTGATTGGGCCGATCTTCAACGATGTCGCGCAAGTGGACTGGGACGAACACTTGCCTAAACTCTACAATTTCTGGGCGGATCTGTTATTGGGCGAAAACAGCTATAACGGCCGGCCTTTTCCTCCGCATATGAAATTGAACTTGCAACCGGGTCATTTCGAACAATGGTTGCGATTGTTCGTCGCAACCGTCGATGAACACTTCGTAGGGCTCAAAGCGGAAGAGGCTAAAGGTCGGGCTCTCCGCATTGCTCGCAACTTTATGATCAATTTGAGTTTGCTGGATCCGAATTAAGTCTCAGAGATTTTTTTTCTAAAACCCAACTGCAAAATTCCAAAAGTAATTTCAAAGAGGGCAAAAACTCCCACGATCCAAGGAGCTTGAAACCCTATGAGATAATACATTTGCCATGTGAAAAATAACAGGCGGGCGATTCCATCGTATAAGCCAAAAATTTCGTTATACTGACGAAGACGCAAAGTCGACCAGACAACGACGACACTTCCCATTAAGTTAGCGAACAACATATGCATCGGTTGATATTCTGGAAGCGTGACCAAATATCCTAATCCATGATGCAGCCATTTGAATGTCCATGGTGTTGCAAATGGGGCTGACACAATTAAGTCATATATCGCGCTGGCTTGAACTATTTTTTTATATCTTTTTGATTCCATGGTTTTACTGTAAACCTTCATGTATACTTGAGACTCAAGAGGAAAATATGAAAATTGGCGAGTTAGCAAAAAAAGTTGGATTGTCCGTCTCGAAAGTGCGCTATTATGAAACACTTGGAATTATTCGCGCCAAAAGGGGAGATTCTAATTATCGCGATTTCCCTCCGGAATCCGAGGGGCTTCTTCTTTTGGTGTTACAGGCGAAAGATTTAGGTTTCACGCTTAAAGAAATTCAATCTCTAGGAAGCGCTCTACAGCAAGGAGCTTTAACTAAAGATAAGATCCGTTCTGAGCTGAACAAAAAACTCGACACATTAGACGAACGAATTGCCTTAATAAAAAAGTTCCAGAAAAATGTTCGGCAAATTCTTGAGTCCACGTGCCCCTTTGATGTCAACCAGCCTCCTCATACGCCCAAATCCTCTCGCAGGTGAGACTTGAGGTCTTAAACCCGAATAAGGCCCGATCAAATTGATAAGAGGTGCACTCATCTTTTTTCTTTTGTTTTTCGACAAGAACGGGCCCTCTTCTTAGGCATTGTTGTCTACAATAAGAAGAGGAGGCGAGCTATGAGACTCAACGTCAATGTCACTTCTCAAGGAAGATTGCTCGACGCTTTATTGTTCTTACCGGATTCATCGGAAGGTCCGTTGCCCGCGCTCCTTTTTGAAGGAACGATGACGGGAGCGACAAATCAAATTGCCGAATATGTCGCTAAAGAAGTCGCCGATCAAAACTTTGTGTGTCTGGTGATGGATCATAGTTTCTATTCGGAAGAGGAAGGCCTGGCTCAGCCTTGGGAGTCGCCTTCAAAACGTTTGGGCGATCTGAAAGCGGCTCTGCAATTCCTGCAGCACCATAATTCCATTGATCCGCAAAAAATCGTCGGAGTTGGCGTGAGTGTCGGCGCCGAATATCTTGCGCAGATCTGTCGCGAAGACAATATCATTCGCGGACTCATCATTCTTGAGGGGCCTTTTGATGACTCACAAAATATGGCGAAAGATCTCGATATTCCGACAATTGTGATTGATGAAACCCACTTGGATTCCGCCGTCGATGAGATTGTTTTATGGACTCGCACGTTGTTTGACGGGGCCTTCGTGCAAGAAGAACCCCAAGTCAAAGTCGACTGGAGCGTGATGGATGAGTAGCTTTAACGCAATGGAATTTTGACGGCGTTTACAACTGCGTTATTAAAGCCGCGGATCTCAATCGTGATATTCTTCTTTTTCCAATCAATCAAAGCCATGCCAAAGTTTTCTTTGTTATAGACGGGACCTATATAGTGACTGTCGGCATCGCCAAAATTATTCGCGCGATTAATGGAGCTTGCCGTGATGTCGTAAAGAGGACCATAAGATGGAACGTCGGTTTTTGCGATGGCGGAGATATGTCTGTCTCCGCTGAGCACGATGACATTTTTTGCTTTCGTCTTTTTTAGAAGATCAAAGAATCTTTGTCTTTCGCTAGGAAAGTTTCCCCATTTTTCGTATTTGGGATCATTGGCAACAAGTTGAATGCTGCTGACGACGAAACGAATCTCAGCGGGACGTTTTAGTTCCGTCTCGAGCCATTCCCACTGTGCTTCACCTAGGATGGTGCCGTCCTCTTGCGGAATATAATCATAGGCTTTGCCTTCATTGCCGGGCTTTTCCTTTAAGGGACTGCGGTAATAGCGAGTATCGAGCATGATCACTTGCACGGCCTTCTTTTTCGGACCGATGACTTTTGCGTGGTAAACTCCACCTTGCTCTGGCGGCAGAGAGTTTCTCAGGTAAGTCCAATAGTTCAGAAAATCTTTACGAGCGCTGTCTTTGCCAGTCCAGTCCGCTCCACCATCACGCAAACCGAAATCGTGATCGTCCCATGTCGCCATGAAGGGAACTTTCTCGCGAACGGCGCGATATTCAGGAATCAAATCAAGCTTGCGGTATTGTTCCGCAATAGGTTGCTGAGAGGGGCTGCTGGCATAAACGTTATCGCCCATGAATAAAAATAAATCCGGATGGGCCGCGCCGACGTCTTTCCAAAGGGGTTCGGGCTTATCTTGATTCGCGCACGAACCAAAAGCGATCTTCGTTAACATCTGTGCAGAGTCGATTTCGCGAGCAGGCAAAGATGAAACGTAAGCTTCAACGCCGTGAGGTTGCGAGATTATTGATTTAGATTCTTTCGGAGTTTGCGCGCAAGCCGTGAACAATAAAGCTAAGAGTAAAAATCTCTTCATAAACCCTCCCGAGGCCTTAACGCAGTTGCACTACCAAAAGTAAGTCCGTACCAAAAGAGGGTCAATCTCATTGTGAGACAGGCATGCACTTTGTATTTGAAGCTTTGTATGACTGATAGAATGCGTTTATTTTTACGAACAATGGCTTTTGGATTTGTGGCGTTTGCGATTTTGGCAGCCGAGCTCTCTCTTGTTGGAGTTCAGCGCCAGGCTCTCATAATGAGACAGCCGACAAGCGGCGTCTCTGTTTACAAAATGCCCAAGCGCCAAATGCTTGAGATGAATATGCGGTCGGCAAAACGCTGGGCTGAAAGGCTCGATGCTCAGTCCCTGCATATTCTTTCGGTTTCGTCGATGAGCGGTTTTGATCGCTGGCGTCGGGGAGTGGACATCGACTCTATGAAAACCCAATACTCGCAAGATATGATCGCGCACTTAAAAGCGATGACTTCGATTTTAAAAATACGTCGGGAAAAAGGCGGCTTTGCAAAGCTCCAAGAATTCGACTTCCAAAATATGATTCGTAAAAGTGATTATTTACTTTCATTGAGTGTCACAAAATCTTGTATTGAACACTTAAGCAATGAGGGAGATTCAACCGAACTCGTTCGCGAAGTCCTGGCGTCTTACAATCAAGAACGCATGCAGTTCGATCACAAAATGATTTCTATTGCCGAAAACTAAAAAGGGCGCGAAGAGCGCCCTTCCCAAAACTACATACATTTTTTTCTAGCGAAAATCGATGTCGAAGACGCATGCGCGCGGGCTACGAGGTCGTCGTTCGCAAAAACTCTATAAACGACACCAGAATTCGTTTTTGTGATGGTTCCAACATAACCCTCATCCGAATGAAAGCTCGACCCGCAAGCCATGTTCACCATGCCGATAGCCCACTGACTTTCGCTGGGAAAATCCAGATGCACAGTCGTTTCTCCGACTTGGGCAGAGGCATAAGAACCGACAAAGATTGCAGCCATTACAATTATTTTTTTCATCGCATTATCTCCATTTTTTGAATTGTGGGCCTAACTAAATTTAAATCCTGAGGGATGTCAGGTTTTTTTCTTGAAAGAATCAGGCATGTAATGGGCTTTGCGAACGGCAAAAAAAAAGCCCCTGCTTTTGGCAGAGGCTTTTGGGGGCTTATTAAGAAGCAATTTCCTATTTGCGTTCGCTGATAGGAGTCACTTTGCGTTGCTCCTTACCTACGTACTCAGAAAGAGGACGGATGATACGGTTGTCAGCGGCTTGCTCCATGATGTGAGCAGACCAGCCTGTTGTACGTGCCATCACGAAGATCGGAGTAAAGAAGTCGATGTCAAAGCCCATCATGTAGTAAGCAGGGCCTGCTGGGAAGTCGAGGTTCGGGTAGATCTTCTTCTTCTCAACCATCACTTTTTCAAGCGCAGCGTACATTTGCATCCATTTTTGCTCGCCCGTCACGTCAGCCATGACTTGCGCATATTTTCTCATTGTCGGAACGCGAGAGTCACCAGAGCGGTAAACGCGGTGACCGAAGCCCATGACTTTTTTCTTCTGAGCAAGAGCATCCAGCATCCACTGTTCTGCTTTCGCAGGGTCCGCGATCTCTTTCATCATGTGCATAACCATTTCGTTTGCACCACCATGCAAAGGACCTTTCAACGCGCCGATACCCGCCACGGTTGCAGAGTAGATATCAGATTGAGTTGAAGTCACAACACGTGCCGTGAAAGTCGAAGCGTTGAAGCTGTGTTCAGCGTAAAGAATCAAAGAAACGTCGAAAGCTTTCACGACTTCTTTTTGTGGAACTTTGCCGAAGCACATGTGGAAGAAGTTTTCAGCGATAGACAAATCCGCTTTTGGAGGAATGAAATCCAAACCTTTTTTGAAACGGTAGTCTGCCGCAACCATTGTCGGGATTTTCGCCAACAACATCATCGCTTTGTCCATGTTTGTTGCAGGAGAAGAGTCCCAGATACGTGCATCTTCCGCGCCCAAGAAAGAAACAGCCGTGCGGATAGAATCCATAGGGTGGCATTTTTGCGGAAGAGCTTTGATCACGTTCAACAAAGTTGTGGAGATCTCGCGGTAGCCGCGCTCTTTTTTCGTGAAGTCCGCCAATTGCGAAGCTGTCGGCAATTCGCCGTTGTACATCAAGAAAGCCACTTCTTCGAAAGAGCAGTTTTCAGCCAAGTCTTGAACTGGGTAACCGCGGTAGATCAAAGAGTTTGTGTGAGGGTTTACTTTAGATACGGAAGACGTATCCATCACAACGCCTTCAAGACCTTTTTTAACGTTCATCTTCTCTGGTTCTGGAACGTAATCTGGATTGATATACTCAGCCATTTTTCCTCCGCTGCGATGCCTCGCCCGAAATAGGAGCGATGCGTAATTTATGTTAAAAATGATGGTTCAAGCTAGCTCGCACCTGGAGATCGGTCAATAGCCGACCCCCAGAAATACCCGGTTTGCTTGGCGCGGCGAGGGCGTGGCACTAAGATTAACAGCCGGAGCCTTCCATGATGATTTGATGGATCACGCCGTTTTCGGTGTCCATGATAAGAAGAGACGGGAACGTGACTCCGCATTGAACTGCGCCCATGGGAGCGACGCCGTACTTGACGGATTTGATCGAGCGAAGAATTTGGAAAGCTCTGTTTAATTTAAGCATGCCGTCGGCGAACGTGATCTTGTCTTTGTCTGTTTGTTCGCCTTCTTCGAGAGCGACTTCCAAAGCGTTAGAGACATAACCATAAGCTCCGCCGGCTGTTTCAAGTCCCCACATCATGCCATCAGCGCCCCAAAGTTCGTAAGTATTTGTCGTCCAGTTAGCTTCGAAATCCTCTTCAGATTCGATGCTGCCTTCTTGCAGGGCGAATTCCAAAAGCATTTTCTTCGTATCGGCTTGTGGCGTGACTTTGTATTCCTGCGAACCTTGCGCCGTTTCCGCAAGAAGATTGGCGGCAAAACGAATGCGGTCTTCGATACCTTTATTTTTTGCGAACACAGACGTGGAAGCGAGAAGAGAAAGAACAAAAATCATAGTTTTCATAAAATCTACCTTTTATTTATTAGTTTTAATTTTTAAAGAATTGAGTTGAGCAACGGTTGATGACGACTTTTTCTGAGATTTCGTTCGGACCATCTCTGAAAACGTAAGAGATCGCGTCAGGGCCGTGATAGTAAGCCTCTTCCAGCCACTCTTCATCCCAGTTAAAAACATCGTCGTTAAAAAGTTCTAAAACAGCAGAGCGCGGACCGGTGAAACAAGCGGATCCCATCATCAAAGCGCCGGCGCATTCGAAGTGTCCGTCCTCGCTGGCAGCATCATAGATTTTGCCATTTTCTTTGCAGTAAACGGCAGCGTGAGCTTGGAAAGAAAGACCTAGAAACAAGAAACTGATCAAAGCGTAAGATTTCATTTCGCACCTCTTTATGGCGCTTCTTATAGCGAACCGATGGCGCGCCGTGAAATGAATAAAACGCTAATATATATGCATACAATGAATGATTTAAAAAAAGAGCCGGCTCTCTGGGATGTAGAGCCGGCCAAGAGGGATTTTAAACGTTCAAGCTAAAGGCTTTAATAAAAGCGGCTACAGTGTCCAGCAAGGAGCCGATGATCGTGCGCGGATTTACAGGCGTATATCCACGCTTGGCAGATGTATGAGTTTCAAAGTGCAAGTGCGGAGCCGTACCGATACCCGTGTTCCCTGAGAGAGCAATCAAGCTGCCTTGAACCACGTTCGTGCCGGCCTTTGTTTTAAACTCTGAAAGATGCGCGTAAACGGTTTGCATCTTTGATTTCGGGTGAACCACGATAACATAGTGACCGTAGCCCTTGAGTTTCTTCGTCAGACGATTTCTTTCAGAACGTGTGGCAATCACACGGCCATCGAGCACGCTTACAATCGGTGTGCCCGTTTTTGCGCGAAGATCGATTCCTTTATGCAAACGGCGCTTCCTCAAAACGGGGTGTCTGCGCATGCCGAATTCACTTGTGGCAACAAGGCAGCCGCGTCCGCAGTTTTGAATCGGGCTGATCACTTGACCACGCACAGAGATTTTTTCAACAAGGTCCCACGTCTTTTCCTGGCGCAATCTTTCAACATGATTTGAAAGAGTATTAATGTGAGTAAGGTCGCCGGCCAAACGGAAAGAATCATAGGACTGAATCACAGCATCGCCATTAGATTCAAGAGCCGACATCGTACTTAAAGAGTGCAAAGGCGCGCAGAAGTCCGTGCGGTCCGCGATTTCATCTTCGCGCACGTCTTCGTCCATCGCATCCACAATCGTCAAGCCGCAGATAAATTCAAGATTTGTTTTAATGTCTCTGGAGCCCGCGGGCAAGTAAGGAAACTTCAGACGCTCCGGGCTTGTTTGTGAGTGAGTAAAAGCGCGATTCGCATCCAAAACATCAATCGATAAAATACTTTCTTCAGGAAGTTCTAAGGCTGGTTTTAAAACTTGGCGGCCGTCCGTACGCACTGTTGGAAGATAGAGCTGAACGGAGGAGCTGTTCGTCAGATAAAGGGTGTCGTTGATTTCGTCAAAAGCCATGGCTGCGGGAGCCGCAAGACTTGAAAGAACAAGTGCGCTCAGCGCCTTTGGAATCCATCTTTTCATAAAACCTCCTCAGGGACGTTCCGGTATGGCAAGCCCTATTGCGAAGACCGGGCCAGGAAGGTGAGGAGGCTCTCATTTGCGTGTGAGTGGAAAATGCCCTGTTAAACTTCTTAGCAGAGGGCCCTTTTGGGGCACTCGAAAGAAATCTTAAACGGTCTCCGTTATGGGCTGTGCAGAGGCATTTTGTTTAATGAGCCCGTGTGCGGCCTTTTCGTAAAAGCCCTTCGCACTGATAAGACGTGCGGAAAAGTTTGCAATCAACGAGGAAAGCATTAAGTACAAAATGATTTCGTGGGAGTCACTCATCTCAAGCACCAAAACAAATGAAGTGAAAGGAGTGCGCGAAATTCCCGTGAGGAACGCCACCATTCCCACCATGATCATCAGCTTCATGCTGGCAAAGCCAAAGAGGCTGCTAAGATATTGTCCCAAAGCTGCGCCACTGGACAGAGCGGGTGCAAACACACCGCCCACCACGCCACCGATATAGGTGAAGAGGTTTCCGAAAATACGCGCAATCGGCAAAAGAGGATCGACGGGACCGGTGGGATTTTTAAGAAGATCCACCATCACGGTTTTACCTGCTCCAATTGTTGAAGGCCCGCAAAACCAAATCGTCAAACTCAACAGAGCACCGCAAAGAGCCGTCAAAAAAACCTTCAGCCAAAAGTTTTTTTGACTGCGCCAGGTTGTGAAACGAAACAGAAATTCAGCAAACAGACTTCCAAGAACACCGACGATGCCCGCAATGATGATCGTTTGATAAAAGACCTCGCCGGGAAGAGTCCCAAAATTGGAATCACCCAGATAAAGATAATTTCCTAAAAACAATTGCGCCAGAATACCCGCGATGATAACCGCCTGGAAAACCGCCGTACGCACGGTGCTAATATGCGCTTTAGAGAGTTCTTCAATCGCAAAAACGATTCCCCCTAAAGGAGTATTAAACGCTGACGCCAAACCCGCGGCACCTCCCGCCAGAATCATCGCAGGTAATTGCGGTCGCGGAAAACGACGAGGCCACAAGCGGGAGAATTGATAAAACACCGCAGTTGAAACCTGCAAAGTCGGTCCCTCTCGGCCGGTAACACCGCCGCCTAAAACGCAGATCGAAGACGCGAGGATTTTAATAAAAATCATGCGCACGCCGAGAAGCTTTTTTAAAAAGGGATGGTTTTCTTGTGAAAGCTCAACGGCCGCGACAACCTGAGGAATCCCACTGCCAATAGATTCCCGGGAAATAAAATGTCCCAATAAAAAAGACGCGAGCACCGCCAGCGGCGCTGTCCACAGAATGACGGAGCTATGAGCCTGCGTGTGCGCCCAGGTTTCACAGATCATAAAAAGTTTATTATAAAACACGGAGATCAAAGCGGCGATGCCGGTTGAAATCCAAAAGGGGAGATTAAAAAGTATTTTGTGTTGCGCGCTTCGCACGCGCTCATGCTTGAGAATTCGTGATGGATGCATTCGAGTAGAAATAACAGCAATGTGCGGACGAAGCACATCCCTCTGCATCGAAACGGTGCATCATTTGTTTATCCGCAATCTTGTTAGAAGAACTCTTTGTAAAAAATCCGCTCGGAATTTTCGGCGAGTTTTGTGACGTTAAAATAGATGCGACCGATTTCTCGCCCATCGGTGGTTTCAACACTGATGCGCCATTTTCCCTCGGAATAATTCTGTTTCGAGGCGAATCCGCGATAGCCCTCTTTGCGACCGCCGGCAATACTCATGGGGATTTTATCTGTCGTTGTCCAGCCTGCAATCGGATCTTTGTAATACCAATGCAAGACAACCGAATCGCTAAAGCGGGCCGGGGAAAAAATCTGAGCAAAGAAATAAATTTTGTCTTGTGGCTCGGCTTTGAAATTCTGATCGCCTCTGTGCCAAAACTGCCAGCGAGGCGTTTCGTGCGAAACGATGTAGCGGCCTTCCAGTTTTTCGATATCGTGATAAATGCCCATCGTTTGAATTGAAAGCGGGACTGGTGGAATCAAACCCACAATATAAAGAAGAAAGAAAAGCGCCAAAACACCGCCACCCGGGAAAAGAAGCCCCCTCTGCAGTTTTTGTGGATCTTTGATTTTCTTCTGTAACAACTGATAGGCGCCAAAAACACCAAGGCCAGTGAGGCCCAGCGAAATCAAAAAGGGCACAAGCCCGACGAATCCCAAAAGCACGGGCACCGTCACTGAAAAGAAACAAAACACACAGACGATGTAAAGACCCAGCTTGATGTTAAACTCACTTTTTTGCACGCTCTTAAGTTCGTTAGCAACCATCAGAGCCATCAGCAAGGCGACAAAAACCACTGAAGAAAAGAGGGATGCGCTTTTTAAAAAGAAAAGAGAGTAAACACTGAGCAGGCTTCCTAAAAGGAAATGCACGACGAGCTGGCGATAATTCCAAAATTTTTCAAGACGGGGAGAAACCTGCCACGCTTGGTGTTTATCCAGGAAATCAAAAAATATAATCGCGCCCAAAATCGCGAGATAGGCTATTTGCTGAGCCACGCCCAGCCAATCATCCACAGCGGAAAGAGTTAAAATATCAAAAAAGAAACCGCCCAGAAAAAAGGCGATGTCGACTTTTAGTTCATTCTCTTCGTAGTAACTCAGCAGGCGATTCTTTAGATGGGTCATTGATTCATACTCTAACACGAGCGAAGGGGAAACTCTACCAATGTCCCAAAGCGAAAATGGCAGTCCGTTTTGAGAATCATGGAAACTTTGTCCATTTTGTAGACGATGAGTCCCAGCGTCGCCATACGATTTAGAAAGATCCGCTGACGCTTTCCGCTTTGAGTTTGATATCTCCGTCGGATGTGGCTGTGTCGAGAGCATTCACGATACTTTGGATGTTCAAGTCAAGATTCTGCGAGGCTGTGAGGATCAGCGTGCCATCAAAACGGATGGTGATCGTATCGACACTTGTGAAACTTCCATTGGAATTAACGAGCTGAACGGATCGTCCCGAGACGCAATGAGTGTCCAAATCAAATTCCACGCGGGAGTACGTGCCGACGGGAACGGTGACAGTTGTAACAAGTGTTCCGGAGTTTACGACCGTCACTTCGCCTAAGCTCAAATCAATATTATCGGCGATCCCCGAAACAGGTTTAAAGCGCAGCCGTTTAAAACACATCTTCAAGCTGGAAACACTTTGTGTATCCGCCTCCATGGCTTTTAAGGATGCGTAGGACGCGAATTGGATTGCAACCACGGGGTTGCCAGTCGACGTTCCGTCAGAGTTCGCGCAACCGGCAAGAAAAAGTAGTAGGAGGAAATAGATTTTTTTCATTTGTTGGCGTCTCCTTTTTTGGCGACGGGAAATGTCGATAGTATCACATGATAGACCGGGCCGGCTTCCTGAAAATCAGAACTCAATGCTTCCACTTTTTTGAGGGTGTCATCAAGGATTCTTCGCAGACTCTCGATCTGATCCTCGGGAATCACGAACGTGTGCCCTAAAAGATTTCTTTGATCGCGAGGAGTCGCGTCGATGGATTCGGCAGCCAGCCTGAACATCTGCTTGTGGAACTCTCCTAATGAAAGACGGTAGACGCCGCTAAAGCAATCGAGTTGTTTTTGCGACTGTATCACCATGCCTGATTTCGTTCGGACAAGAAAACCCTGCTCCAAAAGAAAGTTTAAGGAGTTTTCAATCTCCTTAAGAGAAGCTTTATACACCAAACGCGCTTGAATCCATGTGGGGTCGGCTTGAAAGTCCCGACGGTGAGCCATCTCGCGAATCGTCACATGAAGCCAGTTCGCGAGGTATTGGTAGACTTCCAATTCTTTGGGATTCTTCTGACGAAAAGACCGGCTTTTGCGGATTTCTGCGAAGGCGTGAAGGCGATCCTGGCTTTTGCTGCCATCGGAAAGAATCAGCAAAGAGCGGAAGTAATGAGCTTCTTCTTGATTCAACTTCAAGACTTCCTGAAGTTTCAAAAAAGATTTTTCAGAGAGATTTCTTTTTCCAGCAAGAATCATGGGGAGATATCCTGTCGAAAGGCCGCACTTCTCGGCGATGTCTCGTAAAGAGAGGGACTGGCTCTCTCGTGCATGATCGAACCAGTCCCGAAGGAATTCCCTGTAGTCATGATAATCAAAGATATCCAGGCTTTTTCTTTTCATTAGTTGGCAAGTTCCCCGCTGACGCTTTCGGCAGCGACTTTAAGGTCCGGGCCATTGTACGAATTAAGCTGATCAAGAATGTTTTGCACTCCCAGAGTCAAAGCCCCATCCGTATCCGCCGTAAATGTTCCAGAGAATTTGATCGTGATTGTCTGATTCGTTGAAAAACTGCCATTGCCGTTTGTCAGCTGGATGCTTTTTCCCGAAGCACAATCGGAATCTAGATCAAATTCAATGCGTTTGTAAGTTCCGGGCGGGACAGATACTGTGCCGAGTGAAGCGCCACTGCTGCTAATAGTGACTTCACCGATCGCAAAATCCACGTTGTCTTCATTCGTTTCCGGAGACGTCGTGTTCTCGTCAGCCAATTTGAAGCGCAGACGTTTAAAGCACATCTTCAAAGAGGTCACGGCGGCGTTCGCCTCTTTGATTCCCAAAAGTCTCCACAGCGGCTTGCTGTTTTGGGCCGTTGAATAAGAGCCGAATTGCAGCTGGATGGTGAGCGGACTCTGTGAGCTGTCTGGGGCACACGCTGAAAGAGACAAACCTATTAAAACGGCTGTTGCAAGGGTCGTTACTTTTCTCATTCTAAAACCTCCTGTTTACGCATCGAGAGTTTAGGAATTCTATGCTCCCGATTTCTGCTTTCAGGATAAGGTGTCCCTTTTGGATAGCACATAAATTAATTCCAAAATGTGATCATGCCATTTCGATAATTAATCCTAATATCAGGTACTTAAAATATATAGTAATTTCAATGTGATCACAAAAAACAACAGAAAAGTGATCACTTTTGAGACGTTTTTAGGTTGAAAGGCCGGTTTTTTATGGGGGAAAGTGAGAAGGAAGCTGCATGAAGTGATGTTTCCTACAGCTTCCGCTTTATTCAATTTAGGATTACTTCAGAGTGAAGTTAAAGATACTCGCGTCGAAAGAGTTGTATTCATCATAACGAGTGAGCGTGTACAAGTCTTTACGGTGTTGCATCTTATCCAGAAGACCTTCTTGCGTGCCTTTGGTTTTGATCTCGGCCAAGCCGTTGACTGTAGCACCCATCGCAAGACGGAATGTCGTCACAGGGTAGATCACGATGTTGTAACCCAGATTTGAAAGCTCTTCGTAAGTGTAAAGACGGCCTTTACCGAACTCAGTCATATTCGCCAAAAGAGGCACAGACACAGCCTTACGGAATGTTTCAAATTCTTTTTCGTTTTCGAGCGCTTCCGTGAAGATACAATCCGCACCTGCATCAATATAAGCTTTCGCACGGTCGATCGCTTTATCAAGACCTTCAACAGCACGAGCATCCGTACGCGCGATCAAAAGAAAGTTTTCGTCCAACTTTTTGCCGCGAGCCGCGGCTGCGACTTTACGAGTCGCTTCGTCACGAGTCACAAGACCTTTGCCGTCAAGATGACCACAGCGCTTCGGATTGATTTGGTCTTCGATATGACAACCAGCCAAACCCATTTCGATCATCTCTTGCACAGTGCGAGTGGCACTCATCGGCTCACCAAAGCCTGTGTCGATGTCGATGATCGTCGGAAGTTTTGTCGTACGTGCAATTTGACGACCACGCTGAGCGACTTCCGTCAAAGAGGTCAAACCGATATCAGGATAACCGAGATCATTGGAAAGCACGGACCCCGAGATGTAAACCCCGTCAAATCCTTGCTTCTCAATCGCCATACTCACAAGTGGGGACCACGAACCCGGAAACTGCAAGAGCTTCCCAGACTTCAAAGCCTCACGAAAATTTTTACGCTTTTGCGCGGGAGTAATTTCAGGAAATAACATAGAACCTCCAAAGTAGCGGGCCCTAGTAATATAGCAGGATCGGGCCCCTGTGAAAACCCTCGTCCTGTTCCTGGAGGAGGGCTCATAAAACAAAAGGTCCGAAGCGGACCTTTTGTGAGGCAAAGGATCTAGAAGATACCTTTGTTGTCTCGTTTATTGTTCACCAATTTGTCGATAGGAATCTGTACGTTCAACTGTTGAACTTCTTCCGCAGTCAAAGATTCCAAACGCTCAACAAGACCGATGAAACGGTTGCGTTCTTCTTTTGTGATGATTCCTTCAGTCAATGTATCAAACTTACGGATGTAGTCCGCGCGTTTGAATGGACGGGCACCTGCTGGGTGAGCATCGGCAACGCCCAACTCGTCAACGATCTTAGAGCCGTCTTTCATCGTGATTTCTACGCGGCCGCCGAAACGTTTTTTGTCGGGATCTTGCTCGTGGTACCAAGCAGTCCATTGTTTGTCTTCAACTGTAGAAATCTTGTGCCACAAAGCCACAGTGTCTGGGCGTTTCGCGCGCTCTGGAGCGTACGAATTAACGTGGTGCCAAGTTCCGTCTTGAAGAGCCACTGCGAAGATGTACATGATTGAGTGATCAAGAGTTTCGCGAGATGCGTTTGGATCCATTTTTTGAGGATCATTCGCGCCCGTACCGATCACGTAGTGCGTGTGGTGAGACGTGTGGATCACGATGTCTTTGATGTCGTCGAAGTTTTTGATCATCGGCTTCATTTTGCGAGCCAAGTCGATCAACGCTTGAGACTGGTACTCTGCAGAGTGTTCTTTTGTGTACGTCTCAAGGATCGCGCGTTTTTCTTCGCCTACTTCTGGAAGTGGAACTTCGTATTTACCGTCTTTGCCATCAAGCATGTAAGCGATAACAGAGTCTTCACCTTCATAGATTGGTGATGGAGCGCCTTCACCGCGCATAACACGGTCGACAGCCTCAACAGCCAATTTACCAGCGTGTGCCGGAGCATAAGCTTTCCAAGAAGAGATTTCACCTTTACGAGATTGACGAGTCGTGAAGGACACGTGCACCGCTTGTTGAACCGCTTGGAAAATAGTTTCAGTTGGAAGTGACAACAAAGTCCCGATACCCGCCGCTTGCGCTGGGCACAAGTGCGCAATATGGTCTTTTTTATGTTTGTGAAGGCAGATTGCTTTTACAAGGTCTACGTGAACTTCGTAACCAGTGACGATACCTTTAAGAAGTTCTTTACCGTTTTTACCCATTTGTTGCGCCACTGCCAAGATCGCAGGGATGTTATCGCCAGGGTGAGAATAGTCTGCCGCCAAGTAAGTATCATGGAAATCCAGCTCACGAACCGCAGTGCCATTCGCCCAAGCCGCCCATTCACAGTCAAATTTTTGATCGTTCGGCATACCGAATACAGTCGCACCACCATTGCGAGGATGCGCAATCGCCATAGCGCGAGCGGAAGCGACAGGACGGCGGTTTGCAGCCGCGATAGCGACAGAGGCATTGTCGATGATACGGTTGATAACCATATCTACAACGTCAGCTTTGATCGGCGCATTGTCAGAGGCAATTTCAGCAATTTTCCAAGCAAGCTGATCTTTACGATCCAACTTTTCTTTGGACGGATAAACACGTACTAAATGTTTCTTCATGGTAGTCCCTTTCTGGTAATGAAAAACGAAACAGCCAAAACTATCTTGGTGTCCAGAAAGGGTCAAGAATCAGAGAGAAGACGACCTCTTCACTCAGCGCGTCGCGGAGTGCAGCCAGCCTTGCTTGTCGTGGAAATTCGCGGTCGGAAGAGGATGATGAAGGGACCAATAGCTCACGCCTTCGTCTTTGAACTCAATCACGGCTGTCAAACCAACGAGAGTCGCGGTGACGGGAGTTTCGCTGGAAATATCGAACTGAAAGCGCGCCTGATGAGAGTCCACCTCGTGATGTCCCAGACGCACGGTGATATTGGCGGGGGCCATGCCTTCGCGATAGCTGCTAAAACTATAAGCATTCCAAGATCCATTCGGGGCGCAGTTGATCTCGATATAAGGATCCTGAGGGCGAGATCCCGCAGCAAAAAATACTTCCAGGCACGTGTGTTTCCAAAGCTCGTCCTGGCGTTGAGGCGAAGTGTCTTTAGGCCAAATAATTTTCGTGAGGTCGCCTTGCAGATGAAAATCGCAGGCCAGCGAGGTTGGCGACGTTTGTGTCAGATTGGCCGTGATGGCAAGACGGTTGGTTGAAGCCGTCGCTTTAAAGGGAATCAGATTTTTCACTATTTTCTCTCCCACTCAAGCAAAACCGTGAATAAGATTTTCCCGTCAGCGGCACGAACGCCACGATAAGAAGAGACCCCTCGGTTTTCCTGGCGAGCATCCGAAGAGGTGAGGCTTTGCTCCACCACCACTTCATCACCTAAATGCGTCTCTGCCAAAAAGTTTACCGAGTACGTCTTTAAAAGCAAAGCCTTGTGAAACTCAAACGGGATCGAGTCCAAAATCCATTGCGCATACTTTGTGTTATTCACGTGTTGATTGATATCGAGATCGGAATTGCGCACGCGGTATTTTGCCCGTTTCTCATAACTTCCTTCCACGGCAATTTTTTGCGGAACAAGGCCGGAAGAGCGCTCCAAAGTGATATCCTGCCAGGGGCGGAGGTTTTGCGCTGGCAGAATTTTTTTCGTCGCCCGATCCAGAGCAAGCCAACTTGTCGAACACAGTCCGATCTCTTCGCCTTTGTCGTCTAAAAGTGCGAAATCACGGGTGACGAAAGCGCCTTCAGGTGGGCGCAACCATGTTTGAATTGTAATAGTCTGCCCAAAGAGCGGCCACTTTCGCATTTGCAATACTTGGCGCGTGAGCACCCAGAAAAGGCCTTCTTTCTCCATATCGGCCATTCCAAAACCGAGATGTTCGGCATGCATCCATGCCGTTTCCTGGATAAGGTTAAGAGTTCCATACAGTCCCAGCTTGCCCTGAGGGTTCACAAGGAGGCTGGTGATTTGATATTTTTCCGTCCAAGGGGCGTTCGGTTTTCTGTCCATGATCTTATTTTTCCATAATTTTTTGTGAGAAAACATGAAATAACTCATATATCAAACATAGAAATTGCAAAAAAACACAAAGTAATTTAGACCAAACAATGTATACTATATTTAGAAACTCGCTCGAAGCTTAAAGCAAATACTTGTCACGTTCCGCGGGTTGTGTTTAAGCTTAAGCATTGTTAGGAAAAAACTCATGAGACAAAAAAATATGTTAGCAGATTTCTTGAAGCAAAAGCGTGTGTCAGCTGGCCTTTCACAAAGAGACGTGGCTGATAAATTGGGCTACTCTACTCCGCAGTTCATTTCTAACTGGGAAAGAGGCGTTTCTCATCCACCAATTAATGCTCTTAAAAAATTGGGTGAGCTTTACAAAGTGTCCGCTGACGATCTTTTTGAAGTGACTTTGAATGCAACTATTCAAGAGGTTACTCAAGATCTTCGTCGCAAATTCGCAAGCAGTAAAGCGCGCTAATCTTGAATTTTAATGACTTTATGATCGTAAAAAGAGCTCCAAACTGGGGCTCTTTCTATTTCTAGGTCAATAAATAAGAGTTTGATTCATTTTATGACGCCGCAAACATCTCATTCTCTTGCAACTCAATTTCGAGCCCTTAGTGAAGAGCTCTGCCGTTTTATTGAAGAAGAGGGTTTGGCTGTTCGACCTTACGCCACTCCAACCCTTCCTTATTTCTTTCAGCTGGATGAAGAAACACAAAAAGAAGTCGTCGGTCGTTTAAGTGATTACCTGAACATCTGTCGTTCCGTTTACAAGGAAGGCCATCAGCTTAAAGAAAGCTCTTTCTTTATTCGTAAAGCCCTGGAGTACTACGGCTACGAATACAACCCGAATCTTTTTGAGTTCTTGCGGAACGGCCGTGATGTAGGAGAGTTCTATACTCTTCATCACACGCAGTTTTTCCGCACGTTGAATTATTTTGAGTTTACAAGTTATACAATCGAAGACATTTACTGCCGTCAATGGATTCATCTCTATCAACGTGACGAAGAAATTTCTCAACTTATGTTCACGAAAATCACAACACTGGTGAAAGAAAATCCGCAAGGCAGCCTGTATTTTTCGCACCCGCATGTTTTGAAAGAGCGGGCGTCTTTAGAGCGTATCGAGCTGCACATCAACGGCCATCATATTTCCTGTTTAAGAAAAGACGGGGAAGTGCAGGCTTTGACTTCAATCATTAGCTGCGAAGCTGAATACCAAACTACTTAAATTTCTTAGAACGTTCCGATAGATAAGTGGAAGCGCCAAGGTTCTTCGTCAGGACGGGCATCCAACTTCCAAGCCCATTCTAAGCTCAGAGGACCCACGGGCGTGTTATAGCGCACGCCAAAGCCGGCAGAGTCACGATAGTAATCGGTGAACTCAAGGTCTTGGATTTTCACGTAACCACCGTCATAGAAAACCGCGCCGCCAAGATTTTCATAAATACCTAGGGGAAAGCGCAGTTCCGATTTAAACAAGCCCATCACGGATTCAGTTGTTAGATAATACGTGGATTGACTGTCGCTCAAACCGAGGTCGTTACGGTTCGGGAAGACCTCTTGGGTTCCGGCTTCGTAACCGCGAATCGTGGATTGACCACCAAGAGTGAAACCTTTTTTATCCCAAGGAACGCCGCCATCAGGTTCATCGCTCAAGTTTTGCAGATAGCCGCCGCGCACTTGATTCGCCCACACAACCGGCTGTCCTGTGATACGGCCCAGAGTGGAGTAGTGGGTGAAACTCAACGTCGTTCTCCAGTATTTGATCGTGCGACTGCTGCCGATATTGGGGTCTGAATACTCGGCATTCCAGCGCGTGAAGTTTCCACGTGTCGGGTTGAAGGGATTGTCACGGAAGTCGATATCCAGTGTCGGTCCCGTCGTCGCGATATCCTGAGTTACGGAAGGGAACTTGTCAGACAAGCTAAAGTCTTTGATTGTTGCCAAAGACCAGACATCCCAGATACCCAGAATATGCGACGTAAAGTCTTTTTCGATCGAATACGTTGTCGAGTTCACTTCCGAGATCTTTTCCAAATCATAGTCCGTCACAGTTTGCGACCGAGATACGTTGATACGACCGCGCAGACGCGAGCCGAAAAGATAAGGCTCTAAGTAACCAAGCACGATGCGGCTTTCGAGGTATTTAAGATCGGCGATATTATAATTACCTTCCACACGCGCGGAAACTCCGCGGCCTGTACCAAAGAGGTTGCGGTAGGCAACGCCGATGTAACCACGCAAAGTCAGTGTTCTTTCATTCGTCGCACCGGCACCCATCGAGAAGATGCCCGGATCACGCTCGCTGACTTTCACAAGCACAGTGCGATTCGCGACGTTGGTTTTTTCTTCCAGAGTGCGCACTTCGACAGTTCCGAAAAATCCTGTGCGCTGCAGGCGGGCCGTGGACTCGTCGATTTTGTACGGAGTCACAAGATCGCCTTCTTTAAACTCAAGCTCTTTCCGAATGACAGAGTCTTTTGTGAAGTCGTTGCCCTCAAGGATGATGGAGGCGACGCGGACTTGCGGACCTTCAAGAATTTTGAAGTTCAGCTGCGCTTGCGTGTTGGATTCATCATACGTGACCAGGTCTTCACGCTCGTTCAGAAGAATCATCTCGATGTAACCGCGATCGCGATAAAATTCTTTAAGGCGGCCAATCGCGTTTTCAATTTGGTTCAGACGTAAAGCGCCTGGTTCCAAACGCGTGGCTTTCAAAAGCTCTTCTTTGCTAAAGTCTTTATTGCCTGAAAAATTAATGGATTGAATCTGAGTCAGCGGGCCTTCATCCAAGTTCACGTGCAAAGTGACTTCGTTTTTTTCTTTATTGTACTGTGTGCGCGTAGAAACGATTTTGGCCTGTAAGAAGCCGTTGTTTTGCAGTTCAAGCGTCAGGTTTTTAAGTCCGGTTTCAAAATCGTCTTTATTGTAGTGGCCGCTATCAATAAGTTTCGAGCTGTGGTTTTCAATAAAGTTCGCATAATAGCGTTCGCTTTTTGTAAAGCGGCCGGTGACGGCAATCTTTTGGATTTTAACTTTCGGGCCTTCCTCAATGAAGAACGTCACTTTGCGCTGGAAAGGCTTTTCTTCTTTCTCCTCGAACTTAACGTCGACGCGGGCATGACCTTCCGAAAGGTAATAGTTGCGAATTTTCTGCGCAAGTTCCGATCCGACGGAAGGATTCGCCGAATAGAAATTATCCAAGTCCAAAGCATTGCGAATCTTGCGCACCGTAAGAATTTTCACGCCCTGGAAGTCGAACGTATATTTGTCCGTTTTTTCCAGACGATAAAGCAGGGTGACAAGAGATTCGTCAGCGTTGAACTCGGTCGTCGGTCCTAAAATATCCGCACGGATGTAGCGCTCTTCAATAAGAAACTCGCGCGCCTTTTTTTGCAAGTCGGCGAGGTTCTTTTCTGTAAACGGATCGTTGAGATAACTTGTGAGTTCCTTCGCCACGGCATGGTTTAAAGTCGCATTCGTACTTTGCAAAAGGATATTGCCGATGCGAGTAAGCTTGTTCTCTGTGATTTTGACGTTGATGCCGACTTGGTCGTTGTCCTCAGGAGGCATTTCAATATCAACAACCGCGTTTAAGTAACCTCTTTCGCGATAAATCTGACGGATTTTTTCGCCGCCTTCAGCCAAAGCGTCTTGATCAAAGACGTCTCCTTGTTTTACGCCGAATGCATTTTCCGTCTCGTTGTCGGAAATATTATTCACGCCCGAGAATTCGATTTTTGAAATACGTCGCGTTTTTTGGAAATCCAAGCGGTAAGGGCCAGTGCCACCGTCGTCATAGACGCGTAAGAATTTGTAATCGGGCTTGAGTTGCAAAAAGCGCAGAATCTCGTCGACTTGATCCAATGGGATCTTTTCGTTTTGCACTTGCGGGAAGCGTTTGACCAGCTCGGCTTGAACGTCGCTAGGCAAATTCGAATAATTCAAAGTCTTCTTCGCCCACACCGGGCCGCTGAAGGAAAGCACTAAAAGAAGATTTGCGAGGGTTCTGAAATGAGGCACTACTTAAACTCCCTCTTAAACTCAAGATCCAAACCGAACACGCTTTGCGCCGCCGGCTGCGTGTTTTGCAACGTCGTATTGTCTTCGGCTCCGCGGTTTTCGTACGAACCGATCGCAGTCCAGTTGCTATTTAGGAAGTATTCTAATTTCAAATCATAAGACGAGGAGTCACCCACAGGACGGCTGCCTGACATTTTTACGCGTTCTGAAAGCGGGCGGCTCAAAGTGATTTTAGGTACCGAGATATTGCGAGTGGAATCGTACTCGGAAGTCACTTGCACGTTGACGCCCAAAGCGCTTTCAGTAAAGCGGCTGATCGGTTTTGCGAGAACCGCACCGCCGATCTCTGCACCCAGCTGTTCCGCTTGTTGGCGGGACTGCATGTTTTGTTCCATCGACGACGAAGTGATGCCAAGAGCGATCAAAGAAATAATATCTTGTTCCGACAGAGGCGGCACCGAGTTCAAGCGAATCGCCAGATTTTTGGCCGTTCCCTGCGCAATCACCGTGATGTCATATTCATCGATACGTGAAATCGCGGACACATAAAGATTCGGATTGATTTCGTCTGGATCCGTAAACTCGACAATGCCGCTTTGCACGTTAAAGACTTTGTCTTTAAAGATCAGCTTTGAATTTTTATCCATGGCGATTTTGCCAAGCAGAACCGGATTTCCCGGAGGCCCTTTCACTTGCAGATTTCCGTTCACAGAGCCGTCGATCAGCGAGTTCTTAACGATAATATTTCGCTCCATAATGAGCTGCAAATCCAAAATCACCGGTTCGAAATTGCTCTCTTTGATCACTTTCGGAAGATACAAGCTTTGACGGACCCCCGCCACACCGCCGTCTTCGGTGAATTCTTTTTCAACCACGCCGTTTGAGATAAAGTACGTTCCCGATAGAACAAACGGGAACCAGCGCCCTGCAAATAATAAATCCGCACGACCGCTGCTTTTCACTTTATCTGGTACGTTGAAAGTAACACCTTCCATATGCAAACGGATCGAGGTCGGAAGATCTTTGATGCCGTTGATCGAAACGCCGCCGTCGCCTGAAAGAGTCCCGCCGGCGATATTTCCTTTGATCGAGTTGATCAGGATTTTACTTTGTGAGAATACCACATCCGTTGAAAGTTTCTCGATCGGGTGCGGGAAACCTTTGATTTTTATAAACGTATTGCGTGTATTCGCATTTCCAATCACTTCCGGTTTAAGAAGCGGTCCCGAAACAGTCGCCGTTACATCGACGGGACCACCGAGATCTTCCAAGAATGGTGTGAAGATTTGGAACAAACGCAGATCCGCTTTCAGATTCAATCCTACGTTCAGGTTCTGCGAAGTGAAATTTTCACCGCGCAAAGAAAGGGAGTTTTGTGGTCCTTCCAAACGGAAGTTACGGATATTCATAAGACCGTTGTCGCTTGTGATCTCCATCGGCCCTTGGTTGCTGAAGCTCATCGGCCCGCGTTTTAACGAGAAATTCTGGATCGTTAACTTGCCCGTGGATTTAAAAAGCTCGCCGCTTTCAGAGCGCAGATCAATCGTCGAAGTCAAATTGGACTGATATTCATTGGCAAGGCTTGCTCCGCCGACAATGCCCAGGAGGTTTGAGAAATTCCAGTTGAGCGTTTTCATTTTTACGATCAACGGCGCTTTTCTTTCAAATGGAATCTGGAACTCACCTTGAACTTTGTCGCCAAACAAGCTGAGCTGCGCACTGAAGGCGTCTTTATTGGTGCGCAAGATAAAATTCGAGTTTGGAAATTCTTGTTCTTCAAGGAAGGTGTCGGTGATGGCGCCTTTGACTAAAATATTTGGCGAGGTCACGGCGTCTTTAAGTTCCGCTGCGAAATTCAAATTACCTGCGATGGTCGAATTGATTTTGTTGATGAAGTCGGACTCTTCCAGTTTCCAGTTTTTACCGTCGGCATAAAGGTTCATGATTTGTGTATTGCCGATACCGCCTTGAACCGTGACCGTGCTGGCGCCTTTTTGCAGAATCACGTTGTCAGCGCGAATATTTCCGTTATCCGCGGAAGCATTGAAAATCAACGAGTCAAAAATCTCGGGCCCGATGATGACTTTCTTAAACGCGGACTCCAAATGATAATTCATGCGCCAGAAGTTGAGCGGGCCGTCGACGCGCGCCTTGGCTGCGCCCAAACCTTGAACCGCGAAGGGGAGTTTGTAAATGCGTTCAAAGACCACGGCAATGTCAGCCAAGTCGGCGGTGGGGATGCTGAATTCGCCGCCCAAAGTGTTTTTATTTAAATTCACTTCAAGATCACCCAAGTACTGAGTTTTGTTGACGGCTCCGGCGATGTCTTCAAACAACAAACGGCCGCCACGGTATTTTAGTTTCGTGATTAGATTTCCTAGGGAGAAATCTTCAAACACGAAGTTGCGTGCATTAAGACTCATATCAAAGATCGCCGCGTTTGAATCGCCGGAAGTGGAACCGTCAATACTGGCAAAACCCTGCAGCTTTAAGCCGGCAAGATTTTTAATATCTTTCATATCGAGTTTTTTCGTGCCGTAATTGATTCTAAATCCTGTGGCAAAATCAATCACGCCGTCCGTTGCCCCTGAGCTGTCGCCGACAGAAAGGTTCGCGGCATAACTGACCGCTTTCGTCGTCACTTGCACTTGGCCTTGTGCCGTTAAACGACCGACATTGAGAATCGCAGTGCCCTTGCTGTTGTTTGCCGACTTCACCCACAAGTCCTGGCCTGACATACGAACACCGGTGCAGGTCACTTGGAAAGTCGGGTAGATCTGTCCTTCGCAAGGAAGTTCTGCGGCGATTTCAACACCGACAGGAATTCCGCCTAAGTCCAAACTCTGAAATAATTTTTGCAGATCTAGATTCGGAACGGAGATTTTAGATTTGAATTGGTAGCTGCGATCCAATTCAATTTCCGATTTTGTTAATACCGCTTCACCAGCCGGGTGTTGCACTTTCACTTCAGACAAACGGATGATCTGGTCTTTGTATTCACCTTGGATGCGCGAGTCACCCAATTCGAATTTATCAATAACCAAAGCGCGCGTGTTAATGTCCGCTTTCGCGACGATGTTATCAAGACCGTCAAAGCGGCCTTCCACTTCCGTATTCAGCTCGCCTGAAAAAGCGGGAAGTTTGACGTTTAGTTTTTTCAATTCTTTTTGGACGTCACTTAGATTGATTTTTGCCGAAAGATCTAAAACTCCGGAAGGACGAATCAAGACCTGACTGAATTTCGTCAACTCACCACGCGCCAGAAGTTCGGACTCGTCCAAGCGCAGACCCAATTGAATAATTCGCAAAGACTGGCGAGTCAGATACAAGTGCGTGTCGAGCGAACCCTGGAAGTGCCCCATACGAGTTAAACCCAGATCCAAAGAAGGAATGTTCACCTTCGCCGTCAGGTTTTTCCCCATGTTTGTAACAAGGAGGTCGCCGCTTTTGACCGTGACATCGAATTTCAATTCTTGCGAACTGACTTTGACATGGATGTTTTGCAAAAAGATCCTTTGCAAAGGAAGCTGTTCCAATTGATTGAAGATTGCATCCATTGGAAGTTCTTTGGGCGGCGTATCTTTCTTCATGAACGGATCGACATTGATATCCGCTTCCGGAGAATCCACAACAATCGCAGAAAGTTTGAGCTTTCCCGCAAGAAGATGGAAAACGTCGATGTAAATGCGCACACTCGCCACTTTGATCTGACGAAGACTTTCCGCCAATTCGCCTTTGCCCGTGACTTCAATTCCTTCCAACGTCGCCGACGGACGGAAAAGTTTCAGATGAAGTTTCTCTGCACGAATATTTACGGGAAGAGAATTTGCTGAATAAGTTTGAATTTGATTGAGGGCCCAGCTTTCAACTTGCGGAGCCACCCACCACGAAAGCACTAACCATAAAACTAAGAAGCCCGCCAGCGGCGTGATAAGAATCCAGAAAGCGCGCTTCATTGCCCACCACTCCAAATGCTCAGAAGAGCACTCGCCGCGCGATAGTGTGGACGGGAAGCCAGCAAGCCTTCCATCACTTCAATCGCCGTGTGTTTTTGACCCAAGCCCCACAGGGCTTGCGCGCGCAGGTAAGCCGTCGCAAAAAAAGTTTCCGGTTCGTGAGCGAGTGTCAGCTCAACGCGGGAGATCTCATTTAGCAACTCCACGAAGCGACGGCATTTCAGCAAGACTTCCAAACGGAACCACAAAAGCGTTTCGGTTTCTTCGTTGCTATAGTTCAAAAGAGACAAAGACGCTTCGTAAGCCTCCAGCATGAAGGCGGCGATCGAAAAATCAAAAGCCATTTCCGGTAACTGCTCGGCATGTTCGTGAAAACTTGTCATCAGCGCTTCGAGGGCGGCTTCCACTTCCGGATCTTTGGGAATGAAGTCGGTTTTCACGGTGCGCGCTTTGGGTGAACGTCTTTGCAAGACTTCTAAAGCGTAACGCTGTTTGTGTTCGTTCACCTCGGCGCGAATTTCTTTGTCGCCGGGATAGAGCTTCTGCAAACGCTGCAAAAGATTTTTCTCTTGTTCGTACAACTGCTGAGTTCGCAGTGTGATCAACTGATCCAAGAGCTGTCTTTTGTTGTTCAGATAATCTTTGTGAATTTTATATTTACGATTGCTGCGCCATTCGCCGAACTCAGAGAGTTGTTTGTTCAGTGCTTGCGAGCGAGCTGCTTCCGATTCCGCGTGATCTTCAACGATGCCCTCAATCAACGCGCGCAAAGTTTTTTCTTCCAAGTCTTCCGATAACGGGCCTAGTGCTTCGATGAAGTACGGCCAAGGAATTGGAAAGCTTTCGTTATCGATGTGACGAAGAACAAATTCGACAAGTTTCAAAGATTGGCGTGATTGAATTAAAAAACGCGCGAGAGAGTTGATGTTGTCGAGTGTGAAACGATCCGGATTGGATTCGAGGCTTTGGATAAGACGGTCTGCCACCTGGTCGAGTTCTTCAACCTCATTGAGTAAATTTTGAATTTCCAACTCAATATATGTGGACACCGAGCCTCCGCGACCAAACCCCTCTTATTTTGCGATAAAATTGAGTGGTTGCGGAGACTTAATACGATGCGCTAGACCTATTTTTGAGTCACGCGTTCTACGTAGTCACCAGACGCTGTATCGATACGAAGAACGTCGCCTTCGTTGATGTGAAGTGGAACGTTCACAACAAGTCCAGTTTCCATTGTTGCAGGCTTCGTCGCGCCCGTCACACGGTCCCCTTTGATACCTGGATCTGCTTTAGCCACAGTCAAGTTCACGGCTTTTGGTACGTCACAAGCAACGGCTTTTTCGTTGTAGAACAAGATCACAACTTTAAGATTTTCAGTGAGGTAGTACTTAGACTCGCCCAAGTCTTCTTCAGACATAGCGATTTGCTCGTAAGACTCTGGAGACATGAAGTTATAGCCGGAGTCGTCCTTGTAAAGGAACGTCATCTCTTTGTTTTCTACGTTAGGAACTTCAAACTTTTCGCCAGATTTGAAAGTCGATTCCAAATTTTGGCCTGTCAGCATGTTTCTAAGTTTTGTGCGCGTGAATTGGTTGCCTTTACCTGGCTTAACGTGTTGGAAATCCACGATCACATAGGGCTTGCCCTCGATCATGATTTTAAGACCTTTTTTAAAATCCGACGTTTCGTACATGTTTAATCCTTTTAAATTTTTAAATGCAGAGGAGCCATATTGGCCTAAGTGGCTGTATTTGGTCAACAAGCGGCTCCTTCCGTCCGCTGGTCGAGGTGCGTTATTTCATATTGCGCCGTGGTTATTGGCTCTTCTTGAGCACCCAGATTTGCAGCATGGGCTGGCCAAGGTGGCGGGACCACTTGGGATGGATCTGCGCAAGCTCTTCGTTCCCGTAAATGGTCTCGCATTTTTCGATGGAAAAGCCCGCCAGAGCGGCGGCCCGGTCAATCTGCTCCTCCGTGTGCGGGTGGCTAGTCAGATGGATTTCTTGTTCATCGGGAGTTTTAAAGTGCGCAAGCACGCCTTTCGCAGTTCGCTCCGGATGAATTTCTGAAAGGAAAACCTCGCCCTGGGGTTTCAGTAAGGACGCCACTTTCTTAAAGTACGCCGAGAGATTTTCGATATGTTCTAAAACCAAACTCGAAACCACGGCGTCAAAAGGAGCGCCGGGAAATTCCGTCAGTGTCATGAAATCGCCATGCACCAGTTTCACGCGGTTGTCTTCGGGAGGAAATTTTTCGCGCGCCACCTGCAACATACCTTCCGAGACATCGACACCTAAGATGTGATTTCCTTTCGCCGCCAACTTTTCAGTATTCCGACCTGTGCCACAGCCGATTTCCAGAACGTTCTTGTTACCTAAGTTTTGCCAATAATTCGCAAAGGACAATTCATCCATCGCGACGGTTGGGTTAGGATACTGATCGTAAAATTTTGACCACGCATTGTAGCCGTCTCGATTGTCTGTGAGTTTTTTATCTTGAGACATTTATGACTCCCACGAACTTCGTTAACCAAAAAAACGAAAAGGAGCATAAATTTTGTGAATTTTGCACACGCAAAAAACGCAGCGCCACTGCAGGTTTTATCTTAAAAAATCAAGCGGACTAATTCAAGAGTTTCTGTCAAAAAGCTGATCAGAATTCTGTGAATTCTCGCCTTGGCATTCTTAAATTTGTTAATAGGTTTGCTCTTTAAGTTCATTTTTAAGGTCCTATAATTAGGTCTATGACACAAACCATCCGACACCTTGTTGCCGTTGTTTTCATCTTGAGTTTGTCCTCCGTTGCGCTCGCGGAGTGGAGTTCGAGAAATAGAATGGAACTAGGAATGACCGACAATGCTTTATTGACTGACACAAACAAAGAGAGCGACTTCTTTTACGTTTTTGGCACGCGAAACACCCTGGATTGGAATCAACATGTTCTGGGGTTGCGCTTGGGTTACAGCGATTACAGTAAAGAAAATGCCAACGACGTTCTGTCGTGGGGGCTTTCGGATCGCCTGAAATGTTTCACGGATAAAAATTGTGAAATTGAATTGCGCGGCCAGGAATACGTCTATGGTGAACCGATGACGACAGATAGTTCTTTCAGTAATTATGGTCTGCGCTTGGCGATGGAAAAGTCGCTGAACCTGCACTTTGCTTCGTCCTTTGATTTGGCGACGACCTATGAAGCGAAGAATTACTATTCTTTGGGACGCCTCGATCATGTCCTCAGTGAGGTGGCGACCTTGGGATATGAAGTCAGCCCTGTGCTTTACCTGGAAGGTATTGGAGAGGCGGGACTCGCTCTATCTTCCGCCAGCGAATACAGTTCTTATTTTTTACAAATTTCAGGAGCCCTTGAATACCAACTCGATGCCAAATGGGTGTTGAGCGGGGAACTTGGATTTAAACAAACGTCATTCTTGTCGCGTGACCTTACAACAGAAACGCAAGTGACAAGAAAAAATGGACGAGTTGTCAGTCAGGTGGATACGTCAAAAGAAGCGTACACGAACGTCTTTCTTTACTTCGACGCCACAAGATCTTTGTTTGCAAATGGCTCTGCGGGAGTGTCGCTGCAAAGTTCGCAGCAGAAATCACGCAGTGGCTATCAAGATTACAATGAATTGGTTCTTGCAGGGAAATTTCTCATTAACTACTAACAAAGGAGTGTTGTATGAGTAAGAAAGCTCTTCTCTTATTGCTGGTGTGCGCTTTGGCGAGCCCTTTGATGGCGCAAGCTGAAGACGAAATCGCGACAGCGGAAACGCAGATTTCCGAAGAGGCAACAAAGCCCGACTATGTTTCGCGTCTGAAAGAAAAATACAATCTGACAGACGAGCAGATTCAAGCGATGAAAGACTCTAAAATTTCGGAGTCGCAGTTCGCGGTTGTTGGAGCCCTGGCGAAAGAGTCCGGCAAGACGGTCGAAGAAATTCTTAAGATGCGTACCGAAGACAAAATGGGCTGGGGCAAGATTGCCAAAGAGTTGGGTCTTCATCCAAAAATGATTGGTCAGTCCGTGTCTTCAATGCATCGTCAAGATGATGTGGAGGCGAAAAAAGAAAGAAAGGAAGCGCGCGAAGCTCGCAAAGAAGAGCGAAAGCAAAAGCGGGAAGATAAAAAACAAGCCCGCAAAGAAGCCCGCTCCCAAAAGAAAAACAAAGATATCTAATAAAAAAGGCTCCCTCGGGAGCCTTTTTAGTTTTTAGCTTTGCATGCGATAATCTTGAATTCTGCGAAGCATCATTTCCAACACTTCCAATTTGCGCTCGCGAATCAGCTTCTCGCGAGGTTGCAACGGACGCAGGGGCGTTGCCTCATCAGAATCGTTATAACGCACTTGCAGCGTCTTCATTCGGCGCTGAATTTCAGGATGATCGCCAAATTCGATGCGGGTGTCCTTCAAAAGGGCATGCGCTTTTTCCAGGTCGTTACGCACGATAAAGGCGTCAATCAAAGACAACATTCTTTCCAAAGCTTTGTTGGGCGTGACGGGTGTGGGTTTCACCACCATCTCATCTTGTTTTTCCTGCAAACGCGGCGTCGGAGTCGGCGGATTGTCGAGCAAAACTTCAGGCAGTTTTGTCATCGCAAAAACGTCTTCATCGTATTCGTCCGCCGTCAAAGATTCTAATTTTTGTACGGCTCTTTGCGCGCTTTTCGAGTTAGGATTGAGGAATAAAACCATCTTAAAGGCCTTAAGAGCATCCTTCGGATTTTTATTCGCCAACTCCACTTCGGCAAGTAATTGATGCGCTAAAATATTCTCTGGAGCCAGGGAAGTCGCTTTCTTCAAGGCTTCCAGGGCTTTTCCTAAATGACCGAGATCGCGGAAAATTTTTGCGTAGGTGACAAGTCCGCCGACAAATTGCGGGTGGCGTTGAACGCCCGCAGTCACAGTTTTCTGCGCTTCTGAGAGCATGCCCATTTCCCTATAAGCCTCCGCCAATGGAGCGAAAACCTGAGAGTTGGGATCTTTCTCAAGAATCATTTGGTACTTTTCAACTGTGCTTGCATCTATTTTCATCACTTCCATTAATACTATTTCAGATTCGTTGACTAAGCAATAGCTTCAGCTTCAAATAAGGGCGACGGATTGGTGTTTTGATGTCATTGACGATTCTCGGGGTCGACCCCGGTTCCCGCATTACAGGTTTTGGAGTTGTTCGAGTTGAGAACGGCCGGATTGAGCATATCAATCATGGCGTGATCTTGCTGGATGCGGATCAGGCGTTTCCAAAACGCATGATCGAATTGGGATCGGCGTTTCGCGAAGTGATGGAGAAATACAAACCGCAACAAGTGGTGATTGAAAAAATCTTCTTGGGTAAAAATGCGGACAGCGCTTTCAAACTCGGCCATGCCCGCGGGGTTGTGATGTACGAAGCCGGCGCTGGTGGAGCTGATGTCCTTGAGTATGCGACACGTGTGGTGAAAAAAGGTGTCACAGGAAATGGCGGAGCCTCCAAAGAAGACGTGCAAGCCATTTTGAAGGCGATCCTCAACCTGAAGACCATCAATCGTATTGACGCTTCGGATGCTTTAGCGATGGCTTGTCACCACGCTTTTGAATTGAAAAAGAAATCTATCCTGCAAAGAGCGGTGAGTTTATGATCGGTTATTTACGTGGAAAAATTATTGAAGTTTTGAGCGACTCTGCTTTGCTGGATGTTCACGGTGTCGGTTACGAGATCTTTGCATCCGCAAACACCCTGGAAGATCTGCAAACGCTGTTGGGAAAAGATATCATCGTGTGGGTGCATACGCATGTGCGCGAAGATGCGTTGATGCTTTTTGGTTTTCACTCGAAAGATGAAAAAAATCTTTTTCTTTCTTTGCTTAAAGTGAATGGCGTCGGGCCGAAAATGGCTTTGAGCATTCTTTCCGGCGGACGTCCCGCGCAGATTCAGGAAATGATCGAAGCTGGAAATGCCAAAGCGCTTTCGGGACTTCCTAAAGTTGGTAAGAAAACGGCGGAGCAAATTATTCTTACACTCAAAGGAAAACTTGTTTCGATCGAAGAGACAATCAAGTCTAAATCAGAATCGCATACGCAAATCACTTCGGCTTTGCTCAACTTGGGTTATAAATCGCAATTGGTCGATCAATTCGTGTCTTCTTTGCCGATAGAAATTTCTTTGGAAGAAGGCGTGCGTAAAGGTCTGCAGACATTGTCTGGGAGCTTGTCATGAGTCGCATTCTTGAAGGCGATCCGGTTGAAGGCGAAAAGAGTTGGGAAAACGAACTTCGTCCCCAGCACTTCGAAGAATTCCCAGGGCAGGATGACGTTAAAGAAAAACTAAAAGTCTTTGTGGCTGCGGCAAAACATCGTGGCGAATCCTTGGATCACGTTCTTCTGTGCGGTCCTCCAGGTTTGGGTAAAACGACGTTATCGAAAATCATCGCCAATGATATGGGTGCGGAGATCAAAATGACTTCGGCTCCCGCAATTGACAAAAAAGGCGACCTTGCCGCTGTTTTGACGTCGTTGAAACCTCACTCTGTGTTGTTCATTGATGAGATTCATCGTCTTAGCCGTCACGTGGAAGAGTATCTTTACACGGCGATGGAAGACTACTACATCGACATCGTCACCGGCGAGGGCCTGGGCGCGCGTTCAATGAAATTTCAATTAGCGCCGTTTACTTTGGTAGGGGCGACGACGCGTGCGGGATTGCTCAATCCTCCGTTTCGCGATCGTTTTGGCATTGTCGAGCGTTTGCAGTTTTACGACAAAAGCGCTTTACAAAAAATTCTTCTTCGTTCCGCAGACATCTTAAAAGTCAAAATGGATGAAGAGGGTGCGGAAGAGATCGCACGACGTGCGCGCGGAACTCCGCGTGTGGCGAACCGTTTGTTGAAACGCGTGCGCGACTATGCGCAGGTCAAAGGCAATGGCACCGTCACGAAAGACATCGCGGTCTATGCTTTGAATCAGTTGGGTGTCGATCAGTTCGGTCTGGATTTGATGGATCGGAAAATTCTCAGTTTGATCCAAGAAAAATACAACGGTGGCCCTGTGGGTATTGATACTATTGCCGCAGCTTTGAGCGAGGAGCGCGACACTCTTGAGGAAGTTTACGAGCCTTTCTTGATTCAAGAAGGTTTCATTCAGAAGACGCAGCGAGGCCGCGTAATCACTGAGTTTGCTAAGAATACTATTCTAAACGTGAATTCGTAATCGCAAACCCGTCCTGTTTTGAGTCTGGTTTAAGAAAAATATTATGAGGGCTAAAGAGGTATTGTTACAATATCTCGGGCCCTTTATTTGTTTTCAGTCGAAGGGCTTTCAACTCAATTTGAACGTACTATTTTTTGGGAGTGGTTGATATGGCTTCTAAGCAACCGTTGGTTGTTGAAGTGTTGCGAGGCCCGGTTGTCGAGAGTCTCCACCAAGTCATGGCTGTTGTGGTCAATGAACTAGGACATGTGAAAGAGTATTGGGGGCATCCGCAGTTTTTAACGATGCCTCGAAGTGCTATTAAAATGCTTCAAGCTCTTCCGTTGATTGAATCGGGCGCGGCTGAAAAGTTTGGCCTTGATGACAAACATATTGCTTTGGCATGTGCGTCTCACCGCGGAGAAAAAGATCATCTTGCCGCGCTCTCGCAGTGGCTGGAAAAAGTCGGAATTAAAGAATCACAATATGTCTGCGCTCCGCATTTGCCTTATGACGAAGCCAGTGCTTTGGATATGAACCGTCGTGGTGTCAAGCCCACTGCTCTTTGCAATAACTGCGCTGGTAAGCACGCGGCGATCATCACCACGTGTTTGCATTTGGGTGAAGACCCTGCCGGTTATGAAAAGTACGAACATAATGCGCAAAAAAGATTGCGCAAAGTTTTGAGTGAAACCATGAAAGTCGATCACTCGAAAGTTCCGCACGGTATTGATGGCTGCGGAATTCCGACCTACGCTGTCCCTTTGCAGGCGATGGCTGCAGGCATGTCGACGTTCATTAATTCTAAAGAGGCTCCGGCCCGAAAAGCCGCTGCCGAGCGTATCTTGCGAGCGGTGCGCAGCTATCCGTTTTACATTTCAGGAAGTGACAATTTCGCCACAGCTGTGATTGAAAAGACACAGGGACGCGCCATTATCAAGGGTGGCGCCGAAGGTGTTTTTTGTGGTGTTTTGCCTGAAAAGAAAGTCGCCTTCGCAATCAAGGCCTCCGACGGAGCTGGTCGCGCGGCTCAGGTCGCAGCAGCCACGCTTCTATTGCAATTAGGCGGTCTTACAGAGGCGGAGTTTAAGAGCTTAGCAAAATACACTCAACCTTCGGTCACAAACTGGAAGGGCGACGTGGTCGGGCAAATGCGCATTGCGAAGGTAGGCTAGTTAGAGTAATGTCTAACTAGTATGTTTTTACAGAAAACGATTCGTAAAAAGACAGTTGTTCATGGAATCGGAATTCACTCCGGTGATTCCTGCACATTGACCTTTAAGCCGGCGCCTCCTGATTCCGGTGTTTACTTTATCCGCAGCGATCTCCCTGGAAATCCTTCTCTCAAAGTCACAGCGAAGAACGTGCAAGCGACTTCGCACCAGACAACTATTGGCGGAGAATTCTTTTCTGTCGCAACTATCGAGCACTGTCTTTCGGCATTGTCTGCGTTGCGCATTGATAATTTATTTATCGAACTCGACGGTCCCGAAATTCCCATCGGCGACGGCAGTGCTCGTGATTTTCTGCAAGCTTTGCTAGCTGTAGGAATCGTCGAGCAAGATCAACCGCGTAAGTATTGCTACATCACTGAGCCGATTTATTTCAGTGAAGGTGAGAAGCACGCTTACGTCGTTCCTTATCACGGACTGCGTTTAACTGTGACAATCGATTTCCCGAATCCTGTGATCGGCAAACAGACAATCGATCTTGATATCAACGAACAGTCTTTCGGTCGCGACGTTGCTAACGCCAGAACCTTTGGTTTTATGAAGGACGTCGAAGCTTTAAAAGCCCGCGGCCTTGCAAAAGGGGGAAGCCTCGATAACTGCATCGTTCTTGATGGCGATCAGGTTGTCAACCCTGAAGGCCTGCGCTGGGCGGATGAATTCGTTCGTCACAAAGCTTTGGATGCTCTCGGCGATTTAGTGACATTGGAAATGCCTTTAATGGGGCACGTAGTCCTTTACAAAGCCGGCCACGACATCATGAACAAACTTGTCAAAAAAATCTGGGACTCACCAACGAGCTACCGCCACGTCGAACTCGGGGCCGACATCTCCGAAGAAGTCCAACGCTACTCGGGCTGGAGCGTTCCTCTCTAAATTCATTCTTCCTCTGAACGACGGAACTTCCCGAGGAGCGAAGCTTACCTCTGTCTCCTCGCTACGTCGGCACGCTCATCCATGAGGCTCTGCCGCCATCGCCCGCTGGCGCGGTCGAACGCATCACGCTTGGCGGAGGCCGACTTCGGAGAAGACAGAGGTAAGCTCCGCTCCTCAGGAAATTCTCGTAGGGGTTATAAGCAGAAAGATCTTTTGAGGGCTTCTAAAAAAATATATCCTGTTTCATTGGTGAAAACATGGTTCTGTTTTATGGTCTTGTATGCAGACTCAGGTTATGTGAAACTTGGTAAATAGGAATATGGACTTCATTGCTAGTATTGTTTTTGAGTTTTTTGTTGAGATAATTATTCAGGTTCTTTTTGAACTCGGTTTTCATAGTATTGCGGAAACATTTAAAAGAAAACCGAACCCTTTTGTTGCCCTTATTGGTTATGCCGTCGTCGGCGCCATTTGTGGTGGTCTCAGTTTGTTAATCGTTCGAAATCATTTTGTGAATGAGGGCTCTTTAAGAGTGGCGAACCTAATTCTAACTCCATTGATTGTGGGTGCATTAGTTTCGATTCTTGGTGCTCGTCGTGCGAAAAAAGGTATGGAACTGATTCGTCTAGACAAGTTTAGTTACGGATATATTTTTGCGTTCGCAATGGCCCTTGTCCGATACTTTTTTGCGTCTTAGGCCGCAAACGCTTTAACGAGGATCGTTGTTTTTTTGATTTTCAATCTATGTTCATGGGAAAGATTCCGTCGGCTGGCAAGGGCCAAGCTTTGGCTTAGAGCCCGGAGGCAGGCCTCCGCGCCGACACGATGTCGTACCAAAGCGCGGCGAGGCCTGGAGGGCCGTGTCTGCCGGAGCGGCTCTAAGCCAAAGCTTGGCCCTTGGTAGCCGCATCGGGAGCTCTCGCATGAGCTTAGCGCTGAGATTTCAAATAGCCAACGATATCAATATCCGGAGGAGTCGCGATACCAACACCACCTGGCAATGGACCCGTGAGTTCGTAAACGGAATAGTCCATTCTCGCATCGTACTTTCTCTCGTACTGATAGCGCATCCATTTTTGATTTTCGTACCAAAGACGTTTATTCGAATCATCCGTACAAGCCGCCAACTCTTGGGCAATACGTGCACCCCAGCGGTGCTCGATGCAATGATAGGGATCGAAGCTCATCGCGAAAAGTCTTTGGCGAGCGGCCTCCAAATTCATCTTCACAGTCAGATTGTTTGTCGTTGTGTAAGAGAATTGGCAAGCTTGCGCTTTCTGAGCGTAGACTTTAAAGAGATCCTCGGCCAAATTCACGCCGTTGTAGCGAATGGAAGATTCGCCGCGCTTGTAGCGTTCAATATTAGCTTTTGTTTGGCTGAGCAAATCCATGAACGCGACTTTCAAACGCGCATCACGGGATGGCGTTGCGTAGGCTTCCCATTCTCCTTCAGTTCCGAAGATATTAACCGGAAGTCTTTCAGGATGCGGTTTTAGATAAACGCCGGAAGTGCGTGCGGCTTCCACGGCAGCGACACGGTCTTTTAAGCTCACGCAGATATCGTCTACGATTTGCGCCATATCTTTTAATGGATCAATGTGCAATTCACCTTGAGTAAGACTCAGGCGCACATAATCATAGAAGCCGACTTGTTGACCTTGAACGACGAATTTTCCTTTATTCCAAACTCCGCCGGGATCTCTTTCTGTGCCGTAGTACTGCTCGGTGCTGAAATCAATAAGCTGGGAGTTTGGATACGACAGAACCTGGCCGCCGGTGTGATGGCCCGAAGAATCGACTTTTGCTCCCGCTAAATAAAGAGGACGGAAGTTTTTGAAACCGGCACCTTGATAAGGATTACTGCGCGAAAACTTCGGCGTGAACATACCCATCGTCAAAGAGTTGTCAGGGTGAGAGTCGATGTAAAAAATGCGACCGTCGTCAGTCACCTTATAAACGATGGCGACGTGACCGTTGGGATCGTAAATCACAGTGCCGGGTCTAATGCCTTCGCGAGAAATTCGCGCAGGATAGAAGTCAGCAAAAAGTCCCGTGTCCTCGTGACCCATCATACGGAATGTTCCAGAGAACGTTAATTGTGGAACCGTCTCATTCAAAATTTCGCGAGCATCTGCGTAAGTGTTTTTAAAAATTCCGCTCTTCGTGACGACGTCAAAACGCTTCGTCACATAGTTGCCTAGCGGAGAGTAGCGAACGTCACGCACGGATTTAATGTCATCTCCCGGAGCCACGTTCGGTTTGACTTCACTCACGATAGAAAAAGGCAGTTCGTTTTTCCACGCGAAGTAGGCGCGCAAATAATAGGGAAGATCCGCGCAATCCGCGAAATATTTTAAACCTGAAGGATCCGTGCCGTAATATTTGTTGGCGGTGCTTTGCAGACACGTGTCGACTTTGGCGCACTCGCGGCGTTCGACAGCCTCGCCGAGTTGTGCGACGAAGTTACCGAATTGTTCCTCGTGGGAATTTGTCCAGGCCGGTTGGGTGATACGCCATTGGGGCGTTGTGTTTTGCGCCAATGCATTCGCCGAAGCCAGCAACAGGAACGGTAATAGCCGTGTCAGTTTCATATAAGTCTCCAGACGGATGAAGTCATTCGGTAGGGTGCAAGCCTCCTGCCACGGAAAAAGGGACTGGAAACGAGTTTGTTTTGATTTGAGGCACTTGTTTACAGACCTTAGAGCCCCGTTTGGGGCCTATGTTTAAGTCTTAAACACCCTCCTAAAGAAGGGTTCTCGCGATCGAGGACTTTCAAATCCCAACCCTATACCAGCATACTAACGCAGCGCCACCAAAAAAGGTGCCTGCTTGTTTTTTCTGGCTACATAGCGACAAACGGCCCGTTCTCCGTTCCGGGGGTTTCTTGCTTTTTGTTACCAATCTGGCATAGTCCGGAGTTGTCATTTGAAATACATGGGAGTGAAAAATGATTATCGGTGTTCCTAAGGAAATTAAGATTTCTGAAAATCGCGTGGGTCTTACTGAAGCGGGTGCTCGTCAGTACGTAAAAGAAGGTCACACAGTTCTTATCGAGAAAGATGCAGGTCTTGGATCTGGCATCACAAACGAGCAGTACGAAAAAGCGGGCGCGAAAATTATCGACACGAAAAAAGAAGTCTACGCGAAAGCCGACATGATTCAGAAAGTGAAAGAACCACTTCCTGATGAATATGAATTGATGCGCGAAAACCAAATCCTTTACACATACCTTCACTTGGCAGCAGAGCCGAAACTCACAAAAGTTTTGTGCGAGCGTAAAGTGAAAGCGATCGCTTACGAAACGATCCAATTGGACAACGGTTCATTGCCACTTTTGACTCCTATGTCTGAAGTTGCAGGTCGTATGGCAACTCAAATCGGTGCTTTCTACTTGCAAAAAGATCACGGCGGTAAAGGGATTCTTTTGGGCGGCGTGACGGGCGTTAAACCAGGTAAAGTGACAATCATCGGTGGTGGTGTTGTTGGTACGAACGCAGCGAAAATGGCAGTAGGTCTTGGCGCTTCTGTAACTATCCTTGATGTAAACACTGCACGTCTTGAGTACTTGGATGATATCTTCCAAGGTCGTTGCCAAACTTTGTATTCTAACGCGAAAAATATCGAAGAATCTGTGAAAGATTCTGACCTTGTTGTTGGTGGCGTTTTGATCACAGGTCACAAAGCTCCAACTCTTGTTTCGAAAGAGATGATCTCTTCCATGTCTAAAGGCTCTGTTGTTGTTGACGTTGCGGTTGACCAAGGTGGCTGTATCGAAACTTGCCGTCCGACGTCTCACCAAAACCCAACTTACGAAGTAGACGGAGTGATCCACTACTGCGTGCCTAACATGCCAGGTGTTGCACCAAGAACTTCAACTTACGCTTTGACGAACGTAACTATGAAGTACGGTTCAATGATCGCTGCTATGGGAGTTGAAGACTCTGTAGCGAAATCTCCAGCCTTGATGAAAGGTTTGAACGTTTACGGCGGATACGTATGTTATGAGCCGGTAGCGAAAGATCTTCACATGGAGTATCGCCCTTACAAAGGTTAATACGGCGGCTGATGAGAAGCGGCCATCCGACTTCGTTGTCGGGTACCGCGAATCGCTCCGACGTACTGGGAGTACACCTCCGCGCTTCGCGGAGCCCTCCGCCTCGCGGCTGACCACTTTTGATCAGCCTTGGTTTTGGGTAAATTGAGAAAATATAAACCCCGCAAGTTTCTTGCGGGGTTTTCTTTTTTAATTACTTACTTTTCTAAGTTCCTTTTAGTCGAAGAGTTCTTCTAAGAAGGACTTTTTTCTTTTGTAGTGTTGGGGGTAGTGTTGTTGATAAGGGTTCGGTTGCTGGTGATGCTGTGAATGTGATTCCTGAGCGGCGCGGGAAGGGCTTGTGTGTTGTTGTGAGCGCTCAAGAATTTTGTCGAGCTCGCCACGATCCAACCAAACACCGCGGCATTCAGGGCAATAGTCGATTTCGATTCCCTGTCTTTCAGAGATCACCAGATTTACTTCTTTGCATGTTGGACATTTCATAAAAACCTCCGACCTCTAGTTTCCCGAAATTCGAGTGTTTTGAAAAATAGATAATAAAAATGAAGATCTTCGTTTTTACAAAACATCTATCTATGGAGAGTGATCTGCCCGAGGCTCGGAAGTTCGGACGGATTTGCTGCGGCTTAGCCAGAAAAAAGAAGCAGGCACCTTTTTTTATTGTTCTAGCCAGATGTTGCCCCAGTCTTCGGTGCGGAGGAGGGGGAGGTTGTGGGATTTGAGGCGTCTGAGGACTTCTGGGTGCGGGTGTTTGTAGCGGGCCCAACGTGCGGAGCTGATGGTTAGACGCAGGCGTGGAAGGCGCTGCAGAAGCGGTTCTGAGGTGCTTGTGTTGGAGCCGTGATGACCTAGGATTAAAACTTTGGCAAAGGACAGCCATGGGCGATCCTTCCACAGATGTTCTTGTGCGATTGGCGAATCGCCCGGAATAAGTAAACCCTCAGTATAAACGACCTGGCTTTGGGAGTTTGAGTTTTTAGAGCGAAGTGGCGACCAGACTCGCAACTTATTTGGAATGTCGGCGCAATCAGGAAGAGTTTTTAACAATTTCATTTTCCGTTTCGAAGACCCGCCCAGCGGACGCAGTTTTGCGCAAAGATTAAGAAAGCGCACTGAGGGCTTGCTCACAGCGCCAATGTGATCCCAGTCCCAATGACTGAAGACCGCAGAGTTTGTTTTTCCGCGGCATGCTTGCAAAATTTTTTTCCAGGGAAAGAATTCGCCGCCCATGTCGAAGTGCTGACACTGCGTCGCCGAAATTTTCGTGACCCATTGTCCTTGCCCGACATTCCAAACAACGACATAGCCTCGCACGACATCTTGGCCAATAAAACTGGCGCTCAAAGTGATAAGCAAAAGAATAAAAACTTTCATCGCGTGGAATCTTTTCCCTGCCACAAATGCAGTCGTAAGAAATGAAACACCAAGTGCCAAAGAAGAATCCACAGCCACAGAAAACCAACGGAGGGAGGGGAGCCGCGCACAATTTGAACCGGCTCTGCCAGCAACGGCAGCACGAATGTAAAGCTCGTCATAACTTTATCAAAGAAGGTTAAGCAAAGACCTTTAAAAAGAACGGCTAAAAAACTTAAAGGCAAAAGAACGTAAGAAACCACTGGGGCAAGAAATAAATTGTATAGAAGCCCGAGCGGATGAAGGCTGCCAAGCCCCCAAAGGGGAGCACTCATAAATAGAAAAATGGAAAACTGAGCGGCGAGAATTCGCGCCATCGAGCCGCGCAAACGTAAGAGTTCCGGCACACCCAATGCCAAAGCCGCGCACCAACTCATTTGCAACGACAGAGAATTCCACCACGCGGGAAACAAAAACAAAACACTTAAGCCCGTTAGTAAAACAACAAGATCAGCGGGGAAAAAATGTTTTTTGCGGCGAAAAAACTCACGCAGACAAAGACCCAAAAAAGCCCGCACAGCGGGCGCTTGCCAACCGACGGCGAGTGAATAGCCGCCAAGAAAAAGAAATCTTAAAAAGACTGGAATCCGCAAGATGCTCAAAAGTTGATCAAGCAAAATTAAGTGAGAGCCCGAGACAACGAAGATGTGAATCAAAGATGTTTTGCTCAAATTTGTTTTCAAATTTTCGTCTGTGATTTTTTCACCACAAACGAGCGCTGCTAATGAAACGTGATTTTCTGTTTCGTGCGGAAGATTCTGAAGACAGCTTTGCTGAAGTTTGTGAGATAGAGCTGATATGTTTCTCAGCAAAGTGCTGGGAAGTGAAATGCTTACGCTTAATGCAAGGGTGAAGAGAAAGATCATAGTTACAAACACTTAGCAAATTTCATAACGCACCTGATTTCTAAAATAATCTGTCTTCGGGTCCGCGCGTCTTCTGAGGTCGGATTTTAAGATCTGAAATTTGTAAGCTTAATTGCACGGCTGTAATTGGATATATTTTAGTAAAATCATATACTTAATTGATGCACAAGGAAGAGGCAATCCGCTGAAACCCTTGAAAACAAACAGGTCTAAGGTCCAGCATTACATTAACTCAACATTTTATGTGGATAACTCCTGCTTGTTTGCACTTCTCTGTACGTGTCATACTTTAAAAAGATCAAGAGGTGTCGATAGATGAAGCAACTTAGACTATTAGCAGCAACGGTCCTTTTAAGCATTCCGTTAAGTGTTTTAGCAAAGCCTACTGCCAAGATGAAAAGCCCTTCAGCAAAAGACTTGGCGCAAGAATCCTTGCTCGTAGAGCTGACAGGGAAAGACATTTCGAAAGAAAATGACATCACTCTCTATGCTGAAATGGTGAGCGCTTACAACAATGATGATGAAATTGCATTTAAGAGTCGTCTGCAAAGTTTGCTGACCCGTTTCCCGCAAAGTTCTTACGCGGATAATGCTCTTTTCCTCGCGGGACGCATGGCTGTCGACCACAGCAATTACGCGGAAGCCGTCAAACATTTCGCGCAAATCGAACAAAAGTATCCTCGCAGCAACAAAGTCGTCGCTGCCAAGTTTGCGAAGGCCATGACTTACAAACGCATGAATCTTCCTGATTTCGCGAAGCGCGCTTTGAAAGAGGTTCGCGCAAAGTATCCAGGCAGCCCGGAATCTTTCCGTGCCGATGCTGAACTAAGAATGTTCAACTAAAAAACTCCCTGCAAGGATGCAAAGAGTGAAGAACAAAAAAATCTCTGTGATGTTAGCCCTCATCTTTTGTGCGTTGCTCGCACAAGCTCAAGACGTGCCTCCGGATGCACCTTGGGAGTCAGATCCTTTAGATGTTCTTGAACCTCAACAACGTGAAGTGGTTGAGCCGACGGTGCCAGAGTTTAAAGAGATCCCGGAGCCTGGACAGGAAGAAATCGCGCCTCCAGCTCCTGAAGTGGCGGAGCCTTCTATGCCGACGGAATTGCCGCCAGAGGCAACGCCGACAGAAGTGGCGTCACCAGCACTCGGTGGTTCGACGGAGCCCGATTATTCGCGCGAGGCGGAGTTTCACCGCATTTACAAAACTTATAACGAACAACCAACTTCCGAAGAAGTGTGGGAAAAAGCCGTCGGAGGTCGTGAGTCCGAAGTGTATGCTGTACAAAAAGGCGATACTCTTTCGGGCATTTCGCAAACCTTCTTCGGTGATCCGCTTTTTTGGCCGAAGGTGTGGTCTTTCAACAATGGTCAAATCTTAAATCCGCATGAGATTGATCCGGGTATGAATATTCAGTTCTTCCCAGGAAGTATGGATGATGCTCCCACAGTGCAAGTTGCTGAGGCACCTGCGGCGGGAGCTGAAGAGGCTGTAACACCTGGCGCTCCGAAAGTTATCGAGGGGGCTCCAGCGCAAATTCCTCGTCCAAAGAAAAGAGCGCCGCTTTTAAAAAATCTTCCGGGCAGTTTGCCATTGTATCGCATGGGGGCCGTGAATACGCCACCCGTGCAGGTCGAAATCGCGTTGCCGAAAACGCAATTCCCAACGGCGATGGAAAATCTTGAGTACTACATTCAGGATGCGCCGATTGCAGGTGTGGGTAAGGTCACGGGTGTAGAGATGAATATGCAAACGGCCGGCGACTATCAGTACATCTATGTCACATTGGACGGCGCTGCTGGTGGCAAAAACTACGTCGCGCAAAGAAATGTCTCTGCGGTGAAAGATCCGCAAGTCAAAGATCGCGTGGGTCACATGGTCGAGATACAAGGCGAGATCGAAGTTTTGGAACGCGTGAACGATCATAAGAATGTGTATCGCGCGATTGTAAAGAAAACGATCCAGCCGGTTACAGTCGGCTCTGTTTTGACTGAAGGCAAGATGCCGATGATCGATCCGTCAGTGGGGCCGGTTACTTCAGGTGTGGGCGCAAAAATCATGGGCGGACAGTTTGATACCAAACGCACACTCTTTGGTTCGAACAGTCTTGTTTTCTTGGACGGTGGCGCAAGCCAAGGTCTGCAAGAGGGACAAACGCTGAATATTTTCGCAGATGAGCGCGTGCGCAATAAAAACACGGAAGCTGTGATCAACGACCGCGTGATCGGTTTGATTAAAGTTGTCAGAGTCGCTCCGAATTTTGCGACAGGATACGTGATCAAATCTACAGATGATATTTTGCTCGGCGATTACGTCGGCAAGTCCGTGGTGCATGCCTTGAACGAAGCAGCTCCTGCCATCGAAAGACAAAGCGAGGCACCCGCGAACGACGACTTTGAAAAAGAATTTGAAGAGGACACCTCTACGGAAGCACCGGCTCCAGCACCGGAATCCGGAGGCGATGACTCCGATCTTGATTTCTAGTGATTCTCAAAGGGCTCTGCAGATTGCAGGGCCCTTTGTCTATGAACGATCTTTACTCTCTTTCCCAGCTAATTAAAAACCATCCTCTGTACACGGTGCATAGAGACGCCATTCACCAGCTTTATCTTCGCTTAGGACGTGCGCAAGAGCTGACCGCCGACGTTCTTTTGTGTGAACTTAAAGAACTGCTGCCAGAGCTTTGCGAAGCACTTCAGAAAAATCATGCGCTTTTTAAAAAACACTGCGAAGAAAGCCTGAAGTTAAAAATGCAAGGAATTCAGCTCGTGGTTTATGGTGAGGATCTTTTTCCCGCGGCTTGCTATTGGATGTCCGAACCGCCGCTGACTCTGAGTTATTGGGGATCGCCGGCTTGGCTCACGCAAAGAACACTGGCGGTTGTCGGAAGTCGCGAACCTTGTTTTGATTCTATTCAATGGATGGAAAAAGAGTTCACGACTTTTTGTGACCAGGAAAAACCTTGTGTGGTCAGCGGGGGAGCACGCGGTGTAGATCAAAAATCCCATTCGATTGCTTTACGCAAAAGTGCAAGCACGGTGATTGTGCTGCCCTCGGGACTGGGGCAGCTCTATCCGGAAAGTCTGTACGAGTGGAAAGACTCTGTGTTGAATGGCGGCGGTTGTTTTTTAAGTGAATATGTCTTTGAGCAAAGAATGCATAAGCATCTTTTTCATCACCGCAATCGCCTGATTGCGGCTCTGGGCAAAGCGACATTGTTAGTTGAAGCCAAAAGACGCAGTGGCACTTTGATCACGGCACAACAGGCGCTGCAATTGGGACGTTCTTTGTGGGTTGTTCCCGGTCATCCGCAAGATCCGCATTTTTTAGGAAGTTTGGATTTGCTGGCGGAGGGAGCAGGGCTTGTCCGCGATGCTCAAGATTTATCCATGTATTTTCGTGCGGAACTCAGCGGCGAAAACATGTCCCCAGTAGGGATAGCGGACTTATCGAAGGTCTCGCACTAGCCCTAGTGGCTGTGCTAAGTGACCAAAATCTCTCAGAAAAAAATGAAATGTTCTAAAAAAATCTTTTGCAAGGCCATCGGATTGCCCCTAACATTTGAGTTAAGGGAGGGGCGATGTGGTCAAGGATGACCGTGGTAGTATGGATGCTACTGCATCGCTCTAATTTTTCGACCACAGCCTAGTTCCAATTTCTTCTTAACGCTTCAATTCCTAAGATTCCAAAAATAACATTAGGTGCCCAGATCGCAAGTACCACAGGTGCAGTTCCGGAACGAGCCATGCCTTCTGCGGCGACGTAAAGAGCCCAATAGAAGATGATGATAAGAATACACATGATCATGCCACCGGCTTTAGCTGCGCGGCGATTCGTCGTTGTTCCGAGGCCCACGCCGATCATCGCGAAAACCAGGCACAGAACGCTGATGGCCCAGCGCTTGTGATACTCCGTGCGTAAGGTGCGTTCCATTTCTTTGTCTTTGATCTCTTCCTTCAAACGATTGCGAACCTCTTGCAGAGTCAAAGACTGCGGCGATTTTGCTTTTTCAGAAAGCACGAGGGGCTCGGAAAATTTTACGTCGTAGGTGTCGAAACTGATTTTCGTGTGAGTTTTTGCCTGACGGTGAATTTCGCCTTCTTTTAAACGCAGAAGCAACTCGTGTCCTGGTTTATCGGGATCGGGGATGATCTGACCTTCTTTGGAGATAATCGTTAACGGAGCATCTCCGGTTTTTTCGTCATAAATAAAAACGTTCGTCAGGAGACCTTTTTCCGAGTCCACCTTGTTGGCGTAAACCACCATATTGAAAAAACCTTCTGAGAATGTTCCCTCTTTGATGACAGCGGCGGCCTTGGTGTCGGAAAGACGATTGAAAAGAACTTCGAACTGACGATTGCCCCAAGGGGCAATATTGAATGACATTTGCGCGGAGATCACGCCGACGAATGTCGCCAAGATCACCGCCGGCAGAAGCAAAGTGCCCATCGGAAGACCCGACGCTTTCATCGCGACGATTTCAGAATCTTGGCTAAGCCGTCCGTATGTTAATAAGACAGAAAACAAAAGGGCCATGGGAAAAAGTACCGGCAAAAGTGAGATAACGACATATCCGATGATTTCGGCGATCGTTTTGATCGTCACGCCATGAATCAAGGCGAACTCAGTCAGGCGCAAGACCTGAAACATGAGAATGATTGAAATGAACACCAGCAGTCCCAGAATAAAACTAGGCAGCATCTCAAAGAAAATATATTGGGCTGCTTTTTTTCCGTTAAAGATACTCAAAAAGGTCTCCGTGTGAGTTTTAATTGTAGACCGACCTTCGCGGCCGAGTCATCGCGTCCATTGTCCAGTTGAAGCCTTATTGACCCCAATGACTCCTTATCTGACAATAAAGATATGAACAAGATACTTTTGGTTTACGAGGATTACGCAGACTTGATGGCCGTTGAAGCCACTCTGAAAAGAGTCGGATTTGATGTCATCGGGGTTACCAGTGAATATGCAATGGCGGATCAGATGGTGGCGTTCAATCCCGATCTTGTTGTTGGCTCGGGCCGCGGCGGTAAGGTCAACTCTTTGGGAGTTGGAAAAAGATTGAAAGAGGCGACGCGCTGGCAGGGAAAGTCCGTGCTTATTTTCCCGGCAAACTTCAAACCGACACCGCAAGATCTTATCAAGATTCGTGTCGACATGATTCTGGAGGCTCCGGTGCCTCCTCTGCGTCTTGTGCAAGTTCTTGGAAAAATTCTCGGTCACGATGAAGCTGTTTTGCTGGAACGTCTTAACAAGGCGATGCATGTCGAAAGCCCTCAGCAAAAAGGGGCTGCCACTGGCGGTTCCAATTCGAAATTCAATCTTGAAGAAGAAGCGATCTACGTTAAAGGAACAGTTGAAGGCGACGCAGACGAGGCCTCTTTGCGTCCCGAAAGAGTTCGTGAAGATTCTCAATCTTTTGATCTAAATAACGAAGAACAGGAGAAAAAAATCTCTTTTCGTTTCGGTGATCGCATGTCTTCCGTCAATGAAGAAGAACGTGTGAGTGGTGCCGCGGAAGAGGCGTTTCCCGATGTCGATTTGAAGTCCTTGGAGCGCGAACTTTTAGGCGGAGGAGCTCCCGAAGTTGAACGGATTGAACCGGCTTTAGAGGAAGAAGCCGCGCCAATGAACGCGGTCGAAACGGAAGAGGCGGAACTGCAGGCAAAAGCGCGGGCGGACCTCGAAAAATCGGAAGAGAAGCTCAAAGAGCGTATTGCGAAATACCAGGAAATGGTCGCAGATGTGAAGGTCCCTCCTAAAAGTACGATCAGTCGAGTGGAGGCGCGTCGACGTCTCAAAGAGCTACAAGTGGACCCAGAAGATAAAAACCTTAACGAAATAGATAAGTTACGTCGCGAATTCACCAAAGCCATGTTTAAAAAGTGATTGATCCTAGACCACCTTGACGATAAGGTTTTCATATACAAATTAAGTATAGAATTTGGTATTTGATTAGTTACGGAGGCCATTCATGGGCACATTTACAAAACCAGTGACAGACAGTTCTTTCGAAGCAGAAGTTTTAAATTCCTCAACTCCAGTACTTGTTGATTTCTGGGCAGAGTGGTGTGGACCTTGCCGTGCCTTGGCTCCAAAGTTGGAAGAAGTAGCACAAGAGCTTGGACAAAAAGTTAAAATCGTTAAAGTGAACGTGGACGAGAATCCTGGAACTCCAGGCAAGTACGGTATCCGCGGTATCCCTGCGATGTTGCTTTTCAAAGGCGGCAGTGAAGTGGGACAACTTGTTGGAAATCACCCTAAAGACGCGATCGTTGATTTCCTAAATAAGAATGTTTAATCACATCTAGCTGCGATCGTATTTAGAAAGATTAAATTTATGAAATGGGAGCCTTTTTGGCTCCCATTTTTTATGTCATTTATGGACATGATTAAACCTCTATACTAAGATCTGTGTCTGTTAAATGGGCACTGGCCGAAGGTGATTATGTCGTTGTCATTAGGTGTACGTTCATCAGAAGACATTCTCTTAGAAGAGAAATTCAAAACTCTGACACAGAAGATTTCTATGCTTCTTGCCTGCGAAGGAGTTCACCGTAAGCCCTATCTTGACGGTCTACCGCATTTCTCAAAACTGACTGTTGAAAAAAAGAAAATCGCTGTCGACCACGTGCAGTTTTACCATGATCTTTGTGTAGAACAGGTGTCTGACGGTTACAAAATCAAAGACAGTTTGTCTTTCACTTGGCGTGCATTGTCCAAATTGGGTTTGGCGCCGAAAGCGGATCTTTTCCAACATTTGACAGAAGAACACATCTTCGAAATCTATTCCGATGAAAACGTTCAGTTGTTCCGCAACTTCAACTTTTTTGAGTTCTGCTCTTACACTTTGGAAGAGCTGCATTCTTTAGAGTGGTGGTCTTTGTTTGAGCGTGAGCCGCACGTCACTCGTCAACTTTTCGACTATGCTTCTCGCATTTTCTCGGGCGAATTGACAGGGAACTTCAAGCCGAATGTTGAAAACCATGTCCTTCGTGAATTGCAATCGACAGATCGTTTGGTGATGGAGCATCGAGTGGATTGGATGGGACCTTTGTTGAAGGCTCGTCGCCCTCGCGCGCTGCTCATTATGAGCAACGCACGTTTGTTGAATAACTAAGCGACTTTCTTTACGGGTTGCGCGGCAAAGTTCGCGCAACTTTCCAGAATCTTTTCGTAGTTCTCAAAACTCTGAATCATATTTCTTAGAACAATCTCCTGAACTTCTTCGGGAAATTTCTCGACTCGCGAAACGGCCTCTTCCACGTGACCGGGATCTTCTTCCGAGTGCACGCGCCAGAAGTGGGCTCCCTTCGGGCCATAGTGCTCGGTCAGTTTTTTGGTGATTGGCGGGCCGAACTGCGCGGCCAAGCACTCCAGGCAGAGGATATACCCATAAAAGGCCATGGGTGACACTTTCTCGATCCAATAATACTGTGGCTGATAAAACGATTGTGTCGCCGCGAACTCGGGGATGTTTTCAATTTTGCGATCCAGATGTTTGAGATCTAACAGCGTCAGATTCTCGTGACCTTTTTCTTCGGCGGCATGTTTTAGAAAACGATTGTGAAACTCTTGATCTTTCCAAGCCGTATGCGCTCCTGCCAAGGCGAGCAGACGGGTGGAGTGGCGCACGTAATAAGTCGTTTGCGCGCACCAAGCCGCATAGAAGTTAGGATCTGTCCATGGAGCCTTCACAAGTTTTTCACCAGTTCTTTCCAGGTATTTGTTAAGCTCGGTAAAGATTTTTTTGTTTTTCACAGGGGACTCCTTTAATTAAACGGCTTTTTTGAAAATTTGTTTTTGGAAAGGAGCAATGCCGACAATCTCGCGTGACTTCCACAGCGACTGTACGTACTGCTCGGTGATTTCATTTTTAAAGCGACGCTTATCTTGCTTATTAAAAATCAACACTGCGCACGGATAATTCATTTTCGAAATCGGCGCCTGAATTTCATATCCTTCAAGGTTCTGGCATATTTGATCCACTTTGCGGTCGATCCGAGGCATGCCAATAATGACGTCGGCCACGGATTCGTCCATAAATTTAAGACCCATGCCTATAAGTACTTCCGTCCACGCGACATTCGAATGACTTTTGCGCCACTCGGGAAGCACATTCAGATATTCAATACTAATAAGACGGGAAATACCTCTTTTTAGAAGCTGCTCCTGGGTTGGATTCTCGAGGGCGCGGATGTAGTGATGTTCGACGGAGGAATGCAATTTCAAATCGAACATCGTGAGCAAAGAAAGTCCGACGATTTCATTCTTATGTGTGATCACGCCCACGTGATCGCAACGAAAGAAATCATCCGGATCTAAAACTCCACCGGCGCTTTCAACAACCTCTTTAAAAGTGACTTTCCAAGCCGCGTAAATTTTATTGAAGAACTCGCTGTGATTATCTGGAACATAGTGCGGGCTGAGAAGATGATACTTAAACCCAAACATACCACGACCTCCAAAGCACAAATCTTTTCGGAGGAGCTGTCAAAATTTGAAGAGCGATTTTGAGAAACGGTAAAGTTTTTTTTGTTTTAGAGTTCTGATTACTTTTTGTAATGTTCGCGTGCCAGAAAGAGCCGCACCCACAGCGGAAATTCGTGGGTGCATATTATTTGTTTAGATACTAGTTAGACGCAATTTGAATAAATGCCGGAGTATTGATTTTCGCGTAGATCTCGCTGTAATTCTTCATCACACGAGAGTTGTACTCTGCAGGCGTGACGTTCTTAGCAAGCAAGCGGCGGACGTTGGAAGGACCCATGTTGTAAGCGCTCACATATTTCATCGCTTTACCTTGGAAAGAGCTGCGCAGGTAATTCATGTAAGCCAAGCCAATACGGATGTTCGCGCTTGGATTCTCAAGTGTTTTCTTGCCGTTCCAAGGAAGATTGAATTTCTTGGAAATCCATTCCGCCGTGTCTGGTTTGATTTGCATTAAACCGATTTCGCCATGACGGCCTACAACCACAGGATTAAACTTACTTTCCGTTTTGATCACCGCTAAAACGAAAACTGGGTCCATGTGGTACTTCGCGCTTTCAGTAATCACGGTGCGAGCAATACCACGTGAGTAAGCCTTCCATTTAGGCGCTAATGACGTTTGCACCTTACGGTGGATCATTTCATTCAAGGTCGCTTCGCCCTCCAGCTTTTGCGCTGTAGAGCCTTTATATTCAAAGCCTAAAAGCTCTTTAGCGTGAGCTACACGAGAAGCTTCGTTCACGCTTTCAATAGAAGCGATGACGGGCTTGTCCCAGCTCAAGAACGCGAAATTGTTAAAAAGAACGGACGTGAGTGTTGCGGCAACTAGCGTAAGTCCTAAATTGAGATGTTTCGTTTTCATATCCGCGACCTCCTGTTACTAGGAGATAGTTCAAGGCGCGTGCCGAGAATTTAAGTTCGCGGAATGTTTGGGTTCTTAGAATGAATCACCCATGAAAACGAATCCTTTCACGTTGGCAAATCAAGGTGTCAAACAAAGTATCGACAATGTCTGATAGATAGTTAGTCGATTCGAGATTATTTCTAACTTCGAGACGTTCTTTCTAATACACGTGGAGACGCGAGGGAATCGCAGCTTTTTTCGTTGTACAGAAAGAAAAAACGGAACCTTTTAGGTTCCGTTTTTATTTATTTTAGAAGAGATATCTGCGGTAGGCGACGCTGGAGACGATTCCCAAGCCCGCCATGGTGGTCAGCATGGATGAGCCTCCGTAACTGAGTAGAGGCAGCGGGACACCCACGATGGGGAGGAGTCCGATAACCATTCCGATATTTACGAACATATGCCAGAAGACGTAACAGAGAACGCCGACGGTGAGCAGCGCCCCGAATTTATCGCGAGCATTGGAAGCGATGCGCACCCCTGTGATGAAAAGGAATGCGAAAAGTCCCATCACGGCGATAGAGCCGACGAAGCCGTGTTCTTCGCTGAGCACGGAATAAATAAAGTCCGTGTGACGCTCCGGCAGGAATTCAAGTTGGGATTGAGTTCCTTTCATAAAACCTTTTCCAAAGAAGCGGCCCGAGCCTACGGCGATTTTAGATTGAATGCTGTTATATCCCGTTCCGCGCGGATCGCTTGTCGGTGACAAGAATGTGAGGACGCGGTTCTTTTGGTAGTCATGCAGAACGAACTTCCACGCGATCGGCAAGGCAATAATCCCCAAAACAATCGCAGAAACCATGATAATGCGTTTCACCTTGGCGAAGATCAGCATCGAGCCACCGATAGCAGCTAACATCATCGCGGTTCCCAAGTCGGGCTGTTCAACGACGAACACAAAGGGAATTCCCAAAACAATCAATGGAACGAACATCTCTTTAAAGCCCATGCCCGCGCCCAACGAATTGCGGGTCGCAAGGATTTTCGCCATCAGCATGATCAGTGCAAGTTTCATTGTTTCCGAAGGCTGGTAACGGAAAAAACCCAGGTCAATCCAACGTTGAGCACCCAGAGCGACTTTACCGAAGAAGGTCACGTAAATAATCGCGCCCAGATTCAGAACATAGATAACGATAGCGATCCTGCTCACGATCGAATAATCAAGCAGCGTCATCACCAGGAACACGGTCCAGCCGACAATCAACCACATGATTTGGGAGATAAACAAGGACGCGACGTCCGTGGACGTTGGGCCGTGGGTGGCACTGTAGAGATTGATCAAGCCAATCACGTTCAGGGCCAAAATCACGATCATTAAATTGATATCTAATTTTTTGAAAAGAGTTCTTTCCTCGACATGCAAAGATGTAAACACTCTTATTCTCCTTCCGCAGGTTCAGGGACAACGACAGGAGCTGTCGCTCTTTTGCCGCCTTTGGCTTTGAGTGCGGCCTCAATAACCTCAGGATGATATTTTTGGAAGTAAGCTTGCACGATATCGCGAACGATCGGCGCGGCGCCGGTACTTCCGTGGCAAGAGTGCTCTGCCAGAGCAGCAATTGTGATTTCAGGATTTTGTGCGGGCGCGAAAGCCACGAACCAACCGTGGTGGCGCATGTGAATAGGGCGGCCTTCACACTTCGCATAGATTTGATCGGCCGAGAAGCCCATCACCTGTGCGGTTCCAGTTTTACCAGCCATCTCGACGCCGGGAACTTTCCAGTGTTTCGCAGTTCCACGTTCACCATTGGCCACGCGACGCATACCTTCTTTAACAACCTTGAAAGTTTCTGCAGAGACATGCACGCCGTTGGGTTGCGTCTGTTGCAGATCGCGCACCACTTGCGGGAAATTTTCGCGCAAAACTTTGCCGTCTTGGTCGATGATTTTACGCACCAAGAAAGGTTTCACGACTTTGCCTTCGGTGCCGATTGTGTTGTAGGCAATCGCCATCGACAAAGGAGTCACGTTCACGAAGCCTTGCCCGATTGCTGTGCTCAGGTTTTCCCCTGGTTGCCATTCTTCACCGACAGTCGCTTTTTTCCATGCTGAGTTCGGCATCGTACCGGAAACTTCACGCGACAACTCAATGCCGGTTTTTTGTCCGATACCTAAAAGGCTGATGTAGTCATACATTTTATCTACACCCAGTGCGATACCCATTTTATAGAAGAAAACGTTAGAGGATCTTTCCAAAGCTTCATACACTGTGATGTTACCGTGACCGCCTTTTAAGTGGTCATGGTAAGGACGGCGACCAAAGTAAAACACGCCCGGTGCACTGACGATCGTTGTTGGTGTAATCACTTTTTCCTGCAAGGCAGGAACAGCCACCAAAGGTTTAAATGTCGAACCTGGAGAGTTGTGATCCTGAATAATTTTATTACGCAAAGGTTTAAACGGATCGTTGATCAAGCGCGACCATGTCTGCGCCGAGATACCCGTTGAAAACTCGTTCGGGTCGAATGACGGCGTGCTGACCCAAGCCAGAACTTCGCCGTTGGTTCGCATCGCCACAACCGCGCCGATACGATTCAAAGCCATGAAAGACTTAAACGCCGCTTCTTGAATATCGCGGTCGATGGTCAAGACAGCGTTGTTCCCGTGGACAGGAATTTGATCCTTGATTTGTTCACCGTAAATATTCGGAGTCTGCGTGACAGTTTCGCGACCGTGAGCATCGACTTGCAAGAAGCTGACGCCATCAGTTCCGCGTATGTCTTTTTCCAGGGTCTCTTCCAAACCGCTCTTACCGATGATATCACCTTGTTCAAAGCGAATCGTGCCCTTGTAAAGGTCGTTCAAGACGGGAAGCTGACGTTTAGAGATCTCGCCGACGTAACCGAAAAGCTGCGCGCCATTGTCCTTTAATGGATAGTAGCGGATGATGGACTCGCGGATTTCAAGACCCGGAGTATCCAAGCGCATGCGTTTAAGGCGAAAGACTTCTTCACGGCTTAGGTTTTCTTTAAGACGGATTTGCGCGAACGGTCCGTTTTGACGGCGACTTTTTGTGACCTTCAAAACGACTTTGTCGGGCTCCATGCTCAAGACAGGGCCGACGGTTTTTGCAAGCTCATCCAGATTCTCGATATACTGTGGAGAAAGAATGGCTTCGAAACCTGGCAGGTTTTCGACCAAAACTTTTCCGTCGCGATCCAGCATCAAGCCGCGAGGTGCGGAGATTTTATTTTGTTTGATACGGTTCTTCTCAGAGAACTCGCGCAACTCATTTCCCGAAATAATTTGCAGATACCACAAGCGCATCGAGAAAACGGTGAGCGTAAAGATGATGGCGAAGTAAAACAGTTTGTATCGACTCTGATACTCTTTAGCCTCATCCGGATTACTGACGTAAGTACTCATAACTCCAATCCTCCGGGCTCATGCATAAGTTCGTCCTGCGTAACTTTGTCGATTTTCGCCAAGACCCAGTACATCGGGAAGGCAAAGGAAGGAGTCAGGATGATTTGTACAAGTCGATCGACGATTTCAAAACTCGCAGGGTTTTTCTCCATCACCATTGAACTGAAGAAATAAATTAGGTGATAAGCCACGGCAGAGAAAGCACACATGATAGTATAGTATCCAGAGCCGCTCCAAAAGACGCGAGTTTTAATTCCATAGACCAAGGTAAAGAGAATCAGCAAACTGATCCACATCATCTTCAAAGGCATCGCCGTGAATGCGAGCAAAATGAAGCCCATGGCGTAAATCGTGAGGATCGCCGGACCTGGTTTGCGATAAAGAGTCACATACACAATAAGATTCAGCCAGAGAAGCGGTGACGGCACGTTGCCAAAAAGTTGGAACCAAAACGTCGTTTGAAACCCGGCTACTAAAATCAAAACTGCGAATAGAACGAGAAAATTCAGAATGGCGTTCCAGCGGATCTTCACTGTCTTTTCTCCTCAGGTTTTTTCGGAGTGGATGGAGAAGCGGCTGGAGTCGCTGCTGGCGCCGGTGTTGCAGTCGCGGCCGGCGCATCGCCTTCCGGAGTTTCCGTTGCCGCTTGCGGAGCATACTTGTCGCCGAAGTCTTCGTTCGCCGCAGAAAGCACGACAAAAACTTCTTCGACCTTGTAAGGATCCACCACAGGGCGCAAATCTACTTTAAGAGAAACGCTGAAAGTTTTGCGTTCGACGGATTCCACGACCGCCACCGGGAAACCTTTCGGGAAGATGTTATCAAGGCCGCCCGTGACAACAAGGTCGCCTTCTTTAACGTCTTCTGTTTTTTCCACGTACTTCAAAGAACAACCGTACTGGCTTTTTCCCTCAACGATACCGTGTGCGCGAGTTCTTTGCACGATACCATCCACCACCGCATAGCGGTCCGTGATCAACATCACGTGCGACGTGAAAGCTTCAGGTTTAAAGATATAACCCAAAACACCGCCGGTGGTGATTACCGCTTGACCGGCTTTCAAACCATCGTTGGTGCCTTTATTGATTGTCACGGTGTTGTGATCGATCACCAGATCACGGCCGATCACTTGCGCCGCCATCAAGCTCATCTTCGTTTGTTCTTTGAACGTCAAAAGTCCGCGCAGACGATCATTCTCCATAAGAAGCTCGTTCATTTTTTCCAAACGCGCCTGCAATTCGTTATTGCTGCTTTTGAGTTCTTCGCTGTGTTTCTTAATATTAATCAAATCCACGTACATTGCCGTCGTGCCTTTGACCCCGCTGCTGAAGCCATAGAAAGTTTCGGACACAGCGCTACCAAGAAGGGAGAAAGGTTTCGAAAGCCAATTAGATTCTTGCTGTCTTTGCTGCATGTTGATGGAAATGAGCGGCAAAGCCAAAACAATCCCGATCATCACCAATTTTTTGAGATCAAAGTTGAAAAAGTTCAAAAGTCACCTTCTGTTGCATTTATCTTTATTTCCCAACGCTATCAAAAGACCTTGAGAATTCAACAATTTCCCCTTGAAAAAATGCAAAAATCGTTGGGTAATGGAACCGCTTATTTGAAAGCTTGTTTAAGGAAGGAAAAGTTTATGAGCGAGAATATGGTAGAAAAGATGAAAAGAAAGCTCTCTGCAAAGAGCATCACAGCGATGGTTCTCTTCGGTGCGATCGTTCTTGTGTTTGTCTTTTCGGGAGTGTCCGACCGTATGAGCGGGGGCGTGGGTTCTGTTGCTCGTGTGAACAACACTTTGATCTCTATTGCTGACTTTCAACAGGAAGAAAATCGCATTCAGCAGTACTACCAAAACCTCTTTGGGGGCTCGATGGATTTCAGCTCTCAGCGTCAACTTCTGCGCCAGCAAGCTCTGGAGAACTTGATCCGCATGGAATTGGTCTCTCAAGCTGCGCAAAAAAATGGCATTATGGCGACAGACGCGGAAGTTCGCGACTTTATCGTGAAAGACATTCCGTTCTTCCAGCAAAACGGCCAATTCCAAAGAGAGTTCTACAGCCGCTATCTTGAGTCGACTCGTATGAATCCGGGCGATTTCGAAAATAAAGTTCGTAAAGACATCGCAAACGTCCGTACGCGTCAGATGTTCGAGATCGTTGCTGTGCCGACAGCCGTGGAAATGGCGAAGTTGCAGCAATTGCGTGCACAAAAAATCAATGTTCTTTTTGTGAAGATCGATTCTGAAGCCGCTTCTAAGGCGATGACGAAAGAAAAAGCCGAAGCCGCGATCAAAGCTTTGGACGAAGCTCTTGTAAAGGGTGACGAAGCTGCGGTGAATGCGCAGTTGAAGGAACTTAAAGCTTCGTGGGAAGAAACAGGTTTGGTGGAGTTGGGTGCGGAAAGCTTCCCGAAAATCACAAGCTCTGTGGCGACAGAAGCAATCTTCGAACTTAAAAAGGACGAGCCTTTGTTGAAGCGTTTGGTGCGCGACGGAAGTGCGAAGTACGTTTTGAAATTGAAAGAGTCTAAAGTTGAAGAAGTAAAGGCTCTTGAGCCAATGTCTGTTGAAATGACTCAGAAGCGTCGTGGCGACGGTTTGTTCGAAGCCTGGGTGAACCAATTCCGCGCGAAATCATTGGTGACAATGAATACGCAAGCGTTGCAATTGAACTAATGCTTCAATTCGTTCGCGAGATTCCTATTTTGATAGTTATCCAAGGAGCCCTGTCTTCACGACGGGGCTTTCTATTTCATCTTGCTGCCGGATTTACAAAAGAAATCGATCCTCTTTCGGGAATGTCGGTCAACTTGATGCTTGTGGACGAGTGGTTGAAGGATCTTAAAACAGATCTTGAAGCAACTCTGTTCGAATCTTCTTCCGAAAGTGTGAATCATGCGTTTGCCGAAGTGATGGCTGTCGCACGCCTGAATCTCACGGAAAAAGCAGAAAAAGAAGGCGCACAACTGGCAAGTCTGCGTTTCTGCGAAGAGCGCGGTTGGTCTTTTTCATGGAGTCATGAACAGTCTCCCGAAGAAATGATGTTCACTTATCCGCACTATATTGAAAGTCTGCCAAAAAACGAAAAATTCGATCTCCTTCGCGTGAACTTCGAGTGGCACCGAGTGCAAGGATGTGAAGCCGACTATCAGCACGAGGGTTTTTTGCTTTTAAAGAAACTCGCGCAGAAAGAGGCTTCTGAATTGCAAAATTCTTTGCCGTCTCTTTTGCAGACGAAGCTTCCTTCCGGCAGCTCGTTGCAAAATATCGAGATTGAATATCTCGGCGCCAACTACAAGGTCGCTTTCAAGTAATCTTTGAAGGAAACTTAAATCTTTAGCGCTCTCGTCGCGATGAAGCAGGGAAGGAAGTCGTGGATAGGAGCCGTGCCTTTCCAGGAATCTTCATAAAATCCCGTAATCGCAAAGCCGACATCTGTCTGGCCACCAATGAGATCTTGTAAAGTATGCCCGAAATTCAAAGGTTCATTCGGTCCGAAATATTTCAGACGCTCTTCTTCCGTAAGGCTCGTGGCATCGGAAAAGGGGACTTTGTACTTCATTTGTACGATGCCTTGTTTTTCTAAATCCAGATCTATGGTGAAAAGAACCGGATTGCAAAAGCCTGCGATCATCGTGCCGCCTTTTTTCAAAACGCGGTAAGCTTCTTTCCACACAGGTTTCGCATCGGGAACAAAACAGTTTGAGCAAGGATGAAAGATAAAATCGAAAGAGCTGTCGGCAAAACAAGACAAGTCAGCCATATCGCCTTCAACGGTTGTGAGGGCGAGTTTGTCTCTGTCTGCAACCATACGATCTTGCGCCAACTGACTGGGAGAGTTGTCAAAAACGGTGACTTTAGCGCCTGCCGCCGCAAAGAGCGGCGCTTGTTGGCCTCCGCCGGAAGCCAGCGCTAAGACTTGCAAATTTGTCATCTTCGGAAACCACGAAGATGGCACCGGTTTTTCCGGAGTTAAAAGGACAGACCATTCGCCGTTGCGAGCTTTGTTAACTGCTTCAGATGTAACGGGAATTGTCCAAGGATTGTTGTTGTCGACTTGCCAGTTCCAGGCTTTTTTGTTGAAGGCTGTGATATCCATGTGAACAGTCATAATCCATTTGTCGAAATTTGATTACTGAAAAGTAAATAGGGTGATGACACGACTCAGTGGTAAATATACCTCATCCCAAAATCTGGCGGAGGATTTTATGAAAACGGTCTGTTTTCTCATGGGCGCTTTATTGGTCGGCCCTTCTGTTCACGCAGCGGTCGATAGAGATGCGCAGGTTGTAGCGAAGTTTATCTCTTTGGCGAATGACGGTTCCACGGACATCGCCAAAAAATTGCAGACGGTCCGCCAAGAAAAAGCCAACGGTTTTCGCAATGAAGAACAAGTGATTCCGAAAGTTCTTAAAGCCGCCGATTTTAAAATCATCGAAACAGAGAATGAAACCTACTATGGAAAAGTGACCGGTCCCGACGAGGGCGATCGCGAACCCGGCTATGAAGATCGCGTTTACAGCGTCTTTGTTCCTGCCGAGGAAACCTCTTATGGCGGTCGGATCAATGCCATCAGCACCGTGAAGTTTGAGTGCATCTTGCACGCTGACGATTTCGAAGCGCCTCAAGCTGACGTCACTTGCAAAGAAAAATAAGCGCCGAGTGGAGAAGAGATGATTACTTGGGAAGAGTACAAAAGATCTGTCGTTTCCGAAGCCCCCATTTTTGAAAATGTCCGTAAAGGTGAGAGAGAAAGCGTTCTGGAATATCTTGAGCGCGGCGGTTCTCTTGAAGAGAAAAACCGACGTGGCCACAGTCTTCTGATGATTGCCGCTTACAATGATCAGATGGATCTGGTGCGCCTTCTTTTGGATAAAGGCGCTGACGTGGATGCGATGGACACCGGAGGCAATACGGCTTTGATGGGCGTGGCGTTTAAAGGTCTCACGGGAATTGTAGCTCTTCTGTTGCAGCGAGGCGCTGATCCTTTTTTAAAAAATGCTCAAGGCATGATGGCCATCGACTTCGCGAAAATGTTCTCTCGCCGTGATGTCAGTATGCTTCTTTCCGGAGAGGTTCCTTGGTCGGAGCCGTTGCCAATGCCGTCATCGGAAGGGCGCGGAAAGTCCCTGTCTTATTATTAGACAGCCAAGAACCTTTTAAAGGGCCTCTCGGCTTTGTATAAAACTTGAAAGATCAGACGCCAAAGACGTTTGTTGGCGAGGGTGTATGAATCTTTCAAAGCTTTTAGTCCTTGGTACATTGTTGCTGGGTTCCCAGGTCCATGCCGAGCAGTATTGGCAGCCTGACAATCGCCCGCCGCGTTTTTGCCTGCAAAACTTCAATGCCTATGGGCCCGTCTATGCAAGTGGTCTTGAAGAGCGTACCGAGCGGATGACGGGATTTTTGCAGGCCCTTCCCAAGTGTGATGTCGTGCATTTGCAAGAAGTCTGGAATGAGTCTCACATCAATAAAATCGAAAAAAATCTGCGTCACCAATATTCTATGACGACGCCTAATCGCGACTCGCGCATCGGCGTGATGTCGTTGTTTATGGGCGACATTAAAGGCAAAGAAACAGTGAATTTCACTGTGAACAACGAAGGTGGCGTCATGGACAGTGTTCGTGATGCGTTGAATGTTAAAAAAGCCTTCCATGTTGTGCGCGCGGGTTTCTTTGGTATCGATGAAGATTTCTTTTTTATGAATACACATCTGCATCCCTCTAGCTCCTCTGTGCGGATTACGCAGATTTTGGATTTGTTGCGCTGGCGGATGGAGAATCCGCAACTGAAACTTCTTTTGTCAGGTGATTTTAATGCCGATGTCGACAGTCTTGAGCGCAAGCTTGTGATGCTGACGTTGGGTATGCATGATTCGATGGAGGAATTTCTCGGCGGTTACCCGAAAGGCTACTGCACTTATTGCGCGGGAAATCCTTTGGGTTGGCTTCTTTCGGATCACACGTTTGACTATATCTTTTTCTCGAATGTGGGCGAATCTGCGACGACGTTGAAAGCCATCGAAGGACAGGTGAATATGCGGGGGACTCCGCGCAAGCCATGGTCGGATCACTATGGAGTGCGTGTGAATTTTTCCGTCGAGCCTGCAAAGTCAGCTCTGACCTCTGAACAAACGGAAGCGCGCCGTATAGAAGCCCTCGAAACTTTGGCGGTCGCAGCGCACGTTCTGAAAAAAGAAAAGGGCGAAGAATTTCGCCTGTACTTAAAGGCTTTAGAAGAGCTTTCGGCACAACTGAAAGCCCGCTCGGGAAAATTCAACGCCTACTTCGAAAGTTACCGCTAGCGGTACGGCCTTACTTTTGGTTGAGCAGTTGCACAACCAAAAGTAAGGCCGTACCTCAAGAATTAATCTAAATGTTTTGGTGTGAACGCTTCCGGGAAGATCTCGGGGAAGGCGAAGGTTTTCATTTTGCCTTGCAGGTTGGCCGTGTGAATGACGGTTTGTTCGTTGGCGAATTCTGCAATCACTTGACGACAAAAGCCGCATGGAGGCCAGGGTTTTTCAGCATCACTGATCACCAGGACTTCTTTGATTTGTTTGTGAGCGCCTTCACTGACCGCTTTAAAAATCGCCACGCGTTCCGCGCAAACAGTTCCACCGAAAGAGGCATTTTCAACATTGCATCCGGCATGAATGGTGCCGTCGCTCATTAAAACGGCTGCGCCGATGTGAGCGTTCGAGTAGGGGGCGTGTGCGCGTTTTTGTGCGGTCGCCGCAGCTTCAAAAAGTTTTTTTTGTATCTCTGTCATAGACCTAAATTCTCTAATATTTTGCTGAGTTCAATCAAGGGCAAACCTTGAATCGCCGTGAAATCTTGGCTTTCGATTTTTTCAAAAAGCTGGATTCCGTGTTTTTCAATTTTATAACTGCCGGCACAATCGGTCGCCTGATCCAAATCCACGTAGCGCTCGATTTTTTCGCGGCTTAAAGGCTTCATGTGCATGCGTGTGATATCGGTATAAGGAATGGGCTTGTCGCCGTCAAAAACACAGATCGCCGTGATCAGCTCGTGCGTCTTGCCTTGCATCGCAAGAAGCTGTTCGACGGCTTTTTCGCGCGTGTGTGATTTGCCAATGATGCGGCCTTCGAAGGAGACCAACTGGTCGCCGCCAATAACGACGCGGCCCGGAGCTTTGAGGCTTGCGGCTTTCAAATACGCGAGTTTTTCGGCCAGAGCTCTTGGAGAAAGGCTCGGATCTTTCTCTTTTTCTTCGTCGATCAAGGGCGCTTGGGACGTAAAAGTGTAAGCCAATCGAGAAAGAAGCTCTTGGCGGTATTTAGAAGTGCTTGCGAGAATGAGTTGTTTTTGTGCCATACCCTTTCAACCTAAAGGCTTGTTGAGTTTTTGGGTAGGTAGTAGCGCCGCGCCATCATTCCTTCTCTGTAAAAACTATAATTTAAGAGCCAACGGAGGGAAATTGCGGTAGAAGCTTAAGTCAGTTGGACCAAGTTATGACGAAAAAAAATCTTCCCGATGTAGCAAAAGAAACCCATTCTGAAAAGTATGCGCCCATTGACTGGGTTGGGATGGGTTCCATTGAAGTTCCTCTTTTACTCAAACAAAGTGATGGCGTGTACAGGATTCCTGCACGTGTGGATGCCAAGGTAAGTCTTGATAAAAAGCCTTCTCGTGGCATTCACATGTCTCGTCTGTATCTCATCACGCAAGAGACGATCTCTAAAAATGAAATGTCTTTGGATCTTCTCGGCAAAACCACCGACGAGTTTTTGAAAACTCACGAAGACCTTTCCACGCAAGCATTGGTGCAGGTGCAGTTCGAAGCTCCTCTTGTGCGCAAGGCTTTGAAAAGTGCGAATCAGGCGTGGCGCTCTTATCCAGTGATTCTTTCGGCCTTCAATGAAGAGGGTGTGAAGAGTTACTATGTCGAAGTCGTCGTGACTTATTCAAGCACGTGCCCGGCTTCGGCGGCGTTGTCGAGACAGCTCATTCAAGACGGTTTTAAGCAGCAGTTTGAAAATCAGTCTTTGGATTATGATGTTGTTCACTCGTGGTTGGGAACTCCGCAGGGGATTGTGGCAACACCTCATGCGCAAAGAAGTTTTGCGCGCGTGAAGGCGGAAGTCGGCCCGAATTACGATTATGGCGCTTTGATCGACATCGTTGAAGAAGCCTTGCAGACGGCGGTGCAGGGAGCGGTGAAGAGAGAAGACGAGCAGGAGTTTGCTCTTCGTAACGGACAGAACTTGATGTTCTGTGAAGATGCTGCTCGCCGCGTGAAAGAAGCGTTGGACGAGAAAGCCGAAATCTTGGATTACGTTGCTGAGTTCAGTCATGTCGAGAGTTTGCATCCGCACAACGCGGTTTCGCACATCTCGAAGGGGCTAAAGCTGCGTCATTTTTAGGGTTTCTCGGTTTTTGCGCCCTTTCCGCCGTGTAATAATAACCAATTGAAAATGATTCTTAATAAAAATGGACTTCAAAGGATCTTTCCTCTATAAAAGTTCCTTTGAGGTGTTCATGGGTAAAGACTCCGTTCCATTCCTGCCAAGACAACATGATGAAGATATCGTCGTTCACCAGGACGAGTTCGATGACTCGGAATTAAAGCGTATTATTCGTGCTTTAAACCTGAAGGTGACGACACAGAGAATGGCGATCTTGAAGTCCTTGCACGAGGGCCGTCGTCACGTCACCGCTCAAGAACTTTACGAAAAACTCAATAAAGATCATCCTGATATTGGCTTTGCGACGGTGTACCGTTTTCTTCGTACTTTGACAGAGGGTGCTTTCGTAACGGAAGTTCGTATGGGCGGATTGCCGGCTCGTTATGAATTAACACCAAAGGGTCACCATGACCATTTAACGTGTGTAAAATGCGGTAAGATCTGTGAATTCGAAAATAAAGCGATTGAGAGTTTGCAAGAGAAGGTCGCGAACCAATTTGGTTTCAAACTGACTCATCATATTCTTGAGCTTTACGGCGTATGTCCAGCTTGCCAGGCGAAGTCTGCGACATAAACATTTAAGACTTAATTTGATACGACCGATACGAAGAGGACATGAAGAACACTTTGAAAAGTGGGGCGCTCGTCCTCTTCGCATTTTTAAGCTTTGGTTTTAAGGGCAATGACATCATTGAACTGCAAGGCTATTTCAATGCGCGCTACTCTGCGAACTTTTTAAAATCCACGAAAAACGTTAAATATGTTCTTCCTCCCGGCACTAAAGCCCGCATTCAAGAAAGCAAAGCTTTTAGTTCGGGTAACTATGGTTTGAAAGTCGAAGTCATGACTGGCTCACGTAAAGGGCAAAGCGTCTGGGTTTATTATAAATCTTCGGACCCTGCGATGAAGCTTTATCCGAGCGAAGACAAAATGCAGGAAGAAAAACCCGTGACTCGGGTTGAAGACGCAAGTCACGTCAAAACCACGCAAGAAACGGAAGCCCTTCGTGTGCCTGCGGTGGAAGACGCGGCAGAGATTGTCAATGAAGCCGTTAAAAAAGGAAATGAAGCCGTCAAGGCTTCGGAACTTCCCGGTGGACCTTGTGACGATTGTAAAGTCGCGAATGAATATGCCCGTGATATTGCGCCTCCTCCGATTTGGGGAACACCGCTGCCGGAACCGTTGGGCGCTCCTCAAGCAGGTCAAGAAACTCCCACCTTGAATCCTCCCAAGAGGACAATCAATCCGCATAGTATCCGTCCCGTGCGTTGCGGTTCGCATCCTGACAGCTATGATGTTTGCACGTTTGAAGGCGATACGGAGCCAGGTCGTTTTAAGTTTATGAATCGCGGACCGAACGCGATCGTGCCGGGTGGTGGCGATCGTTCACGCATGCGTGAGTGGTCTTTTGATTTTGAAGCCGGGGCCCGGCAGGATTTGGGTTTTGCGATCAGCGACATGCCGAATTCGACGATCAGTCAAACGCAGGAAAGTTATTTTATTTTACTGCCACGCAAAACGTTGCCGCATGTGCGCACGCAAGGAAACAAACACATCGTGACATTGCCGACGGGTGAAACTGTGGTCTTTGATAAAAATACCAAAGAGGTTCTTGGCGGCGTGCTTTCTGAAAACGGTCCGATCACTCGCGGCGTGCGCGAATTGGACCCTGCCAAAATCTCGTATAAAGGTTCTGGTGTGATGATTCGTGTGGATCGCCGTGGAGAAGAGCCGCGTTTGCAGGCTAAAGGCTTGGCAACTGTCACAAAAGGCTCGCGCACATGTCGCGTGCCGGTGAAAGAACTTTGGCCTGACCAAAGCCAAAGATCTGCGGTGCATTTCAAGTATTTCTCAGACTCTGACGCTGATGCGTATTTAAAACGCAAATGCGGCTTTGGTTTTCAATAGTCTCTTGCGAAGCGCATTGTCCTCGGCCTAGAATGAGGACTTATGTCACAAGCTGAAGATGGAATCGTAGTCAAGGGCGCCAAAGAACACAATCTCAAGGATGTGAGTGTCACCATTCCTCGTAACAAGATCACGGTCTTTACAGGTTTGAGTGGCAGTGGAAAATCCTCTTTAGCTTTCGATACGGTGTATGCCGAAGGTCAGCGCCGTTATGTCGAAAGTCTTTCGGCGTACGCCCGCAATTTTCTTGAACAGTTGAAAAAACCGGAAGTGGATTCGATTACGGGGCTTTCTCCGGCGATTGCGATCGATCAAAAATCGGTGAGCACGAATCCGCGCTCTACTGTCGGAACGGTGACAGAGATTTACGATTATTTGCGTTTGCTTTACGCAAAGCTCGGCGTGCCAGAGTGCCCCATTCATCATATTCCGGTGAGCAGTCAAACTCCGCAGCAAATCATCGAAGAGGTGATGAAGAAAAGCGCGGGAACAAAATTCTATGTTCTGGCGCCGATGGCTTCCGGAAAAAAAGGGGAGTTCTTAGCGGAGTTCCAGCGTTGGGCGAAAAAAGGTTTCGTGAAAGCGAAAGTCGACGGCAAGATGATTGATCTTGATAAAGCGACGAAGCTTGCGAAAACGAAAACGCATGACATTGATCTTGTCGTGGACCAGTTGATTTTGAAAGACACGATGAAACTCCGTCTTTCAGAGAGCATCAACACAGCTCTTTCCATGGCAAATGGCCGTGTGATCATTGAAACTCTTGATGGGCAAAGAACGTCTTATTCGCTGCACTCGGCCTGTCCTGAGTGCGGTTACAGCTTCCCGGAAATTGAACCGCGTCTTTTTAGTTTCAACAATCCTCGTGGCGCTTGTGCTACTTGTAATGGCTTAGGCACTATTGACCTTGTTGAGGAAGAACAGTTTTCTGATTCAGAGGTTGGCGGCAAAAAACTCGATAAAGTTGTCTATAAATACAAAGGCAAAAAAACCTCTGACGAAGATGAAGAAGAAGGCGAGGAGATGGAGCTTTCCGCGTGCCCCGATTGTCACGGCTCGCGTTTGAAACAAGAAGCTTTGAATATTCGTCTGGGCGGAAAGACGATTGCGGAACTTTCTGATTTGGGTGCCGTTGAATTGCGCGAGTGGATTTCGAAAATTCAATGGAAGAGCAAAGATCAACTGATTGCGGAAAAAATCGTTAAACAAATTCTTGGCCGCTTGGATTATTTGATCCGGGTGGGCACGGGGTATTTGTCGCTGAGCCGTCCTTCGCGCACGCTTTCGGGCGGGGAAGCTCAGCGTATTCGTTTGGCGACGCAAGTGGGTTCTTCTTTGATCGGCGTTCTTTACGTGATGGACGAACCAAGTATCGGTTTGCATCCGCGTGATCACCACAGACTTTTGCATATCATCGGAGAGTTGAAGGATCGCGGGAATACGATTTTGTTGGTCGAGCACGATGAAGACACGATTCGCTATGCCGATTTCGTTGTCGACCTGGGCCCGCGCGCGGGTGTCCTTGGCGGAGAAAAAATGGCGTCAGGCACTCCCGATGAATTGGCGAACGATCCGCGTTCGCTGACAGGACGTTACCTAAAAGGGGAGCTGCGTATTCCAGTTCCTAAAGAACGTCGCAAAGGGAACGGCGAAGAGCTGCGTATTATCGGCGCATCGGGAAACAATTTGCAGAATGTCGATATGACGATTCCATTGGGAACGTTCACCGCTGTGACCGGTGTTTCCGGCTCTGGGAAAAGTACGCTGATTATCGATACGCTTTATAAAATTTTAGCGAAACATTTCTTTAAAGCGTTGGCGAGTCCGTCTCCCTACAAAAAAATCGAGGGCTTGGATAAGCTCGATAAGGTCATCGATATCAACCAAAGACCGATCGGAAGAACGCCGCGTTCAACTCCTGCGACGTATGTCGGTTTGTTCCCGATGATTCGTGATCTGTTTGCGAACTTACCGGACTCGAAACTGCGGGGTTATGAACCGGGCCGTTTTAGTTTCAACGTCAAAGGCGGTCGCTGTGAAACGTGTTTGGGGCATGGGCAGATCCGTGTCGAAATGCACTTCCTTAGCGATGTCTTTGTCACGTGCGACACGTGCCAAGGCCGTCGGTACAATCGCGAGACTTTAAATATTAAATACAAAGGCAAGTCGATTGCCGACGTCTTGGAAATGAGTGTGGGGGAAGCTCTCGAGTTTTTCCGCAATCACACGCAGATTTACCGTAAGCTGGATACTTTGCACCGAGTAGGCTTGGATTATATGACGCTTGGGCAAAGCTCGACGACATTGTCGGGTGGGGAAGCTCAGCGCGTGAAGCTTTCTAAGGAGCTTTCTCGTCGCGGCACCGGCAAGACTTTATATATCCTCGATGAACCGACAACAGGTTTGCACTTTGACGATGTTCGTAAGCTTGTGGAATTGATTCAAGAGCTTGCGGATCAGGGCAACACCGTTCTCGTGATCGAACACAATCTGGAGGTCATTAAGACCGCAGATCACGTGATTGACTTGGGACCGGATGGTGGAAAGGGCGGCGGCCGCATCGTGGCGGTGGGTACTCCTGAACAAGTTGCTAAAGTTTCGAGCAGTGAAACCGGCAAATTCTTAAAGTCCGTTTTGAAGTGATTTGACATCCCCTCAAGAATCGAAGAAATCTTGAGGGATGAAATACTTTACGGGCTCCTTTATCTTTACAATTATTGGTTTGATCGCGTCTTACTTTGTAGGTCATTACTACGGTGGGACTGTGGGAGCAGGGCTGCAAGCTTTGTTCATCGCCTCGGTTTTGGCGGTTCTTGAAATTTCTCTTTCCTTCGACAATGCGATCGTGAATGCGGTTGTTTTGAAAGAGATGACTCCGGTGTGGCGTCATCGCTTCCTGACTTGGGGTATGTTGATCGCCGTCTTCGGAATGCGTTTGGTTTTCCCTCTGCTCATCGTCACGTTTATTGCTCATGTCAGTCCGTGGGAAGCTCTTGTGATGGCGGCAACTCGTCCGGACGATTATGCGCAGTTGATGTTGTCGGCGCACTTGGAAGTCGCGGCCTTCGGGGGCGCGTTCCTGTTGATGGTGGCGCTGAAGTATTTCTACGACGAAAGCAAAGACCTGCATTGGATTCCTTTTATCGAAAAACCGACGGCGTTTTTGGGCAGCAAAGTCGAAGCGATCGAAGTGGCACTCAGCTTGATTATTCTTGCGATCATCGCGCACTTCTTGCCGGATGAAAAAGCGTTGCCATTTATTATGGCGGGTATGGCGGGTCTGATCACTTACGTGATCGTGGACGGGATCGGTTCTTGGTTGGAAGCTTCTGACGGGCAAATGAAAGACGTGCACAAAGCAAGCGCGGGCATGTTCTTGTATCTTGAAGTCTTGGATGCTTCATTCAGCTTTGACGGTGTCGTTGGCGCGTTCGCGATCACGCACAATCTGTTCATCATCATGATTGGTTTAAGTATCGGCGCCTTCTTCGTTCGTAGTTTAACGATCATGTTTGTTGAAAAAGAAGCTTTGACGAAATTCGCGTTCCTTGAGCACGGCGCTTTCTACGCGATCGGTTTATTGGCAATGATCATGCTTTCAGATCCATTCTTGCACATCCCTGAATGGTTTACGGGCCTTAGTGGCGGCATCATCATCATCACGTCCTTCTTCTGGTCACTCAAAAAGGGCAACGACCTCCAAAACAACCATCACTAGAAAAGGGCCCAGGGCCCTGTTTCTGAAGTCCGAGGGCTATTTTTTGTTGGCGGGGTCGAGCCAGATTTGGAGGACTGACGCCAGCAGAATGATCAGGGCGCCGGAGGTTTGGAAAAGGCTCAGGCGTTCGCTCAGAATCAGGAATCCGAAGAGCGCCGCGAAAGGGGATTCGAGAAGGAACAGCATGCTTGCTGTCGAATCCGAGAGAATCCTTTGTGTGCGGATTTGTAAGTAAAAGGCAATCACGCTGGAACCGATACCGAGGCAAAGAATCCCCAGCCACGGCAGGACCTCAACAACAGGCAAAGAGGTTTTTTCTTGCGCCAGCAAAAGCGGCGTTAAAGCGAGCAAACACCACATCGACTGAAAATTGTTAAAACGAAAAGCGTTGCCGACTTTGTTCGAGATTTTCCCGATATAAATAATATGAAAAGCCGCAAAGAGGGAGCAACCGATCGTCCACAGATCGCCGACGTTAACGCCTTCAATACGCCCGCCGATCAAAATAAAAGTTCCAATCAGAGCAAGAACCGTCAAAGCATAGTTCTGCCACGAGCTTTTCGTCTTAAAGAACCACGAATTCAAAACGGGAACAAGAATGACGTAAAGACTGGTCAGAAATCCGCTCTTGCTGGCTGTGGTGTATTTCAAACCGATAGTTTGCAGAAGCAGCATTCCACCCAACAACAAACCTGCGGGAAGGGCGCGCAGGAGTTCTTCGCGAAGACTTGTGAAGTTGGGACCTTTAAACGAAAGATAAAGAATTTCGCCGATAAAAAAAGCGACGACAAAGCGATAAAAAAGAGTTTCAACGGGAGTAAAAGCGCGCAAGGCAAAGACCGTCGCGACGAAGCCGAAACCCCAAAGGATTCCGGCCAAAATCATCTCAAGCACGGCCTGCTTTTTAGTCAAAAGCTTCGGCCCAAATTTTTGTTTTGTCGAAACCGTCGACTTCGATCAACTGATGCTTCACTTCTTTGATCATGCCGCCGTTGCCGCAAAGGTAGAACGTTGTCGGAATGTTTTTATAGTCAAACTCAGAAAGAAAATGCTGAACGTAACCTTTTTTTCCAGTCCACGTTTCAGAAGGGCGGCTCAGTACAAACTCGAACTTAAAGTCCTTGAGTTCTGACTGCAAAGCCTCGATCTCTTTTTGATAGTACATGTCTTTTTCCGTGCGCACTCCGAAGAGCATGCGGTACTTCAAATTCGGATATTGCTCTTTCTTGGAAAGAAGATAGCAAAGGTGCTGCGAAAGGCCTGTGCCGGTATTGAGGAAAACGATTTGCTCTGTCGGCGGCTCTTGAAAGAACACTTTACCGAAAGGTCCTGTGAAGTTGATGAGCTCGCCGCCTTTGAGGTTCCAAACAAAAGTCGAGGCTACGCCGTTTTCGACGAATTTAAAAAGAAGACGGAAGCCATTCTTAATGCGGTCATCGGAAGAGATAGAATAAGCACGCAAAATCGGCTTCGCTTCACCTTGAGGGATGTTAAGCATGACGAATTGGCCTGCTTTAAAGCTAAATTCAGCCGGAGTTTCTGTTTTGAGAACCAACTCACGCACCGTGGGCGTGTGATCGATGATTTGTTCGACTCTCATGTGGTAGATCGTACGAGCGGAAGACATAAGGCTCCTTCGGGTTTAAGACGTCTTAATAATCCGAAAATCCCAGACAGTCCAATATTTTAGCTTGTTACGAAACCTCGCATTTACTAAAATTTTAAAAGAACAATCAAAGAGGTATCATCGTGAATATTGCGCAGCATCTTGTTTTGTCCCTCGTAATGACTTTTGGAACGCTCGCACAGGCTCAAGAACAAACCGCTCCATCGGCGGCACCTCCGGCGGCTCCCGCGGAAACTCAAGAAGAGATTCCAGCACCGCAAAAATCTTTGCTAAAAACCGCGGCAACCCGGGAATTTAATAAACCCCTCTATTTCGATCAGCTCGATAACGGTGTGATTCTTCCGCCTTTGGAGTTGGAGTACGATCTTTCCGCGGCAAATGGAAAGGTATTGAGAATCGGGAATGTTCTTTTTAGCGAGAAGAATTTTTTCTTCGCATTGCTTCCTTTGGGTAAAACTCATTCTCAGTTGAACCAAGTATTGAGCAGCGGTGAGGCCGAGAAGTTTGCTTTGGTCATGGCCTGGCCTGACAAGCTGATGACTCACGGAACGCTGGAGATGATTTCACGCACGGGCACAGTTTTATGGACGTACTCGTTTTCGCAAGACGATCACGTGCGCTGGCAGAAACAACTCGATGAATGGCGTAAGGGCTTGATCACGCGCGGAGCTGCTGCCAAGGACGTGGCTCGCTCTGGAATTTTCGGCTCTGCTTATGCGATCACGGACGTGAAGTCCACGAATGCGCCATTCTGGGGGCAAAAAGATTCATTCCGTTTTTGTATCACGCAAACAGATGGTCGCAATCAAACGAAGATGTGTTCGCAACGTTATGGGACGAAGTCTTCCGGTAACAACGTGATCATGGGAAAAGTTCGTCAAGATCCAACAACGCCACGTGTGCTCGTGCAAAATGAAGAAGCGGCATTGAAAAACTCCGTGCCGGTGGCTGTTGATATGCCCACCGCTTTCTTTGCGGAGCTTGGTACGGGAGAGTCTTACGAATTCGTGACAGTTCCAAACAAACTGGAGCTGATGGATATTTCCGATACCAAGAAACCCGGCGTTTTGCGCATCGTTGGTTATGACACACGCCCCTTGGGGCGCTCGATTATTTTGAATCCGGATCAATACAGTTCTTTGACGAAGATGTTGGGTTTTGAAGCGACGATCGGGGATCCTCGCAAATTCTGGGCGTCCGTTATTAAAAAAGACGATCCTAAAATTTATCTTCCAGGCCAGGGCGGCGGGGTTTTCAAACAGAAATTTGAACTTTCTGAAATTCCGCGCGCACAATCACGTGTGTATTTAAGCCGTAGAACTCCGACAGGAACGTACATTGACGGCATCAAGCTGGAGGGACGGAAGCAACCTCTGGCGAATATCAGCTCGGAACAAAACGCGGTCGAAACAAATGAAAGAGATCCCGCTGCTTTTGTGTGGCACTTCAAAGCGACAGAGCGTGGGCAGATCAATCGTTCGTACTTGAACGTTGAATTCGAAGGCAAAACTTATAAATCTTATTTCGAACTTTATAAAGGCTATCCGCGCGAGCTTTCAGGCCGCTTCACGGGTGTTCAAGCTTCGAGCGATTTTGTAATCATGGGCGAGCTGGCCTACAATCAGTGGTTCGAAGATCTTTTTGGTTGGACGAATTATTGGTTGTCTCGTCAGCGTTGGGGCGTGAGCTTCAAGTACTTCCAGTCCTTCAATCAGTTGAAGGTGGATACGGCGGGTAATACGGCTCCATTGAGCGTTATGACGTTGGACTTCAAATACCGTGCGACTCCGGGATTGTGGGGCCGCGATGAATCCGTCGGCGGTATGGTTTCTTATCAGAATGTGACGTTTGATGAATTGAAAGCACCGATGTTGGGTGTGGGTGCCTTCTGGGCGCGTTCGATGCCGAAAGTATTTGATGACTTCTTTAACTTGCTTCCAATTTTCCGTTATCCAAAATGGGTGGACATGGAATTCATTTACTATGTGAGCTCGATGGACAGCAAAGTGAAGCTGGATGCTCCGATGTCATTGAACTTCCACGGTAAAGTTTTATGGACGGACCGTTACTTTGGTGAGGCGGGCTTCGGTATGAAACGCTACAGCTTCACCGATACTTCCTTGAATCAAAAAGCCGAGCTGAACACGTTCTACGGCACTGTCGGTCTTGGTATTAACTTCTAGTTCTTTGAAATCCGAAGGGCCGTGTTCCGCGGCCCTCTAAAGTCACCTGTCAAATTCTTAGTCAGCTGAAAATCCCTTAAACAGCTTCTCGCCCTGGATTGTGAATTGCTTTAGCCTTCGACGTTGCAAAAGAAAGGAACGTTGAATGCGAGCTTTAAAACTTTCCCTGTTGTTTGTCGCTGGAATGGCGACCTCTTTTATCGCCACTGCTGAAAAGGCCTATGGTGCCCGCGTGACGCAAGGTCGGTTCATTTCAAACAAATCCATCGACGATTCCTTGGTGAGAAACCTCAGTTGCCGTAATCTTCACGTCGGCTCGATCTATGCGGCGATCCGGCCCGATGCTTTTGACGAAAAAAGAAATCTTCCCATCGTGAATTGGCCGTTCCGCAGTGGTGTGGCGACGATTGCCGGTTGCTGGGCGCTTTCGAGCACACAGCGGATGGTTTCTTACCTAGCCCGTTATAACAGCCACAGCCCGCGCAGTATGGATGACCGTGTGGCTTCGCTTCTGGACATGGTTCGCCGAGCTTCCGTGGTCCCGAAAGTGGGAATGTATTATGGCGACGATTCGTCTAATCCAAGGACAAATGAATCGACGTACATGGCGGTGAAGTTAAAAAAGTATCAGGTCTTCGCTGTTGAGCAGAGCAATTTTTATGAAAGTGCACAATCACTGAATGGATTGTGGAATCGTTTGCTCATCGGGTATACGCAAAACTTCGATGACAATCAAAAAGTGCAGCGCAATTTCCGTCTCGATATTCAAGCCAATCAAGCCGATCATTTCTTCAGAGTTTCCAACGTCGGAATGGTGTTCGGCGGTGGTGAGCGTTTGGACTCGAGAAACCGTGAGACAATTGCCCAGTTGATGCGGAACTTGGATGGACGCCGTTTGACTCTGATTAATCTTCGTGCGGGCCGTACTACTCAGCACGTTGTGATGGCAAAGTCTTATCAGAAGATGTCCAATGGGATGATCGCTATCCGTGTGTATGACTCTAACTATCCTTACAAAGATTCTTACATTTACTTCGATAATTTGCGCGCAGATTTCACAGCTCCCGAAGTTATCGGTCGCTTCGGTATCGAAGGCACACGTGCATTGGGTGCGTATATCGTGAGTGAAGAAGAGCGCGAAGACTTCGAAGAAACGCTGCTGACTCACTACACGGGTCAATGTCGATAATGGCGACAAGCCTATAAAAAGTTCCTTAGGGCCGCAGTTCTCTGCGGCTTTTTTGTGCAGGGACGAAATAAACGAGAATTATTTCCAAACTGCATGACGTTTTTTGGCCTGCTCTTTGCTCTCACGGAGGCGGAGCCGAAGTTTGGATTCCTTTTGACACCGGGAGTGCTGGAATGTCTCTGCGAATAGTTATTGTCTGTGCGATCTGCTTGATGATGCTCTCCATTGCGAGTGCAGAGAGCGTTTCATTACCATTAAAATCGGTGAAAAAGCCTTCCGCAGACCTTGTGAGCAGCTCCGGTGTGGCGTTGGATGTCGGGCAGGCAGCGGCTTTGGCGGCGCAAGGTACCGACCTTAGTAAATTGAATCCACTCGAAAATAAAATGTGGCAGGATCGTATTTATCCTGCTGTGGAAGAAGCTCCGGGTTCTTATCCTCGCGCGCAAACAGGCGTGAAGTTCCTTTCTGAAGAGGCGGCTCCGTACTTTACGTATATGTCGCGTGTTCAATCTCTGGAAAATCCTAATTTATTCTATCGTCTTTCTTTAAGTCGTTACACGCACACAACATTGATGCGTGCGGCTTTGTTGCGTAAGCTTGGTTACTATATTCCTTCTCCGAAGTACTACCGTAACTTGCGTTTATTCTTTAACTCCGAAGACGAAAAAAAAGAATTTTTAAGTAAAGCGCAAGAGGCGATGACGTCGGACTTTGAAAGTCGCGGCTGGGTCATTGAAGACAACAAACAAAATCACTCAATTGTTTTTTCGGATGCGGTTCTTGAGCCGGCTGTGAATGAGTATTTCGACATTCACTGGGGTTATGCTCCAGATCCAAACAATCCCGATCATTTACCTATGGTGCAAAGATTTTCGCGCTATCGGGCTTACCGCGCGTTGATCATGCCGTTTGCTTTGGTGGATGTGCCGGAGTCTATCAACCGTTACTCTGCAAAATTAGGATCTGTTCTTTCAGGTCACGTCGTGATCACGCATCCTTCGGCAGAGTCATTCTCCGCTTGTACTTACGAAGATGCTCGCTGGTTGACTCGTCGTTTGGCGCAGCTTCGATACTCTGACTTTCAGGAAATCGTGAAAGCAGGGGCGTTCCCGCCAGAGCTTGAGTCTTTAGTGCTTGCGAAGCTGATGCACAGAGCGAACAACGCTTTAGAACTTTTCAATTTGAAAGGGGCTGCTTCTTGGCCGCTTCCTTCTTTGGATATCACGACATCTTCCGGTTTGGTGAAGAACGGGAAGGTCACGAAAGAATTCGTGCCGGGGTATCCGCAGCGTTTCTCGCACGGGGATCGTCAATCTCCCTTCCAAGACGGCGACCTGGGCCGTTACTTGGGTATTCGTTCTAAATCCGCCGTGATTGGAACGGTTTTGAATCACATCAACGAAAAGTTGGATCTTTTGAAGGTGAGCGATCTTTATGCGAATCGCCGCGAAGAGATCACGGATCGCATTTATCAACACATTAAGGAAAAACCATTCGAGCCGCTGTACCAAAAAGTCGAAGCCTGGGGCGGTCCTGTGGGCGGACTCAATCTCGCGGCGACTCGTCACGTGACAACGGGAACTTACTTTGGAAGTTCCGCAGCGATTCAGCTTGTGGATAACATGAGTGTCGGAGGACGTTTAGGTTACTTTATGGCTTTGGATGGCGTTCCTGATGTGATTCCTGTGGGCGGCGCGAACATCCAAGTGATGCGTGACTATACGCACGTTCGTCCTTTGCTTTCTATTCAGGAAGGCACGAAAGTTCCTTGGCAGAATCTTTTGGTCCCGCGCTTTATGTCGAACCTTTCAAAAGTTCTTTCTAAAAAGGAACTTGTCACTTCGGAAGACGGCAAAACACAGCGTCAGCCTTTGGATGCATTCCTCTCGGAATTGCGTGAAGGGGAAGTGTTTACGATTACGGACTCTGTAGCGTTGTCCGTTTACGGTCAGTTGTCTTCTTCACTCGACGTATTAATGGGAATTTCGCCGTTGAACTACGTCAACTCCGTGACCGTGGGCGGGGATGCCTCCCGCGTGATCTTGCGCCAAACAAGCTTCATGCGAACGCGCGACGGCATTCAGGTTTATGTGCGCAGCCAAGGTGCGAAAGCTTTGGGGCTTTCGTTGGATGTGAACTTCTTCATCAACGTGGTTCGCGCTCGTGCAAGTACGACATGGACTGAGTTGAATACGGACGCTTTCGTAATCAGCTACAATCCGGAATTGGCGGAATACATCGATACGGACCGTGCGAATGAAAAAGTCGTTCAAGACTTTATCAAAACCCGCGACAATTTGAAACCGGCACTGCGCGCACTCTTTAAAGAGAACGATCCCGAGCTTCTGTACACACATTTCAGTCACAAAAAATTCGAAATCGATCACGATTTGAAAACGAAAGAATTGCGTTCGAAATTCCTGGCAATGCGTGTGAGTTCATTCAACGAAGACCATTTGTTGAAAATCCGTTACCCGCGCAGTCTTGAAGCGCCGGATTTAAATCCTAAAGATGAAGAAGTGACTTTGTTCTCGAATAAAAGAGGCGAACTCAAAGGCCGTGACCTTCTTGGTTTTGCGATGGATTGGATCGAAGGTATTCTCAATCGTTGGTGGCCCAAAGGCCGCGCAGACTTGGCTCGTAATGACGATCCAAATCCAGCGAACACGCCTTACGGTAAAGCGTACTGGAGAATGATCACGACAGAAGCTGATTTGACGACGAACGGAAAGCAATATCCTTCCATCTCGATGATCCAACACGTCTGGGGCGGCTGGCACTTGAACCGTAAAAAGTTCTTAAAGCTCATCGACGAGGTTCAAGGGGAGCTTAAGGGTTCTCCGGTTTCCTCGTACCGTTTGATCGAGCCCGAGGCTTTCGCCAATGTGACGGCGGTAGACTTCTATCGTATTTCGGCAAATCTCTCGATCTTGCCGGGGGGCTTGGATAAAATTCGCGACTTGATTTTGCAACCGGATGCGGATGGCAAACCTGTGAAAAGAGCCCGCTTCATCGGTGCTATTTTCCAAAAGCTCAGTCAGAAAATGGGCCGTAAAGCCCGCGCGAATGATCAAGAGATGTTCGACGATATGATGCGTGTCATGGGTAACGGCAACTTCGAAAGAGGCAAGAGCCGTTACAAACAAATCTGCGAAGAATACCATGAAGACCGTCAGAAAGAGCGCACGATGCAAAACAACGGCGGCGCTTGGGTGAACGGTACTTACTTTGACTGTATGATTCCTTGGATGTCGAAACTCCTCGGTTACTCGGCAAACTATCCAAAGGATAAAAAGTCACAAACGCAGTGGATGACGAATGTGCTTTACGTTCTTGAAGCGGAAATTCCATTGCCACAGTTATTGAAATTCCTGGGCGAGGAAAATTACGTGTTCTTTGTGCGCATCAATGGTTTCCGTACCGGCGATGAAGACGGGGACTTGGAATACTTCTCGAACACTTTGGGTGACCCGAAAAAGAACGTCGAATACGCCAACGGTTTGATTAATATGTTCGCGACGAAGACAGGTATTTCACCGATTGAGTTGGACCGTTCATTGGGGAGCTTCCGATGAGACACGTTATTCTTACTTTGACCTCATTGGTAAGTCTTCACGCTTTTGCCGCAGATCCTTTTTCAGGATTTCAGTGGGGCTTGAACAATCAGGGTCTCCCGCAAATGATCGATCTCGATCCTTTGCATACGTATAAAGTTCCAGCACGGGCGCAGGAAGACGTGCGCCTGCCTTCACGCTATAAGGCAAAACAAAAGGTTCTTGTCGCCGTTCTCGACACGGGAATTCAAAAAGATCACCCGGATTTAAAACTCGTTCTTCATCGCAATGAATCTGAGTGCCGCGCTCTGCAAAAGTTTTTAAAGTGTGTGGAAGATGGCGAGCGCAAAGAGTGCGAAAAAAAATGGATGGATCTTAGCAATCCTGAAGTGGATCAGGATAAAAATGGTTATCCTTTGGATTGCCAGGGATGGAGTCTTTTAGGTGGAGTGAATTCCGCAGGCATCTTGGGGCGCCCTGATTTCGGTGACGACCAAGGACACGGAACCCACGTGGCTGGGATCATCGCTGCGGAAGCCGACAATAATATCGGCGTTCGTGGTCTCAGTGAAAACGTTGCGATTTTACCGGTGCAAGTGATCGGCGTGCAGCCGAGCGAACCCATGAAGCCGCTTTCTATTTACGATTCTCCTCTGGAAGCGGGTCGGGAAAGTATCAACAGAAGCTTAGGTGATATGGTCGGCCGTGGCGTGATCTATGCGATGCGCTCCGGTGCTAAAGTTATTAATTTCTCGATGGGCTGGCCACAGGCCCGTGACTCCGAATTTATGCGCAAAGTGATCGCTGAAGCGCAAGCTCGCGGCGTGATTATCGTGGCGGCGGCGGGGAACGATTCAACTCGCGCACTCTTAAGGCCGTGCGCTTATCCAAATGTTATCTGTGTGGGCGCGAGCGGTCCCGACGGAGCGTTCTCGCATTTCTCAAATTTCGGAAGTGGTGTCGACATTGTTGCTCCGGGCACAAACATCCTCAGCACGTATCCTGAAGCGAAGCGCCCGGTGCGTTTCCGCTCGACATTGGGTTATGAATACTTGTCCGGTACGTCTCAAGCTTCTCCTTTCGTTGCGGCGGCGGCAGCAGAGCTTCTCGCTCGCGGCATTCCAGCCAGTGAGGTTTATGCACGTCTTGTTTTAGGGGCCCGAGCACTGAAATCCAACCTTTCTTTGGTGCAAGGGGGCTCTCATGAACAAGGACAAGTCTTGAGCCCTGAAAGGGAAATTTATAAGAAATATTCTGTCGCTGGAAACTTGGACCTGGAAACGGCGCTCAAAGTTCCTTTACAACCTTTGATTGTTCCTGCGGATAAAGAAAAGGTCGAAATTGATTGGGATCGTAAGTCCAAAGACTTGAGCTTTGAGATTTCGTTCGTCAACAAATGGCAAGCGGTCGACATCGGCAAAGTCAAAATGAACGCGCAGTTTTTAAAGCCACATGCCGAGGCCGTTCGTCCGTGGATCACTTCGGTTAAAGAGGCGGCTCCTTATCCTGGAGTATGGCAGCAAAACGAAGTGCGCAAGTACGTTGTGATGATGAGTTTGGTCGACACCGCAGACCCTTCGCAATCTCGCGTCCCGAGCGAGTTGGATCTCACCGTCGATGTCAGTGTTAGCGGTCAAGAGGCACGTCGTTATGTTTTTGAAAGCGAGATCACAGTCAACGTGACTCCAGAAATGGCATCGTCAGATATGCGGGTCTTCAATATAGCGAATATGCCTCGCACGCGCGTGACCTTCGCACCGATCGACGAAAACTTGGATGCTCGTCCTGAACAGCGCGACTACATCGCCATGTCTCAGCAGAAGAACAACTGGCAGATGTGGATTGTAGCTGATAACGGCAACGGCTCTTACGTGGCGGAAGGCGGAACGAAGATTCGTGTTGACGGGGACAGCGATAATCTTCGTGAACAAGTGATGGCCCGCATTGATCTGAACAATGACGGACGCAGCGAATATGTTCTTGGTGTTCTTGAAGATAAAAGCGAAGTGGAAGAGCCCGGTCCTTCTCCGATGAGTTTCTTTGTCTTCGATAAAACCGGTAAACTTGTTGAAAGCTTCAAGTACTCCGGCGAAAAAGCGCAAATGCCTTATACGGTTTTCTGGCAGAAAGTGGGCGCGACAAAACGTCCTGCTTGGGTCGGAACAGGCAAAGATCCTGATCGCCAAAGATCTTTGCGGGATCGTTGGGAAAATCCCGATGATGTCGAAAGATCGGAAGTTCGTTTTTACTATTTGAATGAAAAGAACGAACTTAAAGCTCTTGTCGAGCACGAAGGCTACAAAATCATCGACGTGATCGAACCGCGCCGCGAGCAAGTCGTCGCTGGCCGTGTTCCCGTTCTTTTGGCAAAAAACCAGGGAACCGAAGCGAAGCCTTCGTATGTCTACAATTTCGCGATTGCTGAAGTCGTGAACGGAAAGATCGAAAACTTTATGGAGTTGGATCTTTTCGCGAATCAAGGCACGTATCGCAATATTTTGGATACGCGTGTTGATAAGGTTCACTCATTAGATTACGCGCAGGATGAGTTTGCCGGCAGTTTCTGGTTCGGCGAAGGACTCAACCGTCAGCAGCGCTTGTCTTTATTCGACAATAAAAACTGGGAGCTTTTGGATCAGGCTTTGAAGGCGGAACGGTCCCAATTTGACTCCGCTTTGTGGGTGCGCGCCGTGTATTCGGGGCAACAACGCAAGGGGAGCTTCGTCCTCACGAACTCAGAAATTCAGTATCATGACCTTGTGACCGGTCGTGTTGTGAGCAAAAGTTTTGAGCGTTATACGTTCTTCCCTGACATGCTGATGACGAATTTGTACTTCCCGCTCACTTTAAAAGACGCGCGCAGTGCAGCAGCGAAGATTCCAGCTCTCTTTACCACGGAAAGTTCCGGCCTCAGCCGTGGTGTCAAAATGTTGGTACCGGTTTTTGCAAAGGATGGTTCTGCGGTTGAACTGGTGTCACCCGCTCGCTTGCGATTAAAGTCCTCTGCAGGCTGTCGTCCGATGGACACACCTGTATTTGAGGGATCCAAGGGAGCTCACTCGTTCGACTACTATTGCGGAGATAAGTTACTGAGAGTTCATTTGACTTATTAATTACAAAAAAGTTTATAGCTTTCTTCTGAAAGCACAAAATGGAGGAACCACAATGAAAAACGTAATGCGCACAATGATGGCAACAATCGTTGCAACAAGCTTCGCAGCCTGCGGTGGCGGCGGAGGTGGTGGTGGCGGCGGTGGCGGCCAAACAATTTACTACCCGTACGAAACTGTTTACGGAGACATCTGTAAAACTCAAGAGGCAACTCCAGGTTGTACTTTCCTAGAGAAAAACGGCCAAAGAATCACAGTGACTGAAGATCCTCACTACAATGACTACGGTCACGGTTCTGACGACCTTTGGTATGTTAAATTCGACGCTAACGGAGATGCGGCTGTTTATGACGAATTGGGACGTTTCCAATACTATGCTGACGTTTCAGAATTTGCTGGATACGTCGGTGGTACAACGATCGGTGTTGGTACAACAGGTTTCTACTGGGAAGACGTAGCGAACGGTACTTACTGGTTGGGTAAAAACGGCGTTCTTTACAATGCAAACTCAGGCGAGACTAACTACGGTCAAGCGATCAACGACAAAACTTCTTCTTCTGCATCAGATACAAACTTCGCGGCTTTGAACTCAGATGCTAATAAGAAGCTTGTTAAATTGGCTTCTGACAAGTTGATGAAAGAATACGGCTTCAAACAAGACAAAGCAGTTGCTGTCGCTTCTGCATTGAACTCTTGGGCTGTGGCAGCCGCTGAGCGCGGAACAACATCTGAAAAAGACATGGACAAAACTTTCCGTGCTGTATTCGGTGTTCAATTCTCTGACGCTTTGGCAGCAGCAAAAGATCTTTCTTTGGGTGACAACGCTGGTATGCAAGATTTGACAAACAGATCTGCTGCCGCTTTAGGTTTGAAACCTCACCAAGCTCAAAAGTTCATGAAGGGCATGTACAAAAAAGCTCTTGCAAACTGGGGCTACGACGAAAACAGCTTCAACTGGTAATCACTGCAGGCGCAAGCCTTCAGTCTTTAGGTAAAAAAAACCCACGCCTTAACAGCGTGGGTTTTTTATTTTTCAGTTTTTATCTAAACTTAGTGGCCGCGGGAAACTTGCACGCGTTGGATGAGCATCTTGTCGGGAAGCTCGCTCTTAGTTGAAGATACTGTTTCGTAAGCGATATGCGTCTCTCCGGCAAAGCCGCTGCCGTCCATGATGGATTCAATCAAAAGACCGCACTCGTTGACGGCGTCACGGCTGACGGTGCAGTTGTTCGTGATCTTTGTCGTAAAACCTTTTTGCGGAGTCATCGCTGAAGCCAAAATAGAAGACAATGTCTCGTAAGAGTGAACGTCGCCCACCATTTGAACCGAACCTGCGTTCGCGATCAAAATCTCCAAAGACTTTCTTTCAAGATCTTGCTTCGCAAGGCCCTTCGCAAAGGCGGGACCGGCCATCATCATTGCCATTGTTACCAGTAATACCTTCTTCATGTTCTCTCCTTTATTAAAAGAATCTTTATGCTTTAAATTAAAATTCAATCCAAGTTACTGTCGCTTCATCCTTAGTATCCGCCGTCTTGCGAGCGCGTGGTCGGATCGGGCTCAAGATCGTACATAGACAGATCGAAGTAATAGATGCGGCCGTTGTGGCGATACTCGAAACAGCCTTCCTTCTGAGCGCTAAGGTTAAAACCCGCACCCCACCAGTAATAACCCGGCACTTCGCCCACGGTGTTGGCTTTGCTTTGTGGATTCTGCAGAACTTTTAGATCCGTCGTCGGATTGATAAGTCCCACGATATTGCGAGTGTGGTGGCGCCATTTGATGTGTTCGTCATTCAGCACTTGGCCGTTGTCATCCAAGGCCTTGAGCTGTTCGGCGGTGTGATACAAAACTTCGACCTGAGAGTCTTTGAACATATCCTGATACATCAAAGACATTTGCTGGACAGGATATTTATCATACTTATCCGTCATAAGCTGTTGCGGAATTAAAAGATGTGAATGTCCCATATCCGGGAAGAAAACCGCGTCGATATATTTCAGTTCAAAAGCGCGCTCAACATGGCGTGCGATCGATTGCACGAAGTTTTCATTGATTTCGATATCGCCTCCGCGAAACTCATCATACGGAAGTTTTAAAACATTTTTCTGAGCATCCCAGTAAGCCCGGCGGGGCAGGCGTTTATCCGAGTCATAGATTTCTGTAAACTTTTGCATCATGCCGGGAAGGTCAAAGCCCCAGCGGAAATCATTAGAATAAAGTGCTTTCTCGCGTGCGGAAAGCGGTTGGCAGCGCTGAGAAATTTCTAATGTGGAATTTCCAGCCCAAGCGACTTGCGATACGAGCAGGGGAACGATCGCCCATTTTTTCATTGTGCCACCTCATTTATTCAGAAAATGTGCAGATTCTATTCCATGTCTCAAATTGAGATCCGCGTTTGAATGTAAATAAAGCGCTCTCAAGAAGCGTTTTCAGTAAGTAAATATAATAGCCAGGACAAACTTATGACAGGTGCCGGAGAAGGGCAAACAGGGCAGTTTGGTGTATTGAGAGAGCCCACGCTCTTGTACGCAGGGGTGGGCTGACAAACATGCAATTAGAAGTAAGCGATCAGGCCCGCGGATGTTGAGAGACCAGACACAGTCACGTCGCCGCCGATGCCGCCGGATTGTTTTTGATAGATAAAGCCAAGATCCGCGCGGAAGCCGACGTTGCTGCCAGATGGGAACCACTTTGCGAATGGACCTACGAAGAAATCCATCAAATTCGGTTTTGATCCCGTGCCTGTATCAATTTGCCCGAAGGAAGCGGTGCCGCCCACGCCGTAAAGAAAAGACTCGCCGGGAGTGTTGGCGATCAAGTTGTAATCACCGAAGGCGCCGACCTTGTAGATATTGGTCGTAATAGGTCCGTTGGCATTAGAGCTGTAGGATCCCAAAGGGCCAACTTCGATATTGCCAAAGTTCCAGCCAAAGCGACCTGTCAGAGTGATATCTGTTTCATTTTCTGCGCCGGAAGCATCTGACTTCGTATTTTCAAGGCTGAAGCTCAAAGCGACGACATACTTGCGGGACATAGAGCCTGGGGATGTTTCAAAAACGTCGCCAGCCAGTTCGTAAACCTGACCGGGAACAAGCGTTCCGCCAGCGAAGTCGACAATAGCCTGATTGCCTTTTACTTTGCGCACTTTAATTTTTTGCGCATAAGAAGCAGATGAGAAAGCCAAAACTGATAATACAAGAAGCCACTTTTTCATAGAATCCTTCCTATTGTCTCTAAACAAAGTCTTTCAATCCTCCCGGGTCCTGTCAACGATTGAGTGTTTCAAAACGAGATCGCAAAATTTTCTCTCATTCAAGTTTTGTTGATTTATTACCGACAAAAAACTAACAGGGGAAGGAAGCCATATGTCGTCTTCTTGGGGAGACATTCCTGCTTGGGCCTATGATGCCGCTCAAGCGCTTATGCAGTCTTTAAAAGTCGTGGATCCGGCGACCTATGCTCACTGTTGCCGCGTGGGGGAGATGTCGAGAAAGCTCGCTCGCGATGCAGGTCTTAACGAGTACGAACAAAAACTCGCGGAGTTCGCGGGGCTTTTCCATGATATCGGTAAAATAGGCGTTCCTCAATCGATCATCGCCAAGCCAGGCAAGCTGGACGAGTCCGAACATCTTATTATGCAAAGTCATCCGGTTCTCAGCGAAGAGATCGTGAAGCCGTTGGCTCGTCATCAGTTCTTTTCCGAAATTCTTCCCGGCATTCGCGGTCATCATGAGCGCGTGGACGGGACGGGCTACCCAGATAAAAAACGCGGCGACGAAGTTCCGTTGTTGGCGCGGATTATTTTGGTGGTAGATACCTACGATGCGATGTCGCAGACGCGGGCTTATCGTAAGGGTCTTCCGGATGACGTGGTCTATGCAGAGTTGCGCCGCTGTTCGGGAACGCAGTTTGATTCACAATTGGTGAATACGTTTTTACAGGCTCATCCGTCATGGAAAACGCAAGAGCCTGATCAAGACACGCTTCATTTCGTGATTAAGAAAATCGCGTAAATTATTTTTGCTTATTCGTGCTTTCGAAAATCTTGTCAGCGGATTTGGCAACAAATCCCTGATAAAGTTTGCCGTTCTCTAGTGGATAGCGCTTCGCAAATTCATAGTAACAACCAGGAATATTGTGAGTGCCATCGTCGAACTTTACAGGAATCTCTGACGCCATCGTCGAGCTTTGTTCAAGATAATCCGCCTTTGTGCCTTTCACTTCGCCGCCGGAAGAGTTCAAGACAATGCCTTTGGATTTTACGAAATCATTCAAGACGCGAATGTCGCTAAACTTCTTAAGCTTATTAATGTTGATCGTGAAGTGATTCGGACGGAAACCATAGGCCGCGACCCAAGAAGCGTATTCGCTTTCTTTCGCAAGCTCAGAGTAAAGCGCGTAAGTCATTTTCCAAGGGCGTCCCGCCATCGCGAAGGTTTCACTTTCAATCACAGAGTCAGGAAGTTGGTCGACAAGTTTGTTCACGGTCTCGCGAATGAATGGCGATACTTTTTCCAGCTCCAACTCGCTGATAAAGATTTTTGGCATATCTTCGTTCGGATGCTCATAGTGTTTAGCGTAGAGCTTTTTCTCGACGAAAGTATAATCACCTTTTTCAACGTAGCCGTATTTTTTGAATTGGCGGGCCAAAGACTCGATGCCCAGGCGCGGATGATTGAAAGTACGAAGAGCAATGTGGTCATTAATGACGGTTTCGCCTTCAGCAACGAAAAGGTCATAAATGCGTTTAGCCGCTGGATTCAGTTCACAATAATCAACCCACATTTTTTGCAATAGAGTTTCTAAGCTCATCATAACTTTCTCCTAATGACGGCAGGTTACTCCTCTTCCAAAAAGGGTGCAATGCCTCCTTCGATGGCTTCGAGCGTTATCCGTTGGAGACTTTCCCGACTTCGCCAACAATAGAGATTCACTGAGGGGACGCCATGAGTTTGTTACCTGAGATTCAACAAATCGAAAAAAGAATTCGCGATTTGGGGCCATCAGCGCGCACTGAAATTCTCGCGTTCAGTGAACAGGGTTCTTTAAAATTTCCTCTCTACAAAATTACTTTTGGCAGCAAAGATCCAAAGGCTCCGGTCTTAGGTTTCATTGGTGGCGTACATGGTCTAGAGCGTATCGGCGCGCAAGTGTGTGTAGCTCTGATGAACTCTTTGGCAGAGCTCGCTTTGTGGGATGAGACGCTGCAAAAAACGCTGCAGAACATCCGCATCTTTTTTATTCCTACTGTGAATCCCATCGGCATTTATCGCAAAACGCGCAGCAACCCACGCGGGGTGGATTTAATGCGTAATGCTCCGATTGATGCGGAAAATCCCGCACGTTGGGTCGGCGGCCATCGCGTCAGCAACAAGATCCCGTGGTATCGCGGCGAAGAGGGTGCGCCGATGGAGATCGAAGCGCAAGCTCTGGTCGGTGCCGTCGAAAAAGAAATCAAAGAAAGTTCTTTAGCGATCACGCTGGACGTGCACTCGGGTTTTGGTTTTCAGGATCGCTTGTGGTTTCCCTACGCAAAAACTGTGAAACCTTTCCCTGATTTGTCTTTAGCGTATTCTCTTAAAGAATTGCTGGATCGAACTTACCCGCATCATTTTTATCGCTTTGAACCGCAGGCAAAAGCCTATACAACTCACGGCGATCTCTGGGATTACATCTATGATTCGCACAGACAAAAACATCCGGGCTCTTATCTTCCTCTCTGTTTAGAGATGGGTTCGTGGATGTGGGTCAAAAAAAATCCGTGGCAGATTTTCAGAGCGGAAGGCCCGTTCAATCCGCTTAAAGGGCATCGTCACCGTCGGACTTTACGTCGGCATAATACGCTGATGGAGTTTCTGATACGCGCGGTGGCGTCGCCGCAAGCATGGGCCGCGCCTCCAGAGTCGCAAAAAATCATCATGAACGCAAAAGCGCAGGAGCTATGGTATGCACGCTAGAAACTGGATTTTCCTTCGAGGATTAGCTCGCGGAGTAGGACACTGGGGTTCCTTCGTCAGTAAAATGAAAGAACGTTTTCCCGAAGATCGTATTGAGCTTTTGGATCTTCCCGGAAACGGCACGCGCCACGAAGAAAAAAGTCCTTTGCATATTTCTGAATACGTCAAAGATCTGCGCTCCCGCTCTGAGTTCGTCAAAAATCAAGAGCCTTTCAATATCATGGCGGTGTCTCTAGGCGCCATGGTCACAACCGAGTGGATGCGCGAATATCCGCATGAAGTAAAGCGCGGTTATCTGGTGTGCACAAGCTCCACCGGGTTTTCGCGTTTTTACGAGCGCTTTCAGCCGATGAACTTTTTAAAATCTGCGCATCTGGTGGCGGCGCAAAAAGATGAAATGGCTTGGGAGAAAGTGATTCTCGATATGGTGACCAACAGTCACGAACGCCGTCAGGAAGAGATTTTGGCTCTGGCCGCTTTCACAAAGAAAAACCCGATGCGCATTGAAAACATTCTTCGTCAGTTGGTTGCAGCCTCTCGCTATCAGTTTCCGCATGAAGCTCCCGGAGATGTTCGATTGTTGGGAAGTTACGGGGACCGATTGGTGTCGCCGACGTGCACTTTGAAGATTGCGGAAAAGTGGGGTGTGAAACCGGCGATGCATTCCTGGGCAGGGCATGATATCCCGATTGACGACCCGCATTGGTTAATTGAGCACTTACTCTAAAAACGCCGATTCCTGGTATTTTTTTAGGGGTAGTTTTTTCAAACAAAGTGACGTTTTTTTACCCTCAGGTCCTCTATATTTGATCTGACAGCGAACCGACGCGTGGTTCCGTTGACTCTGAAAGCCTTTTCTTATCTTCTACACGCTGGACTTTTATCCAGAGGCTGATGTGCGGAAAAGGACCTATTTCGCCGCGATGCTTGCGAGCATGGCGGTGACGGCAAAATCAAAAACGCAGACCCTGAACTTGAAGGAACTTCAAGCTCAGGGCGTTAGCTCTTTGCAACAGCCAAAGTCTTCTTCTGCTCCCGCACAAGTTTACGGCCAAATTCGTATGGAGGGGATGCAGTACTTTACTTCCATTCCCGAATCTCCGCAGCTGAGCTTTAGCCAGCTTCTTTCCGCACGTCTTTCAGCTCTTAAAGAAACATCTTGGGTCGATATGGTGGCCGACGTTTCCGGGGGGACCTTTTTCAGCCGAGGTCAATCTCATTTCGTCGTTCACGAAGCCTACTTAGCTTCTCACGGTAAGACAGATCTCAAAGTGTTTTTGGGTCGAAAAAAGAAAGACTGGAGTGAGCTCGACAGTCACTGGCAGCTAGGCCTATGGCAACCGAAATTTGCTATCGATGCCCTTCGTCCCGAGGAGCAAGGCTTGTCGGGTCTTTTCGTCGACTACAACACGCAGGGATGGGAGATTCTGGGTTTTGCAACGCCGATCTTTATTCCAAGCATGGGCCCGGATATTCGTGAAGAGGGTGGAGGCCTTGTCGCTGACAGCCGCTGGTACCGCGCACCTTCTCGCGATTTTGCTTTGAACAATCGCGCGCGCAAGATCGTTTATGAACTTGATATTCCAGAAACCGCAAAACTTGTTGGCAATGGCGCTGTCGCAGCGATGGGCCGTCTTGGCAATAAAGAAGCCGGCGGTTGGGTGGTCGCTAGTGGCGGTTATCTTCCGGTCAATGAGTTGATCTTGAAACGTAAGATTATCATGGATGCTTCGCAAGTTGATGCCGACGTCACGGTGTCGCCGGATGTAACTTATCACACGGTGTTTTCGACGGACGTGGGTTACACGTTTGCGAATTCGGTAAAAGCGTCGCTTTCTTACTTGCAGGACAACCCGCTGGTAAAACACGCGGAATCAGAAGACTGGGCCATTCAGAAGTTAATGCCGTTACAGGCCTACTCCGCTTCAGTCGATTTTTCTTTGCACAATATTTTTTCTAAAACCTTGGCCTTTCAAATCGCTTATCTGAAAGTCGAAGGCGGCGGCATCGAGGATATTCGCTCTAAGGGCGAGCCCGACGATATGACGCTTTTCGATCAGCGTCTTAAATTCACAAATGCACTGTCGTTCAGTGTTGAGGGACAACTGGCGAGCTTCTTCCGCCGTCCTTTTGTCACTCGCTTCAAATATTTATACGACTACGATCAAAGAGGTTCGTTGCTCAACACCGAGTTCCTCTATTATCCAAGTCAAAAGTGGGCCGTTGTCATGGGCGGAGATATTTTGGGAGTGCAAGACGAGTCTTACAATCCCTCTAGTTTCCTCAATCAGTATCGCGCCAATGACCGTGTCTACGGAGGCATGACTTATGTTTTCTAAGACGTATTTAAAGCAGACTCTGGTAGTTCTGCTTTTTTCATTTTTAGCGCTGACCGGTTGTGACTCCAAATTAGGGGAGGATCCTCCTCCGCCAGACAGTCATGAATTGGGCGGCACCAAGTGTTTGTCTGACATGAGTCCCGTCGTGAAAGCCTTCGTGCAAGGTGACGCCCGTCGCGAAGACATCGAGGCCAGTTGGGACTGTGTAGGGACGGCTGTCGAGACTTTCAAACGCTATGTGCGCGGAAGTTCGGCTGATCGTTATACTCCGCAAGAGCTTGCGACGTTTCTGGAAAACAACTTCTTGGATCGTTCAAAGAACGAAAAAATCTCTGTTGGTTTGCAGACTGAATTCATGAAGTTAAAACAAGTTTTCATCGGCGGCAGCGGCGATCACATCACACGTGACGAAATTGATAAACTTCTCGATCTTTTTAAAAACTTCCGTACGCTGACAGTCGGCTTGAATCCTTACATGAAGGTTCTTTCTTTGAACTGGGCCGTTGGTGATTCAAGCAAATTACAAAGAGACGTCCGTTATTTCGAAGAGGCCAACAAAGAAGTGCAAAACGCCGCGCGCTTGTTGGCGAGTTTGATTGAAAAGAATGGGAAAAGCTATCAGCTCTCTGACTTTGTCGTATTGCTTGACGAGTTGGGCTTGTTCTTCGGCGAGAAGTGGGAATTCCCGCAAGTCATCGCCAAATACATGCCTGTGGTTAAAAAGGTAAAACGAGCTTTAGCGGGCGGAAGTGAAAACTCCATTGCTCCAAATGAGTGGGGGCGCTTCGCTCTTTTAGGATCTCGCGGATACATCCAGTATCTTCGCTATTACTATTTCATCAAGTCCGTACCGGAAACGGGCACGGGCTATCGCCTGTCTTATCTTTCCCGCACGGTGGAAGACGTTCTTTCTGTTTTCCAGGATCTTGTCGCGCAAAAGCCGGAAGGCGTTGTTTCTCGTGACGAGGTGACGGAGCTTCTAAAAACTCTGCAAGTCGTATGGCCGGAGTTCAAAGTTTCTAACAATCTGGTTTTTGAGTCGATGAAAGTGAAACAGCTTTTCTTCGGCGGCAGTGTCGATTCCTTCACCACGACGGATTTCGAAACGGCCCGTCTGAAAGTCAGCCGCATTAAAACTTTGATTGAACGTTTCCTGCCTTATTACTCCATTTATGGACGTGAGTGGGAGCCGGATATCTATGAAACAGATGAAGCGCAAAAGCTCTTTATGGAATCCCAGTTCGTGCTTGAAGCCACCGTGCGCGAAGCGGGAAGTCTGTTTGAAGGTTCCTATGATTTGCAAGACCTGCACTCGCTTGTAAAAGAAGCGGAAGTTCTTTATCCGCCCAAAGAAGACAGTTACGCGGATCAAGTGAAGAAATACCTTCCGCTTATTATCGATACGAAGAACATGATTCTTGGCGGTAACGACTCGTCTTTGCGTAAAGGCAACTGGAGTGTCTTGCTCGGGTTCGCAGCCCGTTTTTATTCTGATTTCTTGTATTACGATTACTTCCTTAAAGAGAAAACTTTGAAAGAGCCGCTCAGTATCAGTTTCTGGTCGGTGTTTTCGAATCAAAGTTTGAACATCGTTCGCGATCTTCTTTTGATTAAGAAACAGACGAATCAATTTCACAAGGCCGAACTCGCAAAAATCGTTCAGCACTTGGTAGAGCTTGAGGTTTTACCAAAGGGGCTTAAACCCGAATCTATCGATCAGCTTCTTTCCGTTGTTTTGAATAATGTGCTGTTCCCGCCGGAGCAACGCCTGCAAGGCTATAAGCCCGATGCACTGACGTTGGCATCCGTCGAGCATGTTCGTACTGAATTGCAAATCTGGCTTGATACGGAACTTTATATTGCTCGTTTGACAGAGCGTTGGGCGCCGTCAGAAGGTATCTCGCAAAAAAGTTTCCTTGAAAGTTTGAAAAACGAAACGCAGTTGCAAGCGGACAACTCGTTTGCGCAAATCGGTTTGCGTGAATTGCAAATGTCTGTGCAAAGTCCGGTGTCGATCACAATGGATATCGAAACGCGCGTTCCAATCTCGAACAAGATTGAACACCTGTTTACAGAAAAGAGCATGCGTCAGCTTAATTTGAATCGCGCTCTTTCCCGCGTGCTTTTGCGCTCTTTCACAGGAGATAAAGCGCGCCTGGATAAATACGAAGGGGTAAATCTTGAAGAGACGCAAGGGGCCTTCATGGCTTTGCGTCCTGTGCTAGTTGAAATCGGTCTTTTGAATGCGAAGAATACGACGTTTGCGTCTTCGCGTTTCCGTGAGGCCAATATCTTCGTTCCGCATTCAGACGGAAATAGTTTGGCGTCGTATACAGAAATGACGGATTTGATCGGTATGATCTGGTCGGGCGTGAATATCAACTCGATGTTGCGTAAAGAGCTGATCCGCGTGTGCTTTAACGGCAACGAAGATATTACAGATGAGTCGCTTGTTTCCCTCAGCTGCGCGCGCGCGGCTTATAAGGATGCGATGCCCACAGCCATGGCATCGATGCCAGAGTACGTGAAGTTCCAAAAGAAAGCGTCCAAAGACGATTGGGCTTTCTATATGAACAATATCTTTAAAGCCGCAGGTTATGTTCCGAACAGCAAGAGCATGGCGATGGTCGAAGATATTTCTCTGGCGCCGCATGTGATTCAGTATATCGAAATGATTTATGCGCGCTTTGATAAGAATAAAGACGGCTTCTTGTCGACGGCGGAATCAATCAAAGCTTATCCGGCGTTCAAGGGTATCTTGATGGAGCTTGCCGGGGATTTAGTGAAAAAGGGTACTCTGAAAGAAAGCGATCTTTTAGATGTGTTCACGTTCATTCTTCGTTACGGAAAGCCGCCAGAGTCCTTAAAGGAAAAAGCGCAGTTCATGTTCTTCTGGAAGGGCAAGCGCGATAAATGGGATGTGTGGGCGGATCGTATCCAATTGTCACAAATCCTGGGGTACATTGCGGATCAAGTCGCCAAGGGCACAACGAAAAGAATCATGTTTACAGAAGAAGATGAAGACGCTGTTAAGAAAGCGAAGCCGGGTTCTAGTCAAGAACCCGTTGGTTCTCAATCTTCGCCGCCGTCACCGTAGCATTTTGTAAGATCATACCAACAAAAGTTCCGCCAGCGCGGGTATTGGGAAGAGCCGGAGAGATATCTCCTGCGTTCTCGCTGTAAATATCCGCAGTGGCGACAGAGTATTCCACCATATTTCGACGCCAGATAATGACTGTCGCTTTCGTGCCGACGTTATGAACTTCCACAATCAAGTCTAAGGATGTCGGGAACAAAAACGTCAAATTCGCATTGTTCATTGTGGATGAAGAGGAATTATTGCGGATCGTCCCAGTCACACTCGCGCCAGAGCGGGCGAATTGAATCTGAATGCCGTCAATAGCTGGAATATTCGAGTTCACCGCATAGAAAACGACAGTCACAGTGCTCATCGCAATTGTGTCGTTGAGCGAAGCCTTAAACGCGATCGATTTACTGGAATAATTGACGAGGGTTTCTGTGAAACGAATAGTTCCGGTGCCGTGAACCGCTGTCGAGTCGGCTTGAGAGAACGAGCCGGTCACAATAGTGTAGCTATCAAGGCCCGTAATATCTTGCACTTCAGCAGGCGCACAGCCTGCCAAAGTAAGAGCACCTAAAATGAAAAGGGATTTTAGAATGAATTTTTCCACATCATTGACTCTACCGGCATCGGTTTTTTGTCGTTGTACTTAGCGGAAGGCTTAACATTATAAGGAGTTAAAATGTCACCCTTCACTTCAAAGTATATCAACTGACCGATCGGCATTCCAGTATAAACACGAACAGGCTGTTTTACTGAAATTTCCAGAGTCCAATAGTTGCAAAAACCGACGTCTCCCTTGCCAGCAGTGGCATGGATGTCGATTCCGAGACGACCGACGCTTGATTTCCCTTCTAAAAATGGGACGTGTTTCAGAGTCTCAGTGTACTCTAAAGTAACGCCCAAATAGAGGGTGTCTGGCATAAGAACATAGCCCTCTTCAGGAATCTCAAACGAGCGAATCTTGTTATGCTTCTTCGCGTCCAACACTTTCTCTTCGTAGACAGCGAGAGTCTTCCCTAAGTGAACATCGTAAGAGTTCGTTCCTAGGCACTCTCTGCGGAAAGGTTCTACTTTAATAGAACCTTCAGTCATACACTCGAGAATTTGTTGATCCGTAAGAATCATTACTTAGTTTCTCTGTGGATTGTGTGGCGCTTCAAGTTTGGATTGTACTTTTTCTTTTCCAAACGGCTTGGAGTTTTAGTTTTGTTCTTAGTCGTAGTGTAACGAGAAACAGGCTTGCCTTCTGCGCGAGCTTCAGTGCACTCGAGAGTGATGATAATTCTTCCTGACTTTTTAGCCATTGCGGTACCCCTTAAAATGAACTTTTGTATTGCCATGCGTAATGTGGAAAAAATGACAATACCTTTTCAAAGGGGGTCAAGGTATCAAAGGAAAAAGGAAACTTCAACAGACAATTGCGGTCTAGAAGGAGAATTCGTGAACTCTTTAAGCCTTTTCCTCGTATCTGTGCTCTTGTCAGCCTGTGCCCATGCCCAATCAACGGGCATTTTACGCGGAAACGACCATCAGGCGGTCACTTTAGAGGATTCAGTGAGTTCTGTTCAACCTGGCTCCATCATTGTAATCGGAGAAAACCACGGATTTAAAGAACATCAAAATCAGCAAGTCGCGATTATGCAGGCTCTGCGCGCTCGCGGGCTGAAGGTCTCCGTGGGAATGGAATTTTTTACATATACTCAACAAAGTCTCGTCGACTCTTATAGACAAGGTTCTTTGACGGAAGCTGATTTCCTTAAGGCCGTTCAGTGGGGCAGTCCCTCTTATGATTACTATCGTGATCAAGCCGTATTTCCGAATCTTGCTGAGGGCTCTGCGACGCTGGCCTTGAATGCGCCTCGTGGTTTGACTGGAAAAGTCGCGAAACAAGGGTTGTCCTCTTTAACTCCGGAAGAAAATCGTTTGCTCCCGCCGCAGTTCTCTTTGGGACGTGACTCTTATAAACAAAGGTTTTTGGGTATGATGCCGCACCTGCCTTCGCCGGAAGCGGGGGAGAGATACTTTGCTGCCCAGTCGATTTGGGATGACACCATGGCGTGGAGGGCGACAGATTTTATCACGGCTCATCCAGAACAGGTCTTAGTGATTGTTGTGGGGGAATTCCATGTCCAATTTGGCGGAGGTCTTCCGGATCGTTTGCGCGCCCGTGCTCCGCAAGTTCCGGTGTTGACGTTCTCGCAAGTAAATACAGACGGCCTTAGTGAGGACGAGATTTCTCAGGAAATCGCCCCATCCTTGAGTGAGGGGCCTCGTGCTGATTTCTTGTGGCTCGCGCCCGCAAAAAGTCTAGGGTTGTAAAGATTCTTTGAGATTCGCCACGGGTTTTTTAGAATAAGAGGAACTTTGAAGGAGTTCACCTCTATGTTTCCTCTTGAGACCCGTATCCTCGTCATCGATGACATGCCTTCTATCCGTGATTTGGTTAAGAACACATTAAAGGCCATGGGCTATAAAAACATTCAAGAAGCTGGCGATGGCGAAGAGGGATTAAAAATTCTTCTGCAAAGCAACTCTGTCGGAACAAGCATTCAGCTTGTGATTTCTGATTGGAACATGCCGAAAATGAAAGGCTTGGATTTGTTGAAGCAAGTGCGCGCCACGGCGGAGTGGGCGAATCTGCCGTTTGTGCTTTTGACTTCCGAGTCCGAGCGCGATCAAGTGACAGAGGCAGTCTTAGCCGGAGTCTCTCAATATATTGTGAAACCTTTTTCCGCAAAAATCTTTGAAGACAAATTGAAAGCGGCCTACGCGAAACACAACAAAGCGTAAAGTCGATTGACTTAAAGTCTGTCCCTCTAATATATAGCAGAACTAAGAAACGGCTCTTTTATAAGAGCCGTTTTTGCTAGGGGTGTTGTCATGAACGTGACGACTGAGAAAAACCCTTTGAACCTGAAAGAGATAATGCTCGCGCAGGGAAGCAAAACAAGTTCTATCGTCAGTCCTTATGACTTCCTTAGACTTGCCAATGCCTCTTCGCGAAAGGAAGAGGATATGGGAAGTTTCAAATTAACAGCGATTTTATTAACACCGTTTTTTGCAGCCACGTCATTCGCGGAAAGTCAGCTTTCAACGATCACAATTAAAAATCCCGGCACGAGCGAAATTTCCGATGTCTCGGGGATGGGAGAAATTCCCGTCAAAGAACTGCCGGTATCGGTGAAACTGATTTCGAATGAAACCATGCAAGCGCAAGGGATTCATCGTCTCGCGGATATCACATTGATTGATGCGTCAGCGACGGACAGTTACACGGCGACAGGGTACTGGGACTATTTGTCTTTGCGCGGATTCACTTTGGATAATCGCGGAAATTATCTGCGCGAAGGGCTGCCTATCAATGCCGAGACTTCTATGGGGCTTGATAATAAAGAACGATTAGAGATTCTAAAAGGGTTGACGGGCGTGCAGACGGGAACAAGTGCCCCTGGCGGTCTTGTGAATTACGTCGTGAAACGTCCGACAAATAAAGACCTGCGTGTTGTACGTAGTGAATTGAACGACAAAGGAAACGTTTTAACCGCGGCGGATGTCGGGGGCCGCGTTCAAGGTTTTGAAAATGCGGGTTACCGCATGAATATTGCCTATGAAAAACTGGAGCCGCATCTGCGCGATAGTGATGGTTCGCGGGCCTTGGTGAGCCTTGCGAATGATTTGCGCCTCGGTGGTTCTGCGTTGGTGGAAACGGAAATCGAGTGGTCTCGTCGCTCACAACCAAGTCAAGCGGGCTTCAGTCTTTTGGGGCCGAAGCTGCCGGAGGTTGCAGATCCTTCGTTGAATTTGAACAATCAGGCGTGGACTCAGCCTGTTGTCTTTACGGGACTGACGGGTTCTGTGAAGTTTTCGCAAACGCTGAGCGAATCGGTGAATTGGAATGTGATTGTTGGTAGTCAGAACCTCACGACAGACGATCGCTTGGCCTATCCTTATGGATGTTCGGCCGAAAACAATTACGATCGCTACTGTTCGGATGGGACGTTTGACATGTACGATTATCGCAGTGAAAACGAACGTCGCGAAATGCACGCCTTAAAAATGACGTTGCAAAAGCAAGCACAGCTTGGTGAGTCCCGCCATCAATTCAGTTTCGGAATTTTAGGCACGACGGCGAATGAACGCTTTCAGCGCCAGGCTTATAACTACGCCGGCATCGGCAACGTGCAGGGAACGGGTGTCGGCACGGCCAATGCCACATTGAATGATGAAAGCACGAATCGCGATTCACAAAATGCCGAGGCCTCGGTGATGGATGCGGTTTCATTCGGAGCATGGCAAGCGTGGTTGGGACTGCGTTATACGTATATTCATCGCGCGAGTGTTAGAACCGATGGATCGCGTGCCGTGGATAACAGTCAAAATTTTGTGATTCCCTGGGGCGCACTTTCATATGATTTTGAAAAAGTGATGGCGTATATCAGCATGGGCGAAGGTGTTGAGTCGTTCGTTGTTCCGAACAAAGCCGGATACACTCAGCGCGGTGAATTCGTGCCCGATGTGATCAGCAGACAAATTGAAATCGGTCTGCGCGGCGGGGAGCAGATCTCTTGGTCGTTGGCGGCTTTTCAAATCAACCGCCCCGTTGTGGAAGATAAAGCTCCCGACTATAAAGTCGATGGCGAAGCTGTTCACCGCGGCCTCGAAGCACAAGCGACTTTTGCTGGCGGTCGCTGGCAAACGGGAGCTTCTGTTATGTATTTGGATGCTCGCCGTGAAGACAGTCAGTTGAATCCGGCTGTGAATGGCAACAAACCTGTTAATGTGCCTCACACGACGTTGCGCGCGAATGTGAATTATCAAGTTCCGTCGTTTGCAGGACTCGCTGTGAATTCGCGCGTGTCCTATGAAGGAGAGCGGGCGGTGCTTGCGGATAACAGTATCCTGTTACCGGGCTGGACACGTGTCGATGCGGGCGTGTCTTACGAAATGAAATGGGAAGATATTCAAACGCAGTGGCGCTTGTCAGTCGAAAACATCACGGACCAGCGATATTGGCGTGAAGCTCCTACGCAGTACGGGCATATTTATCTGTATCCGGGGGAAGAGCGCAGCGTGTGGTTGAGTTTGCAAGCGGCGCTTTAAGCCGCTTTGACGACTTTGTCTTTTTTAAACTCTGTGATGTAAGGAACTTCGATGGACAGGGTCGTACCTTGTCCAACAGTCGAATCCACCCAAACGCGGCCTTGCAGTTCTTCGGCGGCGACTTTGATGGCGTCCATTCCGACACCGCGACCTGAAATCTCTGTGACTTGGTCGCGTGTTGAAAACTGACTGTCAAAAATATGCTGGATAACTTCGTGATCCGTTTTCTTGCGTGTGTCGACCATGCGCTTCGCTAATTTTTCGCGAATTTTCACAGGGTCAATACCGCCACCGTCATCTTTGATTTCAATAAACAGGGTCGGGTAAGACTTGTCGTGACGAATGCTTACACAAACTTCGACTTGTCCCTCTGCGGGTTTGCCGGCGTTGATGCGTGTATCCGGCACTTCGATACCGTGATCGACGGCGTTTCTAAACGCATGCACGAGAGTGGCGAAGAGAGGGTTGTAAATCTCTGGAATGACCATGACCGAGCCGTTATCGATTTTGAGCGGCGCCATCATTTTGTCGATCTTCTCGGCAAGACGAAGCATGACATCGTTGTACGGCTCTAGGAATTGAGAGACGGGCTCCATCGCGAGTTCCAAAAGAAGTTCTTGGGCGACGGGGCCTCCGCCGGGAAGAGTTCCGACTTTGCGAGCGATGTCGTTAAGTTTGCTGATCGCGATTTCAATCTGGCGTTCTTCGTTGACCGCGTTGGAACCCAAAATCTCGCGCGTTTCTTCAAGGAATTTGAAAAAACAATCTTCGATCTCAAAACATTTTGCACGAAGGGCGATAAACGTCGGGTGATGCCAGCCGTTTTTTAATTCGGCAAGAAGGCCTTCGGCTTGATGACAGGCTTCCGCAACTTCTTTTACAGAGAAAAGAGCCGCGCCCCCTTTGAGGGTATGCAAGTGGCGGAAAAGAGTTTCCGTGTCATAAGGCTCTTGGTCTTTGGAAACTTCCTCGCGCACGGCGATCATCATGCCTTGCGCTTCTTGGATGAAGCGATGGATCTCGCGCTTGCTCTTGATCATGTTGATAATGAGCTTCGCGTGTTCTTTTTCGGTCTCGGCTTGTTTTTGAGCTTCGACAAGAGAAGTAATATCTGATGCAACAACCACGACGCCTTCCATCACACCTTCGTTAGAGCGAAGCGGGTGATACTCAAGAGCGATATTGCGACCTTGAGTGTGCGGATAAGTCGCCGGGCCCAGCGGAGCAAGGTCTTCAAATGGAAGCATTTCCATAAACAGCGTCTGCATCCATTTTTTGAAGCCTTCGACTTTGTTCTCAGGAAGTTTTAAAACATCCCAAATAGAGTGACCGTCAGGTTTGCATTCCACCGTGCTTTCACAAGCCTTCGAAGAGACATCCAGAATTTTTCCGTCGGCATTGAAGATAAAGAAACCTTGGCCCAAGCTGTCGAGCAGGGCGGACATCGTCTGATTAAGACGCGAAAGTTCGCGTGTGCGATCCGCGACCATCTGTTCAAGGTTTTTGCTGTAGTTTTCAAGCTGAACTTTGGCGTCTTCAAGTGCTTTGATGACGTCTTCTTTTTGTTCAAGTTCGGCGCGGTATTTTTTCTGCAAACGCTCTTCTAAAGTGACGTCACGCACGAAGACGATCCAGTTTTTGTCGCCCATCGAATCGAAGATGGGCTGCAATGTGATCTGAATTTTTCCTTCGCCGCCTTGGGAAGTTTTGAAGTTCACTTCCTTATAAGGAGTGGCGTCTGAAATACTGATAATGTCTTTAAGTCCATCGATGGGTTCGCTGAACTCAAAGAGTTCTAAGAATTTCATTCCACGCGTAATTTTACGCACGGAAAGTCCCGCGACAATGGCCGCCGTTTCATTGCAATAGACAACCTTTTGATCTGAGTTCAGAACAAAAACAGGTTCCAGCAAAGTGTCGAAGAGGGAGTACTGAATTCTCATTTTACAAACGTCTCATTTTTCTGGTGGTAAAGTGTGAATTCGCGTTTTTCAGCCCACTCTGAAGACTCAGAGTCGTCTTTTGATTCCGCACGCACACGCCAGTAGATCTTGCCGAGAGGAACGCGGTCTTTGATCAAATAGCGATTGCCAGCCAAAGACTTCGCAATCAATGTGCGCGAGAAGTCGGCTTTGTCGGAAATTTCAATACGATAAGAAGTCGCGCCTTCGACTTTTTTCCATTCGAGCCAGATGAAAGGTTCCATCTCGGTTTGCAGGAAGATCGAAGCGTTATTGAATGGCTCCATCAATGACGGCGCGACGAGTGGAGCACGGAACGTATAAAGGACTTCCTCGATATTCGAGAACTCAGTCAGAGGCTTGTTGTTTTCATCCAAAGCCTGCACGCGCACGTTGTAACGGCCCGGATCATTGAGAGTCAAAGTTCCGCCCAAAGAGCTGTACTCCATTTGTTGTGGCTGTTTGAACTCTTTCGATGTATCGACTTGCACCAAATAAGATTTTGCAAAAGGAACTTCCGTCCAAGAAATCGGCGTTTCTTTGGGGCCGGGTTGTTGGCCGATGGCATTGATCGTTTTCAACGGATCTAGAATGATACCGCCGGCAGTGATCTCAATAGTTCCGGTTTCGCTCGGCTCGCTTGTCAGGCCGTTTAAGCCTTTGGCGAAAACACGATAGAAATATTTACCGGGGCGGTATTGCGACCACTCCACTTGATTTTGATTCACGTCATATTTTTCAGCTTCGGCAAAGCTCGCATCGCGCGCGATTTGCAGATGATAATTCTTCGTTTGCAAAACAGGTTTCCACGCCAGTTTCGGCGCTTGCGGAGAAGCTGGGTTACGGTCTTTGCCCGAAGGCGGAGTGAACTCCACTTTCTTGGTGACAAGAACGGGCCGGGCCGGTCTTTCTTCTTTATGCGCAAAAAGATTCAAAGTGAAAGAGACAGGTTCAGACCACGGTGAAAGTTTCTGACTTTCTGTCTGACCTTGCACACGGACGTAATAAGTTCCTGCAGGAAGCTTGGGGGTAAGTGCTGCCAAAGTATTTGTCTGTCCTTCTTTAAGAACAGTTTGGAACTCAGGATCTTGCGATACTTGCCATGTGAAAGTTTTTAAAGAAGGTTGGGCTTTCCATTGAACTTCCGTTGTCGTGGCAAGTTCTTCCTTTGGTTTGACTTTCAATTCAAGATTGATTTGAGCGGCTTGTTGGGGCGTTACGATTTGTGGTCCCGCCAAATGCGTGATGCTCATACGTTGTGAAGGCGACGTCAATGAAACGTGGCCATCGCGATCCAAAGCTTTCAAACGCCAGTAGTACGAACCGGGCTCTAAAGGTTCAACAACTTGAGCCTTCATTTCATTTGTTAATTTAGAAACGGCAATGCTGCTGAAATCCTCGTGCGGAGAAATCTCTAATTCATAACGAGCGACATCACCTTTGGATTGCCATTCGAAGGGAAGAGGATCGTCAGGATTGATACGCAACCAATTGATGTTGTCTGCTGTTTTAAGGTAAAGCTCGGGCTTTTCCAGTTGTTTGACTTCGCCCTTTTTAGTGACAGCAACAACGGCGTTCTTCGGAAGCTCCTGCACAGCCTGTTTCTTTTTATCGACGTATTTCACGTCACCGGAAAGCAGTTTCAAGTCGACAGTGCCACTGTGAGCTTTCTTGAACTGGATTTTAGATTTTTCCGGTGCTTCGGGTTTGGCTTCGAGTTTGAACTCTTCCGTACCGGATTTAATCGTCAATGAAGCGCCCTTCGCGAGTTCCCCGGTCAAGTTACCGTAACGCAGATCCAAATTCATTTGACCGTTTTTCAAGTTCAACGTGATCAAAGAGTTCGGTTCGATTTTGATTTGTGTACCGTCTTGAAGTTGAATCGTTGCTTCAGAGCGATCACCAGTGAAAATAGAATCGTTTTGGTAGACGTAGTCTTTGCGGGAAGCGGGCACCCAACTGAATGTATCAAGATTTTTACGGCGCACGTCGTTCTGTGAAATCGCTACGTCACCAATAAGCTCCAATTTGCCGTTTACATTCTTCGGAAATAGCAGAGAGTCGTCGTACAAAAAGTACGAAAACACCATGAGCGCAACCATGGCACAAGCAAAGATGATTTTTTCTGTCTGTCCGAAACGTGACATAACACTCCTGGATAGTTGGCTTATCGGCTGGAAATAACAGGAGTTTTACGGACCTAAGGCCAACTAAATCAGAATTTCTTTTCGGGTTTCCTGTTAAAAGGCATACTAAACTCGTGAAAAAACGTGGCATATCAATAAGATATAAGATTCTTTTACTCCTCACTTCGTTGCCATTAATTACACTGACAGTGTATTTGGTGCTCGCGCTGAAAATCTTTGAAGACGACAAGATTGCTTACGTCTTTGATTCTTCCAGCAGTATGTCGGGAACTATGGCGGCTCAAATTAAGACACAGCTTAATGCCGTGCTCGGAACGACGAAGCCTATCTTTCAAGATTACTTGCAACAACAAAAATTCACGTCGATTTCAGATTCGATCTTCATGAACGAGTTCGCACTTGAGTCGATCGTTGTCTTTGAACCTTCAGCGACAGACGCTTACGAGAAAAAAGCGACACTTGAAAAAGTTCCGGAGCAAACGGCCGGAGTTCTTGCTTCGCTGCAAGCTCAGATGCCAACGTATTTCACGGAAGTCGATGCCGCTCGCCGTGTGGTTAAAGTTCCTTTTAGTGATGATCGTGTTTTCATCATGGAAAAGGTGAGTGACGAAACGAAAACGCGCAACACGGTTTTCCTTGTGATCGTGCGTATGAGTGAGGCGTCGGAAATGTTCCGCGCGGCGATGTCGCAAAAAATGTATTTGATCTCGCAAGACGGCACGGTGTTGTTCGGACCTGATGGAATGCCGGGACGAAAACTGCAAGAGACAGTCAGCCCCACGTTCCTGTCTGGGGCAAAAAGCCAGGTGGCGCAAGGTGCGGAAACAGATAAAGCCGTGGATGGCACTGAATTGCTGGTGTCTTTCTCGCGCGCGGGTTTCGGTGATTTGACTGTTGTAACGACGGTCGAAAAAGAAAAAGCTTTGGGTGCCGTGCAGATTTTGATTCGAAAATCTTTGATCTTCTTCGGGATCTTGATTTCCGTGACGGTGATTCTAAGTCTCTTTGCTTCCAGCGGTCTTACGCAGGCATTGACGCAGCTTTTTGATGCGACAAAAAAAGTGGCTGAAGGGGACTTCAACATTCGCGTGAAAGTACAAAGTAATGACGAAGTGGGCAGCCTGGCCGACAATTTCAATTTGATGGCGGCGGAAGTATCGCGTCTTTTGGATCAAACGGCGGAAAAAGCGCGGATGGAGTCAGAGCTGCAAACCGCAAAGACGGTGCAAGAGACTCTGTTCCCTGAAACGCGCGCGAAGATCGGTCCTTTGGCGATTGCGGGCTATTATGAACCTGCCAGTGAGTGCGGCGGCGATTGGTGGCATTACTGTCAAATCGGTCAGAAAATTTTCTTGTGGATCGGCGATGCGACAGGGCACGGGGCCCCGGCAGCATTGATCACGAGTGCCGCGAAATCGGCTTCAACGATTATTGAAAGATTGAATATCTCTCCGGCGAAGGCGTTGGAACTTCTGAATCGTTCTATTTATGACGTGTCTAAAGGGCGCATCATGATGACGTTCTTCCTGGCGTCCTTCGATTTGGAAACGGGCGAGCTTGTTTATTGTAATGCCTCTCACGAAGCGCCGTTCTTGATTAAGAAAAGCGAGGGACCGCTTAAGAAAAAAGATTTGATTCCTTTGAATGAGGTGAATAATCCCAGATTGGGACAGGCACGCGATTCCGTGTATCAACAGACAAGTATTCAGGTAGACGAAGGAGACTCCGTTTTCTTTTATACCGATGGAATTCCAGATATTCAAAACCCTGGAAAAGAAGCCTGGGGTGAGAGAGAATTTATTAAAGCCTTGATCGCCGCCAACAAAGATTTTCCAGGCGTGAATGATTCCGTAGAACGTTTTGCAGTCAGCTTTCAAGGCCATCGTCAAGGGGCGCCCTTGGTCGATGACGTGACCTTTTTTGTGGTCAAACGCGAAGCTCTTAATTAAATTTTAATGATTAGATCAGTGAGGAGATAATCATGGGTAAACTTGATGTAAAAATGAACAAAGCCGCAGATAAATTGTCCGTGCAAATGGCGGGAACAATTGATGAGGACGTTGATTTTTCTCAGTTTAATTTGACCGGTCATCAAGCGATTGACGTGGAGTTGGGCGGACTTAAAAGCATCAACTCTTGCGGCATTCGTGAGTGGATCAAATGGATGGGAACAGCGGGACCTGCGCAAATCACATTCACCAATTGCCCGAAAGTGATCGTGGACCAAATCAACATGGTTGACGGATTTCTTCCTGCATCAGGGAAGGTCATGTCTTTTTATGTTCCTTACTATAATGACGACTCGGGCTCCGAGAAAAACGTTCTGTTTCGTTTTGGGACAGAGTTCAATGAGGGCTCCGTCACACCTCCAGCCTCCGTTAAAGACGAAGAGGGCAATGAAATGGAGATGGACGTGATCGAGTCGAAGTACTTCAAGTTTTTGAAAAAGTAATTCACATCAGACAAAGGTCTAGAATAAGAAGCGGGAGCTGGATGACAGTCCCGCTTTTTGTCTTTTATTCTTAATAGAAACCGTCTAAGCGCCGAAAAGGAATCGTGGAATCAGGTAAATCAAAGATCTTGATATTGGAAGACGACGAGAGCGTTGGCTCGGCATTAAAAGAAATTTTAAGCCGTGCCGGGCATCACGTCTTTTTGGCTGCTCGCCCGGACGAAGCCAATAATGTGCTTTCACAAAACACCAATATCGAATTTCTTTTCTGTGATTGTCTTCTTCCGCAAATGACGGGTTTGGATTTTATCAAGCAAGCTAAAACCAATTATCCCGGCGCTCGTTTCAAAGTCGTTTTGATGAGCGGTATCTACACGGATAAATCTTTCATTCAAGAGGCGACCCAAAGCACGCAGGCCGTGGCCTTCCTTAAAAAGCCTTTTGAGATGGAGCAGGTTCTTAAAATCGTAAAAAAAGAAGAAGCTCCTAAGCGCGAAGAATCCGGCGCACGTAAACTTCTTTATCAAATGTTCGCGAATCCCACTGTGACGAATCGCCAAAAAAGAAAGGTGATTGAGTCCATCGAAGAAGTCAGTGGATTTGACTTGCCGTTTTTGTATTCTTTGCTCGCAGAAACTAAATCCAGCGGTTATTTAAATATCTACAATGCGGACGGTTCTGTTTCCGGTATTTCTTTCTGTAACGGCAACATCGTTGGTGTGGACGTCGACGATAAAACGACTTTCTTAGGCGAGATGTTGATCCAAAGCGGTTACGCGACACCGAAAGACGTGCAAGAAGCTTTGCGCGATAAAAACAACCGTCGTATCGGGAATTATCTGATTCAAAACAATCAACTAAGTCCCCATGCGTTTGATTTGATCTTGATGGAGCAAATGAACATTCGCTTGGTGCGCACGATCGTGGATCAAAAAATCCGCGTGAACTTTGCTTCCGCGGAAGTCGAGATGACAAATCCAAGTATCGACGCCGATACTTTGTCTTATTATCTGCATGACTGGATTGCCTCGAAAATCTCTGTGAATTGGCTTAAATCTTTGTATGTGATGTGGTCAGGAAACGTGATTGTGAAAAGTCCGACCTTCCGGGACGATCATCCGGCATTGGCGATGTCTTTGGTTAAAGCCTTGGATGGTTTGAGCGTGAAGCTCAACAATCAAATGACTTTGACGCAACTCTTGGACATCAAAGGTTACAACGAGGTCGCGGTTTATAAAGCCGTGCATTTCCTTTTGACCAAGGGGCTTGTTGTCTTCGCCCAAAGAGCCGCGTTCTCAAGCCCGCAAGAACAACTCAAAGTTTTGCGCAAAATTCTTGTCGAGCTGGAAGGCAAAAACAGTTTCGATATTCTTTCGTACATGGAAACCGGCACGGGCGGAGGGTCGTTGGATTCTCTTCTTGCGGACTTTATGACCTTGATTGGAGATGAGCCTCAAGACAAAGCGTCGGAAGTCTATACGACGTGGGCTAAGGTGAAAAAACTTGCAGAGGAAGCTGTGATAGCAGCGGCGGACTCCAGCAAAGTGGCACAGTACCGTCAAGCGAGCCAAAAATCAGAAGCGGAAGCGAAACTTCGCGCGACATCTTTGATGGAAGACGTGAAGAAGAGCCTGCAGTTCAATCAGTACGCGAAAGCTCTAGAGCTTTTAGCGGAAGTGGCGAAGCTCAATCCGCAAACGCAACAAATGCATCTTTACAGTTCGTGGGCGAAATTGGGTTCCATGGACGTCACGAAGAAGCAGTTCGTGATGAAAGAAGTTGAACTTGAGTTGATGCAAGTTCCGCCGGACGAGCGCTATGATACGCTCTTCCCATTCGTGATTGGTTTGTTTAATAAAGCCAAAGGGGATGTGATGGCGGCGAAAAAGTCATTCGAAAAGAGTGTCGCCCTGGATCCATCGTTCATTCCTGCGCGCCGAGAAATTTCTTTGCTCAGCGCTCAGAATAAAAAACAAGATGTGTTCAATATGGACCTGAAACAGGTTGTTTCAGGCTTCTTTAAGAAACGTTAGAACTTCCAAAAAACACCGACGTTCAATCCAATCTGCATGTCTTCTTTAGGCGCCGCCGGATCGTATTTGTAATCGCTCAGATCAAGGCCGTAACGCAAGAACCACTGTGAAGAGAACTTCCAGTAAGCCTGGCCTTTTAAAGTGTAAGCGGACTTCACTTTGAAATCGCTGCCTGAGGAGCCTGCGAAATACTGCAGCTTCAACTCATACCAATCCATGAAATTTCCAAGCCAACGCTTGGGCTTTTTCATCACAAAAGCACCCAGTCCGTAAGTGGTGGAACTGGCGCTTTCTCCTTGCACCATTTGCAGAGGCAGTGTCAGCCCCCAGGTTTCGTCAACGAGGTTGAAGCCTTCTTGGGCTCTCCACAGAAGTTCGACAGTGGTGAAATCCACTTTCGCGTTGTCATCATTTTCCGTCAGGTGTTGATCACGCTGCAAGGATAAGCCCCAATGGAAGCGAGACCAAGAGGAATTGATCATCATGAAATTTTCAATCCACCATTGAAACTCTGCGGTGCCATAGGCGATGCCTGAGGGCGTTTGATAGTGCAGACCTAAACCCAACCCGAAAGGCTGACCGCGGAAAACGTCGTAGCCCACTAAGAAATTGTTACTGTCTGAACTCACGGCAAGATAGCGGCGCGTTTCAAGGCCTTTAGGAATGTCGCGAATGGTCCACTGGAATTGATTCTTTTTCAGGGGCTCCAGTTGCGCGTCTTTATCCGCTTCAGGAACTTTGATCTGTGTTCCTTCCGGAGCTACGCCGGCAAAGGCCAGACGGGAAGAGTAAGTGCGCGATACCGACTTGTTGGAAAGATAAGGGCGATTTTTTTCGCGTGGTAAATTGCCGCGAACGTAAAACTCTTGGCGCATCGGAATATCGCCGTCGCCTTTAAGATACAAAACGGGGCGCGATTTCGGCAAAGCGATTTGCCATTCCGTTTCGGAAATTTTTTTAACTTTGCTTTCGTCAACGGGTTCAGCGCCTGATGCTGTCAGAATGATTTTTTCATTGTCTTCTGAAACCACGACATCTTTGAAATCGACGTCTTTTTTGCGCGTATCAATTTCAATAAAAGCGCCGGTTTGAGTTTGCGCTTTGAAGGCGACGTTCTCACTGCGATCGTTCAGATAGATAATCCCCTGATTGCCCACGACTTTGCCGTTGATTTCAACTTGCGCCGTTTTTTTGGTCGCGGAACGGGCTTTGACAACCATTTGGCCCTGCTGCGAACTCAAATACAATTCTTTCGAGCAGAGATAAAGACGGGTCTCGTCGCTTTCGCGATAAATACAAAAGACCATGAACGGAAGGTACTTCATGTCGTCAACAAGGGAAGGCTCGATTTCATCGATCGTGACCGTCGCGATTTCCGAACGAAGATTTTCTTCGCCCTCTTGGGTGGAGCGGACGCCTTCTGTGATCTTGACGTTTTCTTTGGCAAGGAGAGTGTTAAAAATAGCTTTTCCGGAGTTGTTCTTAATCGCCAGTTCGCCTTCTTTCATCAGACCCGCCGGCCAGGTAAAGCGAATGCTGTATTGACCTTTTTTGGTCGTCGAAGGTTCCACGTGAAAAGTCACCTGCGTGGAATCGATAAGAACGTCACCGACCTTGAGGCGGTCTTCATCCAGCAAAGTGTATTCAAATCTTTGCGGCAGAACTTGCAAATTGTTTTTGTCTGCTTGGAAATAGAGAGGTTTTAATTTGCTGGAGCGAGTTTGCGCCAAGGTTGTAACCGAAAAAATAAGACAACTAAGGGCCAGCAATATTTTTGTCATTAGAGCAGTTCCTTTTTGATCTCTTCCGCGCTTTTGTGAGTCATGATTGCTCTGATCACGGAAAGCGACGTTGTCATTTTAGAAAGAAAATCTTCGTTGTGAGTGATCACCACGCGACGTGGGTGTCCTTCCCAAGCTTTGGCGATACGATTGTTCAAATCCCACGCTTCTTGGAAAGTCTCTGTGCGGATCGGATTGTTGGTATCGTAATAATCCAAAGCCGCCGTGTCTAAGTGAATCACCCAGTCATAGCGAGCTAGCTCCGCTTCGCGAGTGCTTTTCACGCTTTGGAAAAAGTGCGCTTCATCGGCAGGCCAATAAGCAACGGCGTCAAGAGAACCGCGATCGCAGACAATCAAAGGCTTTTGGCTTATCACGCAGACCATGTCTTCAAGTTCGTGTTGTGTGTAGTAAATCGCTTTTTGCGCGTGAATCACGCCTTGCGCCTCTTTGAAGCGAGGAAAGCCTCCGCGATACAAAATACTCGCTGCCTCAGGAACGACCGCACATTTTTGACCGAGTTCCTTTTTCAGAGCTTCGATAAGAGTTGTTTTTCCCCCGGAAGGGCCTCCAGTAATAGCAACTTTGACGTATGAATTCATACCCTTAACTAGAGCATATATCTAAGGCGAAAAGCAAGGCGATACAGCATGCGAGCAAACCAAGAGCGTGTCGCGAAGTCTTTTTCCGAGACAAGCTTGGAGTTCGCCAGATCCACGCTCCATTGTTGGAGCATGTTCTTCATGCTCTCTTCGTCGCTTAAGACGGCCTCGACCTCGAGATCGTGCAAAAGACTGCGATGATTGAGATTGAAAGAACCGACAAAAGCCTCGTCGTCGATGATCATTGTTTTCGCGTGCAAAATAGTCTTTTGGTACTCATAGATCGGAATTCTTTTTTGCAGCAAGAAGCGCACGATATAAAAAGCGGCCCATTTCACCATCGGAACGTCCGACTTACCGGGCATCAGAATTTTAACGTCAACACCGCGGCGGGCGGCCTTAAGAAAAGCGGTCAATAAAGAGCGTTTAGGCAAGAAATAGGCGGTCGTAACGTAAATACGTTTTTCCGCGTGCGTGATTCTGAATAAAAGATCTCGATACAAACGGCGGCGCGTTTTTTGGGTCGTATTCAGACGCAAGATATTTTCAAACGGCTCTTGTTTTATGCGCCAACGGCCGACCCAGTTTAAGAGGCCATGGATATACGTGCGCAGATAGCTGATCTGAAAAGCGAGGACCAAGCGGCTGATCGCGGGGCCTTCAAGAGCAACGCCGGTATCGCGCCACGCGCGGGGGCCCACATAAGATTGGCAGTGATCTTGGACGAAGTTGAAGCTTCCCAAGTAAGCGCGCGTTTCGTCGATAATCGTGATTTTTCGATGCGTGCGGCGGTTGAGTTTTTTGAACAGAAAAATACCGTTGATCGAGTATCTTGCAAACAATCTTCGCGCCCACAAAAGCGGATAAGGAAAAGGATGGAATACGCGCAACTCGATGCCGCGTTCGTTGCAAAGCTTGTCTAGTTGCGGAATCCAGTAGTAAGAGCCAAAACCGTCGACGACGATTTTCACAAGACAGCCGCGCGCCCGCGCCTTTGTCAATTCTTCCAAAATAGATTCTGTGAGACGATCAATGGCAAAGATATAGGATTCAATGGTGATACTGCGCTTGGCTCGCCGTATATCTTGGATAAGACTCAAGTAGTAGTCGTCTCCTGAATGAAAAATGCGTACGTAGCTCCATGACTCCATACGTCGATTGTTCAATAAGTTATTAAAAAAGTCGACAGCAAAGCAAGGACGAGGGCAAACTCAATTTATGACTATGTGCAATCTATGGAATCTTAAAAAAACCTTGGTGGGGACACTTCTTCTTTTTACGTCTTGCGGAGCGACATGGGCCCAAGCCGCGTTACCAACTAACAAAACCACAGTGGTCTATTTCGGTTTGCAGAAGGCCGAAGAGTTTGAATTGAAAGTAAAACCTGTTTTCGCGGAAAAATCCCGTCCCTGCAAAAGCTGTGAGATCGTGAATTACACGCCTTACACAAAAGAGGGCGATGTGGATATGGCGGCTTTGAAAGAAAGAGTCGAAGAGCTTCCGTCGAATGCCAGTTTCGTGTTTTTTGATTTCAACTTGAAGGTGAACGATAATTACAAAGAGCTTGTCGATCTTTTGAATAAAAAAGTGGATTCGGGGCTCGTGGTTGTTGGCAGTGCAGGCGTTCCTATGGCGCAAGAGACCTCCAGCCCTTTGAGCCGCACAGTGCTTGGACAAGTCGACGGCGCTTTGATCATCGGTGAGCTGGGCGACAGAGATCGTCTTGTGCCGACAGGTTTTTACGGGCCCGAAATGCTGACAGCTCTTCGTCCGCCGAAAGATATGATCGGCCAAGGCTACAGCCCTTTGATTTTCGCTGCGAATCTTGCGGAAAATTGGGAAAAACGTCCCGCGACAGAATGGGTTGAGTACTTCAAGAATAAAAAAATGAAGAGTCGCAAGATCTGGTTGGATCTGAACGATTTGTTCTAGGTCTTATCTGCCTGGAAAAAGATCCACGCGTTCATAATACTCTGCGGGGATCTTTTGCAAAAGCAGCTTCAAAGCCTGGCGGTCGGAATAGCGGCTTGAGGCGTGAATGAAAACAATCTTTTCACTCTCAATATCTGGCAAACGTGGAACAATTTCATCGATATGCGTGTGACCCCATTGGCGCGCTTGTTCAATCGTTTTTCTTTCATCCAAGTAGGTCGCTTCAAGAATAAGAATTTTGGACTTTTTAATCCATGGCCGAGAATCTAAAAACTCGATTTGCGTGTCGCCGGTAAAACTCACGACAGGAATATGGTGAAGCTCGTTGACCTCCAAACCTTGGCGGCGAAGTGCGACGATTTCGTCTTGGGAAAGTCCGACGTATTCTTTTTTTAGCTTCTTGTGAATCTCGAAAATCGTATAACCAAAGGACTCCACGCGATGGGTTGTCGGGAAAACCTTTACATAGGTTTGCGCGTTGAGGGGGATCTCGTCATCGGCTTTTACGGGAATGAACTCGTATTGATATTGATGATTCTCAATCTTTTCCCAAATCTTCATGATTTGGTCCATGGGTTCCACCAGCGACGTCGGCATATAGAACTTGCCGGGAGCTTGGGAGTTCATCGCTTTTTGTGAAATGATGTAGGGAATTCCCGCAGCGTGATCCAGATGTCCGTGACTAATGAAGTATTGTTTTAGATTTAATAAAAACGGATAGCCTTGAGCGACGTCAAAGCTGAGGGAAAGCTCGGGCATGGCAATCGCCGTGCGGATCCCCGACAGCGACAGGCCATAGAACTTGTACTTTTCGTAGTTCCAACTTTCCCCAGCGTAAACAGCCATACTACATACAGCGCGCGACGAGGTCGTGGCCGATCCATGCAACCGGAGCTTTTGGTTTCCAAGAGTCATGAAGCATCACATAGCCACAAGACTTGAAGACCACTTCGCTCAAAACGGCGGTGATAAGGTTTTTGGAGTCTTTGTGCATATCAAACAAATGATCCGAACTCTTCAGCATGTACTCCATTTGATCTTGGCGGGAATGCTGTGGCCACTGTTCGTACTTTGAGAAAGCCAAAGTAAGATCATTTGTGAGGTATTCATCAGTAAATTTGACGATCTGATCAAATGTCACATCATCTTTAAGAAGCGCTTGGCACTCGCTCAACACTTGTTCAGCGTGTTTTTTATCTCCAGCGTCTTTCTGAATAGCTGCGAGCAAAGGATAAAGTGATACTTCAACACCTTGAAAGACGGAGCTGGAGTTCGTCAGAATCTCAGGGCAGTTGTAAACGCAAGTGTTCAAGCCTTTCTTGAAGAAGTCTTCCGAGATTTTTTCAAGCGCCATCTTTGCCCAGCCTTGGAAATAGCATGTGTAAGTTTGCCATTTGTACTGACCACGGATCAGCACTTCCGTTCCGTGATAGCCATAAGCGGTGTAAGAAACATGGCTGCCTTGCGCTTCCAATTTTTGACGAAGAGGAGTCGACAAATCCACTAGGTGGCGGAATGTTTCAGCCGTCACTTCATTGAAGTTTCTTAGACAGAATTGACCGATTTGGGAATCGAGCAAAGCTTGTGTCGGGATATGGCGGTCGCCCGTGCCTTTGAAAGCGCGGTTCAAAAGAGGCATGATGATTTTAGTTCTTGGAACTCCGCCTGCCATCAAATGAGCAAACAAAACGTTGGCGCCGGCAGGGATGTGCTTTTCAAGTTCTTTCATGAAAAGCTCCGTGTTCTTTTTAAAACGGGCAACGCCGTTTTTCTGAGACTCATCAATTGAAGCCCAGTTCAACTGCGCCTGATCCCAGTCGCCCATTTTGATGTCTTTAAGCTGATCTACAGGAGTCACGCCTTTAGAATCCGGCTCCATATCAAAGCCAGCCTCAAGAGGAATGTTGATAAAGGGCTGGGGAATAGGGGCTGTTTCTTCAGCATTCAAGGCGCGCAAAGAACCATCTTTTTCACGGCGACCGACAGTCGCGCGAACCACTGTCATGCCACGGCGTTCGGCTTCTTCAACCAAACCGTTAGCGTAACCACGAGTAAAAAGCTCGCCAAATAACACAAGCACGTCGCCTTTTTTGTAGGGACTCAAAGCCGGTTTTTCACGAAGAGGGAAGAGTTGCGTCATAATAGTACCTCACAGTTAAGGAGACATACTGGTCTGGGCTGAAGAGGGGGTCAAGTTTTGACTCTCAATGGCTCAGTGGGTAATCTGCATTCTGGAGGATTTCAATGCGTGTTGTGAGTATGGTTCCGTCATGGACGGAGACGCTTTTAAAGGCCGGTGTGCAAGTTGTTGGCCGCACGCGTTTTTGTATTCATCCTCCGAAGATGATCACGAATATCCCCATTGTCGGTGGCACTAAAGACGTCTCGTGGGATTTGGTTGTCGATCTGAAACCCGATTTGGTTCTTTTGGACGAAGAGGAAAATCCGTCAGAAATGGCGGAGGAATGCCCCGTTCCTTATTTAGCGACCCATGTCTCTTCGTTACAAACTTTACAGACAGAGCTTGCGCGCTTAGGAGAGCATTTCAAAAATCCCACATTGATGGAAATGTCAGTGGATTGCTTGGACATTCTCGAAGCCCCGCGAGCGACGTGGAACAATCAAAAAATTCCCGGTTTTCTGGAGTGGGTGAAGGCGCCCACAAAAGAATACGACAAAGTCATGTACATGATTTGGAAAAAACCCTGGATGACGGTGAGTCACGAAACTTATATCGGCTCCGTTCTTGATAAACTCGGCGCCAATATGGTGACTTTTCCCGAAGGCGAGAAGTATCCGGTCGTTGAGATTGAAGATTATGAAGACTGTCTGTTTTTATTTTCTTCCGAGCCCTATCCGTTTCAGAAAAAAATCGCTGATCTTAAATCGCTGGGGGTTGAAGGTGCGATCGTGAATGGCGAGTCTTATTCCTGGTTCGGCGCGCGCAGTATTGAATTCTTGCGCGAAACTTTGTTGCAGAAATAAGGCCGGAGGCTTGAGATGAAAAAACTGTCTGCCCCTCGGTATCTGATTTTCCTTGCTTTCATCATCGCCGCTCTGCTTGTCGTTTTCTTTAATGGCGGCATCGTCGAAAAATCAGACGTGCAAAATCTCAAAGAAATTCCCGAAGGTGTTTTAGCGCTCTGCCGTGACTCTGAAGGTCGCCTTGCCGGCTTCGGCGAAGAGTGGGATGACACCACCGCCGTGCAAAGTGCTCTCCCGCGCACAATCATCCGTTCCGCCTGCAAAATCACCGGTCGTAATACGAAGTGGATTGTCATTTGCGAGAGCGCCGTCCGAAAAGCTCCGTACATTCTCGTGCAAGCGAAAATGCTAGACGGAACTTCTGTTGAAAATGTTTTCGAATCACCGCTATGGAATCTGAAACACGCCTGCGAGTAGATCTTGCAGGCGCTTTAATTACTGCACAAGATACATTCCCGGATAAGCAGGCCCTGACATTTGGAACAACTGCTCCATCATTTTTGTCGCGGCTGCTTGCGGATCCTCTTCTTTAACAGCGGTCTTCGGCATATTAATTTCGCCTTTCATCGCAAGGACGAAACGGTTGAAATCGTTTTTCGAGCGAAGGGCGATAAAGAAGTTTCTATTGCGGGCGTCACCGTTGTCCTGCATTTGTGCGCTGTTGGATTCTTGCGCGATCAAATAGTAGTTCTCGGTGATGTCCATTGCTTGCGTGCGAACTTCTCCGTCACAGATCATCAGGCCACGAGTCGTCGCCGTGACCATTTCAGCTTCGGTCAAACGCGGGTTCAAGACGCCCAAGTAGTCGCGGCGGCCAAACCAAGATTTCGTATCTTTGATGAATAAAATCGGATTCAAGCGCACGATCGCACATTGTTCGTACTTCGCCACGCGCACTTTAAATACATTCTGTTGAACTGTCATGGAAGTCGAACCACTCACTGTCACTGAATTACTGGAGCTGTTTGAATCCGACGTTGACCAAGACATTGAATAACCAAGGTCCACACCTAGTGAGAAAAGATCCAAGAACTTTTTCGACAAACCGACTTTTGCGCTGATGCTTGTAGATGTTGTCTTTGATTTCGAGTGAGACGTGCTCAAAGAAAAGCTTGTCCCCACAGAAAGTCCTTGATTAAAACCTTTCACGAATTGCGATCCAGCGATCTCTTTAATTGCGAGATGTTTTTCAACCTGGAAGAATTTTTCTGGAGTTTTTCTGACAGCATTATAGCAATCCATGCCAAGAACCATGGAAGTCTGCTGCATCAAGGCGCCGCCTTTATCGGCGTTCATTTTTTTCAGGTAATCATTGGCCCAGAACGCACACAGTTTTTGCGCCAAAGCCGGAGTCAAGGTGCCTTGATTCACAAAAGTCTGTAAGTCTGCCTTTGTCGCGATCAGACGTTCATTCAATTGCGTGGAGCCGACGAAGGCTTTCACCAAGGGTGCCGCCGTATCGGCGGTCTTCAAAGACAGAACGTCGAGATTATTTTCTTTCGCGAAATTGGCAATCTCAGAGCGCGCCTTCAAAGCTTGGCGTTTTTCCGCTGCCAATTGTTTTCCTTGAGTCACGATTTTCTCAATCACATTCTTTTGCGCATCGGCGTTCTGGCCCTGGCCCGAAAGCAAGAAGTTCGAAACTGCCGAAGCATCCATCAAGCGTAAAGGACGGGAGGCTTCGTCGATATTCAATGTGATAGGTCCGATGAACGTTGGATTCTCAAGGCCGGTTGTCGTGTCAATCGCAGAATCCAAATTCGCCGCAGTGTCTTTTAAAGTGATTTGACCGCCCGCAACTGTGACTTTGCTTTCGTCGACAGGATAGATTTCAACCAACAAGTTGTTTCTGTTGCCCAAAGCTTTCAAATCCTGCGTTTGGAAAGTAATGTCGGTATTGATCTGACCATTGAGCACATTCACCAAACGCTCCGCGGATGTAACATAAGTGTTCGAAGTGTCGTAGTCGCGATTTTGCACGACGGCCAACTTCAACAGGTAGATACCGTCACGAAGGCGTTCGATCTCGCCGCGGCCGTTTGCCAAGCTCGAGTAAACCAAGAGGCGAGGATCCATTTTAAATTGAATCTTCTTCGTCACTGTGAGGTTTAGAAGAGAATCAATGCTGTAGTTGTAAGAAAGAGTGTTGTAAGCAAAACCATCCATCAGAACTTGTGTGCGCGGGCGGTTTTCGTTTTGGCAGCTGAGGATTAATTTTTCCGAAACATCCACATAGCGCATATCACGCGCCACAACACCTTGAGACTCCCAAGGATTGACGAGGATCTCGAGCTTTTCGTTCATGCCCAAATCTTTATTGGCGATTTGCACGAAACCTTTTAGGTAGCGCTGGCAATCGAAGAATTTAAATGTGATACTTTCATCCCAGCTCAAGCAAGAGTTGTTGTCTGTTTTGACTGCCACCGTCTTCGCTTCGTCGCCCTCGTTTTGACGGAACTTCGTCACGTTGAACGTATGCGCGCGCGTGTTCTTCTGATCCAGACCGTTACGCACGCAAGCTCGGATATTGTAAAAAACTTCGCGCGTGGACGTCGTTTCGTGTCCTACACGAATAAAACGGAACTCAAGCTGTGACACTTCAATTTTTGGTTTTTGATAAGTGTCGTTTTCAACAGCTCCTGTTTGCTGATTTTTAGAAACTTCCGTCAAAGTCGCATTGACGAAATTAGAAATTTTAAAGTCTTTCGTTTGCGCTACTAAAGTGTTCAGTTTCAAGAACGAAGAACCTTTAATCTGATCGTATTCACCCAGCATGTAAATGCCGTCGAAACCCTTCAAGCCTTGCGGAGCCGCCACCGGAGTCAGCTCAAGACCCAAGACGATCTGACCGCGAGTGGGAATAGCCGGCAATGACATGACAGCTTTCACAGCCAAACTTCCGTTTTCCATCTTTACAGGCATCGGTGCCGTCTCAGAAAGAAGACGGCGGATTTCGCGGTCATTTTGCTGATAGAGGTGAATTAGTTTTAAGCGCGCCGTGAAGCTGCCCGCTGTTAACGGTCGCAAGAACATCTCGCCATTCATTTTTGTTAATTGAATGGAAGGAGTCGGTCTCATTTCAACAAGCAAGTCGACGCCGTCTGTTGTTAGTTTTGTTTCAGTCACGAACAAACGACCGTCTTCGACCCAAAGAGGGCGAGACACCGCTTCGTTTTCCGCAGAGAAACCTTTTAACGCCAAAACACCTTGTTCTGCATCGTTGACCAAGCGTGGAATGTTGTTGCCGTCGTCAGGATTCAAAACCGGAGTTAAAGTTTCGCCGTGAGACCAAGGATTGATCGCAAAAGCCACCAATTGGGTGCCTTTGTGAAGACCTGTTCCTTTAATATGACGCTCGATACGGATGTATTGAGAATCACCCAAAAAGTTATAATTGATCCGCTCTGCCCAAGTGATGCAACCGGCTTTATCGGAAGTGACTTTTTTGCTGACTTCTTCAACGATAAAATCATGACCGGGAATTGTTTTATCGTAAGCAACGTCCTTCATGCACGCCTGAAGATTGAAAACCTTGGAAGACGGCAACGCAAATGAGCCTTGGACTGACGTTTCAAGCGCTTTGGATTTATCCGCCATAGCTTGTGCTGTAAAAGTCGCCGCGGACGACTCTGTATCCGCTTTATCTTTAGGGCTTGGCAGGTTGCAGGCCGCCAAGGCCGAAATCGTATAGAGGCCTAAAATAACTTGGATGAAGTTCTTCTTAGATGTTTGCATAGAAGGTCTCCAGCTTGATCATCAAAGTTTTTTCGCGTGATTGAATGGCATTTGAAAACATCACTTCAGCGTCTGTATATTTCACACCGATATTGAAGCCTTCTTTTTTGAAGGACAAAGAACCTTCTGCAGAATAGCCCACGCGGTTTGTCTCAAAGCCGGAAGCGTTGAAGTAAGCCACCGCCGCCTCGGGAGCAACGGAGAAGTAACCGCCTTTGATTGTGATATCCATATTTTTTGTCGCGTGAATGTCCGTTCCCAAATAATAACGATATGCGGAGTTCATGTCAGAGGCCGCTTTTTGATTCACCAGGTACTCGGCGCCAACCATCACATCAAGAAGAGTAAATACGGGAAATTCAATTTCAGTCGCAGCTTCAAGGCCTTCGTATTTATTGATAAATGCGTACTGCGCATCCGAGATTTTATTCACCTCATTACCCAGCAAACGAGATTGCTGAGCCACCGCGGAAGGCAGGTTGTTATAAACCCAGTATCCTGCCGTTGTTTTCCAATAAAGATTGGCAGCTGTTTGCCAACTGAATTTCAAAGCAGCTGAATTCAACGAAGGCGTCGCCTCCAGATCTTTTGTATTTGTGCTTAATGAAGTCGACGTTGGAATCGCAGTTTCAATTACAAGAGATGTTCTTGTGCCGCCAGCACGTAAGAGGCCTTCTGCGCGAGCCGCCGGGAAAGCGATAGAGTCCAAAAGAAGGCCTGTGTGCAAGTGAGATTGATTCAAAGCTCCCGCGGAAACTCTGAAGAATGAAATCGGCAAGTAGTGTGCGGCTGCCTGGCGCAATAGAATTTTATTTTCAGCTTTATCGGCACCGTCAACAGATTGCGTTTGTCCCGACTGCAGACGAAGAGACGGTTGAATATCTAATTGCAAAGAGGAATGAAGAAGGTATTTCGCATTGATATCCGTACGAATATCAACGAGTTTGGATTGGCTTCTGTCGTCTTGCGTATCCGAACCCGCAAGACGTAAACGCCATTCCGCAGAGAATTTGTCTTGCTTTGCCGTCGACAAAGCCGTGCTATTCTGACCTTGAGCCCCTGCTTGAGCTGTCAGTATCAAAATGAGACAAATGCATGTTAATCCAAACCTTTTCATTCAAACCCCGTGTGCTAAGCCATTTATTTCAAGTTCTGTGCTTAGCACTCCGGGATTCATTGCAATAATAGAAGATTTGGCACGGAGGCCTTTTTACAGATGCCGTTTTTTGTCGTCCTTAAAGGGATTCAAGGGCTTGAGCGAGAAGAGAAGACGAATGTCAGGAATCCGTTGGCAGAGCCCGAAATGAAGATTTTTGAGACGGAAATGTGACGGAACTAATATTTTTCCAGGGAGGAAAGAACTCGCTGTGTGGAATTGCGATTTTTCCCGATTTCCGCGCGGATTTCTTCTTTGATGTGGGGGATCTGTTCTTGCTGCTTTTTCATGCGTTGAAGAAGAACAACCACGTCGTCGGCAGAGTGAACCACCTGCACAATCATTCCCGAAGAAAAATTCTTTTTCTGATAAAAAAGCGCTTCGCGATTGTTGCGATGTTGAGGGCCCACCATGACAGGAAGGCCTGCCGCTAATGCTTCCATCACACTGTGCACTTGTTTTTTAAAGGAGCCACCGACAAACGCAATATCCGCCCACGTATAAAGCTCGGCCAAAATTCCCACTTGATCGACAAGCAAAATAGAACCTGCGGGCCACACTTGCGCCTGCGAGTAACGAACATAACGAAGACCGGCATTTTTAAACTGCGCCTCCAGATGTTCCAAGTGCGCAGGGGTCGTTTCATGAGGCGCGATGATGACTTGAATATGCACGCCTTTCAATTTTGCCAGAGCAGGAATTAAAACCGCCTCGTCCTCAGGCCACGTGGAGCCGGCAATAAAAACGAAGTCTTCAGGACTGGGAATCAACTCACTCTTTAAAGCTTTCGGATTTTCCAAGCGATGAAAAACTTGATCAAAGCGGGTGTCGCCACTCACGACGACAGGAATGTCGAGATTCAGTGCGTGCAAGTTATCAATGTCTTCCGCAGAGACACAGTGAATTTCAGAGAGACGGTTCAAAGAAAACTTCGTCAAATAACGCGTAAAACCTTTGAGGCGTGACGAATTATCGGCAAAAGTCGCTGAAAACAACGTCGTCGGAATATTTTCTTTTTTTGCGACAGCCGCCAAAACCGGCCACACATCGGTGCGCGAAAACATCAAAACGCGGGGATTCCATTTTTTGATAAAACGAAGCAAAAGAAAATCCAGATCCCAAGGTAAGGCCGCCCACACGTCCACGTCATGCAAGCTTTCAAGAATTTTTTTTGCAGAAGGGGAGGAGTACGTTACAAGAACGGGAATTTCAGGATGCTGACGTTTCAATTCTCGAATGACGGGGCGGGCGTACTCGATTTCCCCGCTGGCAGCGTGAATCCAATACGGTCGAGCCAAAGCGATTTCATTTTCGGCTCCTGCGCGTTTGATTTTATAGAAACCGTGATTTTTATCTTCGATCATCTCACGCAGTTTCCCCTGCAAAAACGGGCGGAAGAGCTGCAAAAGAAAATACGCCAAAGGCACGATGATGAACTTATAGAAGTAAAAAACAAGAGCACTCATGAAGAACGACCTAATAAGATTTTGATCTCAGCGGCGATGTGCTGAGGAGTGATATCCACCAGACACTGGTGATATTTGTTTTTATTCACACAAGGTCCTTGACCGTGTTTGCTGCAAGGACGGCAAGGCAGATCAATTTCCATAATACGTGTCGAAGGACGTGACGGAAATCCAAAAGGTGCGGGGCCCATCAACGCAATGGCCTTATGACCTAATTGCTCCGCCGCGTGCAAAAGCCATGTATCGTTCGTCACAAGGACGGACGACAACCCGACGGCACCTGCACTCACAGGTAAAGAACATTTTCCCGCCAAATTCAAAACTCGGTCCGGCGCCACATCACGGATGTCTTCGATAAAAGAATCTTCCGGGCCGCCTAGAAGAATGAACTTCTGATGCGGCATTAAAAGAATCAATTCTTTCCAATACTCCTTAGGCCAGCGCTTTAGAAAATGCGCCGCGGAAGGAGCTAGTGCGATCGCACCTTTGTAAGAGCCCAAAATCTCTTCCGCTTTTTTATAGGCATCTTCGCTTAAAAACAGCTGCGGTGCTGCCGGAGGAAATTTTGAAACTCCCCAAGGGAGAAGTGGCTCTAACAAATCTCTTTGCCCGGAAAAAGGCATTTCAAATTTATTAATGCGCAATCGAAATAGCAAAAATCTTTTCCAGCGACGAATCGAACGGCGAATGAACTTAGGACCGATTCCCAAGAAACCCAACGGGCGCAGCATCCACACGATCACGCGCGAGCGCATGTTGTTGTGGGCATCATAGATATGCGTGAAACCTTCGCTGCGCATTTTTAAAACAAGTTGAATCAAACCTTTTAAGCCGGCTTTGCGATCAAACTCCCAAACGCGCTGAATGGCGTTGTGATTTTTTAGAAGAGGCGCCATATCTTTACGAGTAATCCATTGGATTTCGGCGTCAGGGAAGGTCTTTTTAATGGCCGAAGGAACACTCAAAGTCTGCACCACATCTCCGAACGCGGAGAAGCGAATGATTAAAAATTTAGCACTTTTAGGTTCCCGTATTAACATCCCCCAAGACTAACAAATGCGCCAAAAAAGGTCACTTGTTTAAAACTTATTAAAAGCATTGTTCGTAAAGTCGCCCTGGCCGGGCACAGGCTTTGATCTATATAGATCCGAATAGGAGGCCCATGGCATTTCCGGGGCGCCCTTTTTTAGGGACCTTTTTATCATCTTTAGTAGGTGCAGCTTTGTTTTTAAGCGCATCTCCGCGCGCGTTTGCCCAGGTGCAGACCGAGATGAGAGTTTTTTCGGACTCCTTTATCAGTCCTTCTTTTGAAGCCACGCAAAAAACGAATTACCAGTTTGTCGGAGCCCAACTTAAGACCGATCCCTTTGCTGAGGAAAATCTGAAGATGGATGTTGCGGGCGGCGTTGCCATGGGAGCGCCTCTTCTGAATTATCTCAATATTTCTGAGCTTTACGTCCAAAGCCGGCAAAGCGAAACGGAGACCTTTTATATAGGGCGAAAAAAGATTCTTTGGAATGAGCTCGATGCGCGCTGGGATTTGGGCGTGTGGGAGCCTCTGTTTAAGTGGAATCCTCTTTCACCGGAACGGCAGGGGCTTTCAGGGCTTTTCTGGCAAGTGGATAAGCCTTATTACACTCTCGTGCTCTTTGCGTCGCCTCTTTATTTGCCTGACCAGGGGCCGAGTTTTGAAATTGAAAACGGCAGTTTTGTGAAGGGAAATCCCTGGTTCCGTCGTCCGCCAGAAAGTATTCGCATTTGGAGCGAGGCAACGGCTATCGATTATAATTTCGAAAAGCCGAACGAATCGCAGATCGTTTTACAGAATTCTTTCGGAATGAAGCTGTCCTTTGGCGATCCGCAAAGTCTTCGTGCTCAGCTGAGCTATGCGTATAAACCTTCCAATCAATTGGCCATCGGTTACGAAGGCAATCTCGATGTCGCGCAACTCAAAGGCGCGGTCGAGTTGCAACCGCAAGTATTTTATCATTCTCTTGCCGGGGCTGACGTGACTTATAAAGCGAATGCGTTCCGCATCGGTGTCAGTGGAATGTGGGATCGCCCGAATAAAGATGAAATTTTTAAAGCCGAGTGGACCCACCCGGAGTTCTCGGACGCTGTTTTGTTAAGCCCGTTTATGGAGTGGAACAACGGACGTTGGGGTGTTTCTTTGCAACATCTCGATATCTTCGGCGGAGACGTGACGGAAAAAGGGGAGTTGGCGAATCCAGACCGCGCGGCCTTAATGACGCGCTATCCGTATAAGCAGGCACAGCAAGTCGCATTTTTGACCAACATGAGTTTCCGCAAAGGCCGTAAGCTTTTAAGTAAAATCAGTTATACGTACTCTGAAAAAAATGATTTTGAATTGATTCGCGTGAGCACGCGCTTCCGTCTTTCAGGATTGTGGTCCGTGATCGGTGAAATGCAAATGGTCAGGGCTGGCGCTTTGACCGCGAGCAATCAAAATGAAATCGCTCAATTCGTTAATAACGACCGTCTCATGGTGGGAGCTGCTTATGTCTTCTAAAAAGCTCCTGCAAATAGGCGTGGCCGCCGTTCTTTCTATGTCCTCTTTGGGTTGCAGCGAATTCCTTAACGGGAAAAAGACAGAGCCTGAGGTTATCGAATTTTCTGACAAACGTTTCGCGTGTCTGCAAAAGCTTCCGTCGCAGTTGCAAAAGTTTTCCGTCGGTGATGCGCAAGAGTCCGACGTGCGCGCCGGTTTTGACTGTATGACCGATGCGCTTTTTTACTTCCAAAAAAGAACTTTTGGTTCACTGGAAGGCGCTTACACGGTCGAAGAAATGCGCAAATTCTTCGGAAAATACTTCCTCAAGCAAAACAACGTCACCCCTGAGTTCGCCGCGGAATTGATGAAAATCAAGCGAGCTCTTTTGGGGGGCTCGACGGCTTACATCACGAAAGACGAAATCATCCGTTTGATCGAGATGATGAACATCGTGCGCGATGAATCCGTGCAGATCGCTCCGCACGTCAAGATTCTTTTGAATCAAACAACTCAGCAAAAAGCGGAGTGGGAAGAGATCTCAAATGCCTCGGAACAGCTTCGTCGCAGTTTGCAAAGAATTTTAGAAAAAACGCAGATTGCCAAATCAGATTACAGCTTTGAAGACGCCAAGAAAGCACTTTCCGGTTTCGCGGAATTTATCAAAGGTGAAGAGCCGTTTGCTCCCTACGAAAAGTACGGCGAATGGGTTCCGGTTGTTGAAGCCGTGAAAAATGTCTTGATGGGTAAACGCGCTCATTTCACGGGGCTCTATCAATGGAGCGAAAGCCTTGATACTTTGATCGGCCTGTATGAAATGGCTCTTAAATATCACTACAATTTAAGTGATCTTAAGTTTGAAGATCAAAACAAGCTCCGTCAGGTCAGTCAGTTCGTTTCACAAGGGTTGAGACTGATTGAAAACTCGCATCAAATGAAAACCACGGGCGTGATTCCTGTGGACGATATTGATAATTTGATCGAACAGTTGCTGCCGAAGTTTACGGATAAAATCCGGGCGCGCTCTCTCAAGAAAACTTATCGCGCCGTATTGCTGAAGATGCTTGATCGGGACCGCAAAGGCGACTCGCGGGCTTTCTTGGGGCTCGAGAAAAAACACATCGCGACTTTGCAGCGCGAGTTTAATATCTGGCGTTTGAATCAAAGTTTCTTCGACAACTTATTCACGTCTTCGCAAGAGGCAACGGCGCTTTCCCAGGAAGAAATTCAAGCGGTGTTTGTTCGCTTTAATAAATCCTTTGTGATTGAAAAAGGTCTTACTGATGATCCGTTCGAGCAACAGGCTCTGGAGAACGCGTGGGAGGATATTCGCGAACTTATTAATAATAAAGTTCCGGTGTCTTTCAATGCGGACGGCCGCCTGGTCATCGTTCGTGATCGCACGCCCTTTAAAAGCACGTGGAAATCTTTGACCAAGTTCAATGCAATGCGCGCGATCGCTCGTATGTTGATGATGGGTTATGGCGAAAATACGCAAGAACGTATGAGCGAAGCCCGCATGTCCAAAAAAGGTTTGATCTCCTGGTACGACGACTTCCAGGAAATTATGACGGACCTCAAGGCCTTTGATCCGCGCTCTGGTAATTCCGGAGGTCGTAGTTTCTTAGAGGCGAATTTCTTTACCTTCAGCGGTAATGGCGACGAAGCCATGGACCACAAAGAGACCTTTGAATTTGTAAGCACTTTGTTTGCGGCGGGCCTTTCAACTTCCGAATCGTTGCGTCAACACATGATCGTCGCAGCCTGCGCGACGAAAGATAAAGACGTATTTGGATATCCATACTTCAAAGAAGACTGTTTTAAAAATCAATTGCGAAAGCACATCGGCGTTTACTTCAATAATCTGCCTGGAATGGTGAGCTACGTTCGCAGTTTGACGACAGCGCAGTGGGAACAGTTCTATAACTTCCTCGCTGTGGCTTCGGCGGCTCCGGGACAAAAAAGCGGGCATGTGGAAACGGCGAACATTCGCACGATGGTCACGATTCTTCACTATATTGAAGGCCTCGTTGTTCTCTATGATGGCGACGGTAATCAGGCGTTGTCTTTGGATGAAGTCTACGCGGCCACGCCACGCTTTATGTCGTTCTTTAAAACGGTGACAACGACAAAATCGGAAATGTTGTTGAAGCAGGGATTTGCTTACTTGGTGTTCAACGGCTCTATTCCTGACGCTGGGGATCTGGCGAAATTCCAATGGGATAAGATGTGGGGCCTCAATGACGCTACTCGAATGGAAATTGCCCGAATCTTCGGCACCTTGAAGGATCAATTGAACAAGCCTCAAAACTAAGCTAAGGTCAGCTCATGACCTTTCGCGGGATTCTTTTATCATTATTGCTAACAGGGCAGGCCTTTGCGTCTTCGATGGACGACGAAGTGCCTATCATTCTGCGTGAGCCCGCGGCTGCGGAGGCTGCGGTTCTGCATCCACAGGCCCGAGCCCGCGTTCAGGTTATGATCGACAATAAAACTCTTCGGGCCACCAGCCATTTTAACAACTGGTATATCGGCGAAGTGATCGCGATTGAATCGCAAACTCCTGCGATCGGCATCATCGGTTTCGTCGAGGTCACTGGTATTGAAAACAAGCAAGACGGCACTTACGAGCTTTCTTGTGAGCTTCTTCGCCAGTCGCGTTTGAACTTCGTGCAAGTCGGCGACACGCTTATGCATTTGGATCTTAGCACTGAAAACGAGAGATACAAAGGCACGACGGATCTGATCATTAAACAGCAAAGTAAAAATATTTCCTCGAAGTACAAGCCTCTGTTCACGCAGGGTTTCTCTGTCGGTGAAACGGCGGAAACACTGTGGGAGAACGAGTATCTCATCACGTGGTTCGGTCAAGTGAACTATGGTTTTAAAGAGTGGCTTACGGCCAGTGCCGTTGTGCCGGCGTACTTTCTTGGGGCTTACAATGCCAACGTCAAAGCGCGTCTGCATCAGTCGCCTTCGAATGTTGTAGCGACCAGCTTGAACTTTGCGCGTATTCCGAATGAAAACAGATCGACTTTGAACTTAACGGTTTATTGGGACTCTGTATCCTCGGAAACAACGGTTTCGCACACGTTGTTGACGATCGCTCTTTTCAGTTTCGACGATGCGGAAGAAGCAACGGCCATTAAAACTTTGGGAACAAGCTCTTTGCAGTCGGGTTATGAGTTTATCCTTAGCAACTGGGACCGTGTTCTTCTTGGGCCAAGTTATAACTTCGAGAAAAAAGCGGTCGGAGGTTACATCACTTATCTTAAGATTTGGGATAAGTTTCACCTGAGTTTTTCTTTGAATGCCACCGACATTACTTCTATCAAAGTGTCTCCAACAGACGGTTATTACCCTGCGTTTGACGCTTACTGGAGATTTTAGAGTATGAACCGTTTTTTCGTTTCAACTCCTCTGGATTTTGAAGAAAACGCGCTTCTGGAAATGAAAGAAATCTGGCCCTATCTTTTAGGGAAAGATGCGAAAACGCACACACTGCCTTTTCCCGAAGTGGATGTCGTTCAAGGCGGTCTTGAGTTTGAGACGGATCTGTTCGCGGCCTTGCAGCTGAATTTTTTTATGAAGACGGCCAATCGCGTTTTGCTGCGAATGACGTCCTTTAAAACTCGCGATCTTCCGAAGTTCTATCAGAAATTCAAATCTCTTCCCTGGCGTGAGTATTTACCGCACGCACACGTCGAATGGGAAGTGGCCGCGCAGAAAAGCCGTTTGAATAATGAAAAGCGCCTGCAGGAAAGTGCGGAAAAAGCCTTGCGCGAAATTTTTGGCGAACCCAAAGAGGCCACTCCTTGTGGCGCAATTTACATTCGCCTGGATGATGATCTTTGCACAATCAGTCTGGATTCAACCGGAGAACATCTTCATAAAAGAGGCTGGTCCGTTCTAAAAGGGGAAGCGCCTTTGCGGGAAACGATCGCCGCGTATCTTCTGCGTGCGATGATCGACCAAGCGACGCCTGCGGAACTTTCGCAAGTGACATTGCTGGATCCGATGATGGGTTCGGGAACTTTTCTGTGCGAAGCGCGCGGTTTGTGGAGCGGGCACTTTGCAAGACCTTACTCTTTTCAGAAGTGGAAGAAGGCGCCGAAGTTATTTCTTTCGCCGAGTTTTGCATTAAATTATGAATTGCCGGTTCGAAATATTTTCCGTCGCTACATCGGCTTTGACGTCAACGCTGACATGCTTCCTGCGGCCGAGAAAAACTTTGCCGAAGTGGAAAGACAGCTTCGCGAAGTGCAGCGGGACTTGTTTCAAAAAGCCGAACATCTATTTAAGCAGCAAGACGCTTTAACGGGGGAGTTTTCCTCTGACAGCCCTCTGTGGATGGTCGTCAATCCTCCTTATGGAGAACGTTTGCCGGTGGCTGGCAAAGGGGGCGTGAGAGCCCTCGCGCAGGTTCTTTGCGAGCGGTATAAGCCTCATAAGCTCGGTATTCTGTACCCTGATAAGGAACGCGTTACGCCGGTGCCAGAGGGCTACCAAGTGCTTAAAGAGCATAAAATCAATAATGGCGGCCTCCGCTGCCTGTTCACGATTTTGACACGCCTGTAAAATTTCAGGAATCGGTTAGGATTTGCGGCACCCCCGGTTCTTCCGCTGGAAGTTTGCGGGATTTCCAGCTACATTCCTGGTCCATGAAAACAGCCCAACTTTTCTCCGCCCTTATTTTGTCTTCAGCTCTTTTAACAACGGCTTGTACTCCGAAGGATGAAGCCATCACGGATCCTGCGACTCGCAACAAAATCCTTGAACAAAAAAATCGCCGTCAAGGTAAGACCTCGAATGGTCAGAAGCGTTTCCAGATCGGATTCTTTGCGATCTCTTCTTTGCTTGTTGATAAGGAAGTCGAAGCGGTGGAGTTGGTTCGTCTTGCTCTTGAAAAAGACAATGGCACGAAATCCAACGCAAAGCTGACGGATAAAGCGGTTAAAGAAAACGGCTACACGGCGAAATTGTCTTTAAGTTCTGAGACTCTTGAGTATGTCACAGATAAAGGCACGTTTAAAACAAACGTGGCGAAGAATTTGGATGTAGTCGTTGCTGAAGGTAAAGTCACAATCTCTGGCAAAAAATTAAAACAATCTCTTGATAAAGCACGCGCAGAGAACGAGAAGAAAACTTATGCGAACCTGAGTGAGGAATCGTTTGAAGTGACTCTTCAAGACAAAGCAGGCGATGACAGTGCGGCTTTAATCACTTTGACTTCTGCGGGTACGATGAACGCGGCGGTAGAGGAAAATGGTTCGAAAGAAAATGTTAAAATCCAAGTTGCTTTGGTTGTAGATAAAGAGTCTTTAAATACAGAAAACGTCAAAGTTCTTTCGACAAAATCTGTGATGTCTCTTGTGAAGAACAACGGTAGAACTCTTGATGTGAAAATCGAAGGTGAAAACCACGAGCTTTCCATGGTGGGTCTGTGCAACGAAGTTAAGGGCTCAGCGAAAATCACTACGGATAAAAAAGGGAAGTTTGTTACGTTCCAAGACGAAACAGTGGAAGTGGCAGGCTCTAGCTTCAAATCCACAATCGCGACATGCGGAAAACGCCCCACAGTCGACCTCAGCCGACTTCTTCTCCTCTAACAAAACCAATTGGACAACCAGACTCAAAAGAAAAAGGACCTAACAAGGTCCTTTTTCCGTTAAAAGGTGCCTGCTTCTTTTTTCTGGCTACAGCGCGGCTAACGCGCGTTCGCCAGAAAAAAGAACCAGGCACCTTTTCCTGGACTTAAATCGCAGCGGGGTTGTGCCGAAATGAGAGAGGATGTGGAGGGCACATGAAGTGTCTTGGATTGCTCGTTGTGGGGTTGGTTTTATGCGTCTCTGGGGCGCGGGCGGGTGAGGTTTTGAAGGCGGGTGTGATGCAGCTTCAAGCTTCGGCCCAGGATCTGGAAAAAGCGCGGAATCAAGTTCGGCAACGCTGCAATGAACTCGGGCTTTATGCGCAAGTGGCAGGTAACAAGTCACATTGTTTAGAGCTAGCCGAGTCCGAGCGTTTTTCTTTGAATGCTGCCGCTAACTGCGTGAAGTTTTCGGATGCCGCTTTTGTTGCTTGTTTGGAAGTTAGCAAAGGTTTGGCGATTCCACAGGGGCACTATGACGTTTGTGCCAATGTCCGTGAAGGGGACAGTCGCTGGTCTCCGCGTAAGGAATGCCTCAGACATCTTTCTGTCAGCTCTTCCAGTTATAATAAAAAATCTTTCTCCGAATGTTTTCGTCTTTTCGAACGCTCGGAGCTCGAAACCCGTTCGTGCTTAAATATGATTCGCGATCGGGAACTCAGTGACCATGTCGTCGTGGACTGTTTCGTAGAAAATCAAAAGCACGGTGCCGCAAGCTCCACCTTCGAAAAATCATTAGCATGTCTCGACAAAGAAACGGAAAGCGCTCCGCTTCTCGGCTGCAATCCTCGAGGTATCGAAGGTCGCACCACTCGCAGCGGCAACCCACCACCCTCACGAGGAACTCGATAAGAAAGGTGGGGGGGGGGTTTTTTTTTTGGGGGGCGCGGGGGGGGCGGGGGGGGCGGGGGGTGGGGTTTTTGTGTTGGGGGGGGGGGGGGGGGTGTGGGTTTTGGCAAGTGACGGCGGCGTCTTCGTTTTTGTTGATCATGTCTTGAAGTTCTTCTTCTCCTAAAGTTTCAAGAGCGCGCACGACGCGTTCTTTTGTACACGGGCAGAAGTATTCAATATTGTGATCGTGCGGGAGTTCTTCGAACGGAATGCCATCCATGAATGGAGCGACAAGATCCATTGGTTGCGCGCCCTCTTTCAACATTTTGGAAATGTTCGGTTGTTTTTCTTCGTAGTTCTTTTGGATTTTTTCAACCACGGCTTCTTCCACACCCGGCATGACTTCAATCAAAACGCCACCGGCCGCGACGACTTTACCGAAAGTATCCAAATACACGCCCAAAGAAACCAAAGAGCGAATTTGATGCGATTGATGCAAGTAATGAGCAATGTCCTGGCCGATCTCGCCGCTGACCAACTCCACCGTTCCGTGGAAAGGTTGTTTTTGGAAGGGCTGATGTCTTGCGACACTCAAAGTTCCGTTGCCAAGAGCTTCTTTCAAACTCAAACCTTGATCGTAATTCGGTGGTTGGTATTGCGGGTTCGGCGTGTAACCGCGCACGTGTCCTTCGTAAGAAGCTTCAGCATAAACGCTTTGCAAAGCGCCGTTTCCACGGAACAAAAGACCGACTTGTTGGCCGTCTTTCAGCTGAGAAGCCATCAAAAGTGCGCCTACCATGCTGCGTCCCACGGCCACAGTGGCCAAAGGATAAGTATTTTGGAGTCCTTGCATGTGTCGAACGACTTCCGTCGCATTCACCGCGGCGATACGAACCGTCAGATCTTTAGAAACAAAACGATGAACACGTTCTTTACTCATGACAAACTCCTGCACTCTATGGAAAACTACCTCGGAAGGTAGCAAAGCAATTTCGTAATATCAAGCAGAGAGACCCAGAACCGATGAAGATCTATCTCTTCCGACACGCACAAAAAGCCATGGATTTTTCAGGAGATCCCGATCTCACTCCCGAAGGACACGCTCAGGCCTCCAAACTGCTGGATAAAGTGTTGAAAAACGAATTGCCAACGCCCACAGAATTATGGGTTTCGCCGAAAAAAAGAACTCATAGCACCTTCCGCCCGCTCTCTCAGTATTTCAAATTGCCGATGCAGATTCATGAATCCTTGCTGGAGCAACAGCCAGACGAAACGATCTCTCACTTTCAAAAACGCATCGACGCTTTGTTTGAAGAGGCCGCGCAAAAGAAAAATGCCGTCGTCTTTTTTTGTTCTCACTACGACGTCGTTCTTGAAGCGATGAATGTTATTACGAGCGACAAAGATCTGTCCGATTCGGAGTTCTCGCACTGGAGTCCTTGTCAGTACATCGGCTTTGAAACGGATGGCCAAGGGCTTTATGAATTTATCGAATTTAAGAGGGTGCAGCTATGATTCAAAATGTGTGGGCCGTCGGCCGCAACTATGCGGAGCATGCGAAAGAACTTGGCAACGAAGTGCCGACAGAACCCTTGATTTTTCTTAAAGCCGGAAGCTGCGTCACTCTTGCGAGCAAGGAACTGCACTTGCCGGCATGGAAAAACGAGTTGCATCACGAAGTTGAACTGGCCTTGCGCTTCGATGAAAACCTGCAGATCGATGAAGCGTGTATCGCTCTCGATCTCACCGACCGTGATAAACAAAATCAGTTGAAAGCCAAAGGCCAGCCTTGGACCTTGGCCAAGAGTTTTAAAGAATCCTGCCCGATCTCTAACTTCTTCCCAGTGAACGATTTGGAAGAGCTCAAAAACCTGGAAATTATTTTAAAAATCAACGGCGATCTTCGCCAAAAAGGCCACACCTCGCAAATGATTTTCCCTTTGGAACAGCTCATTGAGTTCGTGCGCCACCATTTCCCGGTCATCCCGGGCGACCTCCTCCTCACAGGCACCCCTTCCGGCGTCGGCCCCTTCAAAAAAGGTGACCTCCTCGAAGCCGAAATCCCAGGAAAAGCCAAACACACCTGGAAAGTCGTTTAATTCGCTCCCAAGGTACGGCCTTACTTATGGTTGAGGGCTGCGTCAAAAGGACGTTCAAAAAGGTCCATATGCAAGGCGGAGGGATAGGCTCGCAGCGCAGGCCTGCTCCAAACACGTCGGAGCGAGAACCTACCCCGACAACGCAGTCAGATGGGCCTTTTTCAACGTCCTTTTTGGGCTTGTTTTTTTATATTCACAGAGCGAAGATGCGGCCTCTCAATTGAGGTAAAAATATGAACGACATCCAATCGCAAATCGTCGCGCGCGGCGAAGAGATTATGAAGCGTATGGAAGGCCAGTCAAAGGCTTCCATTTTCTCAAAAGATTTCTGGTACGGCTCCATCATGGAATGGAGTATGAAAAACGAAAAATTTAAAACCAATATGTTCCGCTTCGTGGACGTGCTTCCTTCGATCAACTCTGGTGATGAAGTCGCTCGTCACTTGAAAGAATACTTCGCCGAAGACGGCGGAAAACTTCCTCCGGTTTTCAACGTGGGTTTGGGGTTGGGTTCCTTGGCTCCGGGCTTGATGGCCAGCGCGATTAAAAAGAACGTCGTCGGTATGGCGCAAATGTTCATCACAGGTGAAAATCCGGATGAAGCTCTTCCTGTTTTGAAAAAAGCGCGCAAAAACAAAATGACCTTCACTGTCGATATTTTGGGTGAAGCGATTTTGTCAGAGAAAGAAGCGCAAGAATACACCAACAAATACGTGGAGCTTGTCACTTGGCTCGCAAAAGACGCCGAGAAGTGGGACGAAGTTCCTCAGATCGACCGTGATCACGAAGGGGCCCTGCCGAAAGTCAACGTGTCTGTGAAGATGACGGCTCTTTATTCCCAAATCAAAGATTTGGCGTGGGATGAATCCAAGAAAATCTTGAAAGACCGCATGCGCCCTGTGTTCCGCTTGGGAATGCAAAAAGGTGTGTTCATCAACCTCGATATGGAGCAATACTCTGTCAAACATTTGACTTTGGAAGTGTTCACCGAGCTTATCAATGAGCCGGAATTTAAAAACTACAAATACTTCGGTGTCGTGATCCAGGCTTATTTGCGCGACTCTTTCGAAGACGTCAAAATGCTGACAGACTTCGCGAAGACTCGTGGCACTCCGTTCTGGGTTCGTCTTGTAAAAGGCGCTTACTGGGACTATGAAACAATCGAAGCTGAACAACGTGGCTGGCCAGTTCCCGTTTACACGAACAAAGCCGAGTCCGACGCGAACTACGAAGTGTGCGCGAAGTACTTCCTTGAAAATATCAAATACATCCGCCCTGCTTTTGCTTCTCACAACGTAAGAACGATCGCCGCTTGTATGGTTTACGCGGAAAAATTGAACATCCCGAAAGAGGCTTTGGAATTCCAAATGCTTTACGGAATGGCGGAGCCCATTAAGAAAACTTTGGTCGACATGGGCTACCGCATGCGCGAGTACGCTCCTGTGGGTGAGTTGATTCCTGGGATGGCGTACCTTGTACGTCGCCTGCTTGAGAACTCTTCCAATGAATCTTGGTTGCGCGGAAAATTCGCTGACAACAAATCTACAGCGGAGCTTTTGAAAGATCCTGCGCAAGGACTGACTCCGACTTCGCCGATCATCGCGAAAAAACCAGGAAAGTTCTATAACGAACCTCTTCTTGATTTCGCTGTTAAAGCCGATCGCGAAAGAATGATCAAAGCTTTGGCCGAAATGAAGGCGTCTTTGCCTGTGACAGTTCCAGTGATGATCGCCAACAAAGAAATCCGTACGGATAAAAACTTTGACCGCGTGAATCCTTCGGAAACTTCGCAAGTCGTGGGCAAGATCAACATGGCTTCCGTAGAACACGCAGAACAAGCGATGCAAGCCGCGCAAGCAGCTTACAAAACGTGGAAGAACGTGCCTTGCGAACAGCGTGCGGCTTTGGTCGACAAACTCGCAGACTTGATGGTGCGTGACCGCTTTAAATTGATCGCAACACAAGTCATGGAAGTAGGTAAACCGTGGGCGGAAGCGGACGGTGACATCGCAGAAGCGATCGATTTCTGCCGTTACTATGCGCGTGATATGCGTCACTTGCAAAAACCTCTTCGCGTGGGCGGTTTGCCCGGCGAGCTTTCGCACTACATTTACAAATCTCGTGGTGTGACAGCCGTAATTGCTCCTTGGAACTTCCCTCTGGCGATTTTGACAGGCATGGTGACAGCGGCGGCTGTGACTGGAAACACGGTCGTAATGAAACCCGCCGAGCAATCTTCTGTCGTTGCTTGGGGCTTGATGAAATTGGTTCAAGAAGCAGGTTTCCCTGCGGGCGTGATAAACTTCTTGCCTGGTTTTGGTGAAGAAGTCGGTGAATACATCGTGAACCACAAATTCACGACAACCATCGCGTTCACAGGTTCTAAGGCCGTCGGCTTGCACATCCTGAATCGTGCTTCCTACGTTCAGCCGGGCCAAACTCACGTTAAGAGATGCATCATCGAAATGGGTGGTAAGAACGCCGTCATCATCGACAACGATGCCGACCTTGATGAAGCAGTCGACGGAGTTTTGTACTCCGCTTTCGGTTTCAGCGGTCAGAAATGTTCTGCTGCCAGCCGCGTGATCGTTCTTGACGAAGTCTATGACAGATTTACAGAGCGCTTGGTTGAAGCCGCGAAATCCATTGACGTATTGCCTGCGGAAAATCCAAAAGCCTACATGGGACCTGTCGTTGATGAAGAAGCTTACCAACGTATCCTGAACACGATTGCGGAGAATGAGAAGACTCACAAACTTCTGTTCAAAGGCACGGCTCCTACGACAGGCTTCTTTGCTCCGCCAACAATTTTCGGAGATGTTCCAGGTGACTCCAAACTCGCGCAAAACGAAATCTTCGGGCCGGTTGTCGCTGTGATCCGTGCGAAAAACTTGGATCAAGCTATTGAGATCGCAAACAGCACCGAGTACGCATTGACTGGCGGAATGTTCTCGCGCAGTCCTGCGAATATCGCTCGTGTGAAAGAAGAATTCGAAGTGGGTAACTTGTACATCAACCGCGGCATCACAGGTGCCATGGTCGACCGTCATCCATTTGGTGGTTTCAAGATGTCAGGTATTGGTTCTAAAACCGGCGGTCCGGATTACTTGAAACAATACATGGAGCCAGCAGCTGTGACAGAGAATACTCTTCGTCGCGGCTTTGCACCGGCGGAAGAATAAACCAAAGTATATTACAAACAGAGAAGAATTAAAAAAGCTCCGACCCGAAGTCGGAGCCTTTTTTTGTAACTTCACATATCCTGCCTCAGCGCCGTCGAGTTTTCCCACGAGCACAGCTAAAATAGCTGTAGAGCTTGGAGAACTTTGATGGATCTCGAGAAAGAAAAACCGAAAAAGAAGACGTCCTTAACGCCAGAGGAAACTGCTCGGGAAGAAAATATTCTTGAGATTGATATCTATGAAACCGTCAACTCCCGTTCCTTTGATCACAACTTCGAAATTCTGATTCATCACTATAAAAAACGCCAGGATGTGGCGCCCGATAAGAAAAAACACCTTACACTTTAAAGACAACCTCATGGGTTTTCCCGTCATCCACAAGCTGCACCTCAAGCTTCTCGGAAGTTTTTCTTCCGGCACTTTGCTCAATCCGAATTTTGTAAAAACTTGATTTGTAACGGTAGTGAATCTCGTAGTACGGCCACTCCGACGGAACACAAGGTTTTAACACCAAACGATCTCGATGCCGCTCAAAACCCAAGAGGGATTCTAAACCCGCGCGATAAAACCACGAAGCCGAACCGGTGTACCAGCTCCACCCGCCCCGTCCCACATGTGGTTCCACGGCGTAAACATCCGCGGCAACAACGTAAGGTTCGATTTTATATTTATGAACACCTTCCCGGTTTCTTGTGTGGTGAATCGGATTCAGCATATTGAAAATACTGTAAACCTTTTCTTTCTCGCGAAGTTCGGCGTAGGCCATCATCACCCACAAAGCGGCATGCGTGTACTGGCCGCCATTCTCGCGAACGCCCGGCACATAACCTTTGATGTAGCCTGGATCTAGCGAAGTTTTATCAAAAGGCGGAGTCAAAAGCAGAATCAGCTTTTTGTCCTTAAGAATAAGATGACGATCCACACTTTCCATGCCCTGAAGTTGGCGCTCGGGATCTCCAGCTTTTGAGAGCACCGACCAAGTTTGCGCTAAAGAGTCGATCCGTGCTTCTTCATTATGGGCGGAGCCAATCGGTGTGCCGTCGTCAAAGTAAGCCCGGCGATACCACTCACCATCCCACGCGTTTTTCTCGACGTTTTCTTTGAGCACTCGCATGTGCTGACTATATTTTTTCTTTTGCTCGGAATCGCAAAACGGTAAAAAGTCCTCAAGAACTTTATGAAGGAACCACGCCATCCAGACGCTTTCGCCCTGGCCTTTTTCGCCGACGCGGTTCATCCCGTCATTCCAGTCTCCGCAGCCGATAAGCGGGAGTCCGTGCGCACCCAGTTTCAAGGAATGTTCGATCGTGCGCAGGCAGTGATCCAACAATGTCGCTTTTTGTGAAGAGACTTTCGGTTGTGTGTAAGAGTCTTCTTGCTCGGGAGTTAACAGCGGAGCTTCGATAAATGGTGTTTCTTCTTGCAAAATTTGCTCGTCGCCGGTGACACGAATGTAATGACTGACAACGAAAGGCAACCACAAAAGATCATCTGAAAAATGTGTACGTACGCCGCGCCCCGTGGGCGGATGCCACCAGTGCTGAACATCTCCTTCTGGAAACTGTCGCGAAGACGCTCTTAGAATATGCGCGCGCGCCAGCTCCGGAGTCGCATAGACAAAGGCCATACAATCCTGCAGCTGATCGCGGAATCCATAGGCCCCGCCCGATTGATAAAAGGCAGAGCGTGCCCATAAGCGACAAACCATGGCCTGATATAAAAGCCAATGATTCATCAAAATATTCAGGGAAAGATCCGGCGTTTTAACCTGGATAACACCTAAAATCTCATCCCACATTTTACAGACATCCTGAAAAGCTTTATCCACGGCGTGTGCGTCTTGATACTTCCGCAGGATACTTTGCGCACTGTCTTTATCGCTTTGACCTAAAAGAATGATAACCTCGATCTCTTCATGCTCTTTCAACTCAAAAACCGTCTGTAAAGCGCCGCAAGGATCGTGACCTACTCCCGAGCGTCCTCCCAGGGTCTGTCGTGTTAAAGCTTCCGGCGCAGAGGTGTCTCCGTTTCGGCCCAAAAATTCTTTTCTGTCACATGTGAAAGTGACATTGGAACTGTTGATTTTGAAAAATGAAATACGTTCCGCAAATTCATGATTGTAGGCGTTTTTGGCAAAGATCGTTTTACTTTCGTCGGTTTCGGTGAAGATATAAGGCGCGGATTTTTCCCTTTGATTTCCTAAAACCCATTCGACATAAGCCCACAAAGAAATTTTTCGTCGCCGGCCCGAAACGTTTTTGATTTTCAGACGACTGATTTTCACTGAATCCACGCGCGGCACGAACTGGACGAGTGAAAGAGAAACTCCCTTCGTCGTATGCTCGAATTTAGAGTAACCCTGACCATGGCGAATGATATAAAGAGCGCTGTCTCGGATGGGATGAGGCGTGGGACTCCAATACTCCCCCGTTTCTTCATCACGCAGATAAAATATCTCGCCGGAAGGATCGCTCACGGGATCGTTTGACCACGGTGTTAAACGGTTTTCGCGACTATTCACGGACCACGTGAATCCCGCGCCGGTTTCACTGACTTGAAAACCAAAATCGTGAGCATTGGCGATCACATTAATCCAGGGTGCTGGCGTCCACTGATCGTCGCGCAGGCAGATGACATACTCTTTTCCATCTTTTGAAAATCCACCAAGGCCGTTGAAAAAATCCAATTCCGGCGGCTGCAATGCCGGCGTTGCATAGTCGCGGGGTTCCCGTTCTGCCCTAAAGGCGCTGGCATATTTCTCTGCGGGCACTCGGCGCGCCACTTGTTCCTTCAGAGTTCCCCACTCTGAAGAGAGCACAACGCGAGCCATGGCTTGAATAAAGGCGCGATCTTTTTGTGGCATCGTATCCAAGCGAAGAGGAAACACGCCGCCGGGTTTGTTCAGCCAGCCCTGCGAACCGCTGTAGCGAATCTGCCTTTGCACTTCTTCGAAGAGTTCTTGCAGATAAGTGCTTTTCGAATCGCTGAGAATCACAAAATCATAAGACAGACCTTTTAAGCGAAGATATTCGTGCCCGCGCAAAAGTTTTCGCACAATGCCCATATCCTTTTTATCGCTTACGGTTAGAACAACAATAGGCAAATCCCCGCTGATCCCGTAAGGCCAAAGACTTGCCTGTTCGCGAATATTCACTGCCCGCAAATGCGATGGCTGTCGCAATGACGAGTCTGAATATAAAATTCTTTCCGCGAGTCTTTGAAACAAATAGGCCGCCTCTGAATCCATTCCCAAGTGTCGCAGATCAATTCGTGACTTCGTCCACGCCAACTTGCTTTCACGGTCAAATGAATGAATGTCGTGATAACGATCGGCCATCATTAAAACCTTGTCGCGTGTAGGTGCGATACCGGTTGTGAATAAAATCTTTCGCGTGCCTCCGGGAGGAACCCGAACACGGACCCGCAAGCAGAGCGTCGGGTCCAACGTGGAGCCGATCGTATTAGAAAGCTGCCGGCCTTCGGTTAACGCTGCGGCGTTAAGAAGACTTTTTCCCCGTCCTATAAAGCGCGCGCGATCGGTTTCGTACTCGATATCTCCTTCATAGGCGCCATCGGAAGTCACGCTGTGCAGTCCCCACACCTCACTTTTTTTACTTAAGCGCGGACGGCGGCGGGCGATCAAAGTATGTTTAGAAGCAAGATACTCTGTCTGCAAAAACAAATTGCTAAAAGCGGGATGCGCTTGATCCTCCGCAAGAGGCGCCAACACCGGTTCCATATAGCTTGTCACTTCAAAGTAACGGTCTTTAAAGGAATCATTGATGATGCTTACTTGGCGAAGCTCCAAATCGTCCTCCGGAGCCACAATCACTTGCATGTGCGTGCGAATATCCCGGTCTTCCCGCCAAAACTCAACCTTGTCTTCGGTGAAGATAGCTTTGTAGCCTTCGGGATCTTTGATATTAGGCTGAAACGTCGCGGACCAGACTTCTTTTTTGTCGAGATCACGGATGAAAACAAAGCTGCCCCAGTGATCTCGCGTTCCGTCTTCACGCCACCGTGTTAAAGCCAAACCCTCGCACTTCGAATATCCCGATCCCGCCGTGGAAAGCATTAATGAGTATTTACCGTTTGAAAGAATCTGCACACGCGGACTGTGATGGCTGGCATCGTCGTAAACCCGCGAGAAAGACTTAAGCAATGAATCTCCCGCTCCGTCCCACTCAATTTCGGCGGCTTTAGGAACTGTAAGAGCGACCTTCTGCGGGATACGTTCTTGCAAAAGAAGTTGTGCGGCCCGAACACGAGGTTCCGAATGAAAGCGTTCTTGCATCACATCGCTGTGCAAGACGTTGTTTACTGCAATCAAACTCATCCCCTGGTGATGCGCCATAAATGAACGAATCACAGAAAATCTCTGATCAGCGGAAAGACGTTCGGGGGTATAATCAATCGATTCGTAATAGCCGTAACTTGTAAGAATATTTTGTTGCGCCAGTGCTTTGAGATTTTTCACCGCTACATTCGGATTAACCATCGCCGCCAAAAAACTTGAATAAGGAGAGACCACGAGATCATGTCCCAAACCGCGTTTTAAACCCAAACCGGGAATTCCAAAAGGACCGTATTGGTAATTAAAATTTAAATCGCGCGCATTGTATCCCGCCTCGGAAATACCCCAAGGCACTTTCAACTTACGCCCGTAATTGACCTGGCGATGAACCACGGCTTGCATCGTCTCAAAGAGCAAAGTGTTTTCGTAATTTTTCATGATCAATTGAGGCATCAGATATTCAAACATCGACGCCGACCACGAAATCAGGGCACGACCTCCTTCAACAGGCACCAGTTGACGGCCCAAGCGGAACCAATGCTTTTGATCAACGTCCCCTTTTATAATAGAAATAAAACTCGCAAGGCGCGCTTCGGAAGCAAGAAGATCATAATAAGCATTGTCGAGTCGATTTTCGCCAACGTTAAAACCGATCGAAAAAACCTCGCGGTCAGGGTCAATAAGAAATGCAAAGTTCATTTTTTGGAAAAGGTCGTCACAATCTTGCATGACTTCATCGGCTGCAGCACGAACGGCTTGCAGGTTGGTATTCGCGCGACGGCAGCAATCAATAAGGGTGTCGATGTCGTAAGACGACAGCCGCGTCGCTTTCTGCTTAAGTTCGGTTAGCTTAACCGCCGCTTCTCCATTTATTCTGCTGAGGTCGTTCACACTTAGATTCTGATCGAGCATCTCAAGAATAGCTTGCCACTCGGGAAGCAGTTTTTCATGAAATGTCCTGAGTTCCGTTTCGACGTTACGGTAAGAACTAAAAATCCACGGAGCGTACAGCTCAATGTCCGTATCCAAATCGCTGGTTAAACTTGTCAATGAGCGAATCCATAAATGCAGACGCAAGTAATGGCGAGCGCCATGTTCAAGTTCTAAAGCGGCGACGCTGTCGTTAATGTCATCGAAACTTTGTTTTAAAAAGCGCAAAAGACCGGACCACTCCCGCAAGGTATGAGGACGCGCGTTGGCTAAAAGACGTTTGCTTTCTTCGATACGCTCTAACAAATGAGTTGCGCTGATGGCACTTGTGCTTTGCCGTTGGTGTTGCAGCAAACGAAGTTCCGCCTCCAGCAACTTCACTGTGACCGTCATGCTTTTGACGATTTGCACGTTGAACAAGCGCGTTCTTTTAAATTCGTCGCAAGATTGTTTTGCCGCCAACAAATAACCGGCTAAATTGCCGCTATCGACGACAGACACGTATTTGGGATAAAGAGGCGCCAAGGTTTGCGTGTCATACCAGTTCAAAAGATGGCCTTCGTACTTTTCCAGCTTTTTTACCGTATCAAGCAAAGATCTTAAACGCTCTAAACAACCGCGCAGTCCCAAGTATCCCAAATCGCGCGCCGACACAAGCGCCAAAGCATAAAGCCCGATATTGGTCGGCGACGTTCGATGCGCAATGACCACTTCGGGATCTTCCTGAATATTATCCGGAGGCAGCCAATTATCTTGCGGTCCAACGAACGTTTCAAAAAAATGCCAAATGCGACGGGCCACTTCAGAGAAAAATAATTTTTCATCCGTTTCAAGCTCGGGCTTGCGCTTTTGCAAGCGCAAGTGCGTAATTCGCGCCACCTGCGGGTAACTCATCCAGATTAATATAATCGGTAAAGCTAAAAGCGTCGCCGACAAGGGGCCTTTGATAAGAATCATCCATAACAATAGCAACAGAACGCCTTCAACGACCCATGGCTGCTGCCATAACGGTTTTTGGTGATGGCTCTGCCCGCGATTGATTTGCGCTGAAGCGACCCACTCTAAACATTTTTCTCCGCTGACTTCACTGCGATATAAGGCGCGAATGATAGCATCCAATTCCACGTATGCTTTATGCGGAAGAAAGACCATAGACAGAAGAAACTGCCCGAGACTCATTTTCGTTTTGCCCAGCTCGGTCCAAAAGCCGCTCGACCACGGAATGCCGCGAGGACTGACAAAGAGACCGTTTGCCACATGCAGGAAACAAGGAAAGGCCACAATCAACGCGGCAAACCCGGTCCAAAAGAAAGCACTTCCCGGAAGAGTCAGCCAACCCAAGGCGAACAGAAGAAATAGAAAAAGAGCAACCAGACTGCGACGGAGATTATCGTAAATCTTCCAGCGCGAAATAAACGGAAGAGTATTGCGCACGCGTTTTTTAGAGGCATCGGGAACAAAAGGTAACACCCACCGCGCAATTTGCCAGTCGCCACGCACCCAACGATGCTGACGTTGCACGAAAGAAAAATAATTACTGGGATAATCGTCGAGAAGTTCTATATCCGTCGCCAGAGCGGCGCGCGCGTACAAGCCCTCGAAAAGGTCATGGCTTAGGATTGTGTTTTCGGGAACTCGATCTTTCAACGCCGCTTCGAAAGCGTCAATGTCGTAAAGACCTTTTCCCGTGAAACTGCCTTCATCAAATAAGTCCTGGTAAACATCCGAGATCGCCGTCGTATACGGATCAATCCCCGTGTGTCCTGAAAAAATCATCGAGAACGTCGAATGAGAAGAACTTTCCAGCGAGATCGAAATCCGTGGCTGAATAATCCCGTAGCCTTGAACGACTCGGCCTTTCTCGGCATCATAAACGGCTTTGTTCAAAGGATGAAGAGCCGTGCCGATAAGAATTTTTGCAGTATCCAATCCCAGCTGCGTATCCGCGTCTAAAGTGATGACGTAGCGAAAGCTGGTCAGAAGCGATGCCGGCGCCGTCACGTTCACAAAACTGGTATCACGGGCTCCGCGAAGCAAGCGATTGAGTTCGTGGATTTTTCCCCTTTTTCTTTCCCACCCCATCCATTTTTTTTCAGCCTCATTCCAGAGACGCCGGCGATGAAAAACAAAAAAATGCTCGCCGTAAGTTTTATTCAGCCGCGCGACTCCGGAAAGGGCTGTTTGCAGCAGCTCCTCGTCATTCTCCGTGATTTCAACAGGGGCATCGCTAAAATCCGTCACTAAAGAAAAATAGATATTCTTTTCATTGTTTCCCAGATAGTGAACTTCAAGGCGGCCAATCAGCTCTTGAATCGTGTCTTTATCAGCCAGCAGACAGGGAATAATAACCAGGGTGCGGGCCTCCGCCGGAACGCCCGAGGTTAGATCCATCTTTGCAAGACGCCGAGGCTTCAGAAGATGCGTCAGGATAAAATTCACCAAGCTCACGGCCAGATCACTGCAAGGAATAAGCAAAAGGACCGTCAATCCGATGAGAGCTCCGACCGAAGCCGCGTGCGAGTGCGCGTAACAAAGAGGTATGGCAAGAATAGCGACAATACATAGAACAAGAACACCTAGATAAAACAACGTGGGACGTTTTCTGATGCCCCGATTGAGGGATTCATTCCATTTTGGTTTGTATTTAAAATTTTTCTCGAGCTCTGGAAGGCCCTGAGTTTTTAAAAAATAACCGACATGCAGATTCTTTTGCGCCGCCAGAGCCACCGCTTTTCTGGCGATGTCACGCTCGTGCGCTTTCGTTCTTTTACCAATACGTTCAATCGTATGCCGATATTCATCCCGCGTCTGAAAGTCCATGCCTTGATAATGGCCTGTGGGATCTTCCGCCAAATCGCGATCCAGTAAGCTGACGTCCTCAAAAAAGTTCTTCCAATTGATATTGGAAAGAAGCCGCATGCTGGAAATAATATTGGCAATGGTGATTTGATTCGCAGCTTGATGCTGATGTTCGCGATGAACAGTTTCTTCGACGGTACAGTCACATTTTTTAAGCGTGTTTTCCAGATACTCCAAAGCCGGCCAAATATCCAACTCTTGGTCGCGCAATCTTTGCGCCAACTGAGAGATAAAGGCATACTCCGTTTCGATATTTTTCCCGCAATGCAAAGATATCTTTTCGATAATTCTTTTAAGATCTTCGGGTTCTTTGGCCTTATCAATAATTTCATCGGCCAAAACGTTGGCAGCGTTACGTTGATTGCGATCCCAGACCACGCGCAAAGAGACACGGCGTGCGTTTTCGACCAAAGCTAAACGCAAAGTGATCGCCACGGCCCACAACTCACCTATGTTCAAATAAGATTTCGTCTGAAACGAACGGATGAAGCTACGAATCGTTTCCAGCTCCAGGCGGCTATCGGTGTGCGCGACCAACGCCAAAGCCAAAGCGTAAATACGCGGATAGCCAGCAAGGTCGCCAATCGAAAGCTTCGGCAGCTCCTCATAATAGGATTTCGGAAGGTCTTCTTTGATTTCGCGAAGCTGTTCTTCGACAATATGAAAGTTATCGATCAGCCATTCCGCCGCCGGCGAAACCGCTTCTTTATTTTCAATGGAGTCGATCAAGGTCCGATAAGCCGCCAGCAGCTTATCTCCGTTTTCTTTCATCCGACGAAGCAAAGGACGACTTAATTGCGGCGCTTTATCCGTTCGCAAATGCTCCGCCAGATACAGAGCATACTCTTCGAGTCGTTCAGCGCTGTAGATTTCACCGCGGATGGGCTCTTCAACAATATCGCTGAGAGACGGATACAACGTCCTTTTTTTCATCAAGCATGTCTCCCCGCTGACCTGATTTCCTCTTCAAACTATTTTTTATTTCTGAAGAAAAAAGGTCTCAACTTGCGGAGTGCAGTTTTGCGAAAAGACAGCTGAGTATTACGCCTCGATCATGTTTGTGGTAATGACCGCACCTTTGCTAAGAAAGCGGTGGATAGGACATTTCTCCGCAATCGTCGTCAACATTTGTTTTTGTTCTGCGGAAAGCGGACCTGCAAGTTTGATGGTTCTGGCAATTTTATTTTCTGCGCCCTCTGAAACGATTTGCACTTTCACGTCGACATTTTCCAGCGGCCAGGATTTTCTTTTCGCATACATTTGCAAAGTGATCGCCGTGCAAGAAGCCAAGGCCACTTCCAAATAATCGTGCGGGCTTGGTGCGCTGCCTTGACCTCCCAACTCTTTTGCCACATCCGTGCGCAGTTGGAAATTTCCGGTATTAATTTCGTAAGTGAAACCTTCAATAAGCTTTGCTGATTCGATAGTCATATCTTTCCTAACGTCTGAAACCTTTTTTAAGAGTAAAACAATTCCTGCTTTCTGATTAGTCCCTTTTTCGCGAAATCTTTATGCACGGTATTGGATAATCATAGATTATTATGCAGCATCTGCTAGGATCGGAGCATGGATTTAAATGAAATCATGATTTTTGTTAAAGTCGTTCAGGCGGGAAGCTTCAATCAAGCCGCGAAACTTTTAGGAATGCCGAACTCCACGGTCAGCGCTAAAGTTTCAGCCCTGGAAAAACGCCTGGGCGTGACACTGCTCCACCGAACCACTCGAAAATTGCAGATCACGCAGGCCGGGCAAGCTTTTTTCAATCGCAGCCTCACGGCCCTGCAAGAGCTGCAAGGTGCCGAGGCTGAGGTCACCTTAAACCAAGGCGAACCGCAGGGTGTTTTGCGACTGACCGCTCCTAGCGTTTTCGGTAGCACGCTTTTACCGGAAGTGATTTCTCAGTATCTTGAGAAATATCCCAAAATGACTGTCGATTTGATTTTTGCGGACCGGGTTGTCGACCTTATCTCCGAAGGTGTTGATCTGGCAATTCGCGCGGGCGAACTGCAGGACTCAACATTGATCGCAAAAAAAATCGGGGTCAGCTATTTTGCGCCCTTCGCCTCGGCGGCTTACTTAAAGAAAAATGGAACTCCGATTCATCCCAAGGATCTTCGCTCTCATAAGTGTTTGCAATTTGCGCCGTTAGGCCGAGATAAGTGGGAGCTTGTGAATAAAAATAAAAACAAGATCAGCGTCTCTTTGGTGGGAAAAGTTATCGCGGACGATCTGCATGTCATTAAGGACTTCGCTCTGAATGGCGAAGGGATCGCTCTTCTGCCGACCTTTTTATGCGAAATGGAAACCAAAAAGAATCGCTTAGTCCGCATTCTTCCCGAGTGGCGCTCTGACGTGCGCAATATTCACTTCGTCTATCCGCCGCAAAAGTTCCCGGCGCCTAAGTTTCAGGCCTTTATGGATATCGCCTTAGATGTCCTCAAAAATCGACTCAAGGAGACGGAACTTTAGAGTCAGTTTGACACCAAACTCTTTGGCCCCTAGTTTGCTTTAGGACTTTTCACCAACCATCGGGGGTCAAATGATGTCAGCTCTAAGAAATTCTGTAATTTTGGTACTTTCTGCCTGTTGTTTCTTCTTCGCGACGAACGCTCACGCACAAGATCGCAATGCCGAAAGAATCCGCATTCTTGAATCTCGCGTTTATCAATTAGAAGGCGCGCTTTCCCAAATCAATCAAAGACTGACAAATCTAGAATATGGGCAACGTCCCCCTCCATTTCCAGAGCCCGGCCGCACTGAAGTTGCTTGTATGATTACGGACTCTGGCTATTCAAAAGTTTTCTTGGGAAAAGGGCGCGTGAAATTAGAGGCGGAAGCAGCCGCGCGTGAGAGTTGCGGTAAAGCTGTTCACCCTTCCTACTGCCAAGGCTCTATCAAGTGCAGCGATAAAGAACCTCTTGTTCGCGGGGCTATCTGTGTGATCACAGATACAGGCTACTCAAAAACTTTCAAAGCGGAAGGCATCACAATTCTTGAGGCCGAATACAAAGCTCGCAAAGCTTGCGGCGACCAAGTTCATCCTTCGTACTGCACGGGCGCGATTCGCTGCGATTCTTTCTAGGTCTATGAACTGGAGTTTTGAAAATAAAAAAGGCGTCGATTTTATTCGACGCCTTTTTTTTGTGCTTCTGGTATTTAGTTCACAGCGTAGATCAAGCTTCCACCTTTAAGGTATTTGATCACTGCTTGGATATTCTCCATCGAAACCGCAGGACATCCCCAGCTTCTTCCCTGTTTCACGTTGGTGTCTTGCACGTAGTTCGCTCCGTGAATAACAACCGCTCTTGAACGCGCCTTGGAGTTGGTGGAAGAAAGTCCGTCTAAACGAAGAGACAAACCGTGCGCACCGTAATAAGTTTCGGCCGTGCGATAGTAACCCAGCGAACTCGCGTGCGCGCCCGATGTGTTGCTAAACTTTTCCGCAAAACCGTCATGATTCGCGTCAGAGCCTTTGCCGTGAGCCACCCGAATAGACCAAACTTCACCCGTCTTCATGCTGACGATGTAAAAACGCGGCTCCGAAGAATTCTTCGAGAAATCAATCACGGAAATATAATCTTGATTTCTAAATCCATTTTTATTCGCCTCAAAATAAACTAAAGCATCCGCCAAAGCTTTTGTGGGCACAACCCGTGTTGGATCCACGTAGCTGTATTTTTGTAGAATCCCCTCGCGCTGACCCGCATTCAAATTTGCGGAAGCATCTTGAGGGATTTGCGCCGCCGCTTGATCATCGCCGACCGGCTGCTCTTGAACTGTGTCATCTGGCAAACTAGGTAGATCTGCCGCATTGCTGTTGGAGCCGCATGCCCCAAGGGTTAAGAAAGAAGTGATGAGTAAAAGCGTTCCAAAACGTACAAGCAAAGTTTTGTTAGCATCAGCAATTTGCATTCGTCCTCCGTGAACTTTGTTGTTGTGCATGGAGAAACCTTAGCGGAAGAAAATTACAGAAAGGAAAAAATCATTGCTGAAACATTAAGAATAGGACCTAGTACCTAAGATGATTTGAGGAGATCTTTGAACGCGCAAGAATTTTGTGTCATCGCACACAACAAGGTTTGTCAAGACACATAGAGGGCAATGGAAATTAGAAACTATTCAAAAATTTTTTCGCGAATATTCCAGAACTGTTTGTGCTTTCTAGCAATCACAAACATCGGCATACGAAAGTTTTTTTGAAGAGCAAACGCCTCGTCAAGGTTGCGCACGGACATTTTCTTTTCCGGAACCCGAGCGTGCATGCGAATAAAGTTGAAATAAAAAGCCCGGCAATCTTCGGAAGAGTTCAAATAAAAATATTCTTTAAGAACTTGCGCGTCTGCATCGTAGTAATGCACTTCCAGGCGCGGAGTTCCCTTCTTATCCATTGTTTTATGGAAAGCCATGGTTTCAACGCGCATCACGTGCGCATCTTTTAGCAGCATGGCCTCTTTAAGCTTCTTATCTGTATCCACCAAGACATTTGCACACGAAGCACACTGGCGAGCCGCGATGTCATTCTCTTCACCGCATTTCTCACAGCGCTTGAAGCGAAAACGAAAACCGCACTCGTCCAATTCTTTCGTCACCGGATCTTCGAAAGCTGCTTTGCATTTTCGCCCATAGTGCTCAATAAGCTGTCCCTCGGGATCGACGAGTCCCCAAAAGTGATTCGTAACCCCGCACTGCGGGCACACGATTTCCACGCTAACGGATTCTTTGTTCGGTTTATCGTCGTCAATTTCGGGAGAATAAATATCATGTCCTTGTCCCGTATAATCCAGAATCAAACAATCCGATTTTCCGGGGCTTAAGCGCAAACCGCGGCCGATGATTTGCTGGTAAAGACTGACAGACTCCGTCGGGCGAAGAATTGCAATAACATCCACATGAGGCGCATCGAAGCCCGTCGTCAAAACAGAAACATTGACCAGATATTTCAGTTTTTGCGCCTTAAACGCTTCAATAATTTCGTCGCGCTCCTGGTCAGGTGTATCCCCGACCACCAATGCCGCAACGTAAGGAGGCAAGCTCTGCATGATCTCGATGGCGTGATTTACTGAGCTGGTGAAAATCATCACACCTTTACGGTCCGCCGCCATATCGATGATGTTTTTGATAATAAGAGGCGTGATTCGTTTTTGATCTTTAAGCAGCGCTTCAACCTGCGCCATCACAAAACGCCCGTGCTGCAATTTTAAACTGGAAAAATCATAACACGCCACCGGCGAGTCGATCTTCACAGGCGGAGTCAAAAACTTGTTCTTAATAAGATAACGGACGGAAAGTTCATAGATGCATTTCTTAAAGAACCGCTCTTCGTGAGTTTGCTGCAGTTTTTTCTCTGTATGGTATTGATAAATCCAGCCCAAACCCAAACGGTACGGTGTCGCTGTTAATCCCAGAATACACAAACCTGGATTCAGCTCTTGAAGCTTCGTTATAACTTGCAGGTATTGGGTTTCACCATCGACGGAAACGCGATGACACTCGTCAATGACCAGCAAAGAAAAATTCTGAAAGAAATCTTCAGGTGCGCGCGCAATGGATTGAATGCTGCCAAAGATGACCTTGTGATCCATTTCTTTGCGGTTCAATCCGGCCGAAAAAATTCCTGCCTCTAAACCGAACGAAACGTATTTAGCGTGGTTCTGCTCTACCAGTTCGCGAACGTGCGCTAAAACTAAAACCCTCCCCTTTGCCAAACGCGCAAGCTCGGCGATGACCAAACTTTTCCCGGCCCCCGTCGGTAAAACAACCACAGCCGGGGATTTCTCTTGGCGAAAATGGCGCAGCGTCGCCTGCACGGCTTCTTGTTGATAGGAGCGGAGCTGATACATAGGAATATATAAGCTTAAGAAGGCCTAAGGGACCACTCTAAAAGATCGTGATGGCGGAGCATCATCTTTATACTTCAAAAGCTCGAGCTGAGGAACGGTAACATTCTCTTTTTCTTTTGTGATTTTGATTGTGCCATAGCGGCCTTCCACACGTAACCCGTCAATGGTTGCCAAAAAATCAATTAACGAAAGAGACGTTTTCTCGCTGACTCGAACGCTGGTGTGATAGTTCGACGCATAAATATAAAACTCTCCCTTTACATTCATCATGTCGAAAACCTTTTGCAGGGACGTATGCAAATCGTGAGTGTAAGACACCACACCAAAGACGTCGGTCACAAGATCCGCTTTCTTCCAAGTATGTGTCGGTTGCGTTTCAAAAGCCCCTTCTTTGACTTGTAATTTCCCGTCAAACTTCGGCGGCGAGAACCAACGATCCAGTTTATAAGCGACGGCTGTCGCTTGCGCAGCAGACTGCGAATGAGGAAAGGATTTTATATAGGCGATTTGCGCATTGGCTTTACCGGCACCAAGATCGATCCAATGCTGCTCCGGGGAGAGTTTTTGCAGGCTGTCTTTAAAATCTTTATGAAGAACTTCGCCATATTCGAAGAGGTCGCGATTCGTAACAAATTTATTCTTTTGCACTCGCGCGGAAATTTCCCAATGGCTAACAAGGAAAAGTGAAGAGCACTGCTCCGCCGCTGCCGCCGCACTCGAAGTGCCAACGCCAGAAAACAATATGACAAAGCCGACCACCGCATTTAGAAAATGTCTCAAAATGATACCTCACCTTTTCACTCTAAAGAAGTGCAAGGACGAGACTCGGTCGGCATTAATATATTGGATTTCAAGAGGCCTTCCCTGCCTAAGTTGCCCAATTTCGGCAGATGAAAAGAGTCTGAATTAAAAAAGCGGCCCAGCGACCGCTCTTTGCGTGCAAGTAATGGGTGAACGCGCAAGATTATGCGCGATTCTTTTTGCTGGGCGAGCCCGGATGTTTTGCTTCGTTCATTTCGGCTTCTTCCCGTTTTGCGGATGGACTGGGATGATCCATTTGTTTATTGCGACTTTGTTGGTGTTGCGCTTTCAAAGCGCCATCGTACCTCTTGCTCGTTTGACTGAAGCCTCTGTTCTTATGATGACCCGACATAACCACCTCCTGCGCCTTAGGATAACAATTCTCATTTCTTCGAGAAACAGACGGAAGGCCGAATGAACTTTCGGTCTTCGTAAGATTTGCGGGCAAAGGTAGGGCTGCGAATGAAAGAACCTTCGCGCTCTTGTTAAGATACGGGGTTTTCGTTCTGATATGACAAAATAATTCCTGTTAGCATGAACTTACCGAGTCAAGGAGGACATCATGCCACAAGGTTCAAAAGAGAAATACACCAGCAAGCAAAAACGCCAAGCACATCACATCGAAGAGGGAGCAAAAAAAAGAGGTTACTCCTCGAAGAGAGCTGCGCAGATCGGCTGGGCCACCGTGAATAAAGAAACAGGCGGCGCAGGAAAGTCTGTGAAGAACACGTCTCCTTCGAAAAAAGGCGGACATAAAGGCGGCAAAGCCACGTCATCTCATGCAAGCCGCGTTCGTGCTGCAAAGAAGGGATGGGAAACAAGACGCCGTCATATGCACTAACCTCGTCGAATTCCCCAAAAGACAGGAGCCTCGCACATGTTTAGCTTTTTAGATTCGACAGCTTAACAAGCAGAGGCTCCGTAGAGATTTTTATAAAGTCTTAGCGGCAGCTTTTGCCCCAGGTGTTGGCAAGTCTGTCGCCGACACCGATGTGTAAAGAAGAGCTACCATAGTGACCAATTGCACGAAGACGCTTTTGCGCGCGCATTTTGCAAAGTTCACGGAAAGCGCGATCTGCTTCGCTATTACTGCCAAAACGCACGTCAATCGAAGTTCCATAAGGATGACGGCCTTTCGCTCCGCCTACATTTTTGTTGTAGGGCTCGGGTCTCCACCAATTATAGATTTGGCTGACTTTAATTCCTTTTGCTGTCAGATCTTGAATGATCTTAACGGCCTCGACGGGATACTTCCAAGTGTTCTCGTCGGGGTGAATGAGGTTGTGTGGCTGACTGGAACCATAAGTACAACGGAATGTATTCACACTGCGAGGATTCGGGCGCACTAACTGATCACACCAGTAGGAGCCATTTGTCTGGGCGGCACAGTATCGCAAAAATTCATCTTTCTTATCTGTTCCTGCATTCACTTGAGCTTTTTGCGAGGAAGAAGCTCTTACGCAGCCTAGGCTTTGCAACTCTTCGCTGACGGGACTCTCGCCATGAATATGATCCGCAATATCTTCACTATCTGTGTCTACAGGAGCTTCGGTAGCGTTCTCTGCCGTATTGCTAGAAAACTCATCATTTCCATTTCCGCCACCTTGACAACCGGCCAACGCCAAGCTCAGAGCGAATACGAGAGCGATTCCATTTAGCTTTACTTTCATCTGTTCTCCTTCGTTACTATTAAGTAATGAAGTGACAGACTACACAGTCGCTTAAATTTTTCGCCACCCTCGCCCCGGTCTTTCTGGTGGAAAGGCCCGGTTAAAGTGAGGAAGTCCTAGTTTAGATCAGAGTATATTCACTTACTGCCGCTGCACTTGCTGTTTGCGCGCGTGATCGACGACACCTTTAAATCCCGCATGGCGTGAGCAGCTTGCACAACAATATATTTTTTCTTCAACCTGCACACCATGTCCCAGAATTTTCACTCCACAATGCAAACAAGTCGGCGCCAATTTATGGGCTGCGCACTCGAAACTGTCGAACCAATGCGAAGTTCCGTTCTTAAATTTGACTTCGAACACATCCTCATACTCGTTGCCACAGCTTTCACATTTTTTCATAAGCATCCTCCGACATTGAAAATGCTTAGCTTTTTTTCCGAGTACAAGATGTATGATTTCATGGCTTGTACTCCCTGCGCAGTCCATGTAACCTGCTCCCATGAAGAGCCTCGTGTTTCTTTCGTTTTTTCTATCTCCTTTTTGCGCACTATCAAAAGAGGCCCCCGTCCCGACATTGAATTTCGGCGTTAATATGGACTACGCTCTTCCATTGGTGGGCATACAAAGACCCAACAACGGCCCCGAACTCACAACCGGCATTTTAAAAGATCTCGGCGAAGCGTTGAGTCAAGAAATGGGCTATAACCCGCGTTGGATTCTTCTGCCCAAAAAAAGAGTGGCCCCAAGCCTGGCTTCGGGGAACGTGCAGATTCTGTGTCATTTGAATGAAGTCTGGCAACCCGCGATCAAAGACGAAGTGTGGTGGAGTCAAGAGATCTACAGAAGTACGAACTTGATTGTTTACACGACAGCAAAACCGATTCGCTCATTGGCGGATTTAAATGGAGAACGGGTTGGGACCGTTTTGAATTTCGTCTATCAAAATCTCGACAGCTCTTTCGCGAAAAAAACAATCCTTCGCGAAGACGGCCCAAACAACGAAAGCAATATCCGCAAACTCCTTAACGGACGTCTTGATTACGTGGCCATGTCGAATCTTGAATTCAACTACTATAAGAAGATTTATCCTTCTTTGAAAGAGACCGATCTAGGCATGGATAACGTTATGACGAAATGTGCGGTCTCGAAAAAATCTAAGCTGAGTATTGACCAGGTCAACAGAGCTCTTTCTTCTCTTAAAAAGAACGGCACGATTGAAAAGATTTTAAGATCTTATTAAACTTCGATATTTTTTCGGAGCCAACCTGCCAACTCATCAATGCCTGTGGCGAGCTCCGAAAACTTTTCTTTGGCCTTCGCTGCTGCTTGCAAGACCGTTTCACCCGTATAGGCTTTGCCTTTAAGCTCCTCGGTGAGTCCCTCAATAAGATTCGGATACAAACAGTCCGTATAGATTTGCAGGTCTTTGATAGCGCCGTCATTGACCTTGAAGTGCACGTCAAAGAAACCCAATGACAAGTACTCATCCATTTTATGGGTGAACTCAAGAGTGTTGCCATAGAGCCAATCCCACGAACTGAGCGTTTCATATTGGGCTTTGAGTTCGGGGATCTGTTGCAAACTTTGCATGTTTAAAAATTCCACCGGCGCTTTTTGACCATAGAATTTTTCAAAGGAAGCAATCATCGCTTCCACAATTTTGTCGTGATTGATCGGCGCATGAACTTCATTCAAGTTTGTCACGCGAGCACGAACGGATTCTTTTCCTTTGGACTGGAGTTTCTTTGGGTTCGGCGTGAGGTAGTTCCCAAGACGAGTCAGATTCGCGTGCAAAAGCAAAGTCCCATGATGAAAAGCGCGGTCTTTTTTCTCGCGATAAGCGCTGCCGCTGAATTTGCGCGGACCATCTGCAAATGGAATCAAAAGATCATTCCGCCCGGAGGCTTCGCCCTGAATACCAAATCCCTGCAAAGCATTCAGAATGATTTGCACGTTATTTTCGCGCTTATAACTTTCCTTCGGAGAAAGAAAGGTGAAATTTGTATTCCCAAGATCATGAAAAACGGCTCCCCCGCCCGTCGTACGGCGCGCGAGATGAACTTTGTCGTCTTTCATGTGAGCCAGATTACATTCAGACCATGGATTTTGATTGCGACCGATGACAACGGTTTCTTCGTTTCTCCACAAAAAGAGAATCTGACTGGACGGATCTAGATTGTGAAAAATCCATTCTTCTGTTGCAAGATTCAAATGCGGATTGAAACTATCTGAAAGAAAAACCTTAAGCTTTGTCATAGCGCCCATCCTACACTTTTAAAGGCCAAATGGGAAGAGGGCCTCGCCCGCATGCTAAAATAAAAATTGCGGGGCGAACGGCTTCTCACTAGGCTCGGACTTCTCTGAGTTTCTCAGACCACCTAAAAAAATAATCACCAAGGAGATCCTAAATGAAAGTGCTTCTTAGAGCATTAGCGCCCGTTTTCGTCGCAACAGCTATGGTCACAACGGCCGAGGCCGCTCCCTCGCAATTCGTTGGAACATGGGTGAATATGAATTCAAAGACTCAAGGCATCGTCAAATTCACCGTGGATACGAATATGAAAATCCATCTTTATGGCGCATGTGCGCCGACTCCCTGTGATATCGGGCAGACGAATTTTTATACCAACGGCACTCATGTTGCCGATATGAATCACAAAGCGGCGACAGCGATCTATAATCTTTCATTTAAACAGATGCTTGTGACTTTTAAGCTCTCTGCAAATTCCGGCAGAGTTTATATGGAGCACTACAACCGTTTTACTGACAACAGCGGTCGCCAAAATTATTGGATGGGTGAACGCTTCCGCAAAGTCAGCACGATGGTCGAAGTGCCCGACGCCCAAAGAATCGAGCCCGAAAATTAATAGTTCTTTTTAGAGCGAATCCACAAACGCAAGGGTGCAAGTTCCTTTTCCGTCACGCCGACAAAATGAGCTTGCATCCGATATAGCGGCTCCAGCCCAGGCACCACATCGCATGAATCAATGCGTACAGGAATTTTCGGAATTCCAATATCACCAAAAAGAGAACTGTTTAAACGAGTGATCTTGCCGACCGCCATAGGTGTATTCGATTGAATCATCAAACCCATTTCCGAGACCGAAACGATTTCCGTCTTTGTCTCCCACTCCGCTTGATACTTCACCGCCGCTTCGACAAAATAAACTTTTTCTTCCGGATTGTGCGGCAAAAGATTGCGCACTTTAGCCATGAGCAGCTCCGGATCAATCGGCTTAATGACATAGTCGCTGACACCCGACTCAATGCCTTTTTCGACGTCGCTCTTTTCCCTTTTTCCTGTCAAAAGAATCACAGGCAGATGCTCCAGTTGCGCTTGTTTGCGAATGGCCCGAGTCAGGGCATAACCATCACCTCCGCCCGGCATCACGGCATCGGTGATAACAAGATCAAAAGTATCCGCTCCCAAGGTGCGCGAAGCCTCAATCGCATTCATACACGCCGTCACACTGTGACCTTCTTTCGCTAGAAGCGCTTCGAGTGTCAGCAAAACACTTTTTTGATCGTCGACGATGAGAATTTTAGACATAAAGACCTCCTCCCTGTAGCTAAGCGGCTCTTCTTTGCGCCGCATGTTTTTTTAAAGTGCCCAGTCCCGCAATAATATTCTTTTCAATTTCGTGAAGACGTTCCGCGCTTTCAGAGAGCGACGAACCCGTCTCTACGTCCGCACACAGACGCGAAAGAGCCCGCAGGCCCAGAGTCGCGCTGCTGGATTTCAAAGCGTGGGCCGCCTCTTGCAACGTCTGTAAATTTTCTTGTTCAACGCCGAGGCGCATGGAATCCAAAAGCATCGGAGCCGACTGTTCAAAATCTTCGATAAGAACATCGATCAGACTTTGTTCATTCACCATCAAGTCTTGAAGCTGCTCTAACGCCGTTACGTCCAGTAAAGAAGCTTTAGGTTTTAACCAACGATGAAAAACTTCGATCAAGCGAGGCAACTCCAGAGGCTTTGCCAGGAAATCGTCCATGCCGGCTGCAAAATAATTATTCTTGTCGCCACTGGGGGACTCGGCCGTTAGTGCCACAATCGGTGTTCGTCGTCCTGTCTTGGACTCTTCGTCACGAATCTTTCTTGTCGCCTCATAGCCGTTGACGACCGGCATTTGGCAATCCATAAGAATTAAGTCGTAGTGATTTTGCGAAGCCTTGTCGTAAGCGACTTGACCATTAGCCGCCACTTCAACTTGCAGACCCAGCTTACGCAGATAACTTTGCGCGACTCTTTGATTCACGATTTGATCTTCCACTAATAAAACAGTGCCCACGAACATTTCAGAAAAGACGACGTCTTGCTGGCGAGGGATTTCCTGTCCGGAACTCAGAGGCAGATCAACCGTAAACCAAAAGTTGGAACCAAGACCCACGACACTTTCAACGCCAATCTCGCCTTCCATCAGATCGACAAGTTGCTTGCAGATGGAAAGTCCCAAGCCCGTGCCTCCGAATTGCATCCCGTTTTTCGTCTGAAAATATTTTTGAAATAAAGAGCGGCGATCTTCTTCCTTTAAACCCGGACCGGTGTCTTTGACCTCGAATTTAATTTTCCTTTTCCCCGCTTTTTCCGAAAGGGCCGAAATGTCCAGACTGACAAATCCCGTATCCGTAAACTTCGCGGCATTCCCCATAAGATTCACGAGAATCTGGCGCAGACGCCCCTGATCCCCCACAAGGTGCCAGTTTTCTTTTTCGGCGAAGTTCAAATTCAAAACGACATTTTTTTCCGCAAGGCCGGGTTTAAAAATTTCAAGGACGTCGCGCACAAGAAATTTCAAATCAAACGGCTGAGGATCCAAGGTGACTTTACCGGCTTCAATTTTTGAATAATCCAAAATATCATTAATCAACATCAACAAGGATTCGGCAGAACGCTTCACGGTCCCGACATATTCTTTCTGTTCCGGATTCAACGCCGTATCCGCAAGCAAGGTCGTCATTCCAATCACGCCATTCATCGGAGTACGAATCTCATGGCTCATGGCCGCGAGGAAATCGGATTTTTTCAAAGAAGCTTCCAAAGCGGCTTCCCGGGCACGACGCCATTCTTGCTCGACATGTTTGCGATGAGTAACGTCTTTAAAGACGACCAAAGAGCCAGAGATACTGCCATCAATATCCGTCAACGAGCGGCTGCTTAAACTAATATACAGTCCTTCAGGCTGAGTGACGTTTTGCACGAAAATTTCAAGATCGTCGACTTGCTCGCCATAAAGCGCCTTTATCAAAGGCAGTTGCCGGCGGGAATACGCTTCTCCGCTTTCAGCATTGAAGAATCCCAAATCCTCAACATTTGTTTCCGTCACGACGTCTTTGATTTTTGTCCCGATGATTCTTTGAGCCGCGGCATTGTAGTGCGTGAAGGCGCCCTCTTTGTCGACGACGATCAAAGCTTCGCTCATGCTATTAAGAATTGTATCCAAAAGAATCGAACGGTTTTGAAAGGCGGTGATCGCCTGATCTTTGCGCCGTTGATCTTTGCGTTGCCAATAACGGCTTAAAAAAATCACAGCCAATAAAATTGCCAAAGCACTGCCAAGCAAATAAGGATTCGAAATTCGCCAGAATGATTCGCGTGGTAGCAAAGAACCGCGAATCAGATCCTCGATATTCTTATGCACCTGTTCGGAAGACACCGAGTTCGCAGGCAAACGGCCGTTGACCATTTTAGCGTTGTTGTATTCAAAAAACAGCCGCAACTGACGATTCAGATGAGCCGCCATCTTCTGGTGTTCCGGAACTCCCTGAGAAGACTTTAAAAGGACTCCCATCTCGTAATTCAGAAGAAGAACTTGCTGATTATAATCCTGCAGATCTTTTTCTTTACGATGTTTTAAAAAAGAGACCCGCTGTTCCTCAGACACGCGCAAAATATTTTGGATTTTTTTTAGCGCTTGAACGGCCGAGGCCGACAAAGGCTTTACCGTGGTTAAGCCCCCTTGTCTTCGTGCCTCGAGATCCTGAAAAAGAAACCAGCCTCCGACCAAAAGGAGCACCAGGGCCAACTCGACCCCGAAGCGCATAAGAAAGGCTTTCAAAAAAGATGCTGATTTCATAAGCATCTTTTCGGAGTGTTCACTCGGAGATTTTACTGAATGGCCTCACTTTAGGAGAGATCTTTTTCTTTCTAGACCTTGGCCTGAGCACGAGCGACTAATTCTTCGGCAATTTGTGACCAATATTCCCTGAGAGGATCACGCATCCGCCCGTCACGCAGTTTTTCGTGCATGAAACAGATAATGGTGCTGCCCGGTTTATTGCGCAGTGGAATCAGATACATTTGCACGACCGTGCCCTTATCCCAGTCCCCTTCTTGCCAAGTAAAACGCACGCGGCGATTTGCCAACATCGTGCGAATTTCCCCGAAGACACCGGCATCGGTTTCAAAATGCGCTTTAGGTTGCAAGGTGAATTTCGAAACGGGCTTAAGCCAAATCGCCAGTCCCTCTTCGGACATCATCATTTTCCAGATGATCTTGTGATCGACGTGCACCGTGCGTGTGACAGTGATGGAGTATTCGCCTTTCAAATTTCTTCCCGGCGCGCGCATTCCGACGGCGGTTTCGTAACCAATGGCAACCCATTGATGCCACCAGCCTTTGAGTCTGCGTTTATTTTTTAAATACGCCGCGATCTCTTTATGCTGCCAGGATTTTGCTCCGGCTTTATTGAGAATTTCAATCCACTGATCCCACGTTTTGCCTGTGGATTTTAAAACAGTCTCTGTCGTGACTCCGGCAAGCTTGGAATGCACTTGCGCAGGAAGAATCTTTTTCTTGGTTTTCTTTGTCATCCCGGAATACCTACTTGCACGAGCTGGGGCTGTAACACGCGCATTAAATCCTGCGGAGACATGGCAATCAGATAACCGCGCTTTCCGCCGTTGATATAAATGCGCTCTAAATCCGCGATCGTCTTTTCCATATAGACCGGCATTTTCTTTTTGGTACCGAAGGGAGAAGTTCCTCCGACTTGATAACCACTGTGCCGATCCGCGACTTCCGGTTTACAGGGCGATACGGTCTTTACTCCCAATTCACGCGCGAGTTGTTTCGTTGAAACTTGCATATCCCCATGCATAAGAACGATCATCGGTTCTTTGGTTTCGGTTTCCATAATCAGTGTTTTGATCACGATATGTTCGGGAACTCCAAGTTCCTGAGACGACGTCGCCGTTCCGCCTTTTTCAACGTAAGTGTAAGGATGATGCGTGAAGTTCACGCCCTCCTTCTGAAGTTCGCGGACTGCAAGTGTGACTGGATACTTTTCTTTGTCGCTCGCCATAGAAAGACTTTACAAGTTTCCCGGCGAGCCCGCAACGGAAGCTAGCGTCCCGAAGGACAAAAAGTGGAAATCAGATCTTGGTTCGGCTCCACCCGCCCTTTGGTTCCGTACATTTGCGCCGTATGTTTAAGAACGTCGGCAGGACCGGAAGAAGAAATGGGTGCCAGTTTTGTTCCGGTTCGATACGTCGGTGTATACCCAGCTCCCACCAAGCGCGCCCGCGCATTTCCCGTTTTGTGCAAGCCCAAGTAAGCAACCACACCGGTCCGTCGCGAAAGATCCTTTTGGCCTGCGACGAAATTCCCGAGTGAGTAAATCACAATGGTTTCGCGACCGTCGCGCGTGACGTATTTCTCCCACGGCTGTAAAACGTGCGGGTGCGAACCGATAACAGCTAACGCACCGGCCTCAAGATACTTTCGCGCGAATTCCTTTTGGGCAGAAGAAGGTGTGTGCGTATATTCCACTCCCCAATGCGGAAGAACCACAACCGCGTCAACGTCGGAACGCGACGCAAGCTCGCGTATCATTGGCAAGATGACGCCTGAATTGAAGCAATAAAGAATTTGTTCGTTGCTGTCGACGTGACCATTCGTCATTTCGGTGCAGCCGAGAAACGCCACGCGCGTTTGCCGTATCGTTACGATTTTGTAGAAGGTCGCATTTCGTTCCGCAGCTATGCGTGTGCCGACAGTCAGCAACCCCGCTTGGCGGGCCGCTTGAATCGTTTTATCAATTCCGATCGACCGGCGATCCAAAGAGTGGTTGTTCGCCAATGTCAAAAGATCATATCCCGAGTTTTTCAGATTGGTGAGAATGCGCGGATGATAGTTAAACGAAAACCCGGTGCCGGAATAAACGACGCCGTCATTCACAAAACCGATGTCACCATGGTCTTTCCCGTTTTTATCAATCCCCAAAGCCGAAGCGCCTTCAAGATTCGCCACGGAAAAGTGCGATTTCTTCATGAGATAATCCGTAGCATTCCATATTTGCGAGAACTGCTGCGACTCCCGCACGACTGCATCGTAAAGCATTTTATGGATCAGAATATCGCCAACAAACGACAAAGTAACCACATCGTTTTGTGAGTCACACATTGAAGAAAACTGAAGGTCCTTCGAGGCCTGCACCCAGAGCGGGAAAGTTAGGAAAACAAATATAATTTTTTTCATGAAACTGATTCTCCGGATGTTTGCAACATGGCTCAATATACGAGAATGTAATCTGCTGCTTGAAATGAGCTGACAAGAAGGCGCAGACCCATTAAGTTTTCACTCATGCTTATTAACATCGCTCCTCTAAAAAAATACCGCGATTTTCGCCTGCTCTTCTTTGGTCAAATGATTTCGTTTCTTGGCAGTATGGTGAGTTACGTCGCCATTCCCTACCAAGTTTATGAGCTGACCAAAGACAACTTTCTTGTCGGGCTTCTCGGGCTGGTGCAACTTCTTCCCGTTCTTATCTTTGGAATTTTGGGTGGAACTTACGCTGACCGTTTGAACCGACGCAAGCTTCTTTTGGTTTCTGAATTTTTGTTAAGTCTGTTGATTTTAGGTCTCACACTGAATGCCTGGAAGGACAAGCCGTCGGTGCCTTTGATCTTTATCCTCGTGGCTATTTTCCAGGGTGTTTTGGGGTTCCACCGCCCGGCGATGGATGCGCTTACGCAGAAGCTTGTTGATAAATCGGACTACGCCGCCGTCGGAGCTCTCGGGAGCTTTCGTTATGCGACGGGCGCGATTGTCGGTCCCGCTTTGGGGGGCGTCCTGATCGCAAGTTTTGGTATAAAAGGAGCTTTCCTTTTCGATCTCGTCACCTTTGTCGCCGCTTACATTGCTTTGTATTTGATGTCGTCAATGCCCGACCCTGACAAGAAAGAACATTCGCCTTGGATCGACGCGAAAGAAGGTCTTCGTTACGCGATTTCCAAACCTGAACTTGTCGGCACTTACGTCGTCGATATCGTCGCGATGGTTTTTGCCTTTCCCGTTGCTCTTTTTCCTTCGATGGCGGAAAACTGGGGCGGAGCCTCCGCCGCGGGGCTGCTCTTTTCCGCAATGGCTGTCGGCTCCCTTGTCATGACCCTCTTTAGCGGTTGGACTGCGAAAGTTTTTCATCACGGAAGAGCCGTCGTGATTGCCGCCGCCCTTTGGGCCGTCTTTATTATTGGCGTCGGATATGCTTCTCATCTTTGGGTGGCATTGGCGTTTCTTGCTTTGGCGGGAGCCGCCGACATGATGAGCGGTCTTTTCCGCGGCATCATTTGGAATGAAACAGTACCCAACGATTTGCGCGGCCGCCTTTCCGGAATCGAAATGATTTCTTATATGTCGGGACCTCTTTTGGGAAATGCGCGTGCCGGCTGGATGGCCTCGAAAGTGTCAGTGCCGTTTAGTATCTCTGTCGGAGGAACCATCTGTGCTGTGGCTGTGATTATCACGGCGTTTTGTTTGCCGCAGTTTTGGCGCTATAAAAGTCCGAACGTCAAAGACTAAGCCTTGGCTAATTTTTTCGCGTATTTAAAAAATAAATTATCTTCACCCAAGATGCGGAGCAGTTTTTTCTCTGCGTCTTCAGGAGTGATCTCTTGCGATTGCAACCACAGATTTTCAAAGTAATTCTGAGTCGCCGCCATATTCAGAGACGGAAAACTCGAGTCGTCGACCTCGCCACAACCGACGATAAAAAGATAATTCCATAGCGGTTTCATGGAACGGTTGTAGTGGCTTTCCATCATCTTCCCCTGCCAGCCCAGATTTTCTTTGATGATTTTCGTTGATTGCGGAGAGTCCAAAAGAAAACTGTCCAGCGCCTCTTGCGAGGACTTCGCCAAAGACACGCGCCCTTGAGAACTTCCTAAAAATGCCAGAAGCAAGACGAACACTTCTTTTGAAAAGAACGTCGCGCGCCCGCGAAACCATTTCGCATAAACCACTTCCTGACTGCGCGAAAGCTCTTCGCGCATCACCCACATTTCAGCAACACGGTTGTCGCCTTCTTGATCCCACTCCCAGCGCATTTTTGTGCGCGGATAAAGCTCGGACCACAGGCTGGCTGGCTCTTTGCGGTTCTCTAAAGGATAGACCAGAAGACATCCTCTTCTTTCGATCGCATCAATCATCTTGCGGCGTTTGACTTTAGAGCTCATGGAAGGATTTTAACTATTCTTCGTCGTCGGAATCAAACTTGAGATCCAGGAAATCAAGCAACGAGGCATCCGCGGACTTGGGCATTTCAGGTGCCACTCGATTTAAGATACGACGCTGACGACCGACAATGTAATTCGACGGACGATCAATACGGAACTTGCGAGGATTTGGCAAAACGGCCGCGACCAAAGAAGCTTGATAAGGATTGAGATTTTTCGCGCTTTTCTTAAAGTACTTTTGGGAGGCCGCTTCCACTCCGTACACACCGGGGCCGAGCTCAATCACGTTCAGATAGACTTCCAAGATGCGCTCTTTCGGCCAGACAAACTCAATGAGAACGGTAAAATACGCTTCAAATCCTTTGCGAATCCAATCGCGATGCGGCCAGAGAAACACATTCTTCGCCGTCTGCTGGCTGATCGTACTCGCGCCTTTTTTTCGTTTGTGCGTTTGATTGTACTTCATCGCCTTTTGAATGGCGTCGTAGTCAAAACCGTTGTGTTCGAAGAATTTATAATCTTCGGCTTTCAGTACGGCTCTTTGCATAGAGGGAGAAATATCTTCTAAAGGCACCCAGTCTTTGTGAATCCCTACGAATTGCTCTCCCCAGATAGATTCAGCAGAGCGAATGACCATTAATGGCGTCAATGGCACCGGGACGAATCGATATAATAGAACGAAGCCCAAGCTGCTCACGAAAAAGAGCAACACGGCTTGCAGAACTATTTTTCTCAATAACAACGCCCAGCGATTTTTCATTTTATAAAAGACCTGGCTGCACAATCTCGATCCAGTATTGATCCGGATCTTTAATGAAAGCGATATTCTTCATCCCGCCTTCGCCGAGTTTCTTCTGAAAAGAAACTCCTAATTTTTCGAAACGTTCACAAGCCGTTTTAATATCAGGAACGGAAATACAAATATGGCCGAATCCGCGCGGCTCGGTGTTGCCGTTATGGTACGGTGTTTTTTCAAGCTCTTCCGTTCCCCAGTTATGCGTGAGCTCCAAGACAGCTTCTCTGCCGAAAGTGTATTTGGCATTTGCAGCCCCTTCTTTGGGAACTTCCGTGCCTTCGGGAACGTAGGCCATAAAAAATAATGAAAACTTCCACTCCGGGAAATCCAACTGACGTACCAGCTTCATACCTAAAACTTGTGTGTAAAACTCCAAAGACTTTTTAGGATCTTGAATTCGCAACATTGTATGGTTAAAGGCATAGCCCTGAGTTTCTGACATACTTTCTCCGATAACGCGTGTTCCTAGAAATAACATAAAAGTGTCAACAGGGCAACGGAGCCATCCTGCCACCAAAGTTTCTGGCCCAGCCCTTGCTATACCCCTTCGCAGGTGACGATTGTCACCGGTTCTTGAGGGGGAAACCACATGATCTGGCACTGGCGAACTTTATTACCATTCATCGGAGTTTTGTTTTTCAATTCACTTCAGGCACAGGCACAAACGCCACCGGGAGTACGCGTTCAAGACATTCAGGCCGTCGGTAGTGGCTGCCCCATCGGTTCTTATAACGCTACAATTTCTCCTGACGGCCAGGCCTTCTCTCTTCTTTTAGATAATTTTATCGCTGAATCCACAATGCATAGACCTATCGCCCGCCTTAACTGTGAATTGCGCGTGCGATTTTATGTTCCGCGCGGATGGACATTCGCCGTGGTCTCTGCCGACTATCGCGGTTTTGCTTATGCAGAGGCCGGCACCATGGTGACACATCAAGCTCTTTATTCTTTTGATGGAAGTAAACCTCGCAATGAAAGACCCGGTTACGAAAATGGCGGCACTTACAACTTCCGTGCACAGGAGTTCCGCGGTCCTTATAACGACAACTATTTTATCAGCCATAAAATTGATCCGCGTGTCGCTCCCTGGGCGCCATGCAGTAACGATCCTAATCAGACATTGTTTATTACGACATACCTGATGGCTCGTAATCTCAATCTCTCTTCTTTGGTCCAATCGCAAATCACACTGGACAGCATCGACGGACAAGTTCAGTCACAAAGATATCAATTTTTATGGAGACAGTGCACGCCAACGAACGGCCCACGTCCCGGTCAACCGCCAACAGATCCGCGCAACCCGCGCCCACGGGATCCTGGCAACGGCCGACCACCACGCTTTCCTTAAAAATAAAATTTAGAAACGAATTATTTAAAAACAAAACTGTGAAAATAAAAATCACAAAAAGGGGGAACCATGAAATCGAAAGTACTTTTAACTCTTGCCGGAATTTTATCCATGTGGAGTTTGCAAGCGGAAGCAAATCAAATTCGTCTGGGCCAACCAGCTTATGGCGGCACCGGCTGTCCTGCGGGAACCGCGAGTGTGACACTCAGCCCGGATCAAAGCGCTGTGAGTATCTTGTTTGATAACTACGTCGCCGAAGCCGGTGGTGGTCGCCGTGTAGATCGTAAATCTTGTAACATCTCTGTTCCTGTGCAAGTTCCATCCGGATATAGTGTCGCCGTTTTCCAAGTGGATTACCGCGGTTTCAACTCTGTGCCTCGCGGTGGTATGTCACGCTTTGATGCGGAATACTTCTGGGCTGGTGCGCGTGGACCTCGCGTTTCCAGAACTTTCGTGGGCCCGGTTTCAGATGTTTACACAGTGTCTGACGGTCTTATCGCAAGCGCCATGGTATGGACTCCGTGCGGTGCGAGTGTGAACTTGCGTGTCAACACATCCATGATGGCCCAATCTAACGCGCGCAGCGAACAAACATTGGCAACAGTAGATAGCGCCGATATTTCTTCCGGCCTTATCTATCACTTGCAATGGAGACGTTGCCGCTAGTTAAAAAATCCCCAAGAGGCGGGGTTCCTAAGGCAAAAGTAGATGTCATCCTAAGAAATTTGCGATACCATCTGCTTTTGTCGGTAAACAGGAGCTCCGCCATGAATTCTCACCAATCCAATGCCCTTCAAGTAAGACAAGCCCTCTGGGCTCTGCAAAAAGAAGTTCTCAACTCTCTAAAACATGAATTCGATCGCGAAGTCGGCTACGAGGCCGCTCCTACGGAATGGTTCCAAGTTCTTATGACAGCAGAACGTTATATCTGGCTGCGTGATTTGACATCTTTGATGGCCGATATCGATATCATGACCGAATTGGATTTTATCACAGACCAGCACGTCTCCACAGCGCGTGCGGAAATTGAAAGAATGCTGTTCGAGCAGGATGAAAGCTCCGAATTTAACAAACAGTACCGTGCTATGTTGATGACGGGTTCCACTTTGTTGCCATTGCACTCTCAGCTGCGTGCCACTCTACAAAATTTGCCAAAGGTCGAAATGCCTAAAGACCAAATTCTTGCGGAAAGAAAAAGTTGGCATGAAGAACACCGTCATCAAGCAAGAAAGAAACGCAACTAACCTCCGAGTCTAAAAAAACATATCCCCTTCACAGTGTCACTGGCGTAGCCTTTTTGGCGAGGGACTGTGGAGGTTGTTATGTTTCGCAATCTTTTCATCACCGCTCTGCTTGTGGGCGGCGCACTTGTTACGCTGACCGTTTACGGAAATGTCAAAAAATCTGCGCAGGAAGTTTCCGTGCGCGAAAACCTCTATGAAAAATACGGCGGCTATCCGACGGTCATGAAACTTGCCAATGATTTGGGTAACGCGCTTTTAGTGGACCCGATCACCGCTCCCTATTTCGGTGTCGTGGGGACACCAGGCCACGTGACACCCGATCGCCTTTTAAGTTGTTTGGATTTGCAATTGGTTTCTTTATTGGGCGGCCCCACGGTCTATCCCGGCCGGTCCAAGTTTCGAAATGCACCTCCAGAGGGTTATCAATGCCTCAGCATGCGAAAAATTCACAAGGGTTTAAACATCTCGGAAGAAGCTTGGAATCGCTTTCTAATGATCGCTGTCGATGTGTTGAAAGCCAACGGCGTCGAACAACATGACATTCATCAAATCGCACCGATCCTTATCGGCATGAAAGAGGATGTGGTCGGACTGTGAAAACCTTCGCCATCATCTTTCTTCTGTTGATTGGGTTCGCGGCGGGCTTTGTCGGATTTCTTCACACACCTTCTTTAAGACAAACGCCTTTTGCAATGAAGGTGCTGACCTGGCTTGGCACCTCTTGTCCCACCGACTTCTTGACAGCCCAAGGCTTGGATCATCTTCGTCACGATTCCTTGGTCAAGATACGCGGCGCTTCGCAAGCACCCACAAAAACAGTGTGGGGCCTAACGTTGAACCGCTCCAATGAAGCCGAGCTTTTGCGCTGGATGCGCGATCGCCGATTCACGTGCGAAAAATCGCGACGAGGTTACGTGTACTATAAGTGCAAAAATATTTCTTTAACCTCTTTGGGCCGGCCGTTTAAAGGTCCTATCGGCGATTTGGATTTCGCGCTGGATGCTTACGACCGTTTGATCTTTGTTGGATTCCTTCAAGGAAAAATGGAAAGCAAACAAGCTTTTGCTCTCTTTAGAAGAATTTCCCAGCAACTCAAGCTGCGCCTCGGGGAGCCCAGTCGCAAGACTGAAAGTTTTTCTTTTCATGATTTTACAAAAGATCTGAATGCCGTAACGACCGAGTATCGTTTTAAAGACTATCTTGCGAAAGTCATCGCGACACGTATTCCACAAAGCGGTGTGATGCTGTATGAGCAGCACATCGCTTTACCAGAGAATTTTGCCAACAATTAAAGGGTCCAAGCTTTAACCTTTTACGCAGAGAACTTGTTTTAAAACCGCGACAACTTCGACAAGGTCACGCTGGTTTTGCATCACTTGATCGATGTCCTTATACGCCGACGGGATTTCATCGACAACGTGAAAATCTTTACGGCATTCAACCCCGGCCGTTTCTTCAATCAGGTCCTTCACCGTGAATCTTCTTTTTGCTTCAGAGCGCGACATTCTGCGCCCCGCACCGTGCGCACAGCTGTTGAACGATTCCGGATTGCCTTTACCGCGCACGATATATGAACGTGCACCCATTGAGCCCGGGATAATTCCCATATCCCCTTGCGCTGCACGAACCGCTCCTTTGCGAGTCACTAAAACGTTTTCTCCGTAGTGCACTTCACGAGTGGCATAATTGTGGTGGCAATTTACTTTCATTGAAAATGGCACAGGGGCGCCTTTCATGCCCACGTGATGAGAAATCACATCCAGGACACGCATTAACATCTCTTCGCGATTTTCCAAAGCATAGGCTTGCGCCCACTCTAAATCGCGCATGTAGTTTTCATATTCAGGCGTTCCTTCCACGTAGTACGCAAGATCGGGATCGGGCAACTTCGTGGCTAAACGTTTCATCTCACCTTTTGCATGGCGAATATGTTCTTCGGCGAGACTTTTACCGACGTTTCGAGAACCCGAATGCAACATCACCCATACCGAACCGTCCGCGTCCGTACAAATTTCGATGAAATGATTGCCGCCGCCTAATGTTCCCAACTGCAATGCGGCTTTTTCTTTTAAGCGAAGAAGGGAGACAAGTTCAGGAGCATGTTTCCAGCCCGACCATTCCTGCACGCGAGATGTGAGTCTTGTATTAGATTCAGTGCCGACAGGAATCGCCGCTTCTATGCCGGCGCGCAAGCGATCTAAGTCGTGCAAAACGCGATCGGGCTCTATATTTAAGCGAGCCGCAATCATGCCGCAGCCGATGTCCACACCGACCGCTGCCGGGATCACGGCGCCTTTCGTGGCGATAACGCTTCCCACAGTCGCTCCTATTCCCAAATGCACATCGGGCATCGCCGAAACATGTTTAAACACAAAAGGTAAAGACGCCACGTTTTGTAGTTGTTGTTTTGCCTGTGTTTCAATCTCCGCCTCGGGCGCCCAGATTTTCACAGGAACATGAGATGAAGTAAGGTTTGTTAAAACTGGCATAAAGGTAACTCACTGTTAGTGTTGTCTTGTGTTAATCTTAACACATGGCAAAGGCTCTGTTATTTATATTTATTCATCTTCTCGCCAGTGCGAGCCTGGCTCTTCCTGACAACTCACTGAGGATCGTCACAGAGAACTGGCCTCCTGTTACTTATGAAAAAGAAGGCCAAGCACAAGGCATGGCTGTAGAGCTTGCACATCTTATTCAAAAAGAAATGGGTGAAAGCGATCCTATCGAAGTGCTTCCTTGGCCTCGCGCTTATCACGTTGCTAAAACCCGGCCTAATACTTTGCTCTTCACAGTCGTCAGAACTCCAGAGCGTGAACAGCTTTTCACGTTGCTGGGACCTATCGCCAACGGCGAGATCGCCATTTATACTCGTCGCACTGCGGATCTAAGTTTTTCTGATTTAAACTATGTGAAAGAAAATTATTCTGTCGCTGTTCACAGAGGAACAGCCTTTCACAAAGTGCTCGAAGATAACGGTTACAAAAAGATCGTTCCGGTGAACTCATCGATCAGCGGACTAAAAATGCTTATGGCTGGGCGTGTGGATATGCTTTGTGACGACGTCCTGGCGATTCACAGAATTTCGGAAGAGGCGGGTTATCCTTATGACGCGCAAAAAAAAGTGACGTCTTTGCAACACAGCTCGCTTTACTTTGCGTTTTCCAAAAACACCGACAAAGACATCATTGAGAAATGGAAACGCAGTTTTGAAAAAATAAAAAAGAATGGCACCTACAAAGCTCTCTACAAAAAATGGTTCGGCCCCTTGAGTTCCCCTACTGAAGTTTTGTTGGTGTCCAATGGTAAAAAAGCCCCTATAATCGAATTATGAATCTGCGTGGCCATCTTGAAGAAGTTTTAAGAATAAATCCCGTTCCTTCTCCTTGGCCGCGTATGGTTGTTTCCGCTTTCGCAACTTTTATTCCTTTGATGGTCGGACTTTTTTTAAACCAACTGCCGATTTCTATCTTCGGTGCGCTGTTTGGATTTCTCTTGGTTCTTAATGATCATCTTGGAACCTTAGGCCATCGTCTTTGGGTCATCACTTTGACTTTTCTGATTATGCTGGGGGGACTGCTTCTCGGTGTGCTCACGCACAATCATCCTCTGCTCTTGTTTCCGATTTTGCTTTGTTTAACTTACTGGATGGGACTTTCAGCGGCCAAAGGGGCCGAACTGGAAAGAGCCGTTTTGTTTGGAACATTTCAGGTGCTGGCGGGAACATACACCGGAGTGCGAATGCAATATCTTGCTCCGCTTCTGTTGTACGCTTTTCTGGGATATCTTTGCGTCGTCGTGATCTTGTCTTGTCTGGTATTTATTCGCAGACACAATCCCAATCCCTTTGCCCGTCTGCGCAAAGCGCTTAAAGACAGTTTAACAACTGAGAAACATCGCCACCTTTATGCTTTTGCTTACAGTTTTTGCGTGCTCTCCAGCCTGTTTATTGTCGACTATTTTAAAATGAATCACGGCTATTGGGCTGTCGGCACAGTGTTGATCATCATGCGCCCCGAACCCAAAGCCAGCATCTATCGCAATATTCAAAGATTCTTTGGTACCTTGATCGGTGTTTTGTTGGCAGAGGCTTTGATCTTTACAATTCATTCTCCATGGATTGCCATTCCCGTCTTAGCCTTTATCAGTTTTTGGGGACCATGGGCCTTAAGCCGCAGCTATTGGCTGGGTTCCGCGGTCATGTCAGTGATGGTTTTGTTGTTGCTTGATATGCCCTATTTGGAGCGCGGAGATTTGCACACGCCTCTGTTGCGCTTGCAAGCAACAGGCGTAGGATGTCTGTTCAGTCTGATTGGCGTGGTGATCGCCAATCCGCAAATTCTTTGGAAGGACGCGCCTCCCAAAGAATAACGCCGTTTGAAGACGGCGGCTTTCTATGACTTGTTTAAACTGCCAATGTATTTCGGATTGATCAGGTTTTCGAAAGAGAAAATCTCGTCCAACTGGGCCTGCGTGACGACGCCTCTTTCAAGAGCCACATCCGCGACACTGCGACCTGTTTCCGCGCAGATCTTGCCAATCTTGTCCCCTTCATCATGACCGATAATAGGATCCAGATATGTCACAATTCCGATACTGTTCATGACGTAATCCCGACAGCGCGCTTCGTTCGCTGTAATTCCTTTGACGCATTTTTCGCCCAGAGTAGAGCACGCATGAATCAACAGATTCAACGATTCAAAAATGCTGGAGGCAATAACCGGCTCCATGACATTGAGTTGCAGCTGGCCCGCTTCTGCAGCCAGAGTGATCGCCAAATCATTGCCGATCACTTTGAAAGCCACTTGATTCACAACTTCCGGAATCACAGGATTTACTTTCGCCGGCATGATCGAAGAGCCCGCCTGCATTTCCGGCAGATTGATTTCTTTTAAACCTGCGCGCGGACCGGAGCTGAGCAAACGCAAATCATTACAAATTTTCGAAAGCTTCGCTGCCGTTCTTTTCAGGGCGCTTGAGATAATAATATAAGCGCCGCAATCACTTGTCGCTTCGATCAGATCTTCCGACTGAACGAAGTCATAGCCTGTGACTTCCGCCAATTTCTTGACGGCCAACGGGGCGTAACCTTCTGGAGCATTGATCCCGGTACCGATCGCGGTGGCACCTAAATTCACTTCAAGAATCAGTTTTTGCACGTTCTTGATCAGACGGCTGTCCTCTTTTAAAAGAGTGGCGAACGCATTGAACTCTTGCCCCAAAGACATAGGAACCGCGTCTTGCAATTGCGTTCTTCCCATCTTTAAAACATTTTTAAATTCCTTGCCTTTGGCATCAAAAACTTTCGCTAACTCGTCGATAGCCTCGACAGCGACATCCAGATGTTCATACAAAGCCACGCGGAACGCCGTTGGGTACGCATCGTTCGTCGACTGACACTTATTCACGTGATCATTGGGATTGATGACAGAGTACGTGCCTTTTTCCAAACCGCGTTTTTCCAAAGCGATGTTGGCAATCACTTCGTTGGCGTTCATGTTGATGGACGTGCCTGCGCCGCCCTGAAAAATATCGGAAGGAAACTGCAATCCCCATTTTTTCGGATCTTTAAGCACCACTTCGCACGCTTCCACAATGGATTGACCGATATCTTTAGGAATAGTTCCAAGTTCCATATTCGCCAAAGCGCATGCCTTTTTAACTAAAGCCAAAGCGCGGATGAAGTGCTCACTTTCACCGATCTTCTGTCCTGAAATTTGGAAGTTCTCCATCGCACGCAGCGTGTGAATTCCATAATAAGCTTCAGCAGGAACTTTCTTTTCTCCGAGCAAATCTTTTTCAATACGATATTTCTGCATATGTGTCCTACCTGTTTTCTAAATATGTCTTTTATAAACGCAAAGTTTCTCCGTGCTTCAAGACACGGAAAGATTCCGGACCGAGGCGCCGTTGTTCGAGGGCTTTGTGCAAGTCCTCCAAAGGCGCCAGCATTGTTTCATCGGCCAGACGAAATGTCCCCCAGTGCACGCCAATGGAAAGTTTCGCGTGCAAATCCTGATGAATTTGAATCGCCTCAGCCGGATTGACGTGTTGTTGTTTCATAAACCAGCGTGGTTCGTAAGCTCCGATCGGAATCAGCGCCACGTCGATGTCGCCCCACTTATCGTGAATGTCCCGAAAGTCTTTCGAGTAACCGGTGTCTCCAGTGTAGAGAAGTTTCAAGCTCGGAGCTTTGACCAGCCAACCGCCCCACAGGCTTTGGTTGCGAGAAAAAAGTTTGCGTTGAGTCCAATGTTGAGCCGGAGTAAAAACCAAAGAGATATTTTGAATTTTAACTTCTTCCCACCAGTCCAACTCTTGCACGTTCGTCAAACCTTCCGAACGCATCAGTTCCGCATCCCCTAACGGCACCAGGAACATTGTTTTTCCTTCGCCGCGCTTTTGCAGTTCTCTTAACGTCGGCAAATCCATGTGATCATAGTGACCGTGCGAAACCATGACGACATCTATCGGCGGCAACTCCGCCAGAGCAAACGGCAATGGCGCCAAACGCTTCGGCCCCGCAAAGCTCACCGGAGAAGCTCTTTCAGAGAACATCGGGTCCATCAAAATATTCACACCCTCGACTTGCACCAGGCTTGTCGCATGCCCGACCCACGTCAGCGTGTTATGCGCTTTATTAGCGCGAAGAAAAGCGGTGTCGGTTTTTACAATCTCCGGGGCAAAGACGGGTTCTTCAGGAGCATTGGTCCACAAACGCTCCCACTGCCATTTCCAGAAACTCGCTTTCGGTTGATTGTCATAGTTATTCAGAAATTGATTTTTTCCGTGATGAGGTTTTTTAGGATCGTAATAACGGAAGTTTTGACATCCTGAAAAAACAAGAAAACCAATAACTGAGAGCAGGGACCATTTCATTCACGAAGATTCTCATTGAGAGGCCTGTGAAGCAAGAAAGCTTCAATTTACACAATCAGTCATAGAGCGGATCTGTTGCCTTGCGCGCCATGAAATATTAGGACTGAGCTTTGACATTTTCAGAGCAAGGAAACAGCCGTGATTCGTGAGTTTTGGAAGCAACAAAGTACATCGCAGAAAGTCACTCTTCTCTTCATTTTGACGCTTTTATTCCGCGCTTTTTTCTCTCTCAGCATTGGCTTGATTGACGACGAAGCTTATCACTGGTCCTGGGCAAAATGGTTGCAGCTTTCTTACTTTGACCACCCGGCTATGATCGCGTGGCTGGAAGCTCTTTCGACCAGCATTTTTGGCGACACCTATCTGGGCGTGCGCTTCCCGAGCTTTCTGTGTTTTGTTGGAACAGTTATTCTTCTCTACAAACTGACACGCGATCTTTTTGATGATTGGGCGGCGATCTTTGTTGGCTTTGTGATTTTGTGGTCTCCGCTTTGGGGCTTTGGCGGTTACGTCGCTTCACCGGAGCCACCGTTCATGCTGTGCTGGGTGGGCGCGGCTTACGTCTTCTGGCAAGGCGTGCGTGAGGACTCAAAACGCTGGAGCATAAAAAAGACCTGGTTGTGGTTAGGTGTTCTTATGGGTCTCGGTCTGAACTCCAAATTTATTATTGCGTTGTTAGCGCCGGGGTTTGGTCTTTATCTTTTAGCCACTCCGTCGCGCCGTAAAGATCTTCTGACACCTTGGCCGTGGGTGGGCTTCCTCATCGCCACTGCTTTGTGTATGCCGATCTTTGCATGGAACCACATGCACGAGTGGCCTGGATTTAAATATCAATTCCACGACCGCCACACCGGCACCGAGTTCAGCGTGAATCGCTGGTTCACGTTCTTTGCGGCTCAGCTTTTGTTCTATACACCATTCTTGTACGTGATGCTGGTGCTGGCTTTCATCACGTCGATGGTGAAAATCAAAGAAGCGCGCTGGAGATTTTTATTCTGTTTAACGGTTCCTTCCGTCGCGATTTTTTATCCGCAGCCGTTGTTTGCTGAATACAAACCTCACTGGGTGGGTGCGGCCTTCACCCTTTTGTTGATGGGAGCCGGCTTCATTTGGTCGCAAGGTTTGCGATGGGGGCAAAAGCGTATCGTTAAGGCGCGCAGCAAAGTTTATACATGGGGCATTCTGGCGTTCTTTATTCCTCTGACTTTGATTGCTTACACACCTTTTGCTTATCCATGGATTCCAAAAGCCTACAAGCTTTTCAATCCTAACGGAGAATGGAAAACAACTTATGATTTCAGTAATGAATTCACCGGCTGGGAGGAGCTCGGCCGCTATGTGAATCGCCGTCAGCGCGAAATCCACGCGGAGAGCGGACGTAAGCCTTTCATCGCGGCTCACCGCTATGAAAACACCGCACAAACAACCTGGGGAACGAAACAAAAAGTTTACATGTTGAGCTCGACAGTCAGTCACTACACGGTCATGCAATCACCCGAGGAAATGAACAATCTCAAAGGCCAAGACGCGATCTTCGTCAGCACTGAAAAATATCCTGCGGATCCGATGGAGTGGGCAAAATGGGATGACTGTCAGAAGGAAACGCTCAAAACCTTCCGTCACGGCATTCATGCACGCACCTTCAATGTTTACTACTGTAAGAATTTTCAAGGCATCACAAGATAAATAAAAAAAGCTGTGAGAGAACCTCACAGCTTTTTTAATTAAGAACGTACTCGATTGGTACAGTAATGACCCACGTGGTTCGTTGAATCTCTTGCGGGAAAGGCTTCATACCATGGATGCCTTTCACAAGATCGTGAGCGGCTTGGTTCAAAGAATCATACGGTGTTTTCTCAACCACTTCGCTTGTAACTAAAGAGCCGTCCGCCGCGAGAGTAAAACGCATTGTTACTTTTCCCGTCTGACCCATTTTTTTCGCCATCACAGGATAACGTTTACGACGCTCCAGAAGTTTTTTAATTTCGTAGAGGTAGCGTTCTTCCGGAGAGACTTCGCTGCCGTTCGCAACACCCTCACGCCCCTGCAAAGCACCTTTATCGGAAGCTCCCTGAAGGGAACCTGCCACCTTGCCTGAAGAAGTTTGTTGCGGCTCTGGCTGCGATTGTGATTTTTTTGTTTTAATTGCAGGACCTTCAGAGTCGTCTGCGACAACGGGAGCTTTGACCTTCGGTGTCTTGATCTCTTCGACTTTAGGAGCTGCTATTTCTCCACCGTCTCCGTACATCAACTCCACGCCGACCGGAAGCGGAGAGACCTCGGGAACCGCCAAACCCAACGCCACGATAAACGCACTTCCATGCAGAAGAGCTGACAGAGCGACGGACTTATTAAGGTTCAGAGAAATCTTCGGTAATTTCATAGGCTTTTGGTAGCCATGGTTATAAGAGCGGCGGGCTAAAAACTCAACGTTCCGAGGCTATTAATTGCTTATAATGCATTTAATTCAAGATGACAGAGGCCAAGTGAAAGCTTACTGAAAAAATCACCGGCCTCTTTTCTCAAAATACCGGTTACTTCATGGAATGAAGTGCAACGCGATTGCCTTCAGAGTCTTCGAACATCGCAATGAAGCCGTACTCCCCGATGCTCTTTTTCTCGAGGATTGTCTTACCGCCTTGGGCGAGGATCTTCTTCATCGTGTCTTCAATACTCTTAACACTGAAATAGACCACAGTCCCTGAATGCGAAGGCTTATAATATTCGCCTTGAATCAAAGCGCCCGTAGCCCCTTCATCGTGATCCTGAAAGGGAAACATCGACATTTTGTACGGCGGACTTTCCATCGGCTTCATCTTCACGCCGAAGGCGCCTTCATAAAACTTCGTCGCACGATTCAAATCATTAACAGGAATTTCAAACCACCCAACAACATTCATAAAAATCTCCTTAGAAAGAGGAGCACATATTATGAATCTTCCCGAATCCTTAGCTAAGCAGAGAGTTTGTGTATTCCTGCACGGCGGTTAATCAACAAGATCATCAAGATGGAATCTGGGAAAAGCATTTTTGATTTTCACCAAAGTCTTCCATTCAGGATTTGCACGCTTAGGATCTTCAAGCCGTTGATAGTTTGAGAGGTTTTTAATACCTAACTTTTCCATCATCGCCACTTGCGTGAGTTTGCTTTTCAAACGAATTTCGCGAATACGATTGGCAATGGCGACAGATGGGTCCACCTCAACTTCATATACATTTCTTCCGGAAATTTTCTTCTGCGGTGAAGGAAAAATAATATTGGAGTCTTGAGGCTCGGACAGATGAAGATTCAAGGCTTCCGACATATTTTTTAGAAGCTCCTCTTTTGTCTCACCTTGTGTATAACAACCGTTGAGTTCCATACACACGGCCCAAAAACCACCCTCTTTTTCTTTATGGACTTTAAAATGATATTTCATTTCTTTCCCGCCAGTCTTTTTAGAAGAGCTTTTTCGAGTCCCGACAATTCTACCACTTTTAAGTGGTAATGAACAAGACCGACCTTATGAAGCCGCAAAAGCATTGTAATCACTCACCTTTTTAAAGGGAGCGCAAGCAAGAATGCTACCTACTGCTAACTGCAAATGAAAAGAATAACGGAAAAGGCTCCGTTCGGTATTAGGAAGAAAAAAGGGACCTTGTCGGTCCCTTTTCTTTTTTAAACGTATGATCCGCGTTTGATTTTTTCGAGGATCAATTTTTCTGTTTTGATTGGATCTTTTGGATCGACGGAGAAGTAAGACTGTTGCTCGCAACGGACTTTTTCTTTGATCAACCAGCGCAGGATGTCCGCCAAGTTTTTGTTCTTCTTGTCGAGGAAGAATGGATCGTTTTCCAAAGCATCTTTCGCTTTTTTCAAAGCGCGCGCTTCTGCTGGATCCGACTCTTTCACTTTGTAGTGAGGAAGATCGTATTTCTTCACGTCTTCAGGCAATACGCCCAAGAATTTCACGTTCGGTGCAGAGAAATCGGCGTTACGAATCAAAGAGGCCGCGGAACCGGCTTTCAACGTACGATAGATGTTTTGCAATGTGTACGCATCGAGGTCTCCGAAGAAGAACATTGGCACGTCCAACTCTTCTTGAATCAACTTCGCCCAGCCACGAACACCGTTCGAAGGAACCCCTTGAGCACCCATCACGATACAGTTGTTACGTTTTGTGAATCCCATCGTTACAAGGGTATTCGCCGTACCTTCAGATTCTACGATCAAGCAGAAGTCGATTTTCTTTTTCGCCTTCAACTTCAAAGCCTGGGGTTTGTTTTTTGGCTGGAACGGGGAAGTTCCCAACGTCGAAAGATCAATGATCGCTTTGTCACCGTCCGGAAGAGTTTCCGTCACAACAAGTTGTTGCGAGTAAGTCTGTCCGCCACGGTCATTGGCGAAAACGTTCAATTCTTCACGGTAGACTTCCAACATGTCACCGATGAAATCGATGATCGCGTCTGATTCCGGTTGATCTTCGAAATCCAAAGGTTTCAAACGAGGGTTGCCTTTAATCTCACCTTTACAGATGTAGTAAAGCTCACGCTTCGTATTGACGTTTCCCACATCCAGATTGCGAAGAAGGATTTCAAGGATAAAGACCACACGCGCCAGTTTTTGAACCGACGAAACGTTCAATTCGGTGCGAACAACTTTGTCGCCCGGAGTGAGGTAGCCCACTTTCGCATTGTACAAAGAGTTGTCCAAAGATGTTTTTACCGCCTCTAAAACAGGGCGCTTTGACATCTCTAGGTCTTTCAACATTTTGTCAGCCAAAATGCGGGCTTCTTTAGGAATATCGATTTTTAAATCGCGAATGCTTAATAGTTTTGCCATTACGCTTTTTTCCCAGTCGTTTTCTTAGTAGTAGCTACAGTTTTCTTTGTTGTTGTCTTCTTTGTGCCGCGAGGCTCGGAAGCTTCTTCAACAAGCTCTTCAGAAGTGATCACATCAATCTCTTCTTCATCGCCATGATCAATGCCTTTTTTCTTCTCGCGCTTTTTCTGCTCTAGAAGTTTAGACTCTGCCGCTTCCAAATCTGCCATCGCTTCTTCAGAGTCGCGACCTAGAAGTTTTCGCAAACCTTCTTCGGCTTTTTTCTTACGAGACTCCGGAGCTTTGATGATGCTTGCCAAACCTTCTACAAGGATGGGACCAAACTGCTCGATGTGCGCGAGTTTTCTTTCAAGATCCGCCTCTTTCACTTCTTTTTTGATGTGACGAGAAAGCTTTTGACCGGCTTGGATCAACGCCAAACGGATCTCTGCCACCAATTCTTCAGAAGCATCAATTGTTTCTTTCGAAGCATTTTTAAACTTGATGAACGGAGACACGATAGAAACCGCGAAAATATAAGGTCCTAGAGGAAGACTGTCTTTAGGTTGTCCCAAACCATAGGACTTCCAGTTCACAGACTCAATCGCCCATGTGATCGCACAACCAGATTTATCGAATTGCAACGGAACGCGGTTCGCGAAACGCAACAATGTCACTGGAGAATCCGACTCTTGATTGCGGTCTTTAAAACGCGCCAAAGCGACTTCCACAACCACAGGTTTGAAGTCACAAATTGTCGGTTTACGAGTCACAACCGCGAAGAAGTCGATCTCTCCCAAACGAGTGATGGACTTGGAAAGAGCCTCTTCGCCCACAGTCAAAACAGACTTCGTGGAAGGCGACATCAATTCGGTGTTTTGCACCGCTTGGAAAACTTTTTTGAAATCTTCTTCATTCAAAGACGTCAAAGGCTTTTCAAGAAGGGATTTTGGCAATCCGTGCTTCACGAAATCAGAGATAGACTGATCGGAAATACGCGAAAAACCTGTCTTCAAGAACTTCGAAAGAGTTGTTTTACCGAACAAAGTAGAGTGCGTGATGAACTCACCCAATTTGAACGTATGAGGATGCGGCAAAGATGCCTCTGGAACCTTCGGAACGTCTTGGCTCACGCGGTTCACAGTGACGAAATCGTTTTCCATCAATTTATATGTCACTGTCATATGAGGATTCACAAGAATCGTGCCCTCGATATATGTCACAATACCGCCGTCGCCGTTCAATTGAATACGTCCATCAAGAACGAATTCAACGCGCGTTCCGTGTTCACGATCCCAATCCAAAGTTTCTTTATTCTTTAAAACACCTGTATTGGATTTGATGTCCACGTCGACTTGCGCGGCGATGGCTTTACGCATTTTTTTAGTCTTAGAGACAACGTTAACCCCGCGAGCATTTGTCATTTGTGCCCACGTCGTCGCTGCAGAGATACCAATACCTTGTTGTCCACGAGAACATTGCCCGCGGCCAAACTTAGACGAAGCTAGATACTCACCGTAAACTTTGGCAAGGTCTTCACCTTCAATTCCCGGCCCGTTATCTTCGACAACAATGCGAATTAAATCAGTATTTTTAGTTGATCCCGATCCTACTTTAGAAACTTCAATTAAAAGATCAGGTAAAATGCCCGCTGCCTCACATGCATCCAAAGAGTTGTCTACGGCTTCCTTCAAAGTCGTTAAAACGGCTTTTAAAGGAGAAGAGAAACCCACTTGCTGGAGGTTCTTCGCAAAATATTCAGCGGTACTACTTTTAGTAATCTTACTCACGGTCGCTTGATCCTTCACGATGTTAACGAAATTTAATAATGACTTTGATAGGTTAACTCCAACGCATGGGGTTAAAGCAAGACTAAAGCCTCAACACTGCGTGGCGTAATTTTGAAATGTGAGCCTGAGCTTGTCTCTTTTTGAAGCTTTTAAGACCCGGACCCTTCATCAAAATTCAGACAAAGCCGATAAGTTATACATCATATGAAACACTGTACGTATCTGGTACTCGCATTTTTTCTTCTTTGGAACGGCGTCGTTTTTGCGGCCCCCAAAGCTCTTACGTATCAAGGTCGTATCATTAAGGATGACGGAACTCCTCTGGAGTATGCAAACACCAGCTTTCTTTTTGAAATCACGAGCCCCAATGGCGCTTGCGTGATTTATCGCGAACAACGTGACGGCGTGAATATGGTCAATTCCAAAGGGATTTTTGACGTTCCGATCGGTTCGGGCGCGAAACTTTTCCCTGCCGATCCGCTTTTCACATTGCTCGATGCCTTTAATAACTCTCAGGTTCATAACTGTTTTGGCGGAGCTACTTACACAGCCGCGACCGGAGACATTCGTTTATTGAAAGTGCAATTTCATGATGGCGTGGCTTGGCGGGTGATTTCTCCGTCGAGTGAGATTCGCTCTGTGCCTTTTTCCGCTTATGCGCAGTCCGCCGAGAAATTAGGTACAAAGACAGAGAATGATTTCTTCGTCAAAACAGGAGTACCTGCTTGTGCTGCGGGCGAGTTCTTGACCTGGAATGGAACGGCTCTTAGCTGTTCTGCGGTTGCAGGTGCTAGCGGCGGGACGGTCACGAATGTTTCCTCTGCCAATTCTTATATTTCTGTGAGCAATCCGACTTCGACTCCGCAATTAACATTGAACGTAGGAACAACGGCGGGCACGGTGGCTGCCGGGAATGATGCCCGCTTTAGCGATGCTCGCACTCCGACAGGATCAGCCGGCGGAGATTTGAGCGGTACATATCCGAATCCCTCTGTCGCTAAGATTCAAGGTGTAGCGGTTTCAGCTGCGGCGCCGACTTCAGGTCATTTTTTAAAATATGATGGTTCGCAATGGGCGAGTTCAGCTATTGCGATGAGTGATGTTACTAATTTAAATACGACACTCAGTAACTATCATACGGTGGCGGCATTTAATGCAGCCGTCGGAAGTGGGAACTGTGCGGCTCACCAAACGCCTTATTGGAATTCCGTTTCGGGATCTTTCCAATGTCAGGCGATCAATGTTTCCGTTGCAGGTGACGTGAGTGGAACTATTGGTGCGGTTTCCGTAAATAAAATCAAAGGTGTTGATGTTGATACAACAGGTTTAGCTTCAGGTCAGGTGTTGAAGTACGACGGCACGAAGTGGGCTCCTGCTAATGACTCGAATGCGGGCGGTACTGTTACGAATATCGCCACAGGTACTGGATTAAGTGGTGGTCCTATCACTTCCACTGGAACTATTTCTCTTGCAAACACTTCTGTTACTGCTGGCTCCTATGGATCAACAACACAAGTTGGAACATTTACTGTTGATGCTCAAGGGCGTTTGACGGCGGCATCGAATTCCGCGATTGCATTCCCCGTGACTTCGGTTGCAACTAAAACCGGTGCTGTCACTTTGGATTACGGTGATATCAATAGTGCTGCTTCGAAGTATCTTACTTATCGACCTAATAACGTTGCTTGTACGGATGGCCAAGTCTTGAAGTGGATTACTGCCAACTCTCGTTGGGAGTGTGCGAATGATACGGACACTTCTTCTGGTGGTACGGTTACGAATGTTAGTAGTGCCAATGCTTACTTATCTGTTGCGACAGGTTCTTCGACACCCGTTCTTACGGTGAATGTGGGAACAGCCGCAGGAACTGTGGCTGCTGGTAATGATGCACGTTTTACTGACTCGAGAAATCCGACTGGCTCTGCTGGTGGAGACCTTAGCGGTACTTATCCAAACCCAACTGTAGCAAAACTTCAAACGAAGCCCGTGAGTGCGACAGCACCAACAACAGGACAAGTATTGAAGTTTGATGGAACGAATTGGGCTCCGGCTGCGGATAGCAATGCGGGTGGTACTGTTACGAATATCGCGACGGGCACGGGCCTTAGTGGCGGACCGATTACTTCTACTGGAACTATTTCTCTTGCAAACACTTCTGTTACTGCTGGCTCCTATGGTTCAACAACGCAAGTTGGAACATTCACCGTGGACGCGCAAGGGCGTTTAACGGCAGCAGCGAATTCTGCGATCGAGTTGGTTCGTCGTCGTGGCTCTGGCGAGCCGGTCGCTTATATTCTTGGATATCGTGATTTCTTTGGACATCGCTTTGAAGTGAACTCTTCGGTTCTTATTCCGCGCCCTGAAACTGAACATATTGTTGAAGAAGTTTTGAAGTGGCAGACGGATAAAGAAGCCGCTTTGGGAATTATTGATTTAGGAACGGGTTCAGGTTGTTTAGGATTGTCTCTTCTTAAGGAGTATCCGAACGCGCGCCTTGTGTCTGTCGACATTTCTGATAAGGCCATTGAGGTCGCAAAGCGCAACGCCGAAGCCTTAGGTGTGGCGGAGCGAGTCCGCTTCGTCCACGCGGACGCTTCCCAAAAGGAGACGGTGCTGTCAGTCTACAGGGAGTTTTTAAATCGTGCAGACGTGGACCTTCTTGTTTCGAATCCTCCCTACATCGCTCAAAATGATCCACAAGTAGAAGAAAATGTTCGTAAGTTTGAGCCCGCGTCGGCTCTCTTTGCGGAAGATCAAGGTTTGGCTTTATTAAAGCAATGGACCCAGATGTATGGGACGCATCTCAGTTCTTCAGCCTTAGTACTTATGGAGATGGGAATGACCCAAGGTGACGCGATGAAGGCCTTCTATGAAAATCTAAACATATTTAACGAAATCAGTGTCATCAAAGATCTTTCCGGGCATGATAGAATCATTCGTGGAGTGAAGCATGGATAAAATGGTTGTTATGGGCAATGGCCCTCTTCAAGGTTCGGTTGCTACGAGTGGTGCAAAGAATGCCGCTCTTCCAATTCTCTTTTCAACTCTTTTGGCTGAAGGGGAGCATATCTTTAAGAATGTTCCGAAGCTTAAAGACATCGAATCAACGGCAGCTCTTCTTGAAAGCTTGGGCTGTGAAACGCGTTGGGATGGAGACACTTTCCGAGTGAAAGTTTCCCGTCTTCAATCGTATGAAGCATCTTATGATCTTGTTCGTAAAATGAGAGCGAGCTTCTTGTGTATGGGGCCTCTTCTTGCGAAGTACGGTGAAGCGGTTGTTTCACAACCGGGTGGTTGTGCCATCGGAAGTCGTCCGATTGATTTGCACTTAGAAGGTTTCAAAGCTTTGGGTGCCGAGATCACGCAAAAAGAAGGTTACGTTCATGCGGCTTCAAAACGCTTGCAAGGTGCGCGTTTCTTGTTCGAGACAGTGACTGTCGGCGGAACAGAAAACGTGATGATGGCAGCGGCGTTGGCACAAGGTCGCACTATTCTTGAAAATGCCGCGAAGGAACCCGAGATCGTAGATCTTGCTGAGTATCTAAATAAGATGGGCGCAAAAATTACCGGTCACGGAACAAGCGTCATCACTATTGACGGTGTTGAAACATTGAAGCCTGCAGAGCATTCGATCATGCCGGATCGTATTGAAGCAGGAACCTTGTTGATTGCGGGTGCTATTACGCACGGCCAAGTCACAGTTGAAAAGTGTGTGCCGGCTCATCTTGAGGCTTTGATTTTGAAAATGCGTGAAGCAGGTTTCAAAATCGAAACGACAAAAGATACGATGACGGTTTTCAAAACAGACGCGTGGGACGCGGTTGATATCACGACGGCTCCTCACCCACTTTTCCCAACGGATCTTCAAGCTCAGTTCATGGCATTGATGACAGTGGCGCGCGGAACAAGCGTTATCACAGAAACAGTTTTTGAAAATCGTTTCATGCACGTGCAAGAGTTGATTCGTTTAGGCGCAGACATCACGCCGAAAACACGTGTGGCTGTGGTGCGCGGTAAGCCAGGCCAGCTCACGGGAGCTCCTGTGATGGCAACGGACCTTCGTGCGAGTGCCTCGCTTGTGCTTGCGGGTCTTGTTGCAAGTGGAGAAACTGTTGTAAACCGTATTTATCACTTGGATCGTGGATACGAAAAACTTGAAGACAAGTTGTCTGCGCTGGGTGCAAAAATCCGCCGTATCGACTAACAGGTCCTAAAATTCGAAAAATAAAAAAGGCCCTGTCTAAGGGCCTTTTCTTTTATCTCTATCTATAATCCTAGAGCATCCATTTTTTCTTTTTCATAAGTGTCGTTTTCACCCGGATAACGAAGGATGTTTTCATATCGCCCGCTTTCCTTAGCAAGTCCCCACAAAATACTTTGTCCCGACGGCATGCTTTTCGGAAGCATCTGGAAGACAGGATCTTGAAAAGCTTTCTTTGCGTCGACAATCTTCCAGCCTTTATGTTTGAACATCGTTATAAGATCATCAAGAAAGAGAGCATTCAATAGGTTATAGTGAACTAAGATCGTGTGCTTCACTTCTCTACCTAAAACTTTTTTTGACAAATCATTGTAGTATTGAGCGCGATCCCACATGTGCTGAAGATAAAAGTCTTTAAACTTGCTCAGATCGAAGCTCGGATCCGATTTGATCTTTTCGCGAAGTCTTTGATCGATATACCAGTCAGATGCATCAATAGTGACATGACCAAAGCGGTAATCATTTTTTTTGAGCCAGTCGCGAACCGCATCTCTTTTTTCGGGAGTATCGCCTTCGGCTAACATAGGATAGCGGAAGATCTTTTCAAATCCTTTTTCGGCCTTGAGTTGTTCCTCGCAAGACTGGATATCTTTAATTTCTTCATCGGCGGTTACGTTTGCACCGAACTTGCGATGGTTTGTTGTATGGTTACCAAGGAAGTGTCCTGCGGGATTCCACTCACGCAATAATTTTCGGTCGGCTTCCGTTTGCAAGTGTTTGCAGGCAACGAACAACGCCGCTTTGGTTCTGTGCTTTTTGAGAGTGCCAAGAATCCGTTTATTTCTTTCGGTAGCATTCAAGAGAGTTTCTTCGTGAATATTGAAGTCATCCATCGTGATGCTAAATTTGGCGGCGGATGCAACAGATCCAAGAATTGTCAGAATAATAAAGAGGCAGTTTTTCATTCATCAAGAGTAGATCATGAAGACCGCGAGGGCAAAAAAGAAAAAGGCCTACATGGAGGGGGTCCGTAGGCCTTTTTAAGAGAAAAAAAGAAAAGTCTCAGCCCGCGGAGGGGATGGGGCTGAGACCCAATGATCAAGAGGCTATTATCTAACCTCGCTGATACCGAACACAAAGAAGACGACCGATTTGTTCCCAGAACCGAAACCAGGGAGGGGGTCCACAGTTTCAAGCTCGAAGTTGGGAGCAAGCTGATGTTCAAGTTCAATACCGCTAATCATAACTTTGAAACCAACATAAGGTGTTAGATCCATTTGTGACTTCAATACGAAGAATGTTTGCTGATCTTCCATCGCCAACACAAGCGACCCATCAGCCAAAGCCACGATTTCACCAACGTGTGTTTTGAAGTTGTAGTTTTGAAGTTCCGCTGCTGTTTGCTCTTCGCCTTGGAAATTGCTAGGAAGAACTCCTGCACGAGCGACTGCTGAAATCGCTAAAACAACCAAGATGTAGACTGCAATCAAAGCGTTACGAATCACTGACGTACTCCCCAAAATAACAACTAACGGTTTCTATTAAAGCAAAGCCTGTGCCAGTTTGAGACACTGCTCAAAACCGTGTAAATTCGATTTGAGGCACGAATTTAGAAAGTACCACACTCAATTCGGAACCAGGGGTAATTCCATAATGGGTCGGAGGTTCTATTCTGGAACCATTTTCTTAGACCAAAGCACAGGATAAGAAAGCTAGCCTCCGAGGCCATAGTCCTTTGTCAAAAAGCTCAGTATTATTAGGTGTCTATGTCACGTATTCAGGTCACTTGGGTTGTTAAAACGCGGAATGGTCAGGTTAAAGGACCGTATTCCACAGAAGCCATTCTTCGCATGATTGGTGAGGGGGTCTTTTCTGGTCAAGAGATGATCTCTAAACTTCCCGATGGCCAGTGGTCTCTTATTTCCAAAGAACCTGCCTTTTACGACAAGCTTCTTGAAGCTCTTGAAGGTGTCGTCGATGTTGATCCAAAAAAAGCGCAGAAGATGGAAGCAGAGACTGTCATCATACAGCCTCCCCGTGCACAAAAACAAAATCCACCGCCGCCGCAAGCTCCGAACCCCGAGAGCTTCGCAAATTTGCGTGTAGAAAAACCGAAACAAAAAGTCGACGTTTACGATACACCAGCGTATGTGCCGCCGGCGAAGGTTCCTTTTCAAAGCGTCACCTCGAACGATAAAAAATCGGACTCTGTCATTGAGCTTTCTAATTTGAAAAACATGGAGAAAGGCGAGATCGCCAAATCTCTAAAAATGCCGGCAATTATTCTCGCCGTTGCGATTGTGATCGGCGTGTTTTTGCTGTGGGACTCCGGTCCGGCCGATGGTTCTAAAATTCATTTGCTGGCCCCGGGAAAATCAGGCGCGACGCTGAACGATCAACAGGTAAAAGAAAAACTCAACGAAGCATTGTTCGCAATGGAGCAGGATACGTTTGAGTCTTATATCCAAGCGCAAAACAAACTCGTTTCCATTGTCGAAGGCGCGCCGATGAATATCGAAGTGCGTGCGCTTTTGTGTGTGGTATACAAAGAGCTTTGGCCTTTTGCTGTTCAAGATGCACAAGACGTTAAGACGATTGCGACGGCAACTCAGCAAACGCGGGCATTGAATGTTATTAGCCCTTTCGGTCAAGTGTGCGAGGCCGTGAAGCTCATGACCACGGGCCGTTACAAAGAAGCGAAAGGTGTTGTTGAGACAACTCTGGAAAGCAATGAACCTTTTTCTTTGCTTCCCGTTTTGTACGACTTCAAGGCGGAGCTTCTGGTTGGGGAAAGAGATTTCAACAACGCTTCTCCTTACTATGAAAAAGCCGTGCAACTTTGGGAAAAGTGGCTTCATCCGCAAGTTTCTTTGGCTAAAGTTTATTTGGAACAAGGTGAGTTCACTTCCGCTGCGGGAGTTTTAAAAAACGTCATTTCTAAAAATGCGAAACACAAAGAAGCTAAGATTCTGCTGGGGATTATCGAGTATCGCGGTTTTAAGAAAACGGACTCGGCCTATAGTTACCTCAGCACGGCCCTGGAGTCCAAGGGTCGCCTTAGCCAACTTGTGGAAGCTGATGGATACGCCATCCTTGCAGAGATTTATGTTCTGCGCGGAGAAAAAAGTCGTGCATTAGACGCTGCTCAAAAAGGTTTCTCTTTGAACCCGAATAACAACGAGATCCGTCAGCTTGTTGTTCGTTTGGGCGGTTCGGATAAGATCAAAGGTGAAAAAGGTCAGAACAACGAGCTTCTTTACCTCGGGGATCAGTATGTGCGCCAAGGCGACTTTTTGGCAGCACAGGCAGAGTTCAAAGCTGCTTTTGAAGTCGATCCTAAAAACGGAACGGCGGCCATGAAGGCGGCGAAATGTTTGTGGCAGTTGAATCAAAGTTTCGAAGCTATCGAGTGGCTGAATAAAGCAATTAAAGCAGAGCCGAAGTTAGTTTCCGCTTACGTTTTGCAAGCTGATTACATGTCACAGCGTTTTGATTTTGTGGGAGCTCTTCAGGTTCTTACGAATGCCACAAGAATCGCACCGAACAACTATGAAGTTTTGCGCGGTCTTGCAATGCTCGAATTCCGAAAGAATAACATGGTGGGCACCATCAACTATGCCATGCGTGCGGCGAAAGTTTATGACGGGGATATCGAAACGTTTATTCTTCTTTCAAAAGCCAATGGTTTGCTGGCGCGCTCGATTATGCCAATTAATAAAAAAGAAATTGAACGTAAAGAAAATGCCGCGAAAGATGCGATTCGATACGCGACCAAAGCTGTTGAGATTGATGCAACCAATCCGGAAGCACAAATTACTTATGCCAAGATGCTTGCGCAAACAAATGGCGTGGACTCAGGGATTAATTATCTCAATGAGCTGATCAAACGATTCTCTTACACTTTGGATTATCGCATTGCCTTGGCGGAAGTTTACAAATCTGAAGACCGCTATAGTCAGGCGAAAGAAATTTACGAAAAAGTTGTCGAGGCCGATCCAAAAAGCAAAAAAGGCTGGCTGGGATTGGGCGAGAGTGAAAAAGCTCTGGGCCTGAATGACAAAGCTTTGAAGGCTTTCTTAAGTGCGGCGGTTCTTGATCCCACTGATGGAGAAGCTTTGTTTCAAGCCGGTAAGTTATACTTAGAGACCAGTCGGTTTGAAGAGGCGATCCAGCAGTTTAAGCGTGTGCAAAGACTCAATGGCAACTACCCGCGTACCTACTACTACATTGGTAAAGCGGCGTTTTCTTCCGGGGATTTTGCAACGGCGCTCGAGGCTTCGAAATCAGAAAAGAAATTGAATCCTAATGTGGCGGATTCGTACATTCTTGCGGCGGAAGTTTATACAGCTCGAAAACAATATGCGGAATGTGCGGCGGAGTATTCGCATGCGATGAAGCTGCGCCCTCAAGGTGCGGATATTTATGTAAAATCGGCCACATGTTATCGCCAATCAGGCTCGCTGGATGTCGCTGAAGACATGTTGGCGTTGGCGGCGGCGCGCGAAAGTGGTTTCGCTGAAATTTACCGGGAGCAAGGCGCTATCTATGAACTGAAGGGTGACACCCGTTCTGCGGCGCAGGCTTATAATAAATATTTAGGCCTCTCGCCAAACGCTCTGGATCGTGCTGAAATAGAAAACAAAATTTTACGGCTCGGCAACTAAGGAAGGCATCGGAGGAATTTAGCCATGGGAATCGGCGACAAAATGAGAGGGTTGGCTTCAAGCGCACAAGAAGGAGCCAAATCATCGGCTCTGTCTTTATTTCATATTACTTTGCGTTTTATCACAGGCGTCCTTCTTGGAATGACCTTGGGCTTTATTGGTCAAGAGTTGATGGACTATGGAACTTTTGCTCTTCTTTTTGTGATTGTGGTGGTTTTAGGCGTGATCATGAAAATGTTGGCGAGCTGGAGTATTGCGCAAATTTTGATCTTTGATCTGATCTGCGTTCTTGTAGTGATGCTTCTTAGAATGTATATATTGGTGGCCCCGTAACGGCCGGGCGAATGGGATTTTTTAGTAAAGGACGTTGAACATGATTGATATTAAACTTCTTGAGAGAAAAGCAGAGAGCGGACCATCTTACTTCGATGAATACAAGCAAGGGTTGATCAATCGTGGTGCCTCGACAGACGTTCTTGATCAAATTATGGAGCTTAATAAAAAGCGTAAAGAGTTGATCACTCAAGCTGAGACCGCAAAGGCGAATCAAAATAAATTGAGCGGCGAAATTGGCAAGCTTAAGCGCGAAGGCAAAGACGCGTCTGCGATTTTAGCCGAAGTGGATACGTTAAAATCTCAAGTGAAAGAATTGGAAGCGAAAGCTGCGGAGGCAGATCAACAGGTGACGAACTTGGCGCTGATCATTCCGAACAAGCCCAATGCGTCTGTTCCCGTGGGAGCTTCTGCTGACGAAAATAAAGAAATCAAAGTCGTTGGAACTCCGACAAAGTTTTCTTTTAAAGCGAAAGAACACTGGGAGCTCGGCGAAGCTTTGAATATCATCGACTTTGAAAGAGCCGGCAAAACAACAGGAACGCGTTTCGCCTTCTTGAAAGGTGCTGCCGCTCAGATGGAGCGCGCATTGATCCAACTTATGATGGATTTGCACTCTGCCAAGCATGGCTATACAGAGATGATTCCGCCGTTCATGGTGAATAGTAATAGCTTGCTCGGCACGGGGAATTTCCCGAAATTTAAAGAAGACGTTTTCCACTTGGAAGGGTCTGATCTTTATTTGATTCCAACGGCTGAAGTGCCTGTGACGAACTACTTCAACAATGAGATTTTGGATGAAAAAGATCTTCCGAAGAGTTTCTGTGCTTACTCTCCATGCTTCCGCTCTGAAGCAGGAAGTGCAGGCCGAGACACGAAAGGTTTGATCCGCCAGCATCAGTTCGACAAAGTGGAGTTGATGACGTTCTGTCATCCGGATAAATCTTATGAAGTTCACGAGGCTTTGACGTCTCATGCGGAACAAGTTTTGATCAACTTGGAGCTTCCATTCCGTCGCATGCTTCTGTGCACAGGTGATATGGGTTTTGGATCCGCAAAAACTTATGATTTGGAAGTATGGCTTCCGGGACAGAATGCTTACCGCGAGATCAGCTCATGTTCGAACTTTGAGGATTTCCAAGCCCGTCGTGCAAACATCCGTTTCCGCACGGCTGGAGGAAAACCTCAGTTTGTTCATACATTGAACGGCTCTGCCCTCGCAGTAGGCAGAACCTTGGTGGCTATACTAGAAAACTACCAACGCGAAGACGGCTCTGTCGCAATCCCAAAAGCTCTGCAAAGCTACATGGGCGGCAAAACCGAAATCCGCTAAAAAAGGTGCCTGCTTGTTTTTTCTGGCTACAATGCGTTAAGCTTAACAACTGCTTGAAGTCTCTCGTCAAAACCCATAAAACGGTCGACGGAGAGTTGGTAGAGTGGTTGAATACACCAGTCTTGAAAACTGGCAGGCCTTCGCGGGCCTCGAGGGTTCGAATCCCTCACTCTCCGCCATTTAAAAAAGCCGCTTTGAAGCGGCTTTTTTCATTTTAACTCCTTTAAACTATCTTCGAGCAGGTTGAACTACGGATTGTTTTTTTGCGGCCGCAAACTGTTCTTCTGTGGAGCCCTTCAACGCACCCGTGGAAGCTTTGCCGTCCATGACAGTTTGTAACACTTGATCGAAGTAACCGGTGCCAACCTCCGCTTGGTGTTTGACGGCCGTGTAGCCGTGTTGCGCGGCTGCGAATTCTTTATCCTGTAGGTCCACATACGCGGTCATGCCTTCTTCGGCGTAGCGATGAGCCAAATCAAAAGTGTAGTAATTAACAAGATGCCATCCCGCCAACGTGATGAATTGAAATTTGTATCCCAGTGAACCTAAGCGCGCTTGGAAATCTGCGATGTCATCGTCGTTCAAATGCATTTTCCAATTGAACGAAGGGGAGCAATTGTAAGCGAGAATTTTTCCCGGATACTTTTTGTGAATCTCACGGGCAAAGAGTTCGGCCTCCTTCATATCTGGTTTGGAAGTTTCAAACCATAGAACATCCGCCCAAGGAGCGTAAGCTAAAGCGCGAGCGATCGCATGCTCGATGCCGCCTTTGATGACATAATATCCTTCGGGAGTTCTTTCGCCGGTAAGAAATTTTTTATCGGCCGGATCGATATCTGAAGTCATGAGAGTCGCGCTTAAGGCATCTGTGCGGGCGACAATCACAGTCGGCACGTCTAAAACATCCGAAGCAAGACGAGCAGCTTGCAGCGTACGTGTGAATGAACTTGTCGGAACTAAAACTTTTCCAGCGAGATGCCCGCATTTTTTTTCAGCTGCGAGCTGATCCTCAAAGTGAACGCCAGACGCGCCGGCTTCAATCATCGCTTTCATAAGTTCGAAGGCATGCAATGGTCCGCCGAACCCCGCTTCCGCATCGGCAATAATAGGAGCATACCAATCAAGACCTTTAACATCCTCGTTGGATTGATTCGCGATTTGATCCGCGCGCATGAAAGCATTATTAATTCTGCGCACAAGAGTCGGCACGGAGTTGCAGGGGTAAAGACTTTGATCAGGATACGTGCTTCCGGAAAGATTGGCGTCGGCGGCAACCTGCCAACCGCTAAGATAAATTGATTTCAAACCTGCCTTCACCATTTGTACGGCTTGGGCTCCAGTCATCGCGCCGAAGGTATTTAGATAGCCTTCGCCGTTCAAAGATTTCCAAAGTTTTCTAGAACCCAAATCCGCGATCGTGTGTTTAATCGGAATGGTTGTGCGCAGTCGAACGACGTCCTCCGCAGAATAATTTCTTTGGATTCCTTTCCAACGTTCATCTGTTTTCCACGTCTCATTAAGCTGGCGAGACTGAAGGTCCTTGTTTAAAATCATGAGCGGCTCCTTTAAGATATGTTTGATTTAAAATTTCGTAAGCGCTGATGGTCATAAACTCGTGGAATTGTTTAGACAGCACGAGGGAGTTAAGAAGCTCAACGGCTTCATCCAAGCAAGGGAGTCTGTGCGGAATAAGTTTAATGACTTCTTCCTGCAGAAGCTCGCGGTAGTATTCAGGTGTGAAAACGCGGCCGTTGGAAAGGTGTACTCGGTGATGAAGCCATTGCCACAATTGACTGCGGGAAATTTCAGCCGTAGCGACGTCTTCCATCATATTATGAAGAGCTGCAGCACCCGTTCCAGTGAGCCAGCGATCTATATACATCAAACTGATGTTGATATTTGTGCGCACTCCCTGCTCCGTGATTTGATTTTTCGCGGAGGGAAGATTTAACAGGTCTTCGCTGCGAATCGCGATAGGAGGCATGGCGTGCATTTGATGGGGATTATCCTTTAGAACACGAGTGAGCTCTTCTTCAGCAACAGGAATAAGATCCGGGTGAGCGACCCACGTGCCGTCGAAGCCAATGCGCGCCTCTCTTTTTTTATCTTCTGCAACTTTTTTAAATGCGTTCTGCGTGAGTTCTGGATCGCGGCGATTCGGAATGAACGCGGCCATACCGCCAATGGCATGTGCTTGACGACGGTGGCATGTTTGCACAAGCAAGCGGCAGTAAGCATCCATAAAAGGAGTGCTCATCGTAATCGAAGAGCGATCGGGCGTAAGAAACTCTTCGTGTGCATGAAACTTTTTTATAAGACTGAAAATATAGTCCCATCTTCCAGCATTGAGTCCGGCGGCGTGATCTTTTAAGGCGTAAAGAATCTCTTCCATTTCAAAAGCCGCGGTGATTGTTTCAATCAGGACCGTCGCGCGGATAGTTCCGCGTGGAATTTGCAAGCGGTCTTGAGCAAAATTGAAAACGTCATTCCACCAGGCCGCCTCTTCATGATTCTCAAGTTTAGGAAGATAAAAATAAGGACCTGTACCCCGGCGCAGAAGCTCCGTAGCGTTGTGGAAGAAATAAAGTCCAAAATCAAAAAGGGATGCCGAAATGGGCTCGCCGCGAATCAGGAAATTCTTCTCGTCGAGATGTAATCCGCGAGGACGAACAACCAACGTCGCAGTCTTTTCATTGAGTTTGTATATTTTATCTTCGGCACTGTGTACGAGTGTTCTTCTGACTGCATGTTGCAATGCTTTTTGGGCCGTTAAAATATTTGTCCAACTGGGCGAAAGGGAATCCTCAAGATCCGCCATGAAAACGCGGGCTCCAGAGTTGAGGGCGTTGATCATCATTTTTGGTTCGGCGGGACCGGTGATCTCGACACGGCGATCACGGAGATCATGTGGAGCTTCTGCAACTTGCCACTCGGATCTGCGTATTTCTTCCGTATGTGGAAGGAAATCCGGTCGATGACCCTCGGCAAATCTTTCTGCTTGAGTTCTTCTTTGAATAAGTAAGTTTTGTCGCAGATTATCGAATTTTTCGTGTAAGGAAATGAGAAACGCTGCTGCTTCAGGAGAAACGATTTCGGACTTAAGTTGTTCACTCATGACAGCACCCCTTGGATTTAATTAAAGAGTGCTGAATTCAGTTTTGTTTTTCAAATGACGAAGAAGAAACTTCCCTTGTATTTACGCACGCTTAGAGTTTTTAGTCGAGGTCCACCGATAAACAACATAACTTCTCGCTTGCGCTTCCGAGTTTTTACAAAGATTCTAGGAAGCCTATGATGGAAATCGTCGATATTATCCTGCATCTTGATCAACACATTCCCGAATGGATCGCTTACTTTGGTCCGTGGTTGTATGTGATTTTATTCCTTATCATCTTTGCAGAAACGGGCCTTGTTGTGACTCCGTTCTTGCCAGGTGATTCTTTGTTGTTTGCCTTGGGTGCATTTACAACCGTAGAAAATGGATTAAACCTTTGGATTCTTTTATCGAGCTTAACGATTGCAGGCATTTTGGGAGATACCGTTAACTACCACATTGGTAAGTACGTCGGTCCCAAAGTCTTCGAAAGTAATTCGCGCTTCTTTAAAAAAGAGTATCTTGATCAGACACATGCATTTTATGAAAGATGGGGAGCTTTTACGATTGTAGCCGCTCGTTTTGCTCCGATCGTTCGTACATTTGCTCCGTTTGTTGCTGGAATTGGAGCCATGAATTATAGAAAGTTTTTGGCGTACAATGTGATTGGCGCGGTTGCATGGGTTTTCATCTTCGTTCTCGCGGGGCATTTCTTTGGAAATCTTCCTGTTGTTAAGAAGAACTTCCACATCGTGATCTTTGGCGTGATCGGTGTATCTTTGATTCCAATTATTTGGCCGTGGATTTCAAGCAAGCTCCAAAAACTTAAAAGAGCGCAGCACTAGACTCAAACAAGGTGATTTTAAGCAGACTTTCGCGATGTGAAGGTCTGCATCTTTGTTAAAATCGGATTTGTTTTTAAATAAACCGGATCCGTTTCTTTATAATAATTCAAAATGGTATTGAGTGCGTACTCGCCCGAGCGCTGACTGCTTGGGTGAGGACTGTTGAGAAGTCTGTGGAGAGCGTCCCACACGTCGGCGTTAAGCTGCTGCTTGGCCACCTCGACAATCGTATCTGCTGCCACGCGGTTGTTTTGAGAAAACATATTCTCCCAAATTTTGCGTGCGGGATAACCGTATTTTCCAAGAACAACGATTGCGTTCGCCTGAACACGAGGATCTTTGTGCTCCAAAAGTATTTCGATGGAACTTTGTAAAGATGCCGTCCACAGACTCTGTGGAATAATTCGTCCGATAAGAGTGACGACGGCAGAAAGAGCTTTGGTGCTGAGAAGTCCTTCCTCTTCCCCGCGCAGGAAAGAGTTCAAAGTCGTTTCTGCTTCCGCAACCATTTCCGGTGTCGTGTTTTCAAAACTATGATATTTCAAAGCGTGGAGAATGCGAACGATGTCATCATCTCGGCGAGTGACTGCCATCAAGCGTACTTTTTTCAGAACAAAGGCCGTGTGTGCGTCGGATCTAAAATAAGCCAGACGATCCCACATTTCCGCCTCGAAAACCCATTCGATAGAATTAAAGTCTCGAGTGCGACACAGAAGAGATTCTTCTTTAAAACCTTTTAATTGGTTTGTCTTACGGTCAAAGATAAAGGCTAATCCGTCGGCACTGATTGCCGCTTCTTGGAAGAATGTCAGCACCTGGTGAGTTTTATCGTCAACCAAAGAAAGCAGGCGAACAGATTCGATCAATGGCAACCCGCTCATGGCATGGCCTTCATCCAACTGAATGAAACGCATTGTGCCTTTGGCGAAGGAACCCTTAAGTTTGAAATAGTGATTTGCTTCAGGTGGAAGACTTTGTTCTATCACAGTGGCTTCGTAAAACAAGTCGCGAATACAGGCGACGGCAAGCGATTCAGAAGAAAGATCTGGAGCCATTTCGTCTTTGAAGAGGAAAACAATCTCGTCACCAACAAATTGATAAATCAAACCGTCGTAGCGTTGAATCACCTCGCGGGCTTTGGCGAAGTATTGATTAAGAATCGTTGTGAGATACTTGTCGTCTTTTTCCAAAAACATCTGCGTATAACCATTGAGGTCCACACGGCAAAGAGTCGCAGGAAAACTGTAAGGAGCTTGTCTCCCGCTTTGCAATTCGTAACGAATGGCAGGTCCGACGGTTTCTCCATAAGTTTCGCTAAGATTCTCCAAACGAACGCGCTCGCCTTCAAGACCCATGGATGCTTGTAAGAGAGTCTCCGCTTCCGCTGAATTGGTTTTGATTTGCTCCATGCCGTCACGAGTGCGGCTAGCAAGAACTTTGCTAAGGTTCATAATGTCTCTGAGAAGAAGATAGCAAATCACTCCCAGCATTAGAGAAACCATTGCAATATCTTTTATCAAGAGAGGAAGAATAACGAGAAACGATTTCCAAATAATGCTGTTGCGATCAGAAGCCGTCCCAGCTGTGAGTCTGTAATCAATGACTTTGATCGTCTTGTAAGTCAGTCCATTGGACTCGCGAAATTCATTGAATCTTTGATAGTTGTGATTGAGGTCGTTGACGTCGCCGGAGTTGTTTTCAAAAAAGACAACCTCATCACCTTTCTGAAGAATGTAAAAATCAATCAGTCCGAGCTTTCGTGCCTGTGATAGACGATCTTTTAGACTTTCTGAATGTTCTTGAACCAAAGCTCCGATCGAACTTTGTAAGATATAGTTGAGATTCTCTTTTCTGGAAGCGATTTCAGCATCGGCAAGCTTGTTGGATTGCCCATAAAACTGGTAGGCCGAGATAGAAACATAACCGATCCAAAAGAAAACCATGATAAGGAGTAAAAGAGATTTCTTATTTTTGCCGAACAAAGCGATCTCCTTGGTCGACAAAAATCACATCGCCTTTTTCAGCTCCATATTCATTTCCGCCGAGGTCATAGACGGTGACTTTGTTTTGTTTCAACGTATTGATAAAAGTCTGATCCTTCAGTTTCGCTCGGGCATTCTCATAAGATCCGCGAGAGAAGAAAGAAACGACTTCGTCGCGGCTAGGTGTCGTTGTATTTGCGACATTTCTTTGTGCCGTGCCTGCTGCCGATTTTTGAGGTGGTGTAGCGCCGCTCGCGGATGGTTGGACCGTCGGAATGGAACCGCCAGAGCCACCGCCTGCATTTCCGGGGCTACCTGGTGCAGAGCTGAAGCCTGGGTTAAATCCCCCGCCGCTACCACCGACTTCACGACTGCCCGACGGAGTTGTTGGAGTGCTAGGTCTCGCACCTGCAGGAGGCGTAACGGCCGCGGGAGCTCGTTGCGGTTGCTGATCTGACGGAGCAGAGGGACGTGAGTTTGCAACGCCGCCCCCGGAGAATCCGCCGCCGACCGTAATTTCTTCTTTGATGTATTCACCTTGCTGTAATTCTTTAGAGCGCATGTTGCCAAGATTTTTTGCAGCAGCCACTTTCGATCCTACGACAACTTCAGTATCCATTTTATAATCGCTTGCTGGAGCGCGCGGTGCAGATGATGAACGTGAAGATCGAGAGGACAAATCCGAACTTGAAGAACTGGATGACGTCGCGACATCATAGGATGAGGAAGACGAACTTGACGAGCTTTCAGAAGATGCAGAAGAGCTGCTTGGTGCGCTCGAAGGACCTGCGTAATAAGATCCACTTGGAACACTTGCTCCAGACCTGTTGTCAGCTAAAGAATTTGTAGGACCAGGCTCTGCCGCGTTAGCTGGAGTCGATCCCAAAACCTTTTCCGCCATACGAACGACACCGCTTGTTTGCGCTGTACTTGTCTCTTTGGCTTCCTGTTTGCCACGAGCATCTGCCAAACGATTCATATCCGCAGGCGAAGCATCTTTCGCTGGCTGAGGCGGAGCTTCCGCATCTTCCTTGGCGATGACTTGTTTATTCTCTTTCGCTGCGTCGTCGGCGCCTTTTTTAATAATGTTTTTATCTGGAAGCATTGACCAGGAACGCGTTTGATTGGCGTTCGCAAGAGATGTTCTCATTTCAAGAGCGTCTTTATTAATAATTCGAACTTTCTCTGCGTTGCAAAGCGCACCAATTTGATTGGTAAGAGCTTCATCCTTTACAGAAGAACGATGGAGCGACTCGTGGACCAGTTGCTGCCGTAAACGGCTTATAACTGCTCCGGTCTCAGCCGGATCCATATTGATTTGGATCAGACCATTTTCGGCTGTTTGCATTGCCGGCGTGGAAGCGTCGTTACCTTTTTTCTTACAAGTAAAAATAGGCTTAGTTGCCTCTTGAATCTGTATAATGGAGTTTTTGAAGCCGATAACGGCTTTTTCGTGCTCAATCGGACCATTTTTTTCGCCGAATTTTTCAACGAACATCTTCTTGACGGTATCTCCCTCGACGCAACTTAAGAATGAGTTCTTTTTATCGTCTTTGGGTGCTCTGAAAATATCCCGCACGGCCGACTCGAGGGTGCTTGCAAAAGACCCTTTCTCGTCGATTTCATAACAAGAGTTTGCAATAGATTTCTCTACAGTTTTTTTAAAATTTGAATCAGAAATTTCGCTGAAAGTTTTAAGAATTTTTTCCCACTCACTTTTATGGTTTGTGGTACAAAGTCTTCCATTTTCAGAAAAATTATATATTTCCTGTCGTCTATTCTGGGAATAGATAAGATAGAGGTTCCCGTTTTCTTCCAAAACCACGCGTTCCTGAACTCGTGCGCCCTGAATCTTTCGAATATGGTAATAAATCCCTTCGGCAAGATCATATCTTTCTATGATGAGACCGCCCTTTTGAATTTTCCAATATTCTAGTTTCTTATCTAAGTTTGTATCGATGCGAGTGTCTTCGTAGTCTGCGTCTAATAGAGAAAAGGACGTCATTTTTTGCTGAGTGGAAAAAAATGGTGATATTGAGCTCGCTGAGCTCATTGAAGAATAAAATAGCAAAAAGAATACGACGAAACTCTTCATCCAAAGATTTATCGGATTTTATGTAAATAAATTAGACGAGATTTAGGTCCGGAATCAAACTAGGCTTCGGTCCAACATAAACCGAGGTTCTTTTCAAAGTACGTTATCCAAATCACAATAAAATAATGAAGATACTTATCATCATTGTTTTATTGTTTGGTGGTCATTTTGCCTATTCACTTCCCTCCATCCGTGCCTTTTCAATTATTGATAAATCTTACTCGAAGGTGACTGGTGAGCTTGAAATTAAAAATATGCCGAGGGTCGCATCTCAGGATGGACTTGGGATATGTTATGCGTTCGTGGCGGCAACTCAATTACAAGCGGAATATTGCAGGGTTTTGAGAAAAGATTGTTCGAAGTTACCGGATGAAGAACTGTTCTCGCCTCTTGATATAGCCCGGATTAAGGATTCGGGAAATATTAAGCCAGAGGAGGCGCGCTTGCGTTCTTCGTATGCGGGCTTAAATACTGAATCCGGAGGTGATCCACACAATGCAGCTATTATCGCGGGCCTTGTGGTACAAGAAACGGCTAATGAAGCGTGTATCTCTTTGGACAAAGTTCTGAGCAAAATGAATTCCAGAGGAGAAACCATCGAAGCGCAGGCCGCGATGTGGGAAAGAATGAAGAAGCACTATCTTAACTATCAAAAAAACAAGAAATGTGCCGACTGTCTTTCCGATATCTATGCAACGGCCAAAAGCGATATTGATGAAAATCTTAGCCTCACGACTTCAAACGAAGAAATATTAAAGGCATTCGGGGAAGATAGTTACGAAAAGTTTTTAGACCAACTGCTAGGGGCCAATAAATGCAGAAGGGCTACCCAATTAGCATTCATGGAAAATGCTGATAGTCTTGAATATAAATTTTATCCTGAAGACGAAAAGGATCCAAAAAAACTAAAAGACGCTTTTTCTCCAGATAAGTTTAAAGGGAAAATTAAAGAAGTTTTAAAAACGGGAAGACCTTTGTCTTTAGGTGCTCTTTGTGTAGGAGCAGAGTCTGCTCAAAACTGTAAACCGCAAAATAGTCATGCCGTCGTGATTTCAGGGTATCGCCAGATCTGTAATCAGGCGGGAAAATGTAGGGAATCTTTAAGAGTCGTCAACAGTTGGGGTAAGTCTTGGCAGGATCAGAATGATGGCGGATGGGTTGATGCCGATACCCTCATCTCGAGCATCAAAGTAAGCCCCCAAGTGTTGGGTTATTTCGCAGATAAAAAATAGGAGCCGTTGTGTTGATTTATCTTTTTTCTGTACTCTCGCATCTTGCATTTGCTGCAAACTCCGAAATGACTCTTCGTTATTACGTTAACAATGCTTACACCCAAGTGAAGACTCAGAAAGTCGATCAGGTCAGAGTTAACGATGTTTGTGTAACGAAGAAAAATTGCAAAGCTTTGACGGCTGTAAAGAGTAAGCCTTTTAAAATCCAGCCAACAAAAGCTCCATTTGTAGGAAATCCGGGCGCTAATTACTGTTGGGATGCGGGCGCAAAAAATAGAGTTCTTAAGGACCAAAGTAACAACCAATATGACTTTTGCGTTTTTGATGACGGCTCAATGGTGGATGCATGGGATTTATATAAGGCGCACTACCCGCCAAATGTAATCAAATAGTCGAAAGGCCGATCGTGCGACGGATTGTATTCGTATTAGTCACATTATTTTCCAGCGCGTCCTTTGGCAGTAATTACGGATTAATTCCGATAAGTAGTGAATATAAAGTCGTGGCAAATTCTCAGATACAAATCGCCAATATGCCCCGGGTCAGATCTCAAGATTCAATAGGACTCTGTTACGCGTTTGTGGCGGCAACCCTTTTTGACGAAGCCAATTGTGCTGCGAAAAAAACAATGGATTGTGCAAGCGTGCCCGATCAAGAAAAGGTTTCTCCCTTGGATATGGCGCGCTTCTCAAAAAATCTTCCGGAAAATGCAGACATCACGGATCGCTATAATTATGAGGGACTTGATATTGGTGGAAGCGAGCAGATGGCGCTTTATAACGCCATAAACTCGAGATACTTGGTAAAAGAGTCATGTGCTCCTTTTGATCAAGTCGCAAATAAAGTACCAGACGCCGTGGAAGCGCAGAAGCTAGAACTCGCTATGTGGACTAAGCTGGAAAATTCATTCAAGGCTTACAAAAAGAAAGTGAAAGAATGTGCTGGCTGTGGTCTCGAGTACGCAACGGCAAAAGCAGATCAGTTTAAAAAAGAATATAAGTTAAAAGCTTCGAATGAAGAGATCCTAGAGGCATTTGCTCAAGATACATACGGAAATTTTTTAGATCGTCTTCTGATTCCGGATGATTGTTTGGATTTAAAAAATCAATTTGCTCTTCAAGGCGACTGGGACATAGAAACTTTTCCGGAGCGCAATAAAAAAGGGACCTATGACTCTATGATCAGCAAAATCAAAGAAGTGCTAGGGCAAAAACGACCCCTCGCTTTAGGTTTCTGTGCGCAAGAACCATTAAAGGTGAAATCCAATGAAGCGTGTGGTGAATTTGGGCATGCCCTTGTTATCAAAGGATACCGAAAAGTTTGTAATCAAAAGAATCAGTGCCGTGATGTGCTTCAGGTTCAAAATTCGTGGGGAGAATCCTGGCAACGTGCCAATGATGACGGATGGGTTGACGCAAAAGAACTACTTAAGAGGACTTTCTATGCCTCACAAAGCCTCTCCTGGTTAAAACAGAAGCAATAAGATCCTTGTGAGTTTCATTTTATTGCTTACCTGATAAACAAGCGATAAATCGTCGAAGCCTCATTTTTTTTCATTACGGCATTCATATTCATTTCGGCTTTAATATGAATAAGGTCGTCGCGAAGCTGCAAAAGCGCCGACATAGAGTCAGAGTAAATCAGCTTTGCTTCAGTGGCTTCCTCTGCAGAAGGCATTTGTATAGTCTGTCCAGCCACCTTCGCTTCATAAACCTTCTTCGTCGAATTCCACTGAATATTCCAATTGTTTTTGAAAAGAACTTTTAATCCCTTCACATCGTTTGGAATTCGAAGCTGCTGTTTGTAAGACGCTAAAGAGAAGCGCTGATCGTAGAACTCTTTGTATAAAGCAAAAGTTATGAAGTTCTTAAATAAGAGAGCATTTTGCTGAAGAAGGCAACGCGCGTAGATTTTAGATCCGCCATAACATTTTTGTTCTTCATTTTGTATTTGTGGAAACTCTTCATACATTAAAGGCAATAACATGTCGCCGGAACGCAAAGATTCTTGTTGAAGAGAAATATTGATGAGCTCAAGAGCTGAATCAATCAGAGCGATATCCTCAAAACCTGCATTCTCTTTAAGATTTAAAAGGTCTGCCGAACTTGCGAAGCTTTCCGCTGATCTGGAATTCCAAATATTAATAGCGGGCAAAATGGAAATCATTTTTTGTACGTTTTTGAGTACCGCAGGAGTAAAAATCTGATGTTTAAGCTGTTCGATTTCACTTTGAGCTTCGTTAATTGTTTTAATGCCTAATCCATTCGAAGCTTCAGCTGTAATTTTTTTTATAAGTCCAAAAGCATTTTCGCTAGGATTTTTAAGTAAAATACTAGGCGCATATCCGTCTGCGAATTTAAATCTTTCTAAAATATATCCAATTGAATCAGCGTAAAGAGCTTCTTCAGCTTCTACAATTTCTTTTGTAAGAGTTGTTTTATAAAGGGCAGTGGAAAAATAAGTGTCATAGTCTTTCTGACGGAAAAGATTATCATACTCCATTGAGCAGTCTGCGAGATGTCTTTTAAAATTAGATGTACTTAGAAAAGCCTTTTGCAATCCTTTTTCTTGCATTTGAGTCGATACAAACTCGCAAGACTTTAAACCTTTTTGCATAAGGTTGGAAAGGACAACTCTGTTTCCTAGAACATCGTTGTGAATCTTATCCATTTTCAGGTATAGAACTTCTGTCGACTCTCGGATTTGTGCTGACAGCTTGCTAAGCATTTCTGTTTGTATTTTAAAGCTGATTTGAACCTGTTCTGACAGTAGCTTTTGATTATCGATCACCCTGTCCAACCGCGCAATGATCGCGCGATGTTTCGCGGCCTCAGCATTATCACCGCCACCTAACAAACCAGAAAGAGTTGCTATTCCACTGAGGTAATTTTGGTTAACGATACTTTCAATTCCTGATTTGATAGCATTTATTTTTTCAATACCATCGGCAATATCTTGAACCGTTTTGCCATTAACACCCAAATTTTTAGCGATTGTTACTAAGTTCTGTACACCATTGAAGTAACTTTGATAACTCTCTTCAAAGTTTATTTTTTCTTCGAGAAGCGCAATTTTTTTATCCCACTCTCCACGTTCGTTAGTATTGGGGTTCTGCTTTTTTAAATAAGCAAGTTGTTCTCGCGCAGTCATACGTGAGAATGCAAAAGTTTTCAAAAAAACGACGTCATCAGCCACTTCCTCAATTTTATGAGATTGCTTGTTCACCGCAGAGTTAATCTGATTTAACCCTTGGGATATGACATCTTGGCTTTTTATTATTTTTCTTAAAGTTGATCGCGTCTCAACTGCAAATATTTTTAAACTTTTGCCAAGGGCAAGTAATTCAGTTTTCGCGGAGTTTAAGTCCGAAGATAGATCTTTTTGCATGATTTCAAAAGCGGACTGGTGCTCAGCTAACTTTGCAATTGCTGTTCGTGCCGTCCAGCTAGATATAATGGAGCGCGCTTCAGCTCGTTCGGCCGTTGGTAAGGTGTTAAGGTCTTTTTCAGAGATCCAATTGTTGACCATGCTTTCAGCTTTGACGAGGGCTTGGTCAGGGCTGAGATGTTTTAGCGCGTTGAACTCTTTGAGTTCTTTTGCAGAAAGACTGCGCAGTTTTTCAACTAAGACTTTTGAGGCCTCTTCCTGCGCTTTCTTTTCCATTTCGCCAATGCCATATTCAAGAGCTTGATTTAGGGCTTTATTCGTAACTTCTATGGCAATGGCCGCAGGAACAGTGACACCCATTATGGTGGCGCCGGCTGCGCTTGCGGTAAGAAGATAATCAAGCCCGTCCTTTGAGGAATTTAGAATGTTTAAATCACTCTCTATTTTCTTTTGTTCGCTTACGTAGGCTTCTTGGGCCTTAATGAGATCAGCCGTGTTCGAAGTTAATTTATGAAAACTAGGCTTTTCATCCGAAAGTGATGCAATAAATGATTTTGTTTTCAGCGGTAAATAGGAGGTATCAAGTAGATAATCTAATAGCGGATCAGATTGAATCTGTTGATTTCCCTTTTTTGAATTGTCTTCTGGAGAAGCTGGTACTGTAACGATTGTGTTGCCTGCAGGCTGGCACGCTGACAAACAAGACGCTAAAATAGAGAGCGAAAGAAGATGTTTTCTCATGGGCACTACCTTTTTAGATCCGCCTTAAGTTGTTTTAATAGTGCGGATCTAAACTGAGGGTCTTGTATCATCGTCTCCATTACATCAATTTGGCCTCTTGCGAGTTCTTGCTTATATTGCAAAAGTTGATTTTCAAGCTCTTGAATTCGAGCTGCATTGGCCTCTTGTTCTTTTTTGTAGGTTTCAGCGTCAACGAGATCTATGTAGCCCTTAGAAAAGCATCCGATGGGCGCGTCCACGGCGGTATGGTTGGCGCAAGCACGTTTAACACAGAAGGTATTTGTGCCGCCTTTGCCACCGTGGCTGGTGCACTGGTCATAGGAGGCCGAACTATTGAAAGAATAAACCAGGGTGGAAGCAGACCAAGAACGGCTTCCAGATAGTATTAATATAAACAAAATGAGTAATCTAACAACGTTCATTGTAACCTCAGTGATACCGCTGGATATGCAACCCAAAGACCAAATTTAAAAGGCGTATTTGCGTTATTATGAGGTCCAGTCTTAAAAATGGACAAATTTTGTTAGACGGTGGTGTCTAACTACTTTACGGAATTAGGCCATAGTTGACTATCGCCACGACTCCCGCCACTATGTCTCCCTTATGAAAAAGGAATTCATGATTAGAGCCATTGAGCTCTCTAGAAAAAACATGCAGGCAGGTGCCGGCGGTCCGTTTGGCGCTGTCATCGTTAAAGATGGCAAAGTCATTGGCGAAGGCTGGAACAAAGTGACTTCGTCCAATGACCCTACGGCTCACGCAGAAGTTGTGGCTATTCGTAACGCCTGCGAAAACGCAAAAAATTTCAGCCTTGAAGGCGCTGAAATCTATACGAGCTGCGAACCATGTCCTATGTGTTTGTCAGCGATTTACTGGGCTCGTATCGAGAAGATTTATTACGGCAATACCCGCAAAGATGCTGCCGATATCGACTTTGATGATGATTTCCTTTATCAAGAAATTCCCAAAGACATTAAAGACCGCAAAGTGCCAATGATCCAATGTGCTCACGCCGAAGCTTTGGACGTTTTTAGAGAGTGGCAAAGCAAACTCGATAAGGTTCCCTACTAAAGACGAGGTTGTCCTTTCAGGACTCCTGCCCTAGGCCCTTCTTAGAGACAATAGAGGAATGAAACATATGAGTTCATTCCTCTTTTTATTTTTGAGCGTTTTTCTTCTGAATTCATGCACTCATACAGAAAAACAGATTCCGCGAGACATTGCTTCTATACAAGCAACAGGCCGTGGAATGGAAGGCATTTGGTTTCTTCAAGGAACGTCGTCCACACGGGGGCCTTACAACGGTGAACTTGAATTAAGAAAATCCAACGATGGTACTTATAACGTCATTCGCGTTATTACCTACATCAACTACTTCTTTGATGGATTGAAGGTTCAAGAGGTTTGGACCGGAAAAGCTGTCGCTACAAACGACTCTGTGACGATCTCATATGATATTCGCCAAGGCGATTTCATCACGAAATTGGGCTCCGAAAAAAGGCAACCTTCCGACTTTAGAAATCCGATCACCGTTTTATCTCGCTTCGTTGTGTCTCCCGCGGGACTCGCTTCGAAGTTCAGTGATAAAAAAGTTTCCGATTATACCGAGTGGATAACAACTCGAAGAGATCTTGAGGCAAAACCTCTTTGGACGAACGAAAGAAAAAATCTGGATGCCAAGGGTCCGAAAATTCCTCTTGTCGTTCGCGGAGTCATTAAGGCTTTCAAGATAGATATCGGATACGACAAAGATCCCTTGGTTAAATCTTACAAAGACCGTCCGGAATTCAAAGACGAACAGCCTTACGTCGTCTTTGATCCGACAGATTTTGAATTTTACCGACACAACAAAGATATCATTCGTGTGGTTAACAAGGTCACTGATGACATCAGCATTACGGAGTCTGTCGTAAAACGAAATGCTTATGCTCCCACTTTAGATGAGAAAGCAAAAGGCTATGATCGCAATACACGAGATTTCCACCTCAACGAAGCGGGTATGGTATCGCATGCCGTTTTGGATGAAAGTGGCCGCTTGGTTTCTTATGCTCCAGACGGAGATTCGACGCTTTGGACAGGAATGTATCTAGCATCGCAAGCGATGCGCTATTTACACACCAATGATACAGAAGCTTTGCAAAACGTACGCAAATCTTTGCAAGGTCTCATGACGTTGATTGAGATCACCGGAAATTCAAAAGAGTTCGCAAGAACTCTTGCGGTTTATAATCCTGCAAATCCAATTCCGGAAAAATGGCATCGCGGGAGTGGAAAACATGCCAACCTGATTTGGCTCGAAGGTGGAAACAACGACATGGTGAAGGGAATTCTGCATGGATTTCTTTGGGCCGCTCTTGTGATTCCAAAAACCGATACGGAAATTTGGAATGAGCTTCGCGATAAATCGAAAAAACTTGAAGGTCTTCGCATCATTCAAGAAAAGGAACAAAACAAACCGGCGGCCCTGGGATTGGCTGCGTGGATCAATAACGATCCATCTCTTAAAGAACGTTACGAAAGATCTTTCAACACGGTTAAAAACAAAATTGGAACCAATTTCGATACTACGTTTTATTGGCACGGATCTGCAGATTGGAGCGGCATCAATCTAAGCATGGTTGGCGACATCACGGATATTATGTTGGCTGATATTCTGGGTAACACGAACGTGCGCGACAAAATGCGAGAGCGTTTGATGGATGCATGGGTCACGTATTCGCCGGCACGCAGACATCTTCTGACAATGGGCGCTTACACGTTCGCATATAGACACGGAACTCGCGGAGGTCATTTTCGCTCTGAAAGCAGCGATGATAAATTCCAAAAGTCTTTGGCTGAATCCGTTTGGGGTCTTCGGGAAATTCCGTATCCTCGACCCAACTTGGATGTGAGCATAGATCACTCGTTAAGACCTGACTGGTGCATGTCACCGATTCCACGACTTTTCTGGAAATCCGTCAAGAAACCGGAACCTCCGATTTATTATTTCTATCAAGGACTTTACAGTTATCCTGTCTTTGAACTCACGGCTTTTTCTAGCGGATTTCTTTGGAAGGATCAGGCTTTCGGATTCAGCGAAGGTCATGCGAAAGGTGTTGAAAATGCGGGAGTCGATTATCTCTACGCATATTGGTTAGCGAAATACGCGGGAATTAGTAATGTTGATTAAGACTCTGGCTTTGGTCGTTTTTGTTACCAGTGTTTCCATGTCGGCACATGCAAAAAAAGTAGCCGTGTTCTTTGGCGGAGGTGGAGAACCTTCCACTCCGGGCACTATCTTTGACGAAACTTATATGGCCTTTCAACCCTTCAATGCAGGAAGTGGTTGGTCGACGAAGTCTTATTTTAATGGCGGGCACCCGACTTCAGAAAGAATTGCGGATGCAATGACGGGTGGAAAAAACAAACCGATGACGGCGGCGAATATGAATGCCGAAATCGCGCAGCTTAAAGACAGTATTCTAAATGGGACTTTGAAAAGTGGCGATCAGTTAATGATTACTGTGGCGACCCACGGACTTCGTAAAGGGGGAACTCCGCAAAGGTCCCACAGTGTTACGACGACGGATCAAGACTTCAACATGGATAAACTTCTTGAGCTTCGTAATCTGGCGGAGTCCAAGGGCGTAAAACTTGCGATTCTAGATTTTTCTTGTCACTCCGGAGCGACTCTGAACCTTGCGAGTGACAAAACCTGTGTCATTTCTGCCGCTTCTGACAATGTCGGATACAACAACGGCGGGGAAATGATCGCAAAGAGTCTCGCAAAAGGAACTAATCTCGAGAAAGCTTTCCTGAAGGGGCGAAACAGAGACGGATCTTTATCTCCGGGCGCTCCGCAGATTTCAACGGATGCCGGAAAACAAGCTTACGCTGCGACAAAATTCATATCAGACTCGATGTCGACGGGAACGGCTTTGGATCACGATCTTAGAAACAATGTTTCTTGTGCGACCACGTCTTCGCCGTCGTATAAACGACTTATGCGTGATTTTAGTGCGATTGATCGTGAGACCGGACTTATGCATTACGCGGGCGTGGGCTTGGGCATTAGACAAGCCAAGCTGGAGTATGAAAAAGCGCAACTCGATAAAGCGCTTAAAGAATATCTGCAAGCAAGAAACGAAATTGCAAGAAAGCTTATCAAAGCGAATAACTCAAACAACGAGAAATGCCTCGCTGTCACCAACTACCAGCTTTGTGGGCGCTTTGAAAATTTTGAAGCCGGTTTTCTTGCTCTTCGCCAACTCGAGGCGACGGGTCGAATGGACGCAAAATCAAAAGCGGAGTATGAAGTTTATAAAAAGTTTATAAACTCTCAAGAGTACAGAGCCTGGAGTCAATCGAACGAAGAGTACGAGCGAGCCGTCGCCGATACTTCGCGAGACAGGGGCCTTTATTGGAAAGCGAACGCCGTCGCCCAAGCGGAGCGGGATATTTACAATAAACTTTATGACCACTACTCAGATAAAAGTAAAAAACCAAATCCTTGTAGGAGCTTTCAGTTATGAACCATATGTGGAAAAGCCTGTTAACAATGTGGATATGCCTGCTACCACTAGGCGTTTTTGCTCAGGATAATTTTAAATGCGGCGAATATGAATTCAAAGGTGTTCTGCGCAAGATGGATGAAAAGGTTGTCCTTAAACTTTACGAAGGATCCATGAGTGAGGCTGTTCTCACGTTGGCGTCGGATTTAGAGGAATTGGCGAGTGTTTATGTCGATAACCCTGTGACTCTCAAAGGACGTCTTTACGAGCCTGTTAAAAACTATCGTGGCCACGTCGAATCTCTAAAGACAGCGGCGGAAATTAAGGAACTGACCTCTCCGGATAAACCCTATACAGCTCGTTTTATGAGAGACGATATCAATCGTCGTGTCCCAGATCCTCTTCATCCTGATATGGATTCTGGAATGAAGCTCGTAAAAGAGGGTTCTTGCGGCGGGCGTGAGCCCAGTGCTAATTCAAAGAAACCTGCAAAGAAAAAGTAGCTATTGAACCTCATAACTACATGAACTAAAAGAACCCTATGAAAAAGAAAACCGGCAGAGATGCAAAAGAACTAGAAAACTTCGCCCTTGGCGAGAATCAAACAAAATATCCAGAGACGTATGCTCCGGAGGTTTTGGAAGCTTTTGACAACAAGAATCCAGGCAAGATTGCATGGACGACTTTTGTTTGTACGGAGTTCACTTCATTGTGTCCGAAGACGCGCCAACCTGATTTCGCGAAAATTTTTATCAATTACATCGCGGATAAGAAAATGGTCGAATCAAAATCTTTGAAGCTTTATCTTTTTAGTTTCCGCAATCACGGGGACTTCCACGAAGACTGTGTACAAACGATTTGTGATGACTTGGTGAAGTTGATGAAACCGAAATACATCGAAGTAGTGGGCGAGTTCACTCCACGCGGCGGTATTGCGATCTATCCGTATGCTAGTTATTCTGTCAAAGATAAGTTCTTCCAGGATCTTTATAAGAAGCGTATGAGCGAATATGCTCCGGGTAAGTACTCCATGGAGCTTTCGAAGCTATACTAAAATAAAAAAGGCTGACTTAAAGAGTCAGCCCTTTTTTTTCAGATTAAAAGTTATATTCAACAAGCCCTTTTGTTACTGCGATTACTTCATCTCTATTTGTCGCATCAATGTCGATTCTTTGACCGTCAATCACGCCCTTAAAACAGCTTAAGTAAACGTGAACTCTAACAGGTTCTCCGCTTGAGGAGATGCCCTCAAGATATGTAGACTGCCAGGCCGTTCCTTGTGGAATGATGACTGTGCCTTCTACGGGTTCGCCTGCTTTTGTTTCCGCAGAGACGCTCCACATATCGCAATAAGGTTTGGATGCATCAAATGATGTGAATAATCTTGTGTAAATCGTTGGAGTTGTTCCGGCTCTGCTTCCGGCCTTAGCAGAGAAAACCGTCCCATTTTGATACATAAATCGGTCATGTCCTCCTGACAGAGACAACGTTAAATCCTTTGCAACTGAAGAGACCTTGTTTGTTGCTGAACCGATTTGTCCATTACCTGCGAAGCCCACAGAACCAGTTAAAAGAATCAATGCAGCCGTCGCAAAATTTTTCAAGTTTTTCATAAAAACTCCCTCTGTATTGTTTAGATTTTGCGAGCACGCCAGCATGAGTTCATGAGGCAGAAACGACAAAATATGTATGCAATTTATCTAAGCAACGGGTATGCGCAGGTCCGGCATTTCTGGAATATTTAATATTCTTAAGCACTTAATGGAGAAAGGCAGCTATGAAAGATGTCGTTTTTTTGGTCAAGAGGCACTAATTGGCGCAGAAATTTGTTTGCAGTGAACAAATTGTCCACTCTTGCATTTGGGAATAAACCTTCGCAGGCTTTAAATATGAAACCAGAAGTGAAAAAGTACCTTAATGCCATTCAGTTTCTCCAGGATGTTTATCAATTTCACAAAGAAAATGACCCTCAATTCTCCTATGACGTTTGGGCGAAAGAGTTAGGTCTGAACGATAAATCCTATGTGCGAATTCTAGTGCTTGGTAAGCGCCCCCTTAATCCGAAGATATTGGCGATCTTTGCTGAAAATCTGAATTTGCCGCCGGTTGAAAAAGAATATTTCATCAACTTGGTTCACTATACCCAGAGCAAAACGCAGGCGCACAAAGAGTTATTCGGAAAAAAATTAGTGCAGATTTTGAAAACCGAATTAGATCAGCTTGAAATCGAATCGCACTTCGACTTTTTATCGAACCCCTTGCTCCCGCGCCTACAGGTCCTTTTGAGTTTCACTGATTTAGAGCAATCGCCAAAAAACTTGGCTTGGCTTTTAAGCTGTTTCACTGACGAAGTTATTGCGGCGCTCGAGAAGTTAGAAAGCCTGCAGCTGATTCGCAAAGAAGGTCTTCGCTATGTGACTTTAAAAAAATCTTTCAAAGTGGCTGATAACTTCGGCGACATAGGAATGAACGCTTTTTATATGAATAGTTTGGACGAAGCGAAGAAGGCGTTGTTGCTCCCCAAAGAAGTGCGTCGTGTTAAAAGCCTGTTCCTTCCGTTGACAGCGCAGGAGTTCACGGAGTTCTTAAGCAATATGCAAAACTTCGTGAATGAGCAGCTCTTCAAATTTAATCCCGACAAATATAAAGGCCGCCGTCTTTACCAAGTTCATATGAACATCATTCCGGTCGCCAACGAGGAAATGGGTGGTATCTCCAAAGACGATTAGGGTGAGAGGACACCGCCGTTACCACGCGAGTCCGGTTTCTTGTGTTTAAAGTTTTTTCACTCAAAGAGAATTTGCAAACTCTAAACCTCTCACTGTTAGATTTACACGAGATCGTTTAAGATCGCCTTTTATAAACCAAAGGTAGGTCCCCTATGAAAATCGTATCTCTTGTTATCGGTTGTCTTTTAGCTTCTGCAACTGTTCACGCAACGACTGTTAAATGCGTCTCTGACAAGAATGTTGTATTTGCTATCTCTATTGATAAAGCCGACAACACGATCACAGTAAAACAAGACAAGCGCAGCCCTGTTGAGTTTGAAGTCTATGAAAAACTAGAAGACAAAACAGACGACGGAATTGCGACTTATTATAGAATTAAGAGCGGTCCAACGACGAACGAACTTACATTCAGCGGTGAACTTGCGACTCTTGAAAAAGGGAACAAAGTTACGAACGCAGGTTTGACTCTTTTGAACGATCAGCTTGCAAAAACTGTTGTTGATACTGGCATCATGAACTGTAAATAAGAATCGGAGCTGCTTAAAAAAGTGGCGGAAAGGGCGGGATTTGAACCCGCGGTACACCTTTTGAGTGTACGAGCGTTTAGCAAACGCTTGGTTTCAGCCACTCACCCACCTTTCCGCGGTCGGTTTTCTCGACTGAGGATTCAAACTGCCATAGCGGGGCCCGTTAATCAAGGCTTTGACCCGACTCTTTTTGTAAATTTATCAAGAATGCTTGATTTTTCGGTGGCCGCAGTCTATCAATACTTCTCTTTCACAGTGCACTCGTAGCTCAGCTGGATAGAGTACATGACTACGAATCATGTGGTCAGAGGTTCGAATCCTCTCGAGTGCACCATTTTTTCTCTCCGAATTTATTTCCAACAAAACAGATTATCGCCACGCAGCAAGAAGCTGATAATAATTTAATTCTTTCGATCTGATCGGCCTTTGATCTAAATTTATTCCATGAAAATGGGATTGGTAATCAAAGTTCTTATGATGGTTCTTTCGTTGGCGGCGGTTCTTTACGGTATCAAAGCCTTAAAATCTCCGAGTGTGCAGCAAAAAGCCGACGATCCGAATAGTTTCGTGGGCCTTCTCATCGGCGGCGACCAAAGAATGTTGAACTGGTGCCCTGAGGGGGTTACATCGGTTGAACTCTACTCTGACTCGGGGGAGATTTCTCGAGTCCTTACTTCCAAACAAGATATCTCTGCCGTCTGCGAACTTATGATCGGGGGCTTTTCTATGGAGGGCGGTCAGGAGCCGGTTTATAAGCTTCGTTTGCGAGCGTTGACCGAGGGCTCCGGCAATCCCGTTTCGCTCGAACAAGCGCAAGGCACGGCCATTTTTAGAGTCAAAGGCATGCCCTTTTCTTGCCCGGGCTTAATGAAAATATTAGAACGATTCAACAGTCCGTAGTTCATGATTTTCGTTTGACAAGAAGTCGCCAAGGCCCTAATTATAGTCTCTCACCGAGTTCAGGAGTAGCTCAGTCGGTAGAGCAAGCGGCTGTTAACCGCTGGGTCGGGGGTTCGAGTCCCTCCTCCTGAGCCAACTTTATTAGTTGTGAAAAAGAAGAAACCAAGTCCACAAGACTTGGTTTTTTTGTTTCGGGCTCCTGCCGTCAACCTCGTCTTATCTGTCTAACTAATTTCGTCTCAAAGTAACACAAATGGGCCGCCATAGGTTCTCAAAATCAATATATTGCAATTGAGTCATGTTTCCAGCGGCACAAGGCTTGTACTAAGGGGTCTCGGATATCTCACGTTTGTTGTTAGGAGTCCCCATGCGCTTTCTTAAATTCTTACCCGTAGTCGCTTTTTGGAGCCTCACTGCTTTCGCATTTGAAGCGGGTGCAGGAGTTAAAAGCTATCGCGAATGGAAGGGCGAGAAAGTCACTTTTTCTCAAGTACGTATTAACTCTTTGAAAGCGCAAATCGACTCGAAAAAACAAGTTCGTCAGATGGCTCAAGGCATGGACCCCAATCTTGCTCATAAATCCCATTTGGAAGCCGTCGCGAGCCAAGATATTTCCGTCGAGAAACTGGAAAGAGAGCTTCGTGAGGAGCTTTATGACCTTGAAGTGGCGAAGGATCTTTCTGTGACAGACTACTTCGTGGGGTATCTAACGAAAGTCCAAGATAAGAAGTCGGCTTTCAATGAAGTGGCTGGTAAATTGACCCCCGAAGAAGTGGCGGAGTTGATGACGGCTTACGCGAACTCTGTGTTCGGAGCTCAAACCTCCGACCTGCCTGCCAGCGCCGCGAACGTGGGGAAAGACCCTCTAAAATAGACCTCAAAATAAGTCCCTAAAATTTCTGAAATATTTCCGAATTTACTCGTCGTGTCGGAAGAAAATTTCAGCACCTGACCTTGACTCCTACACGGGGCAATTCATATTACCTTCGTTGTTATATAAATAAACGGAGGCACACATGGCTAAGAGTGAAATTGGCGTTCGTCCTTTGCACGACAGAATTCTTGTTCGCAGAATGGCGGAAGAAGAAAAAACCGCTGGCGGACTTTTCATCCCTGATACAGCAAAAGAAAAACCACAAAAAGGCGAAATCATTGCGACTGGTAAAGGTCGTATCACTGAAGATGGAAAAATTCTTCCTCTTGAAGTGAAAGTTGGCGACAAAGTGCTTTTCAGCAAATACGCGGGCACTGAGTTGAAACTTGAAGGCAACGAATACCTAATGATGCGCGAAGAAGACATCTTGGGTGTTTTCAACTAAGCGAACGCTTTTAATTTAATAATTTAAACGGAGAAAACTATGTCTAAAGTATTAACATTCTCAGAAGACGCTCGCGCACACATCTTGAAAGGTGTGAACACTCTTGCGAACGCAGTAAAAGTAACTTTGGGACCAAAAGGTCGTAACGTTGTTATCGACAAATCTTTCGGTTCTCCTCTTATCACTAAAGACGGTGTCACTGTTGCTAAAGAAATCGAATTGGAAAACAAATTCGAAAACATGGGCGCTCAGATGGTTAAGGAAGTTGCTTCCAAAACTAACGATGAGGCTGGTGACGGTACAACAACTGCAACTGTTTTGGCTCAAGCGATCTACCGCGAAGGCGCGAAACTTGTTTCTGCAGGTCACAACCCAATGTCAATCAAACGCGGTATCGACAAAGCGGTAGCAACTGTTATCGATGAGTTGAAATCTATGGCGAAACCTGTGAAAGGTTCTAACGAAGTAGCGCAAGTGGGTGCTATCTCTGCAAACAACGATAAAGAAATCGGTCAAATGCTTGCAGACGCTATGGATAAAGTAGGTAAAGAAGGCGTTATCACTATCGAAGAATCTAAAACTGCTAAAACTGAAGTAACAGTTGTAGAAGGTATGCAATTCGACCGTGGTTACCTTTCTCCATACTTCGTAACTAACGCAGAAAGAATGGAAGCAGTTCTTGAGAACGCTTACGTTCTTGTTTATGACAAAAAAATCTCTTCTATGAAAGATATGATCGGCATTCTTGAAGGCGTTGCTAAGCAAGGTCGTCAATTGTTGATCATCGCTGAGGACGTTGAAGGCGAAGCGTTGGCAACTCTAGTTGTGAACAAACTTCGTGGCACTCTTCACATCTGTGCTGTTAAAGCCCCTGGCTTCGGTGACCGTCGTAAAGCTATGCTTGAAGACATCGCGATCTTGACTGGCGCGAAAGTAATCTCTGAAGACATCGGTCGCAAACTTGAGCAAGCTACAGTTGCTGATCTTGGTGTTGCGAAACGCATCGTTGTAGACAAAGACAACACAACTGTTATCGATGGTGCTGGTAAGAAAGCGGACATCACTGCTCGCGTTTCTGCTATCAAAGCGCAAATCGAAGAAACTTCTTCTGACTACGACAAAGAAAAATTGAAAGAGCGTTTGGCTAAATTGGCTGGCGGCGTAGCTGTTATCCACGTTGGTGCTCCTTCTGAAGTTGAAATGAAAGAGAAAAAACACCGCGTAGAAGACGCTTTGAACGCGACTCGCGCAGCTGTTGAAGAAGGTATCGTAGCTGGTGGTGGTACTGCTTTGCTTCGCGCTTCTCAAAAAGTTGATAAAACAAAATTCTCTGAAGAAGAAGGTTTCGGCGCGATGATCATCAAACGCGCTTGTGAAGAGCCTATTCGTCAAATCTCTGCAAACGCAGGTCTTGATGGCGCGATCGTTTTGGATCGTATCCTTCAAAACAAATCTGCTACTTGGGGATTCAACGCTTACTCTGACGAATACACTGACTTGATCAAAGACGGTGTTATCGATCCAGTTAAAGTTGTTCGTTGTGCTTTGACGAACGCAGCTTCTGTTGCGTCTTTGATGCTTACAACTGAAACAATGATCGCTGAAGCTCCTAAGAAAGAGACTGCAGCTCCTGCAATGCCTGACCATGGCGGCATGGGCGGTATGGGTGGAATGATGTAGGCCAGTGGCCACAGTGCTGTAGCGACGGCAGTCGCTTAAGCTGAAGTAGCATCATTAAAAAGCCTGGGATCAAACCCAGGCTTTTTTTATTTATGGAGTATCTTATGCATGAAGTTTTAATTACGGGAGCTTCCTCTGGAATTGGTTACGCGCTGACAGAGTCTTTTCTGCAAAGGGGAGATGTTGTATGGGCCGGGGCGAGAAAACCAGAAACTCTTAAAGCTCCTGCAGAAAAATATCCCGGAAACTTGAAAGTCTTAAAACTCGATGTCACGTCGGCGACGGACATCGAATCGGCAGTACAAACAATTACGCAAAATCCTTCCGATAAAAAGTTCATTCTTGTTAATAATGCCGGTGTGGCCTTAGGCGGACCGATTGAATCCTTGCCTCTCGAAGAGTGGAAATCCTTGTTCGAAGTCAACGTGTTCGGACTTGTTTCGGTAACTAAAAATTTTTTGCCACGTCTTCGCCAAAATCGTGGGCTTGTGATTAACATTGGTTCGATCAGTGGCCGAATTTCTTCCCCTTATCTTGCCCCCTACTGCGCCAGCAAATTCGCGGTGAAAGCGATCTCGGATGCGTTAAGAAGAGAGTTGCGCTCTCACGGTGTGAATGTTGTTCTTGTCGAGCCTGGTCCCATTAAGACGGATATTTGGGATAAGTCGATTCATCACAGTAATGAGCTGAAAAAGTTTATTACAGGTGATCAGTTGAAAGTTTATGGTGAAGCCATTGAGAATTTGAATTCCGCTGTGGCGGAGGTCGCTAAGAGCGCGGTTCCTGTGTCTTGGGTCACAGACACAGTCATGAGCGCCATTAATGCGAAAAATCCGCGCGCTTACTATCTTGTGGGAAAAGGAATACGTATTCAGGCGTTCTTGGCAAAGCACCTGCCTACGAAGTGGCTCGATGCTTTGCTTTCAATGGGTTACCGCTTTCAGGCGGCTAAGAAAAAATCTTAAAACAGATACTGAACGCCACCCATGAACGTTGTCATTTTATGGCTGGCGCTGGAAGCGGGATCAGTTCTTTCTCCGGTGCCGCTAAAGTCCGTGCTGTAGTTTTCAAGCAGGATTTCGCCGCGAATTTTGAAACGCGTTTTCATTTTATAATCTACGAAGAAACTAAATGCATTGATGCTACTGTCTTCTGAAGCTCCGCTGCTGAGATTTTCACTTACGCTTGGATTCATGTAGAAATCAAATTTACCGCCGATATCGACGGGCATTTCCTCTGACAACGGAAATTGGCCGGCGATGCTGACTAAGAAACCGCCATACTTCATCGTTGTGAAGGCTGTAGGTGTGCTGTCATCGACGTTAAAGTTTGTATTCATGAAACCCGCGGCAACCTGAAGTTTCGGTCCGAAGAAGTCGCTGGTTAACAGGAAGTTGTAACCAAAGTTAACGCCATATTGACTCATCGACATGTTCAATTTGCTTGGCGAAGAACCGCTCAGACCATTATCAATTTCAAAAACCGATTGGCGCAATTGCAAGCCGAAATACCATTCGGGATTAAGCCAGAGCTCGCCACGTACCATGATGTTCGGAGCAAGGTTGCTGCTGCCGCTGATTGAGCCTGCCGTGTTTAAATTCACGTTTTGTGTGTAATTCGAAAGACCCGCGAGCAGCTCGATTTTTCCAAACTGCGGAGGCATCGTCGGCAGCCATTCTTGCGGCTCTTCACCGAAAGCGACATCTTTATCTGGACGTTGAGTGATATCCTGCAAAACTTTTCCGGAAGGGGTTGTCACAGGAACGGAGTATTTTACAAACTCATCAGGCATCACTTTGGAGCCTACTGTGATGACACCGGGTTCTCTTTCCATTTCGATGGCGCCGAAACTCAGATACGGTTCCACCTTAAAAAGTTTCACACGCCCCAAGACTTCCTTTTCGGTGCTCACCATGAAATTCAGTTTTGGGTGACGATTGATTTTGATAATTTGCACGACGGAAACGCGGCTATCGGGTTTTATTCCGTAAGCGCTTCCCAGATTCAAAGTGACTTGCTGCCCACGGCGGCTCAGGATCGTCGCGCGGAAAGGCATGCGATATTTGATATTCTCAAAAAGTTTTCTGACTTCGGCTTTTACATCCGCCGTTTCAAATCCTTTGTACTCATTGAGTGACTCTTGCAGAAGAGGCAAACCTTCGCGTCCCACAAAAAGAGTAAGAGTGATAGAAAGACCGCGAGAGCCACGTACGATTCGTGATGTCAGTGCCGCTTCGCTCTTTGCGGCTTGAAGAATTTTCTGAACGTCGCCAGGTTTTTCATCTAACGTTTCGGATTTCACTTTGACGTCTTGTGGGTAATTCGCCAAAGACCATTGTTTGTCATCGTTAAGAAGCTGGCGCAGTTCCTCTTCTACGGGGCGCGCATAAATCCCGCCGACATTGTCCGTTGTGGGCACAAGAACAATGGACTTGATCGCCAGATCTTGGTCGACAGCGCTGACATAGACGTTCTGGGCATTAGTCTGGCCCCAAGAAGGAAGCGATATAGAAATGAAACAGGACGCGACGAAGATAAATCTCAGAGGAAATGATTTCATAAAATAATTCTGCCCGCTCTCTGAAAACAGGTCAATTTGACGTCAAGTAATTCGGACCGAGAGCCGAAAGAATTTCTATGAATTCATATCTTTCTTTCCTTGTGACTCTTCTTTTTTTGTTCTCGCATGCGCCAGCAATGGCACAGGTGGGTCTAGAGGGTTTTTCTTCTGGACGTTATGAAGTACGTAAATCGAAAACAAGAAAGCTTGCCTCTGAGGGTGAGGCGGCTCCTGTCGTGACGGATTCTGACGGTCTAAAAGTTCGTACCTTGAAGCCAGAAGAATTGGCCGCTGAAGAAAAGGCGCGCCAAGAGGCGGAACGCCAAGCAAAGTTAGCTGAAGAAAAGAAAGCGGCAGAGAAAAAAGCTGCTGAGGCAAAAGCGGCTGAAAGCAAGCCGACAGCGACTGTCGTGACGACAGGTCCAGTTGTAGTGAACCCGATTCTGACAGCGCCACCGGAAGCTCCTGAGGTGCAAGAGCCTGGTTTGGGCGAGCAGGCGCAAAGTCTTTTCTCGAATGGTGCGGAAAGAATTTACGATTTCTACCGCGAGCAGATTCATCCTGATGATATTCGCAACAATCGCGTAGAATTGGATGTGATGCCCGTTGTGACTTACAACGATTCCCAATCCAATTACTCGTTCAGGGATTATCAGAGCTATTTCAACGCGCTTAAGATTAAAACGAATGTTTGGTTTACGCCCTTGATCGGTGTTAGTGGCCAAGTGATGTTCTCATTTGCTGCGGATGTGGATTCTCTGAACGCCGATCAATCTCGTGTCCCTGCGAAGTATGAGTTTGTTGATCTGGGATTGAACTTTAGAAAGTTCTTTGGTGTTTCCCGCAAATCAAGCTCGGTGGAGTTTTCCGTTTTGTTCAGTGACAATAAGATGAATACTCCGAGTGACAATGATTCGCACCCGCGAATTAAGTCAACAGGATTGGGTGTAGGTTTAAAGGCGCGAATTCCAACGTCGACAAGTTATGCATGGGTTATTGGCGGAAGCTTCTTTCCTCGCTTGCAACACTCGGAGTCGGGAACAAGTATTTCTGTGACATCAGGTTCGGCTGAAGAAAGCGTTCGTTTCGGACTTGATCTTGGCGGTGAATGGAAATTCACGCGCGAAAGTCAGATGATTTGGAATCTGGGAGCCAGCACGGAAAGAAACGTCTTTGACGGAGCAGCGTCTTTGCCCGACCCAAGTACGGGTGCAACTCCTTCCAACGTCAGCGTGACAAACTCTTTGTATATGTTCTCCCTAGGCTATCGTTGGGGACACTAAAATCCTCTCATCAAAAGGATTTATCAAATCTATACTGGCGGTATGAAGATTCGTTTCGCTGTTATCGACGACGCCGCCTTTCTTAGAGAACTCATCAAAAACATTGTGACTTCCGTCGGCGGCACCTGCGTGGGCGAAGCGGCCAATGGCGACGAAGCTATCGCGCTTGTGGAATCAACACTGCCTGAGCTGGTGTTTCTCGACATGGTGATGCCGTTACGAAATGGTATTGAGACTGCCAAGGTCCTCAAAGAACTTCACCCCGACATTAAAATTATTGGTTGTTCTACAATCGACCAAGATATGTTGGTGCAGAAAGCTTACGAAGCCGGTTTCGACGACTACGTAACGAAGCCTTTCAGCAAAGAACAGATTTTAAATTCAATTTCAAAAGTATTACCGCATCTAGGAGAGTCATCACATGGAAGAACTTAAGTTCGTTGTTAAGTGTCTGTGTTTCACAATGTTGTTAGTTGTTCTAATGCAAGTGAAAGTGAGCGGAGGATCAATCGAAGCTCACACGTTTCAGTTCTTAAGAAGATCTACGGTTTCTCAATACATTCAAAGTGCAGCGGCAGGCGGAGCCATGGCTTTGCGTAATTTAGGCGGCGCTCTTAAAGATGGAGTTGCCAGCACTGTTGATGGATTTCAAGAAGGCGCTCACGAAAAGGCGATTCGCTAAGACGGAAAAAAGGGAAAGGAAGAGTGACCTTGGGGGGAGAAGTCACCCTTCCTCGGAGGCATATTCAAATAATCAGGTGGAAACAGGTACCAGGTACCTTTTTCTCATTACTTGATACCTGATTTCGTCGACTCTTTACCCATTTGTGGAGTTGATTTCGCAACTTTCGCCACGCGTACTGGGTTCGTGTTTTTCAATAGGTCATTAGAGGAAGACGCCACTCGATGTGAGCATTTCGGGTTTGCGATCGCTGCAGAGGCAAATGCGATCACAGACATACCAATAACGGCTTTAACGACATTCTTCATAGGTCACTCCTTTATAAAAAGAACTCTTCATAAAGGTTGTAATGCAGCGGGTGTGCCAGGATTTCCGTCTCAGAATGAGACAAATACGTTACATTTGGATCAAAATAAAAGGGCCTTGGTTGCCCAAAGCCCTTTTATGCTTTCGATTGGAAAGAAACTAGACAGTTTAGCGAGTACCCTCTTTGGGAGCCCCTTCAGCACCAGGGCTTGAAGGAGATGCTGGAGACCCTTTTGGTCTATAAGTCGTATCATCGCCTAAACGCGTATGCTTCATACGAGCGATACACTCAGGGCAAGTTCCTACAGCCGCGACGTCAGCCTCAAGAGCTTTGCCGGATCTTGCTTCATTTGGATCTTCTCCAGGATTTACTGTTCTTTTAGCATCGCCTTCTTGCGCCCAAGAAGAAGCTGTGCCGACGAAGGAAAAACCTAGTGCCAACAAAATGGAAAGAGCTACGAGTCTTTTCATATAATCACCTTCTCCTTTATAGATACATTTCTGCGGTTGCAGGGGCAATGATATCTAGCAGGTTATTAAAAGTACTTGCAACTTGCATCGCTACAGAAGGGCCTTCTTTGCTGTCAACTTTGTTGATTTCGCCATTGGGCTTGTAGCTCACCACGATTGTGCCTAATCCAGGACGGGTTACAATGGATGGCTTGCCGTAACGTTCTTCGTACTCGATTTTAACGACCTTCTTCGCTTGATCTGTGATCGTCGCGATACGGCCTCTGTTATCGTAAGTCATATTGATTTTCTGACCGTCGCTATTTTGCGCGAAAGTCAGGTTGCCTTTGCCATCGTATTTAAATTGAGTGGCTTTGACGGAAATCTTTTGGCCTTTTTCATTAAAGAAAGTGCTTGTAACAGAACTTACTTTTTTGATCTTAGGATCGTACTCGTAAGCCATGCGCATGTTTGGCGCCGCTTTTACTTTAACCAATCCATCTGGATAGTATTCGTAAGAAACGCGGTCAGCGTTACGGCGGATGGAAACAGGCTTACCAAATACCTCGTGATAAGTAATGTCTGTTACGTTACCGCTGACAGTGGTCATCACACGTTGCAGGAAGTATTGTCCGTCAGCGCGTTGTTGATGCCAGAATTCATATTTATTATCCGCCATCACTTCTTTGCCGCAGGTCTTTTTTACTGTCGACCAGTAGTGATTCTTCGGATCGTTTTGCGAGAATTCGTATTTATAGTTCTCGATACACTTATCGCGGTCAGCAAAAGCAACGACCCAGTCATTCTTCTTGTCGTACTTGATTGCTACGAATGATTTGTCTGGCCAAGAAGCCTTTGTCAAATTGTGAAGCTCATCGTACTCGTAAGTATATGTCTTCAACCAAGCGTTCTTTACAGACGCAAGGTCATCCAAGTTGGCGAATTTATATTCCGCCATCAAGCCGTTCGGGCCTGTGATGGATTTAACTTTCTTGTTTTGGAAGTATTTGAAATTTAAACGACGGCCATTGTTATCTTGGATAGAGGCAATAACGTCTTTGTCGTAATCGAACTTCAAATAGTTGCCGTTTTTGTCGTAGATGTGAGTCATCTTTCCTTGCGGGCTGAAACGCTGAGCGCTCCCGTCTGGAAGATTACGCGTGTAATGCGTTTTATTGAAAACAAAGTGTTCGACCTCTTTGCCGTTGGCATAGAACTTCGTGCCCTCTTTCACAGGAACACTGATTCCATATTGAGTGGCGTACTCAGAGCGAAGATTGTCGTCTTCAAGAAGTTGAGTTTTCAAATTATTGATGTAAGCCTCAGTGACGCCCACTTTTTTCTCGGCCTTCATCTTTGTAACGATTTGAGAAATTGTAGATTCAATATCTTTACGAGTGACTTCGCGAGGAGCGAAAGTAACCTCTAAACCGCCGCCGCACTCTTTGATTTTGATATTGCCTTCTGCATTTACTTCCATCGAAGTTTCAAAATCAGAACACCATCCAAACCCAAACATTCCATTAAAAAGAGAACGGCTGTTGTAAGTGCGAACGATCTTCAGATCATAACCACTTCCAGGAACATCCATATCAATCCATGTATTGGAATAGTTGGCATTTTTCATATCCACAAGAGCAAAAGCTTGTGCTGAAAAAAGAAAAGCGAACGCCAAAATTGCTTTCTTCATTATAGATTACCTCTTCCTTGAAACTGACAAACTACACTTTGATGGTAACAAGTTTTTTAATTATTACGCCACCGATTATTTGGAGAGAGAGCATCACGAACAGTAACACTAGACCAAGGGTTGTGCTAAACATTGGTTTGATGAATGCCGGATCTATCACAAGAAACACGGCCATCAAGATAAACGGAATCATGGTGACGATAATCCCTTGCATGAGACCCTGTGCGGTCAAAGCTTGAATTTTTTTCTCTACCTTTTGTCTCTCACGAATCACCATGACGATGGTCTGGAATGTCTCTGCCAAGTTACCGCCGGTCTCTTTAAGAATATTGATCGACGTTACGAACATTTGTACGTCAGGGCGAGGAATGCGATTTCCTAAATCGTTCAAAGCGCTTTCGAAACTGTCGCCGACTTGCATTTGATAAAGTACTTGTGCGAACTCTTGGCTGATCGGGTTTCCCATGATCTCCACGACGCGCTTCATGGATTCCTGTGGATTGGATCCGGCTTTAATACCGTTGGCCATGATTGTAAGACCGTCCACCATTTGATCTACGAAACGTGTGCAACGCTGTTCGTAAATCAAGCGCACGAGTAAAAGAGGAAGCTGCCAGCCTGCGACCGTAATAGAAGCGCCGAAGACGAAGCCCATAAGAACGTTGGGCCAGAATGCCAAGAACACCAAGGCACCCACACCAAAGCTCATCAGGAGGATAAGAATGGTGATCTTCTTTTCGTCAACGTCATTTCCCATCAAACGAAGAAGTTTGATCACTTGATCACGCTGCCCAAGGCTGCGCTTATGAAGCCATGCGATTGCTTTGTCGGCCCAAAGGATAACAAAGATAAAAACGCAGATTCCAAAAAGTGGGATCATCACCCATTCGTTAAATAAGAACTTCATCTACTACCCCGATTTTTTCACCGGTGCGACTCCTGGCATTTTTGGCATAGCCGCTGCGATAGGCGGTTTCGGCTGTGCTGCTGCCGGGTTGTTTGTATTTGGATCATTCGCAAAGATCTCACGAGGAATCACAACACCTTTATCGCTCAGCTTTTGGATAAAGCTTGGGATTGTACCTGTTGCCTGGAAGACCCCTTGGATCTTTCTGTTTTTGTCGTAACCTGTTTCTTTGAATCTGAAGATCTCTGCCAAAGTAACAACGTCACCTTGCATACCTGCGACTTCCGTAATGCTTAAAAGCTTACGGCTACCGTCAGAAAGACGCGAGATTTGCACGATCAAGTTGACTGCGCCGGCGATTTGTTCACGGATCGCGCGGACAGGAAGCTCCATACCCGACATCATACAAAGCGTTTCCAGACGCGCAATACATTCACGTGGACTGTTGGCGTGAGTCGTTGTCATAGAGCCATCGTGACCTGTATTCATCGCTTGCAACATATCAAGAGCGGCGCCGTCACGGCACTCACCCACGATGATGCGGTCGGGACGCATACGCAGGGCATTTTTGATCAAGTCACGAATCGTGACTGCGTTAGTTCCTTCCATAGAAGCGGGACGTGTCTCCAGACGGACGACGTGTTCCTGCTGCAATTGCAACTCGGCCGCGTCCTCGACGGTGATCACACGTTCATTCGAAGGAATGAATGAGGAAAGCATATTCAACAAAGAGGTTTTACCTGAACCAGTACCACCAGAGATAACAACGTTCAAACCGTTTTCCACGCAGATGCGAAGGAAGTCGATCATGTTTTTCGTTGTACTTCCGTAGTTGATGTATTTTTCAGGAGTAATACCGCCTTTTTTAAATTTACGAATCGTCAAAGCCGGTCCGTCGATCGCAAGAGGTTCAATCACGGCGTTCACACGCGATCCATCTTTCAAGCGCGCATCCACGTAAGGTGTAGAGTCGTTGATTTGACGGCCGAGAGGAGTCACGATCCTTTCAATAATACGACGAAGGTGATCATTCGATGTGAATGTCACTGGACTTAGCTGAACCTTTCCGCCTTTTTCAAGAAAGATTTTTCTGAAACCATTTACCATGATCTCTGAAACATCCGGATCGGCGAGAAGGTCTTCCAAAGGACCTAAGCCCAAAGCCTCTTCTAAAACTTCTTTGATAATTTTAGAACGCTCTTCACGCGCAAGATCAGGAGCTTCACGGTCGACAATCAGAGTGATTTCTCTTTTCGTTTTCTCGCGAACTTCTTTTTCTTTGTTCTCGTCCTGTTTGCCATCGACCAGAAGTTTTTTAAGATCGACCGTGCGGATCAATTCATTGTGCACACGGATCTTGAGCAGCGTGCGCGCATCCATCCCCGCAGTGGCTATTGCACCCGCAGTTCCGTCGGCAGCAGAGGCCGCAGCCGGTGCAGGAGGTTTGGGACGAGAAACGGTTTTAAGTCTTTGCAGAACTCCGCCCGTTAACTTACGAGCGACATCATAATAAGCCGCAGTCACCGGAGCTTTCGGCGAAGAGATTACAAAAGGCGTGTACTTCTGCAAAGCCATCATAGATGTGGCTTCGTCTTGAGGAATAATTCCTAAGAATGGAAGCTGTAACTGATTTGAAATCGTTTGCGGCGACAATCCCGTCGGTGACGCTTTATTGATAACGAGCTGAAACATATCTTTCGGCAACGTTGCAGAAAGAAGTTCATTGATAAGACGTTGAGTCTGCGTAACGACAAGAACTTCAGGGCTGGTCACGATCATGATCGCAGTGGCTTCTTGAAGTACCGCCATCTGCGCAGGACCCAAATCAGTGCCGACGTCGACGATCACAAATTTGAAAGCACGACTGAAAAATTCCATGAGCTTGCCAAGAAGATCCGGAGAAATATTCAATGCTTCTTCAGGGCCGCGAACCGCACCCAAGTAGGCGAGACCTGACTGGTGCATCGTCACGAGAGTGTTCATCGGCTGAGAGTTGAGTGAGCCTTGGAAGTTCGCAAGTTCTTTCAAAGTTTTTTGCGGCTTCAAACCCATGATGACGTTCTGATCGCCGACGGATTTTGCGTCAGCATCAACAAGAAGCACTTGCGTGCGAAGTTCTGTCATGAGGGTGCAAGCAAGATTGGCTGCAAAGACGCTCTTTCCGACGCCGCCTTTACCGCCAACAACTGCGATGAGATTACAATTAGGATTAATAGCCAATGCAGACCTCCAAACGACTTATCGGCGTAAAGAGGAGGCCCGTTTACGAGATCTTAGTCGCGTAAACGGAACTTCTTCTTAATTTGCTCTGCTCCAGAGCTTGCAGAAGTCTTCACGATGGGGGTCACAAACACAACAAACTGACTTTGTTGTTTGATGAAGTCTTTAGATGCATACAAACTGATGATCGGGTTCTTTTGTCCAGCTGGACGATTGTAACCCGTTGCTGTGGAGTTACGGATCAAACCGCCCACAGCCGCACTTTGACGGTCACGCACAGTCACCGTGCTCGTCATTTCATTGGCACTCGTGATCGGCGCGCCATTCGGCGTATTACCGACCAAGCTGCTCACTTTAAACATCATCTCCATGTGCACGCTTCCGGATTTTTCACCCAAAAGAACCGGAGTGATTGCCGTCACGATACCGACTTCCGCGAAGGCAGTTCCTTGTGTTCCATCTTTTCCGATCACAGGATAAGGTTGGTTCGTCACTTGCTTGATTTCACCTTTTTTGCCGTCTTCCACGATCAAGCTTGTACTTTCAAGAACACGCGCATGACCATGCTGTTTCGCCCAGTTCAATTTAGGCAAAAGGTTGGAAACAGTTCCCGTGATAGAACTGATCACACCACCTGGTGAGTCCCCACCGGTTTGGAAAGTCATCTGCGAGTTATCACCCAATTCCGGAGTGAACTGGAACTTAAATGCTTTTGAGTAGTCTTTGTTCAACTCAACGTAGTGAACGACGAGTTGGATCATCTTAGACGGTGGTTTTGGTGCCGCTTCCTTGATTTGGATAAGGTTGATGACACCGTCATTCGCCGGTTTACGCTTTTTGATGACACCTTTTTCTTCCGCCGCTTCAATCACGATATCCGGAAGATAGGTTTTCGCCACGATCTCGGCGCGTTTTGATTCCTCTTCGCTGTTTGCCCAGCCTTGAAGGATGATTTTATCATTCACGGCACGAACTTCGATTTCGGGATTGTTGATATCGCGAGCGATAAACTCGGCGATTTTCTTTTGCGCCAACGGACTTAAAGTCACAAGCGAAGATGCTTGTTCGCCAAATTGTTGAACAACGTTATAAATGCGCGCCAAGTCCTTTGGTAAAAGGATCTGGCCATCGACGACAACGCGATTGTTTACGATCTTGATGTTGATGCCTTCAATATCGCCAAGGAGGGCGCGCATTTCACGCACCACTTTGTCGAGCTTGCTTTTCTTCACGTCAATACGATACTCAGCAACGATTTTACCATTGCGTTTGTCATGGATTGTAAGTGTCGCAAAACCTTCGCCTCTAGGTGTGAAGCGAATGACATTGAGATCTTTAGCGTAAGCCGCCGTCACGATACGACGGAAGTCACCTTTAAACTCGATACTGTCTGGAAGCGGGGGAAGCTTCTCATCTTGTTCGATTCCAAGAGTCAGGTTGATGAATTTACGAGAGCGGTAAGCACCAGTGGCTTCGTCACCCGAAGATGTCGAAGGTTCGGCCACAAGTTCTTCTTGCGCAAGGGCCACGCTTCCGCAGCAGAGGCTGATCAGCAGTCCTGCGAGTAAAAAATGTTTTCTCATAAATCCCCCTTATTCCCCTTCTAGACCCAATTACAGAGTTTGAAATCCATTGCCGCGAGGTCTTTGTGCTGGCGGAGGTGCTTGTCGTTGTTGTTGTACAGGCGGAGTATAAACTGGTCGTGGCGGCATCGCGATGGCAGGGGCCGCAGGCGCGCCATCAAGTGCTACCACAGGTTTGCCAAGAACCGAGTCCGACGTGGAGCTGGGCATTCTTGGCGGAACTGTTCTGTCGTTTGAGTTTCGCAAAGCGAAGAACAAGTTTCCTGGAGCGGTTGAAAGAATATAGAAAAGGTCCTGCGCCTCTTTCGGAGTCGCTTCAACCGTGATCGTCGTATATTTTGTGTCTCCCGTAAGGGCGATCTGAGTCAGATTTTTTCCCGTGGAATCCAATTCGAACATGCGCGGAATGTTGTTCACAACGCTCACGCCTGTCGCCAAAACGACAACGTCCGACATCATCGCAAAAACTTCACGACGTTGATTCACACCTTTTCCTGTGTCGACAGCGGCGTAGATATCCACGCGATCACCAGGACGAATAAGTTTCGCAACACCACGGACTTCATCCACGGGAATTGTCACGGCTCTTTTGCTTGGCGCCACTTGCAAAGCAATACCTGTGTCAGGGCCCGGAGTAAGAAGATTGTTCTTCACAACCATCTGTCCTTTACGGATAGGTACTGCCGCAACGTTACCGATGATTTCATCAGGAACAGTGATTGCGTCCGGCTGAATAAAGTCAGCGGGAAGTTCTTTTGTTTCAACCATTGTATCGTAGATTGTTTGCATTTCTGCGATATCTTCTTTTGCAACCACGACACGTTTAGTGGAACCGAAGCGCTTGTCGTACTCGGCTTTCTTTTCCTGCGAATAGCTGTAGAGCAAGAACGTCGCAAAGACACCTGCTGCGATGGAAAGCCATAAGTTTCTTGTCTCATTCGATCCCATAAAGTCCTACTTCTTTCTAAGTGCCGCACTTAGCATTTAAACAAATGCCATACGTTGTTTTGATCCAAATGGGGTTCACGCCGATGGTTTCGTTTCTGCCTTCAGGAATTCCACGCACAGTCGAGTGAACATTTTTACTGTTCCCGACGATGTCTGCGGCTCTCTTAGGCTGAAAATTCATAAAATCAATTGTTCTGGATGATGCCACCCAGTTGTCTCCGCCTTTGGAAGACTCTGAAACAGTTCCATGCACGCGCATGCCGACTTGGGAATACTCAATCACGTCAGCTCCGATGTTGCGGAAGTACGTAAGATTGGAACGGTTGCGAAAGGTTTCAAAGGCATAGTTTCTTGAAGCAATCGAGTTCAAAATGCCTGTGTGAATAGCGCCAAAGAATCCCAAGGAGAAATTCACGAAAAGAACAATAATGACAAGGATGGGGATCATTTCAAAGATCGCCATCCCTTTTTCATTGCGAATGAAGGACTTACGTTTTTTTAGCATCCGTTGTCCTCCATCGGTACATACTTATTCGCGCCGGATCCGCCCAGTACCTTGTAGCGGGGGTCGAGATTTAAAATCGCTGAGTAGCGCTGTTTGATTTGCAAATCCCAACATTCTTTGAACGTGGGTTCGCGAATCAAAAGGCCTGTGACTTTAGCCGTAAAACCTTCGCCGTTAGGATCGTCACTTGTCGAACCAAGGAAGGCGATTTTTACGCTGAGGAGTTTTGGATTGTAATTAAAGCGCACGCCGACTTGAGGCACGCGATCGGCAACGACCTTGTAGTCGTTTTCAAATGTGTTGCCGTTCAATCCACCCTGACGGATATCCAGATCCGTTAAAGTGAACCAACCGCCATCTGGGTTGTTAAAGAGAGGTTTTAAAACGGCGTTATTAACTAAAGCTTTGAATTTGTCTTCGCCCATCTGCTTTTGCCTGTCTGTATCGAGGTGTCCGGCAGCGTGAGCACGCGAAGTAGAGAAGGCGATATATTGCGCCACTTCGGCCATTGAGAGCGTGAAGTTCAATGCGAATAAAACAATGCACAAGCCCGCGCTCAAGACGAGAGCAAAAATAAACTCGGCGGAAAGCATTCCGCGGGAGTTTTGCACTGGTTTAAAGATTCCGGCATTGAACCTTTTCATGCGCTCCTTCTAGTTGGGTTTCACGGTGAGCGAGCGGTCGATCTGATTGGGATGCAACTGACGAGCTTTGTCAGGCGTATCCCATACTCCCGCTTCGATCATTCCAGAAACTTTTTGCCATGGGCCAGCGATCATCTTTGCTAAGAACTTGCTTTCGCGAAGCTGATTTGTGGCCCAGAGAAAAACACTGATGGTGACAATCATCATAAGGACTGTCTCGATCACAAACTGACCTTTGTTATTAGATACAGCTCGTTTCATCAGTTACCTGTCCATCCAATGTGATTGCCCCGTTCAGGCTTAAAGCCATCTCCTGTCGCCAATTGCTGTTCAACTCGAGCGCCCAAACGAGGACCCGAATTGCGAAAAGCGTCCCCTGGAGCTGTCATATAAAACTTCAGCCCAATGAAAAACGCAGCAAATAGCAACAGGACGTACTCTATGGTCATCCAACCTCCAAAGTGGAGTAATCAGAGACTACTGAACTTGACCGATCATGCCTTGAAGCTCACTGATCTTACCGCTCACAGTCGTTTTGATTTTTTATTTTAAAAAAAAAACACAAACAAACACCACAACCAAATTTTATGGGGCGTCGTGGGCCTTGGGGGCCTGTGTTTAAGGTTGATCCGAAGGGAGGCCTTTGCCGGCGCCACGATGGCGCGAACCGCCCGGAAGGGCGGCGGCAACAGAGCCCGGACGGCGTGCCTTCCGAAGCGACCAACCTTAAACACAGGTCCTCAAGGCCCCCACCGAACCCCCATAAAAATCAAGCGCGAACCCGGAGCCAGAGAAAAGTCCAGTGTTTCAGCGGTTTTAAACTGTCTCAAAAAAAAATTGCAACTGGCCCTAAATTCTCAGCGTGATACGCCGATAGGTACAAAGTGAGTCAATTAGCACTTGTTAATGTTTCAAAAGGGGAGGACTAGAATGTCACGCACAGTAATGATCGTGGTGAGCGATAACCAGGAAACGATTGAGAACACAAAGAAGTACTGGGAGAACCATGATGTGACAGTTCAAGCATATTCGTCAGCACAATGGCGCGAAGGTCTTGATAATGCGTTTTTCAGACAACAACTTGTAGCGGGAGTTCCTGCATTGATCTCTGGCAACAGCCCAGTGAATTCAGATGTCGGTGGAAATGTTATCCAATTCCCAACAGCTACATCTTCATCAACGAGCGTACAAAAGATGGAAGAGCTAGAAGCTCATGCTATCGAAAATGCGATCGTACAATATAAAGGCAACCTCACTGAGGCGGCTAAAGCTTTGGGTATCGGTCGCGCGACTCTTTACCGCAAAGTGAAGCAATACCACATTGATCCTTCTGCAGCTCGCAAGAAGAAAGTGGCTGCTTAAGACCCTTTTGAATTGAAAACGAAAGACCGGGTGTGTGAGCGCTCGGTCTTTTTTTTCTGAATCAAAGTCATCCAGCCATGAGTCGTCTGCTTGCCGTACTTCTTGCACTAACTTGCGCTTTCGGAGCGTATCACTTCACCTTGAAGAGAGGTTTCGTAAACCCGTATCCTGTGGTTTGCGATCTTGTCGCGGAAAAAATCTTTCTGGGCGACGAACAAATAAAAAAATGGAAGCGCACCTGCCATCGCCGAAGTCGTTTGGTGACGCCGTATTCTCCAAAAAGTCTTATCATCAAAGATATTAATAATGTGTTGGGGCTCCTCAACGTTTCTCATCTCGAGGTCTATGACTCTTCCGAAGTGAAGAGTATCTGGAGAGGTGAAACTTTAGAGACCGGTATTGAATCCGAATTCGTGGACAGCGAGCTGGTGATTTTCAAAGTGCATCCGCAATCTCCCGCAGCGATATTAGGTCTGAAAAAAGGCGACGTCATTAAAAGCATCAAGGGTGAACAACCGAATCCTTGGGATGCCTCGACGGAAGACGGCAATTACGTTATCGAGCGCGGTGACAAAGAACTCAGCATTAAAATGAAAACGGGCTCGTTCACTCGCTCTGAAGGTGTGAACTTTGAGAAGCTCAGCGAAAAAACGGCCGTGATTCAGATTCCGTCTTTCCGTTCGCAGTTTTTTTCTGAAGAAGAAGTGAAAAAAGTGGCAGAGCAAATCAAAGATATGAAACGTCTTGTTGTGGATTTGCGCGGAAATCCGGGTGGCAATTTTGTTGCCGGCTTAAGATTTCTTTCGCTCTTTATTTGTGCGCCGGAAGAAATCGGCCGCTTGTCAAAACCGCGCGCGAAAGTCACGACAGTGGCAGAGCTGCCGAATGACTTGAAAGACGAAAATCAATTAGAGGTCCTCGACGCCAACAAAGAAGTCATTTTGAAAACTTTCAAACAAGACACTTGTTATCACGGCGACGTTCGTGTTTTGGTAGACGGGAAAACGGCTTCCGTTGCCGAGATGGTGGCGCAAGCGTTGAAAGAGTTTAAGAAGGCGCCACTGCTTGGAAGCCCAAGTCGTGGTCAACTTCTTGTCGGCGTTTGGTATCCGCTGAATGAAGTGGGTCCAGGTGTGCAGATCTCTGTGCCGGAAGCTCTCTATTTGAGTCACAAGAATTACCGGATCGAGGGACAAGGTGTGGAGTTGGATAAAGTGCTCTATTACAATCTTTCGGAAATGCAGGCGGGGATTGATTCTTGGGTGAAAAAGGCCCTCGACTAGACCTGTTAATTAGCAGATTTTTGCGCATCAAAATGAGATGATCAAATTGGTACGTCAAACATCTTTTGTTCGTCTGTTAATGTCTTTTGCAACAAAAGAGAATAGGTTAGACTTATAAACGGCACACCCTTCGCAGTGAATGACAATATCAGCGAGGGGTTTATTATGAGGAACGCAAACGTGATTGAATTTCCCAAAGCACAGTCTGTAAGAAAAAGATTGCAGGACAAAGCACAGGAACAAAAAGCCGTGCTGATTCTTTCTATCGCATCAGTTCTTATTATGACGGTTTTCCTCAATCAATGGTTGGTCCAAGGACCAGACAAATCCCTTGTCACAAACGGCAATCGTGAAATCGCCAGCTTTCAGCCGGCAAGTTTTGCGAAAGACGTGAAGTGGGAACAAGATCTTGCGAAAAAAATGGCGGCGGATAAAAACGCGATCTCGGCAGCTTTAGCGGAGTCTCCGACATTGCGTGATGAGTTGGTGTTTGGCTACCTTGAAGGCAAATACGGCATGAAGTTGTCCCAAGGGCGCATTCAAAGTCTTGAGTTCATTGATGCTCAAGCCGGTGAAACGCCGATGGCTATCGCTGACAAGGCGGAGTTTCTTACCAAGTACTCTGAAGCCTTCGGTATGAACTTTAATGAAGTAAGCCTGGCGCAAAACTCGGACAATGAATTGATTTACAGTTTGATTTCTCCGGCAAAAGAAATCGTCGGTCAGGCGAAATTTTTGACGGACGATCAAGGTCGAGTTCAAGCCATCAATTTCACACAATAATCACTTTAGTCTTTCCTGTCCCAAGCCGATACGATCTGTATGGTATTTCCAGATCTATCGGCTCCAGAAACAAAGCCGCAAAAAAATAAAAGTGCTCATCAATCCATCGCTTCGATTTCAGACCGCTTTATCGCGCTGATTTTGGATTTTCTGATTTTCTCGCCGATCGTGAGTTTGTTCATCGCGGGGCTGGTTCGTCAGACGAAAACCTATTTCTTGCTGAATGTGTCTTCACAGGAAGGCATGGTGGCGGCGGGGCTTGTTGTGGCCCTCATCGTTTTCTTTGTGACGTTGTTGCAGACAGTATTTCTGTATTACTGGCAAGCGACGCCAGGCCAATTGTTTTTGCAACTTAAAGTGATTGGTTATCCGCATGAGCAAGAACGTTTAACCCTCAATCAATGTCTTTTGCGTGCATTCTCGTGGTGCTTGGGCTTCTTGGCCTTTGCGGTTCCGTATCTTGAGATTGCGAGCCATCCTTTGCGTCGGGCTTTTCATGAAAGAGTTTCCGACACGATGGTTATCACTCTTAAGAAAACGGGCGATGAAGGTCCTTACCCTTTGGAGATGCGTTTCCTTTCCGCATGGATGCGCATGAGCTTTTTGTTTTTGCTGTTGTTCGGCGTCTTGGGCTTTTTCAAAACGTATCATTCATTAATGGCGGGACATTACCGCGAAGAGGACAAAGCGACCGCTTTAGCATGTAAAGAAATTAAAGAGTCAGACTCTGCGGGTACGTCACGTTTGGATGTGGCGATTGCGATGTTCTTGTTAAACGAAATTCCGGCGGAGTGTTTGGACAAAGAAGCCGAAGCGTTTTTGTGGAGCGATTCGAAAGAAACGCGCAGCCTTGCTTATCTTGCGAAGTATATGATCGCAGACGGAAAAGCCCAGGATCAGTATTTCGATAAAGCGTGCGAGGACAGAGATGCTTCAAGCTGTGCATTGGCTCGCTATCTGGGTGAAGACGGGGAAGCCGAAGATCTCGTTGGTGTTGACAATAAACTTTTGACTGCGCGTCTTTTGCAGTCGGAAGAGAAGTTTACGAAAAGTGATTTCATCGGCAGTTTGAAACTGATTGAAGATCTGCAAAAAGTTCCGGGTTTGAAGGCTGGTTTGGAAAAACGTTTCGTGCGTTCCGTCTGGGCTTTGCGCGGCGATGAAGTTCCTACGGCAAACAGCGGCCGTATGCCAGCGAGTGCAGAGAAAGACTCTTGGATCGAAACGTTCAAAGAACGTTATGAGGTTCCATGATTTTACCTTGCCCTGAAAACAACTTCAAAGACTACACTCGCTATCCGTTGACAATCACGTTGGCGGTATTGAACGTGTTTATTTTTGTTTTGATTTTCAGTGGCGCAACGACCTCAGGTTTATCTTCATCATCTTTGTTGCAAAAAGACGGATTGGTTTTAACCGGGCGTCTTTATTATCAGTATCTCCAGGATCTTCCCGCGGAAACTCTTTATGAAAAACCGCAATGGGTGCATCAGCTCAAAGCTCATAATCTGGAACATATGGGAGTTTTGGGAGCGTATGCTCTTCGTGATGCGCGGTTTTTAAGTTCCGCCGAGCAATTGATTTTTCGCGGTGACGACGTGCAAATCTCTACGTGGAAAAAAGACTTCGTCGAGTTTCGGAAAAAATATCAGCAGCAGCTTCTTTATCGTTTCGGTTTGAGTTCTTCGGAGCGAGGCCCGCTTTCCTGGCTGACCTATCAGTTTTCGCATTCGAACTGGATGCATCTTTTGTCGAACCTGGCGTTCCTTGTCTTAATCGGTGCGGCCGTTGAAGCGTTGGCGGGCAGCGGAGCTCTTCTTTTGATTTACATGCTGGGCGGTTTAGCCGGCGGTGCCGGGTTTCTTTTAACGGAAGCGCACGGGACTGTTCCGATGGTGGGAGCTTCAGCCTCCATTAGTGCGCTCTTGGCATTTTATTGTATTGCGGAAATCCGAACCAGAGTTCGCTTTTTGTATATTGTTTCACCTATGCCCGGGCATCATGGAGCGATTTTTTTGCCGACGCTCATGATTGTGCCTTTGTTTTTAATCGTGGATTTGGCCAATCTCTGGTCGACGCCTGAGGGCTTAGGGAGTGGGGTCGCTTATGCTGCTCATCTCGGAGGCACTCTTTTAGGAGCATTAGCGGGGGTTCTTTACAGATGGAAGTCCTCGGCCGTTTTAACACAATCCTGACATTGTATATTATATATACCCGTTGACAGAAATATTACCGATGGGCCACATTGGCGGGCAGAGGCTGAACATCACCCCCCACAATGAAATGGCGGACCTGAATGAAGCTAGAGAAGCTCATTAAGTCAGTGATTGTATTGACAACTTTATCCCTCGCTTGTGCGGCTCAAGCTGCTCCTGCGACCCAAATGATTCCTTACTATGGGGAAGAGTTTTACCGCGATTTGAAATCGGGTATCTCCGATAAGGATCTGCAACTCCGTTTAAAAACAGTTCTCAGAAGTTATCACCAGTCACGCGCTGGCAGCCTCGACCAAATCGTCAAAGCTTGCCAAGGTGGACAAGGGAAATGCTACGCACATCAAGCGATCGGCTACACAGCTGCAAGAGTTTTCCTTCTTGGTAACTACTATCTTGTCAAAGACGGTAACAACGGTTACGCCGTTCACGACGTTTATTGTGATACAGATCGTACACGCAATGACTTCCGCGGTTCTCCACCAGCGCCGGGAAAAATTCCAGATAACAACGTGATCAATGTTGAGCACACATGGCCGCAAAGCCATTTCACAAGAAAGCATCCGGATGATGTGCAAAAGTCTGATCTGCATCATCTTTTCCCAACGGATTCACAATTGAACTCTATTCGTGGCAACAATATGTTCGGTGAAGTTTCTAAAGACTTGCTGGATTTGAAATGCCCGGCTTCTCGTTATGGAATTGGAACCGCAGGTTCTGAAGAGGTTTTCGAACCACCTAAGAATCATCAAGGAAACGTAGCGCGTGCGTTGTTCTACTTCTCGATTCGTTATGATCTTCCGATTGATCCTCGCGAAGAAAACGTGCTTCGCAAATGGAATCACGAAGATCCTGTGGATGAAGAAGAAATGAGAAGAAACAACGAGATCTTCAAAGTTCAAGGTAACAGAAATCCATTCGTAGATTATCAAGAACTCGCCGACAGAATTTCCGACTTTTAGTCGGCTGGTGAAAAAGGCCCATCCGACTTCGTTGGAGGACTTCGGTCCTCCTCCGGCGTACTTGGAGTACGCCTGCGTGCGGGCCGAAATCATCCGCCTCGCATCTGAACCTTTTTGACCAGCCTTCGAACATAATAAAAAAATTCGCTTAAAAAGCGGGCGCTTTTCTTTAGCATTTTAAAAATCTTAAAAAATCTGAAATTAGTCTCTTGCATTCCAGTTTTTGTTATGCTGCAATCATTTTTACGGGAGGGGTGATACCAAGGAAGGTCTCGGGGAGCATGATGTTCTCACCTCTATTTTAATTTTACTTAAGAAAGGCCGGTAGAAATACCGGCCTTTTTCTTTTCCCGAAAATCATCAGACATTCGTCGGAAACGAGCTGTACTAAAAACTAAATATTTTGTTTATAAACTCACACTTGTTGAATTTGCATGCAAAAGTGCCAACCTTCTTTGAGTAACGACAACAAAGGAGTGTTGAATGAAGTTTTTAATGGTTCTCATTGTAAGCGCGTTCGCTTCGCTGAGTTTCGCCGGCGGTTTTCAGCCGACGCGTATTATGAATATCAATGGTTTAAATATTGCGGCCTACGAGAGTTCGGGTCAGAAAGGGCCGGGCATTTTGCTGATTCACGGGAATACGTCGGCAGCGCGGTCGTATGAACGAGTTCTAAAATCCACCTACGCGCGTAAGCATCGTATGGTGGCTATCGATTTGCCGGGCTACGGTCTTTCCGACAATGCTCCTCAATACAATATGCAGCTCTTTAAAAGCACGATTGCGGAAGCCGCTCGCCAATTGAATGTCGATCACGGAGTTCTTGTCGGATGGAGCCTGGGAGGAGATATGGCTTTTCAAACGATGGGCGAATTACCAAATCTAAAAGGTGTTTTCGTGTTTGGAACGGTGCCAGTGGGAAATGCGCCGGGGCTTCCGCCGGCATTCTTAACGCCTGAAGAGTCTTATGCCGGCGCGGCTGTGGGGTACGGTGTGGTTGCAAACTTAAGCGCCCCGCAAGTCACGGATTATGTGACCGCGTTTTTTAAGCCGAACTATGCTCCGATCCCACAGTTCTTTTTTGATATGGGACTTCGTACAGATCCGGGAACTCGTGCGGCGGTTTTAAATGTCGTTATCGGCGCCGATCCTGATTTTTCTGACGAAGTGCAACTGGTGAAAAACATGTCGATCCCTTTGGCTATCGTACATGCCGAACAAGATGCGTTTACTCGCTATGAATACTTAACGGGACTAGCTCCGGAGCTGCCGACATTGTGGCGAAATCAGATCGTCACTGTGCCTAACGCGGGCCACGCGATTCACTGGGAGCAGCCCAAACGGTTTATCAAACTTTTGAAGCGTTTTATCGCGGATCTATAAACAAAGCCACAAGCCGCGGCACCGTCTGCGGCTTTTTATCTGGCTGAGATCTGTTTTTCCAATTCAAGCAGCCGGGTTTTAATCGGAAGACCGCCGGCATAGCCTCCTAACGTTCCATTCGACGCAATCACGCGGTGACAGGGTACAATGATAGACAATGGATTCCTGCCGTTTGCGGTTCCCACAGCACGGATGCCGTTGGTTTTTACTTTCGCGGCGACGTCTTTATAGGAAAGTGTTTTTCCATAGGGAATCTTACAGAGTTCCCGCCAAACGCGCTTCTGAAATTCAGTGCCTTGAATGTCCAGAGCCACCGTAAAGCTTTGTCGCTGTCCGTTTAGGAACTCGTTGAGTTCTTGCACGGCTTGCGCAAGAAAGCGCGCCGGTGCGGAATCTTCGCTTAAGGAAGACAGCATTTCTACTTTTTGTTTTTTCCAAAGAACGCACTGCAAGCCTTGTTCAGAGGCGACGAGAAAAAGAGGACCGATGATGGAGTCCATTTTCCATTGTGCTTGAAGTGATTTCATTTTCTTTTTCCTTTCGTTTTCTTCAAATCTTCAGAATAGACCCGCCAAAAAAGAGCCGCGACGTAACCACGCCAAGGACTCATTTTGGACAGGCTTTCGGCCGAGTGCAGTTCTAAAGCTCTTGCTAAGATTAAATCAGTCGCCGGAAACGTATCGGTATGTCTTAAAACCTTGAGCGCCATGTAGTTGGCGGTCCACGGTCCGATCCCGCGAATTTGCATAACCTTTTTTACAAACTCCTCGACATCCTGGGTGGGTTCTAACGAGATCTTTTTATCATGAACAGCCCGGGCAAAATCCACCAGCGTCTGGCGCCGAATGTTGGTGGTTTTTAAACTCTGCAGGTTCGCGTTTAAAATATCTTGCGGAGAAGGAAAAAGTTTAATGGACTTTCCCTCTGTTTGCAGACCCGAATCCTGGCCTGCGATTTCAATAAGATCATGCACTAAGGCCCGGCCTCTTTCGACGCTCACAAGTTGCCCAAGGATGGCGGAAACCGCGATCTCAAAAGCGTCCCAGCCTGAAGGCAGACGAATTCCGGGATAACGCTTCAGAAGTTTTTTAACCTGCGGATCCGCTTCAAGAGCATTGGCGATAATCAGCGGATCCGAATCCAAATCAAAAAGATTTCGTACACGCGAAATCACAGCGTGAATGATCGATGTGTCGGGAAAGTCAATTTCGACATCGACCACGTTTCTTTCCGCGCCGTGAGAAATGGCGACAACTCCCACTTTGCCGCCCATGGAAAGCACGCGATGCATTTTTCCGTCTTTAAACCATTCAAGATCTCCGACCCGATGATTGGTGTAAGATTTTAAGAGGCCTTCAAAATCAAAAGGAGGTCGGTAGGGAAGAGAGATTTTAAGAACTTCTTTGCTTGCAATTTTATTGCGGCGGATGTCCCGCGGCGCTTTTTTAAAACGCTCTTTGAAGGCGTCATTGAAACGTCGAATGGAGGCAAAGCCAGCTGCGAAGGCGATTTCGTGAAACGGAAGATTTGTTTCCACAATCAGTTTTCGGGCTAAGTTCAATCTGTTTTCAAAAGACAGTTGTTTTGGCGTTTTGCCAATTTCATCGACGAACAAACGTCTTAAATGCCGGGCCGAGACGCCGAAAAGATCCGCGAATTTATCTTCGTTAAACTCCATGAGTTCTTGGGAATGCAAAACTTTGACGGCTCTTTGCACGATGGCGGAAGTTCCAATCCAAGCAGGGGATTGCGGCGCGCTTTCAGGGCGGCAACGCAGGCAAGGACGATAGCCCACGCGCTCCGCATGAAGATGGGTAGAGAAAAATTCGACATTCTCGCGCTTCGGTTTCGCGGGGCAGATCGGACGACAGTAAATTCCGGTCGTTTTGACGCCAATAAAAAATTTGCCGTCAAAACGGGGATCGCGCGCGAGCATGGCTTGATAATAAATATCGTTTTTCTTCATGCTCGCAGGATAACACAAAACCCGCTATTGTATGGCCATTTTCGGACATGGTCGTTTAGCTTCGGCGACCGCGATAACGACGCTGGCGACGGTGATAAGACCTGCAGCCCACGGTATGGCATTTAACCCGCCGCCATGATCAAGCACCAGACCTCCGACCCAGGCACCCAAGGCGTTGCCGACGTTGAAAGCGGCGATATTCAGAGCGGAGGCCAGTGTCGGAGCTTCCTGAGCTACATCCAAAGCTCGCATTTGCAAAGGCGGAACGGTCGCAAAGCCTGTAAAGCCTAAAAGTGCCACAAGAACCACAACACCGATTTGACTGTGGCTCAAAAAACCAAAGGCAAAAAGAACTGCGGCTAGGGCCACAAGGCTTCCGACAAGAGTCGGCATAAGTTTTTTGTCGGCGGCTTTTCCGCCCACGATATTTCCGAAAATAAGTCCCACGCCAAAGAGCAGAAGAATCGGCGAGATCGCGCTTTCTGAAAATCCCGAAACTTTCGTAAGAATTGGAGCAATATAAGTAAAGACGGCAAAAACACCTGCGAAACCAAGCATCGTCAGAACGAGACTGGTAAGAACTTGCGGTTTTAAGACGGTGCGCAACTCGCTGGCGAAATTCACCGCGTTGTTCTCACCTTTATCGCGCGGAACAAAGAAGGCTAAAGCCGCGAATGCCAAAGGTCCAATGGCAGTGACCGCCCAAAATGTCGAGCGCCAGCCGAAAGCTTGGCCAAGCCATGTACCAAAGGGAACTCCTAAAATGTTGGCGATGGTCAATCCTGTGAACATCAAGGCAATCGCGGACGCTTTTTGATTTGGTTTCACAAGACTGGTGGCAACGATCGAACCGATACCAAAGAAAGTCCCATGCGCGAAAGAGGTAATCACGCGAGCGACCATCAACACAGTGTAATTCGGTGCCAGCGCACAGATAAGATTGCCTAGCGTGAAAATCAGCATCAAGACCATTAAAGAACTTTTGCGCGGAAGACGTGCGGAAAGCAGTGACAAAAGCGGAGCGCCCACAGCAACACCCAAGGCATAACCGCTGACTAAAAGCCCTGCGGCCGAAAGACTGACTCCAAGATCCGCGCTCATTTGCGGCAGAAGTCCCATAATGACGAATTCCGTGGTTCCGATTCCAAAAGCTCCGATCATCAGAGCGTATATAGCTAAAGGCATAAAGCCTCCTTTATGAGGCTCAATATAACACTGGAACCCTTGCTGATTGAGTCACGAAATGGCAAATTATAGTTGATTTGGAGTCAATAATGAAAACGACGATAGATGAGCTACAGACACTGATCACGATCATTGATAAGGGTTCCATCACGGCGGCTTCCGAGGAGCTTAATCAAACAGCTTCGGGCATCAGTAGGACTCTTGCGCGTTTGGAAAAAAAGCTTGGGGTGACTCTTCTCCGTCGGACGACGCGCAAATTAGATCTTACTGCCGAAGGAGAAACTTTTTTAAAGCAAGCGCGGGAAATTATTCAGTCGCTTGAAAATGCGGAAGAATCCGTTAAATCAAAGGGGACTCCTTCCGGAGTCTTAAGAATTGATTCCGCTTCCCCTTTCGTGCTGCACGCAATAACGCCTTATCTTGAAGAGTTCACAGAACTTTATCCGCAAGTGAGTCTGGAGCTCTTCAGCAGTGAGCGCTACATTGATCTTCTTGAGAACCGTATTGATGTGGCGTTTCGTATCGGCAACTTGCGCGACTCCTCATTGCATGCGGTTTCATTGGGCGCCAGCAAAAGGCGTCTTTACGCCAGTCCGAAATATTTGAAGAAACATGGCACCCCTAAGAGCGTCGAGGATTTGCAAAATCATCACTTGCTCGGTTTTACGGACCCGCGCGAACTTAATCACTGGCCTTTGCGCTTTGGTGGAGGCACGTCTTACGCCGTCAAACCTACGACGGCCGCATCGAGTGGCGAAACGATTTTGCATTTGGCAAGAAACGGGGTCGGCATTGCCTGCCTTTCAGACTTTATGACAAAGGTGGATCGCGATGCGGGAACTTTAACCCAGATTCTGCAAGGCGCGACAGTGGACGTGCGTGAAGCCATTCATGCGGTCTACTATAAAAATACACAGCTTTCTCATCGAGCGCAGGTCTTTATCAAATTTATTAAAAGTAAGTTGAAGGACATTTAAAGAAGGGCATAGCCTGGGGCTATGCCCGTGCAAAATATCGAAGTCGCCCAGACATTCAGTCAATTGGCAGATCTTCTTGAAATTCAAGGAGAGAATCCATTTCGTATTCGTGCCTATCGAACCGCGGCCGCTGTTCTTATTGAACTTCCGCAAAACGTTTCGGACATTGTCGCGAGTCATGGAAAACTCTATGAAGTGCCGGGAATAGGAAAAGACCTGGCTTCGAAGATTGAAGAGATTGTGCAAACAGGACATCTTAAAGTGTTAGACGATGTCGAGGCGCATACCCCGAAAGTTTTGCTCGAAATGCTAAAGCTTCCGCGCATGGGACCGAAGCGGGTTAAGCTGCTCTACGAAAAGCTGGGCATTCAAACTTTGGAAGAGCTGCAGCAGGCGGCCGAGAGCAAAAAAATTCTGAAAGTAAAAGGTTTCGGCGAAAAAACGCGGCTCGAAATTCTTGAAGGCATTGAAAAACTGCAAAAAGAAGAAAAGCGCAAATGGAGTCTTTACGAGGCCGAGGAAGTTGCGCAACATCTTTGCGATTATCTTGCGCAAGCACCAGGCTTGCTGAAAATGACCGTGGCGGGGAGTTTAAGAAGAAGAAAAGAAGAAGTCGCCGATCTTGATATCGTAGTGACGGCGCAAAACCCCTCGGCGGTGATGGATCATTTTTTACGCTATGAAAGAGTTGGCAAAATGATTTCCAAAGGCAGCACGCGGTCGACTGTGAACTTGCGCACGGGCTTTCAAGTGGATTTGCGCGTGGTGGCCGATGAAAGTTACGGGGCGGCTTTGTTATATTTTACGGGATCGAAAGCTCATAACATCGCCTTGCGGGCGATGGCGCAGAAACGAAAATTAAAAATCAATGAGTACGGTGTTTTCAAAGGTGATAAAGCCGTAACCTCAGCGACGGAAGAAGGCATCTATGAGTTGCTGAAACTTCCTTATATTGAGCCGGAGCTGCGCGAAAATCGCGGCGAAGTGGAAGCCGCGATAAAAGGAACCCTGCCGGATCTTATTCGTTACAAAGATATTCGCGGCGATTTGCATCTTTACTCCTCCGCGAGTCTTGGCAAAGGCTCTATTAACGACATCGCGTTGGCTGCGCAAGACCTAGGTTACTCCTATATCGGGATTTCAGATGTCGCGGCGAAGCTCATTACAAAAACCAGTAAAAGAGCTTTTCTGAAACAGATTGAAGAAATTGATAAACTGAACGACCAGTGGAAAGATTTTAAAATTCTAAAATCTTTAGAAGTCGAAATTCTGGAAAATGGCCGTTTGGAAATCTCTGACGAAATTTTGGCGATGCTCGATTACACGGTCTGTTCCTTAAAATCTCAGTTGCAGCTCGAGACAGGGAAACAGACGGAGCGTATTTTACGTGCGATGGAAAATCCTCATTTTAAAATATTGGCGCATCCTACGGGAAAACTTGTCGGCCGTCCTGCGATATTCAAAATGGACGTTGAAAAAGTCATGAAGACCGCACAACAGTCGAATAAAATTCTGGAATTGAACTGTCAGCCCGACCGAATGGATCCTGCCGACAGTCATTGTCGAATGGCCAAGGACTTGGGTGTCAAAATGATGATTTCTACTGCGGCAGCGAGTGTCGAACAATTGACGCTGATGAAGTATGGAATTGGGCAGGCGCGAAGGGGATGGCTCGAAAGAGACGACGTCGTTAATACGTTGTCTCTTGCAAAACTCCTGAAGCTTCTTCAGGCTTAAAACGTCAGTGCGGGTGAATGCCGTTCGAGTGCGGTCTTTCCGTTGGATAGTCTTTTGCCAAAACTTCCGAGCGTTCTTTAAGATAGGGCCCGATGATTTGGCGGCCTTGGGTCGCCAGTGGTGCGTTCCAGTCGTGAAACCATTCAACAATCATTGCGAAGGTTGTGTTCGGAACGGCTCCGGCTTGAATCAAACGCATCACGGCTGTTTCGTGCTCTTCTTTGGACTGGCCACCGACGGCATCCACGACGAAACAAACTTCATAGTCATCTTTAAGTGCATCGACAACGGGAAAGGCCAAACAGATCTCCGTCCAAAGAGCGCAAAAAATCAGTCTTTTCTTGCCGGTGTCTTTGACGGCTTTAAGAAAGTTTTTATCTTCCCAGGCGTTCATGGTTGTGCGGTCAATGACGGGATGATTCGGCAGAAGCTGTTCCAGCGAAGGAATCGTCGGGTGGTTCACGCCTTTTGCAACTCCCACTGTGCTAAGCACGACAGGAATATTAAACGCCAGCGCCGCTTTCGTAAGCGCGCCTACGTTAAGTTCAACAAGCTTTGGATCGGTAGAGCGTAAGGCGCGAAACATTTCCGGTTGATAGTCGATTAAAATAAGAGCGCAGTCTTTGGAATCCCAAATGCCTTTTGTTTTTGCCACGGTCATCTCCTGTTACCGTCACTATCCATCAAAAAGAAAAGCCCGTCTAACGACGGGCTTAAAATACAAAGTCTTTTAAAATCTAACTAGCAGCGTGGACCGCCGGAACAAGACAGAGTTGCGCCGGTTTCATCCATTTTAAAATAGTTTTTAACCCGCGACGCATTGTCGAAATGTTGCATGCCATTTTCTTCTGGCATGTGACAAATCCAGTTAAGAGCAGCCTTGGCTTTGTCTGCTTTAACGCTGGAATCTTTTTCGTTAGCCAAATACGCGTTTAAAACACGGTATCCGATGATATCGGCTTGGGTTTCATCTTTGATTTTGTCAAGAGTCGTCGCCGCGCTTGTGATGGCACCGTTGTCAGCCGTCACGCAAGACAGAGCTTTTGCATCGGCTTGATAACCGCGGAATTGCAGCTGATGCGCCAACTCATGACCTAGCTGCATAACTAATCTTGTGATGCGCTCTTCTTTGCTCTTTCCGGCACTGAGTAAAAGATTTCCCGGACATACAAAGATCACTCCGTTAGGACCGCCCTGGGGAAGAAGTGACATCGCCAACTTGCCCAGTCCGTCCGTTCCGCATGCCGTGCTCATCTGAATTTTGACGAGATCTTTTCTGAGATATTCCGTTTCAAAAGTTTCGCTGACAGTTTGAAAAACCGTCGTGTTGATAGCGCCAATCAGATTGTAACGTCCATCTTCGTCCATTTTTTCTTTTTCAATAACATTCAGTAAAAGTTTGCGAGCGATCTCGCCGGCCTCTTTAAGATCTTCATCATAATTATAAATCGAGCGATATTCTTGGTCTGCGAGGATAAGAAGTCTGTCTTGAGCCGCAGACCTTTCTGGTGATTGCCCAAATGCTTTTATAAAGGCTTCTGCGGATCCGTCAAAATTTTCAGGAAGATTTTTTTCTTTTTTCAAAAGCTCAAGGGCCCTTTGGCGGCCTTCTCTCATGAGGGATTCCGCGACAGAGGATACTTTTTCCCCGCAAATGATTTCGGCGGGCTTTTCGCAAATTTCAAAAGATTTTCCGTCGGGAGTATTCGCGGCTTGAGCTGTTTTATGTTTTCCTTTTTCACGAATTTTTTGCGCGAATTCGGAATCCTTTTCGGCGCAGGCACTCAAACCTAAGCTGATCGCGAGAATAAGGCTGAATTTCTTCATAAAAGGCTCCTTCGTGTTTCCGTCCCGCATTGCTGTCTCACAACGAGACGCAGGGGCCGCTACGCAAGGCAGAAGTGTGCAAGAAGTGACTTCAGACGAAAAAGGTCATTCGTGCGAAGTCTCTAATGCGTTCTACAGCACTTTTGCGGTGCTGAGCCTTTTTAAATGCAATCGATAAGCCTAGCGTTCTTTTAAAGACAAGGTGACCTGCGGAGGCTTTTCAGTGTCGCCTTTGCTGCCAGCCAGAAGATAAGCCCGCTCGGTATTGATATTATTTTTCGCAAGCAATGACATCACGACATTGCCGCGGGAAAGCGCCAAAGCTTTCAGCTGGTCTTCTGGAATGACGACTGTGGCGAGCAGCTTTTTTTCCAGGGCTGAAGCAAGACCGCTCTCGTCTTCACCATGAGCCGCTGCGTAGTCTTTGTAAAAGGTCTTCAGTTCTTCTTTTGGCAAAAGATCCTTCGCTAAAGAACGGATTGCCTTGGAACGATCGCCTTTTTTATCGAGCATTTTATTTATTTCTATTTGCTGTAACGCTTCGATATCCTGCTGTTCGTATTTGCCCTGAATCTCGACGGCTAATTGTGGACGCTCTTGCAGAGCTTGCGCCACCTTTTGAATTTTTTCTTCCTCAGTTTTAAGCAAAATCGGCGTGCCCGGTTCGAAGAGAATAAATTGAAGATCTTTTCCGCCGCCGACAAGACTTGCGATAAAATCAAATGGAGCAGCGACGATATTAATGACCATGTTTTTAAGCGCGGTCCAAACAAGATTGCCTAACGAGAACGACGGCGAATTCACGTCACCTTCGACGGGCAGTTGAAACTTGATTTGCCCTTTACGATCTTTCATCAAAGCCAGACCTAATTTGACGGGCCAGTTTGTTGAATTCTCGCTTTTAACTTTATCCCCGAGTGTAAACTGATCCAGCATCACGCGGTTTTGGCCTCGGATGCGATTGTTGACAAGGGTGTAATTGATATCGAGGAACATTTTACCTTGATTGATCTCATAGCCGGCAAAACGACCCGCGTAAGGAGTAAACGTTGTGAGTTCGATATTGTGAAAATTTGCTTTGAAATCAAGGGAAGGTTTTTTCGTTCCCGGAATAAGATAACCATCGCCCTTGAATTTTCCGAAAGCTTCCACTTTTCCGGATAAATCTGTTTTGATCTTTTGCGTAAGATCTTCTGAAAGAGGTCCCAGCGTACCGGAAAAGCCGTGAACTTTCGCTGCAAAATTAGGACGGATTTGTTGGTCCGCGAAGTCAATGACACCGTCTGTGAAAACGACCTTGGAAATCAAATAAGAAAAAGCGGTGGACTTTTTGTCAGGCTCCTGCGCCGTTGTTGCTGATATCGCGTTCGCAGCCGTCGGTGCTGCGGGATTTTTTAAAAAGGAGCGGTAGTTAAGCGTGCCGTCTTTTCTAAGGATGATAGCCGTCTTGAATTTATCAAGCCGCACTTCGTTTATACTGAGTTTCATCGGTTTTGTGGCGGCACTGATTGTTCTTAAGCCCAAGGTCTGCCAAGAAAGTACGGGTTTCTCGACATTTTGTTGGAGCAAACTAAAATCATGAACCGTTGAATTTCCATCGAAACTTAAAGCACCCTGTTCATATTTGATTTTTCCGTCAAGATCGAACGCGCCCGTGCGCAAACTTAACAAAGTTCGATCCGACAAGTAAGCCGTTAAAAAATCCATCGGAAAGGATTTCACCTCCAAATCAACATGGGCCGAGAGCGGTTTCATCTTCAGACTGCCGCTGATATTAAGATGACCTTTTTCTCCCACCGCAATGGAAAGACTTTTAAGAGACGTCTGCGATCCCAGCGAGGTGCTGATGTTCGTTGCTGTTAAGCTGAGAGGTCCGAGGGGCAACGCCAACGGAATCTCGTGTGTATAGTCACGAACATCCAGAGTGCTATTGGCGATTTTGACGTTTTGAAGAGTGAGAATCCACTCCGTATTGCCTTCGGGCTCAGGCTCTTCTGGTTCTGGCGCGGGTGCAAGCGCCCAGTTTATAGAGCCGTCCTTGAAAACAATAAATTGTCCTTCGGCTGAGTCGAGTTCAACGCCTCTAAGACGAATTTCTTTTTTGAGAAGGGGATAGACGGTCAGATTCACGTAGAATTTTTTAAGCAGCAAACGATCACGGATGTCTGCACCGGTTTGTTTTGCGGGAATCTTGAAATCCGAGAGCGTGAGTTCGAAAGTATAGGGATTAAAACTTAGATCGCCTATGCGAGGCTCGACACCGAGTTTACTCTGCACCTGTTTAGCAATCTGTTTTTCTATAATAAAAGGAACTAAGAAAAATCCAAGAAGGGAGTACGCCACCAAAATGCCGACGCAGGAGTAAATAATCTTCTTCGTTAACGCAGTCATTCCCCATTTAAACTGCGTCTTATTTAAAGTTCAAGAAATAAGCCGGGAGCTGACTTAACAAGTCAGCCCGTTTCCTGACCCTTTTGCGGGGTCACAACTTTCTCCTTCTTTGATAGGCAAAGGCGGTGTTGGCTCTTGGTGGGCCGCATTTAAGCAAGCCATCTTCGGCAAAGCATCGATGGCTTTGCGCAGATTTATTTCACTTTGATAGCCCACGGTGTGCGCGATCTCTTCACCGGTTGGCGCAATCAAACTCAGAGTCGGTACAGCCCTTACATTAAACTTACTCGCGATCCTTTGGTTTTCAGGATGAGCGACGTTGATACGCACGACTTGAAAAGAACTCGAAGTACATTCTTTTTCAATACGCGGCAGAAATGCTTCCATCTGATGGCAAATAGGGCAGGTGTCCGTATGAAAGAAAAGAAGTTTGCTGGCACTCATCGGCAGTTGCTCTAAAGTCGTTGTTCCTTGAGGAGTCACAAAGCTGATCTGCGCATGTTCGTTATCTTGCGTTGTCGTCGACGGAAGATTGATTTGCGTAAGGATAAGTCCGGCGACGACGATCAAGCCGTAACCTGTCGCCCTTTCGATGCGCGGAAGAAATTTTTTAAGCTTATTGAATTGACCTTGGACTAAGTCACCGCCCATCGCCAAAGCCAAAAAAGGCATGACGATTCCTAAAGCGAAACTTCCCATCAAAGAAACACTTTCAAGGAGTGAGCGGTCTTTCGTTGCAACGTATGTAAGAACTCCGCCAAGGATCGGGCCCACGCAAGGAGTCCAAGCTAATCCAAAGGTGGCGCCGAACAGAAAGCCATGCAACGAACGGGGAATATACTTACGAAGATCCGGAATGTATGCGGAGCGATTCAGCCACGACATGAAACGAGAGCCGTCGCTGTTTTGAAATGCCATGCCGCTCATTTTTAAACCATAAAGAAAAATAACGGCGGCGGAAGCGATCAATAACGGAACTTTGGCATTCCCTAAAAAGTCCCTGACAAAGGGAAGACTCAGGCCCATTAGAGTAAATGTAAAAATGAAACCCAAAGAAAATAAAAGTGTCGATTGAACGCGTGCAAAGCGGTTTGCAGATCCCGCCATCAGATAATTGGCGGCAATGATCGGCACCATGGGCAGAACACAAGGTGAAAAGAAAGTCAGCAGGCCGGCGCCGAAGACACCCAAGAAGCTCATGTCCATTTTTTATCTCCTTACGTTAGTAAAGCTTTTCAATCTCGTACGACATTTCGCGCAGGCGATAGGCTTTGTAGCCGTGCTTGCGCAGAGTTTCGACAACGGGATTTGCAAGGCTGCAATATCGTCCGCGGCAAAAAACAAAAATCGTTTTGCTTTTGGGAATAGCACTCAAATGTTTTTTTATTTGCGCCGAGGGAATGTGCAGAGCTTCTTTAAGAGGCGTGCCCTGCGCATCATCTAAATCACGAACGTCTAAGAAGGTCGCTTTTCCGGCCTTCACCATTTTCCAGATGGCGGAAAGATTCATATCCGTGCAAAGCTCCTGCGGGCAAAGCAGTTCTTCATCTTGTTGAATCTGCGGGTTCAGAGTGAAAGCCAGTTTTTGCAACGTCAGCCACATCTCTAGAACCTGCTCATTGGCGAGGCTGTACACTCGCGAGACACCTTGTTTTTCACAGCGTAAAATTCCGGCCCGCAACATCTTTTGCAGGTGTTGGGACGTATTGGCGACGGATTCCAGAGTTTTGGCGCTGATCGATTCAACGGTACTGGGACTGTTGGCCAGTGTTTGCAGGATACGCAAACGAATAGGCGAAGCGACTGCCTGGGAAACTAAACTAAGATTGTCATAAACTCGGGCTCTTACGGCGATTGATGAATCCATTACTCAAGTATTCAATAAAATTATTGAATAAGCAACCAGCAAATTTTGATGAATATTTTGTGTGTGAAATCAGAGCTTTAGGCCGAGCGTTTGTTTTTTGCCGGCAGCAAAAGCCGCGTTTGCCAGTCTTTAGGCGCCGGGAAACAATGAGCTCACCAGGAAGGAGCTTCGTTTGGTTGCAAAGAAAGTCGAAGCACGCATAGAACTTGTCACCGACAATGATTATCTTGACGTTCTTCTGCGTTTGTTAGGTCAGGCGCGGAAAGAGATTGATGTCATGGCGTACTCGTTTGCGATTGGCAGCGCGGCAGGCAAGTTGAATAAATTTACAGCGCCGTTTCAAATAGCGCAAAAGTTGGTCGATCTAAAAAAAGAAAAGTCATTAAACATCCGCGTTTTTCTGGAAGCGGTCCGTTCGACTTCCGATAGAAACTTTGTCACGGCCCGCTTTTTGGAAGAGGCCGGGATTGTTGTCGAGTTCGGGGCGACACACGCAAAGGGATTTTGCATTGACCGCGCCCAAGTGCTTTTTGGTTCGACGAATCTAACCCAGCAGTCCATTGTGAAGAACTATGAAGCCAATTTGCTTATCGACGATAAAAAAGTCGCCAAAGAATTTCATCGCTATTTCCAACATCTTTGGGAGGGCGGGGGACATGGTGAAGTCGACTTAGAAAGACCCCTGCTGGCCGACGGCGCTTTTAAAGATGTGCTGGTAGGAATGATCAATTCCGCGCGCAAGTCTTTAGAGTTTTCGATTTATTTTTTCGATCACAAAGAAATCCGCGATGCTTTTATTAAGGCGCACGAGCGGGGTGTGAAAATAAAAGGCTTTGGTCATTATCACACCAGTTTTGCGCTGGGATACGTCTATCGCACGCGCAGAACTATTGAGACTCTGCGAAGGGCGGGAATCAGGGAGCTGTATTTTACGCCGGCAAGCTTTTTTGCTCACTCAAAGTATCTGATCAAAGATGGTCGTGAAGTTTTGTTGGGAACAGGCAACTGGCTGAAGGAAGACGTTGAGATCCATCCGCAGCTCTCCATTTATCTTGAGAATCCGAAGTTAAGCAAAGAACTCTCAAAGCATTTAGAGCGACAGATGGCTCGGTCCTCGGCGGCGGAAAGCCAGCCAAGAACTCTTTGAGTTAAATTTTATGTCTATGAAGAATAAGTCCGTGTGTTGGATCGTACGGCGAAACACCGACGCTGACGCGGTCACCAACGACAACTTTAATATTAAAGCGTTTCATTTTTCCGCAAAGGCGAGCCTTTACTTCAATGCCGTTTTCCAGATTGATGGAGTACATTCCACCGCCGGAAAGATCAGTGACTTTACCTTCCATTTTTACGAGATCATCTTTGGCCATAAAGCCTCCTCTGCTTTGAAGTGAAGCCGTCTCAAATGAGACGGCGGGGCATCGGCTTAGTACGCGCGGCGAGGACTAAAGCTGCCACGGCGATTTCCGCCGCTGCGGTTTTCTTGTGGTTTCGCCTCGGAAATATTCATGGCGCGACCGGAAAGCTCCATACCGTTAAGTTTTTGAAGAGCGGCTTGAGCTTCGCTGTCAGAGGACATTTCAACAAAAGCAAAACCTTTGCTGCGTCCTGTATCGCGATCCATAATAACGTTTGCAGATATGATAGATCCAAATTCAGCAAAAACGTCAGTAAGTTGATCCGAGTCGACGTTGAAAGAGAGATTGCCTACGTATAATTTTTTTCCCATGTGTGCCTCCTTGAAAGCTGGGTGCCATTCGCAGAAGACAAAAGGACATCTAATGAAGAATGAGAACGACAAGTAGGGAGAGTAGAACACAGTCGCCTCTAAATAGATACCTCCGAATTCTATTTCTTTGATTTCGAGATGAGATCGAGCACGCTCGATTTGAGTGTTCGTTTACGAAAAAAGAGGGACTTAAAAGCGAGGTTGTGAGTCCTGACATGATTTTTGTCAAAGAGTATTCCTCCCGCGCCAGGAATGCGAAAAGATAAAGTATGGAAAAAAGCTTGGAATCCGAAGATAAAAAAACCGCGGAGTCCTTCAAGGACTCCATCAAGGCACGTTGGATAAAGGCCGTACATGAGCAGAGTGGTGGAGAACAGCGAAATATTTCTCCAGTCACTTTGGATTCCATGGATGTTTTCCTGGATAATTTGATGTCGCAACTCGGTCCTGAATTTCGTGATCATCGCAAGGCCTTCAATTCAGATATGGCACAAAGATACGGTCGCGGAAGAGCCGGCGTCGCCGGTTATCTTCTGCCGCAGTTTTTCAAGGAATACAGTTTGCTTCGTCAAGCGATCAATGCCGAGCTTTATGCCCGCGGCAAGCTGACGTACAAGACTCGCAACATTGTTGATCAAGCGATTGACTCCACTGTGTCGGAGGCCGCAACCGAATTTGCGACGGCGAAGCAAGAGCATACACAAGAAGCGCTGACGAAGGCGGAGATCAGCAACCGGGATCTTGAGCAGTTTGCTGGGGTCGCAGCACACGATTTGAAGTCCCCTTTGGCGACGATCTCGGGATATCTGGATCTGCTCGATGAAGAACTGCGAAACATACCTGAATCACCAGGGCTGGAGTACGTGGAGTTCATGAGTAAAGCGTTAGAGCGCATGCGCAATTTGATTGAAAGACTTTTAGAATACGCTCGTCTCACAACGAAGGTGAAGGCATTTCAAAAAGTCGATTTAAATCACGTGGTGCAGCGGACTTTGGAAAATCTGCAAAGTTCGCTTCATGAGACGCGGACGCGTATCGATGTTTCGCCTCTTCCGCAGGTATTGGGTGATGTGGATTTGCTGGGCCAGGTTTTTCAGAATCTTTTTGCGAACGCGATCAAGTTTCGAAGTGAAAAACCTCTTGTGATCACGGTCCGTGTCGACGGCGATATCAACCCTGCGGAGTGGCGTTTCTCGGTCAGCGATAACGGTTTGGGATTTGACCCGAAACAGAAAGAAAATATCTTTGGTCTTTATACGACTTTGCATTCAGGAAAAAACTATCAAGGAGCGGGGATCGGTTTGGCGACTTGCCGTAAGGTCGTCGAAAATCACGGCGGAAAAATATGGGCCGAGTCGGAGCCTGGCAAAGGCTCCCACTTTTATTTTACGATTCCTAAAATTTAGATCTTTAACATTTGTACAGCCATGATTCCTAAAACGACGGCGCCTGCAAGTGTGAAGAGAGGCCCGAATTTACTTGAAAGTTTCCGCGCAAGATAAAGACCCACGAGAGTCGCGGCAAAAGCCCAAAAGCCAATCGAGAACAAGTAGGGACCAATTTCCTTGTGGGCAATTCCTAAACTGACTCCCACGCCAAAGGCATCCAAGCTTGTCGCGAAAGAGACCAATAAAACTTTTGTGAAACTGTGAAAGTCCAGCATCTCGCTTGCATTTTCTTGAGATCGAAGCGCCGTGATTCCTTCGATAGCCATGTGAACGGCGACCAGACCGAGGAGGCCGAAAGCAATCCAATGATCGACCGACGAAATAAGACTGATGATGTGAGCGCCCGCTAGGAAACCAACTAATGTGGCCAGGGTTTCAGCACCTCCGGAGCAGAGGGCGAACTTCAAGGCATCTTTGCGTTTAAACGGACGACTGCCCATCGCGACGGCAGCAGAAAACGAGTCAGCGCTAAGAACCAAGCCTAAGAAAAGTACTTCGGAAAAACCCCACATAAAAAAATCCTTTTGTATTTTTGCCGTGGGTCTTTTGCGGAAATGAGACAACACGGCGTTATTTAACACCAGTGTCAGTCTCATCAACAAGATAGGATTCTTGCGGGTTAGCCGGGGCTTTATTCCCATTATGTCGACCAAGCCTTCAGCTTTGCGCTGAACGATTACTCCCTAACGATGCGCTCAAATTAGCGCCTCGCAGGCGTTTTCGTCAAGGCTTACTTTTTTAGTTTTTTGGTATCGGCCACACAGAATAGCGTGTCGGAGGCAAACAGAACCATCGTCGGAGTCTTCGTGTTCTTCTCAAGAGCTTCGAGTCTGTCGTGCATATCCGAGAAGATTTCAAAAGCTTTCTTTTCTGTCTGATCATCGAGGGTGTAGGTGCACATGAACGCTTTTGCAGGCATAAACGTTTTTGGAGCCGCGCACATTTCTGCCGCCAGCTTTAAGCCCATTCTCACGCGCATAAAACCGTCTTGCGAGGGGTAAAGAACTCCTTGAAAGTTTTCCGGAGCCACTTCGTTTTTCTGTAACGACGCGAGAACTTCTTCGATCTCTTTCAATGTGACCTTCGGATCCATCAACTGCTCTTTGATCCAATGAGCATCGTCTTGGTATTCGGGCAGAAGGCGCATCGTTTGAATCGTCATGCTTAGCGCGCTGGCGTACACACTGCGTTCGACTTTGATTTCTTCCGCAGATGGGAAATACGCGCCCTGATGAATGCGAAGGATCTTGAGAATGTCTTCAAAGAAGGAAGACATCTCTTTGTCCTCCATCATATTTTGACAGGCCATGAAAACAAAATAACTTTTTTCACTGCGTGAAAGTTCGAAGGCTTTAGCGACATTGGCCAGCTTGTCGATGGCGAGATGGCGTTCTCCATCCAACACCATTTTCATAAAGGATTTTGAGATGCCAATTTTTTTTGCCAAGAATTCCAGCGACATTTTTTTATAAGTGGACTTAAGAAAGATGAATTTATCGTGAAGAAACTCGCGGTATTCTCGGTATTCGTAGATGCTCGTCATGTCTGTCATTCTTTGATGGTAAAATGACTGTCCCTGCGCAACAATCGCGAAGAAAAATGCCAAGCCTTTGGGCTGAGTTTCCGTCAATGTCTGGTTATAACAGATCATGACAGAATATTTTCGGTGGCACTCCGAGGTTCTGTTTGCGCCGCACAAAAACATCAGTTTTATGACAAGACGGCAGTTTATTCTTGCAACCTTGCAACAATCCAAGGAATAACTTTTAGGAGTTTCCGTATAAGCTGCGAATATGGCGTGGCGTTTCTACAAGGCACCAAGAAATGCCTGACTATGGAGGGGTATGAAGACTGTAGCGTCTCTTTTCGTTCTGATGTTTGCGAGCCTGTGTTCGGCGGCTCAAGTTTCTCAACAAATTCCATACTACGGAGAGCAATTCTATCAAGACCTCTCTGCCGGTATTAGCGACGACGAGCTAAAAACAACCATCAAAAAAGTTTTGCGCAGTTATCACCTTAAAACCAACGGCGGCCTTGATCAAATCGTGAATGCTTGTAGCGGCAGCAACTGTTACTCTCACATCTCTTTAGGTTACGATCGCGCGCGTATTTTCATGATGGGCGTATATTACCTTATTGATCATGGCGGCGGCGAATACGGCGTTTTTGACGTTTACTGTAACAAAGAAAAAACGACGAAAGACTTTCCAAACGGAAATGGCCCCGGTCCTCGCGTGATCCCTGACGGCAATATTCTGAACACTGAGCACACGTGGCCCCAAAGCCGCTTCTCGGGCCGTTTTGACAAAGGCATGCAAAAGTCCGATTTGCACCACTTGTATCCTACTGACAATCACATGAACTCCGTCCGCGGCAACAATCCGTTCGGCGAAGTCGTTAAAGATTCTAAGATCCTGGACTGCCGCGAATCACGTACAGGTAAAGCAGCCAGTGGCGGCGCTGAAGTGTTCGAGCCACCGCAAAATCACAAAGGCAATGTTGCCAGAGCGATTTTCTATTTCTCTGTTCGTTACGATCTTCCAGTTGATTCCCGCCAAGAGGCCACTCTACGCAAATGGAATCAAGAAGATCCCGTTGATGAAGAAGAAGTTCGTCGCAATGACTTCATCCAAGAAGTCCAAGGAAATCGCAATCCTTTCGTCGACTATCCAGAGCTTATTGACAGCTTAGGAGATTTCTAAGGCGTCGCTTCAGGCGGTCGTATCGGCGGAGCTTCGGCAGAGGACGAAGCTTCCGTATCCAAGCGATCGCTTTTTTGCAATAGCGGGCTTGTCTGCGTGGAATCCAGTATCTTGGACGTTCCCACGCCCCATCTTGAAAAAACCTTCGCCATAGCGAGTGCAGGGACGGGTAAGACCCGAACGTCTGTCTTAGGAACGATACACAGGGATCCGCTCAGTGTTGATGGCACGCTCGGAACAAAGATCACAACATGATCCTCGCCGTATTTTTCGACGATATAGACAAATGTATTCATTTCATCGCCACGAATAAGAAGAGCCGGCTGAAACAACACATTGTCTTTGTCGGATGGAATGAGCCTTTCGGAAAATTCTTTTAACGTGCGGTAAATTGGAAGGTGGCCAAGGGTGCGGTCTTCAAGCCAATGACCGAAGCTCTGACCCCAACGGGTTTGCGCGATAAGACCGACAAGCATCGAAAACATCAAAAGAACAATCAGCGTAAGAATTTCTGTCGCGATATAACGATCAATAAAAGCTTGCGGGAAAATCGCCTTAGCAAGGGGCGCGATCGAGGTGCTGAGCGCTTGAAAAAGCCTTTGTAAGATAAGCGCAATAAGTGCGAGCGGCAAAACGACACCCGCCGCTGCGCTGAAGGTCGATTTTATAAATTTGCCGAGCGTTTTCATGGCACCTCTGCATCTTTAAATCTCTTCGTTCTGAAGCCGGTATTGCATTTTCAATCTATCAACGATCTCTTTTTCTCTTTTTAGAAATGAATTGAATTCCTGCAAAACATCAGTTCGCTCTATCGTCGAGAGATGATAGTAGGACTTGATATGAGGAAGCTTCTTTGCCAGCACCAAACGGTCAGCGGATTTGATTTCTTGTTTTAAATAGTAATCTGCAACAACAGGATTCAAATAGACGCCTTGTATTCTTTGGCTCAGCACCATTTTTAAAAGTCCGACGACGTCATTATGTTCGTAAACTTTGATTTTTTTCTGGGCGATCGCGGTTTGATACTGAGCGGGCGTAAATCCTTTGATGATTCCAAATGAGTGCAGCTCTTCCATGGTGATATCTTTGTTTTCTTTTCTGACGACAATGCCATCGGTGTAGGCGGTGATGGGGTCACTGAAAACGACTTTATGCTTTTTCTGTGCGTCTTCATTCCAGTAATAATTATTGGGATAAAGAAAATCCGTACTTCTTTCATCAAGAAAGATTTTAAACATCCGGGCAACCGGGACGGCTCGGTATTCAAAAGTGTAGCCTTTTGTTTTCGCAAACGCTTCTAAAAGTGAATAACCAAAGCCGGTGAACTTGCCATCTTTAAAACCCGTGTGCGGCAGATAATCGTAATTGCCGACTCCGATAATGAAAAAGTTTTCTCCGCGAGTCAGTTTTTTAGGTTCGGCGGCGAAAAGCGGGCTGGCAAATCCCGCCATGAAAAAAATCAGCAAAGTCCATTTCAACACGGGCTCATCCTACTCCCAAGCAACTTTTGTTATGTCAAAACCGTAGTCGGTGACAGTGTCATCTGACGTAAACACAACCTTTACGTAATCTCCCGCAATGGGAAGAGAGTAAAGGGCGCGGTTATGTCCAAAAATCTCACCTACTTTCTTTCCATTCTTATCAAAGAATTCCAGCTTGTCGAGATCCACCTCTGTATCTAGATTGGAAAAATAGACCGACATTCTTTTGGCACCTGGAATGGAAATGATGAATTCCTGGCGAGTGTTATTTGCATAGGGATGTGCGGACGAAAATTTAAAGACGCTTGTATTCCAATACCGAGGATCGTCGGGGTCGGGAGAGGTTGTTGCATTTTGCAAAGCCGCCGGAGCATAAGCTAGACCTCGGCGGATTCTTGCTCCTCCCAAAAGATTTTTGGTGGTGCTCATAATCCGGCTGCGAACCGTCGTGTTTTTCATCGTAGGATTTTTACTTAACAAAAGAACGGCGATCCCTGAAACGTGCGGCACCGCCATGGACGTTCCTGACAAAACGGCATAGCCGCCATAAATATCGGTGGAAAGAATGTTCTCTCCGGGAGCGGCCACGTCGACGGTGTATCTGCCGTAGTTCGAAAAATCGGACAGACGACCCCGATTGTTCATAGCACCGACCGTAATAATATTTGCAACCGGGTAGCTTGCGGGATACTCGGGAATCACGTCGTTATCCGATGAATCATTTCCGGCAGAGGCGACGAAAACGCCGCCCGCTTGATTTGTCATTTCAATGGCTTGTTTCAAATTTTCGGAGTAGCCACTTCCTCCCCAAGAATTGGAATAGATTTTAGCACCCATTTTCTGCGCATAGTGAAGCGCTTTAATGGCGCCATCCACATATCCTTCACCGCGATCATTTAAAAATTTGACGGGGAGAATGCGCACATGCCAAGCCGTACCGACCACACCTCGTCCGTCAAACCCCAAGGCTCCGATTGTTCCGGCGACATGAGTTCCATGGCCAAAGTCATCCAAAGGTTCACCAGTCGGTTTGGCGGCATCTTCGAAGTTGGCGCCATAGATGTCATCGACAATGCCATTGGCGTCATCGTCAACGCCTTCTTTGCCTGCAAACTCTTTGGGGTTCACCCACATGTTTTCTTGTAGATCAGCATGAAAGTATTCAACTCCCGAGTCGATAACCGCCACAAGAATATTTTTGGATCCTGTTGTCAGATCCCAGGCCTTCAAAGCACCGATATCCATCCCGCGCACACCCAAGGTGCGATCAGCATCCGCCTGACCGTAGTTGTGATAGCCCCATTGCTGCGGGAGCATCGGATCATCCGGAGTCCTGTGAGCAAAAACTTTGTAGTTCGGCTCCGCGTTTTCAACGAACGGATTTTCGCGTAAAGCTTTCAGAGCCGCGGTTCTGTCTTCAAAGATCGCTCGCTTTACAACAACAATGTTTTGTTCCGGAATGAGCGTCTTAATGGATGAATGCAGTTGCGCACTTACAACCGTCGGTGATGTTTTAATAACCGAGACGCGTTTTTTCAATTTTACCAGGAATTCTCCGGGCGCCATTTCGGGTTCACTTGCAAAAACTTGTGATGAAAATAAAAGAAAGAACAAGCCCCATTTCTTCATAAGAACTCCTCTTGATGCAGAAATGGTAGCTCGCCGCCACGAATGCGAAAACACGTCCTTCAACATGAGTGTGCTATAAATCACCTACATTTGCGGCGTGGGTGCGCGTAAGGTTTTTGAGGGAGGATTCACATGAAAGCTCAAGCGGCAAAATCTCTGGTTAGAAAAGAAAAGGCGCACGTGGGAGCATCTAAAGCGGCCACAAAAAAATTGTCAGGCGGGCCTGGTCCCGGCCTCAAAAGAAGTATTGAATCTGAAGTGGAGGCAATGACTCAGCCTCGGCAAAGAAAGGCGCCTAAGAGCGCGCAAAGCCAAACGCACCATCGCAAGAAAGGGACATCGCAGAATCCCGAGCGCAGTCAAGAGCGCCGCGAGCGCAATGTCGAATCAGGTAAGACACGAGTGAAGCACTGATGAACTCCTGAAGCAGAATCACGGAAGTAAGTCCTGTTCGAAAATTATCCGCAAACATCTCTTCACTGGATTGCGGATTCGTAGATTGACCGAAATCTTTTCCTGAATCTGAATAAGAAATGGGAGGCATTAATGCTATCATTTCTTATTTCAATATTCTTCCTTACGGGTGCGCAAGCAGCAGCGCCGTCATCATGTACTTCTGTTCGTGAAACAAAAATGGGAACGTACTTACAGCGCACGTGGATCGAAAGTTCAGGTGTCTGTGCGCTTTCCGTTTCTCCAGCGGATGGATACAAAGACATGGTCTATCGCGATTATACGTTGTCGAGCGATGGCATGTTTATGGTCTTCAATCTTTACGGAAATGAAGGCGAATTCGGCGTACGCGATTTCTTTATGTTTCCCCGCACGGGTGAACTCAGCTACGAGTGGAAAGAAGACACGCAGGAGATTTATTTAAAACACGTTACCGGAGCGATTTTTAAATTCGATGCACGGGATGCCAAACTTAAAAGTATCTCGGATGCCACAGTCCAAGTTTCTGACCACGTTCTGCGAACCAACCGCGGGGGCGTTGAGATCGTGCAATACGGCGGTCTTCTTGTTGATGTCGGTTTTGCTTTAAATAAAGATCCCGGAGAAAACCGCGAAGGACTGGCCTTGCTGAAAAAAGACAAGGGTCAATGCAAGCTTAAGAATAAAAACTTATTTGCATACCCGAGCGATGGCGACGTGGTCTTTCGTCATAAGAATGACGCCGCCTTTTTTACTTATTTAAAGTCCGTGTGCCCCGGGCTAAAGCTGTAAAATGAAATTAGAAAGAGCCTTCGCTTAAAGAAGGCTCAGAAGTTCGGCAAAGGATTTCTTTTCGCGTGCGATATCGACGGTGTGAATCTTAAGATTGATTTTGCGAACAAGAAAAGCGTTGGATTCAGGGTGCTCTTCCAGCAAGTCACGATAGATCAATTCGTGAAGCAAGAGCGCCGCTTTTTGATCTTCATCAAGATTGTTCCAAACCACCGGGTTGATCCAGTATTTTTGCTCACCAAAACGTGTCTCGTTGATTTGCACGATGCCGATTCTTTCACGGCAATGTTTAAACGGAAGAACCACGGTGCCCTTGTCGGCAGGACTGTAAAGATCCAGCTCCGGCATCCAAATGATCTGCGACTTCCACTCTTTCAGCCACGCCGTGTACTTTTGCGATTTTCCCGCATCGACAAGGCTGATACGCGAAATTAGATCCGCAGCCTTCGCCAGGTAAGAACGTTTTGAAGAGTAGTGGATCGCAAAGCCCTGCGCTTCACCTTCCATGATTTCCAAAGTTTTGGGACGGGCGTCGAGGCATTGCACCGTGTATCCGCCGTTTCTAACGACGTATTGGGCGAATGCTGGGAAACTGATAAACAGAACCAATACAAATAAAGACGGTTTCATTTATTTTTCCTTTCCGGTATGCGCGGGAACGAGTTGAATTCCCAGCGAATAAATCTCAGTTCTTTCCCCTTGAGAGAGCTTCGTATAAACCTTTTTCCAGCACTTTTCGATTTCTTTTTTGGCTTGAGGAAGGTTTTTAGGGTTGATAGCCATGGTCATGTAAACCATCTCGCGCTTATTCGTCGCGACCTCGGCGAAAACGCTCTTAGTGCGGTCTAAAGCGTCTTTATGGAATCTCTGGATGTCAAAGTTGGGAATTTCGCTTTCCGTGCTAAGACTGCGCAGGCTCTTGTTAAGAGCACCGTCGTCGTTTTTCTCTAGAATTCCCATTTTCACGAATTTATTGATGACGTTTTCGATGTGCTCTTCGGAAAGTCCCGTTTTTTTTGCAACAGAAGCGATGTCGAGATTGTCGATAGAAAGATCCATGGCCGCGAGAACCAGAAAGAACTCAGTGCCGGAAATTTCCGCAAACTCATTTTTAGTAAGAACCTTTTCAATGGACTGAGTCGCCTTCTTGCGGGCTTTTTCAGAATCAAAATAGCGGTACGCCGTCGTCACGTCATCGGGCGCCAGGCGAAGAGCCGTGATGAGTTTTTCTAAATTCTTCACCGTAAGGCCGCGTTTACCCGTCAGGATCTCGGAAAGATGTCCTGGAGAGATATTGGATTTCTGCGCCAGAGCCCGGAGTGAGAAACGCGGGTTCGTCACTTTGATGGCGTTAAACTTGGATAGTAAAAATTGATTCAACGTTTTCATACAGTCGTTGCGAATGTATTAGAACGTAGCGCCTCTTTACAATGTTAAATTTCACATTCAACGATGTTGCAATGTTTCCGCCCGGGCAAAGTGTTCGATTTTTTCATGAGAACGGCTAGTTTTGGCTTAATTTCCTCGCCTCTTCACGAATCCAATCGATATGGAATTGTACGGTGATATAAGCGCCGCGATCGATACAAAGATTGCGCTCCTCTAAAGGAACTTCCGGATTGAAAAAAGTTCGCGAAGCCACGCCAACGACATAGGATTTGTCCTCCATCACAAGAATGGCCGGGCCTCCAGAATCGCCTTGGCAGAAGCCTTTGCCTTGGTTCTGAGAAACAATAAAAGAAGGCGCCAAAGGATCATACGCAACCACATCTAAGTTCGTTGTGCGCAGAATGCCCGTATAGCCCTTATAAGCGGGACGACCGTCCATTCGGCCATAGCCGGCAGCTTGAACTTGCACAAGGTTTAAAGACGGCTCTTTCTCTGGCAGATTCAAAATCTCAATATTTTCTGGAAGAGGCTTCTCGAGAAGTACTAAAGCAAGGTCCGAGTTCTTATTGCCCGCTATATATTCAGGGTGAACGACAACCCGGATGGCGCGCAAACTGACTTTCGCGCCCTGGGCATCCATCACGTGAACCGTGTGCGCTTCTGTCGCCGCCGATGTGGCAATGCAGTGGCCCGCTGTCAAAAGAATAGTGGGCGCAATGGCGCTCGCCGTACATTGTGAGGTCACAGAACGCGGTGGAGCGTCTTTCTTTTCTACAGTGACGACAATTTTGAAGTCTAAAACTTGCTGATGAAGGCGGGAAGTTGCGGGAACGTCGAAGCCTCCGACGATTCCGTTTTGGCTCTCATCCCAGGATGTTGCTGAAGAATCGGCATTCTGTTGGCAGGCAAGCATCGTCAAAACTAAAAAGCACAATAGAACTCTCATGTCGTATCTCCATTTGTCTTGCGGGTTCTAGATCCACTCTTGATCCCGTTTTGGATGTCCTTGCGGAAATGATGCCAAACCCGAGAGTGTTCGATGTTTCCGTGCGAGCATATTCAGAGGGAAAACGCGAGGGTCGTATTTGGGCACTTTGCCTGAATCTTTTACTGAAAAAGAGCCCGAACTTGCTTGGCATCGCCTTGCATCTGTCCAAGTTATGAAGCGGATTTTATTAGGACTCTTATTCGGAATCAGTTTGCAGGCGGTGGCTGATCCGCGCGCCGTGGACTCATCCAGGGTTGAGTATCTGCAAAAAATTTCCTCCCTTTATCAATATGACGGTCCCAATTGTTTTGCGTCCGTGGCTTATGCCAGCGGTTTTTTAGACGAGGCTTCTTACCTCGACTCTAGTGTCTATGAGGCGGTCCTAAAAGCACCCGAGTGCGCTCAGTTATCATCAGAAAATGAGTTGCGGGAAGGGGATTTTATTCTC